>NZ_VIKT02000003.1:9812-187147 GCF_009371975.2 Microcella pacifica
CCCCGGCACGAGCAAGACGACGATGTTGCGGGCGATCACCGACGAATGGGGCATTCCGCTCATGTTCGTCGAGGGCAACGCCGATCTGACGCCAGCCAAGCTCGTCGGGCACCACAACCCTTCGCGCGTGCTGCGCGAGGACTACTCGCCCGACAACTTCGTGCCGGGCCCGCTTACCGAGGCGATGCAGACGGGCGGGTTCCTCTACATCGAGGAGTTCAACCGCGCCCCCGACGACACCCTCAACACGCTGCTGACGGCGATGGCCGATCGGCGCCTCGCGATACCGCGCGTCGGCATGATCGAGGCGCTGCCAACCTTCCGGGTCATCGCGTCGATGAACCCCTACGACAACGTCGGTACGACAAAGCTGTCGTCGTCGATCACCGACCGTCTCAATCGACTGTCGGTCGACTATCAGGATGCTCCGGCGGAGGAGAGCATCGTGCGATTGCGAGCGAAGCCGACATCCGCGATCGCAGACCGGCTCGTGGGCGATGCGGTCGCGGTCACCCGGGCAACCCGTGAGCATCCGTACATCAGACAGGGTTCGAGCGTGCGCGGCGCGATCGACCTGGTCGCCGTCGCCGAGCAGCTCGCGGGCCTGCGCTCGATCGCAAGCTCCGACCACGAGCGGTACACCGAGCTCGTCTACGACGCCATGGTTGTCGCGCTGTCGGGTCGCATCCACATTGATGAGGCCGTCGACATCACGCCCGAGGCTGTGCTCCGCGAGATTTGGGAAGACCGTTTCGTGCTCGAGCCGGCGATGGCCAAGCCGGGATGAAGAGAACTGCACCTCGATTCGCCCATCCAACGCAAGCGCTCGGGTCAGAGGTCGACGACGGCTGCGCGGCCGCTCTCGCGCACCCCGAAGCAGCTCGACCAGAAGCCGACGGTATTCGAGCCGGGGCAGGGCGGGGCGGGCATGGTGTTCCGCTCGCGGCCGGGAAGCCGACCGGGGCACGCGAAGCAGCGCCCGGGCGGCTCGGCCGAAGGCTTCACCGACGAGGTCGCCGAACTCGTGCCGATCGAGGCGTCGGGCACGCTCGACCCCGCGGTGCGAGCGCTCGCGCGGCAGATCGCCTCGCGTCTCATGATTCCGCGACCGAAGAAAGACTCGCGCTCGCAGCGGGGGTCGGGGGCGTTCGCCAGTGTGCCCTACCGGCGCGGCAGCGACGAGATCGATCTCGACAAGACCATCGAGATGCTCGCCGAGAAGCCGGTGCCCGACGACGAAGACATCATCGTGCGCGAGCGGGTGCGCACGCGCCGGGCACTCGTGCTCGTCGTCGATGTCTCGGGATCGATGAAAGGCGAGCGCATCCGCACCGCGGCCGCGATCGTCGGCGCCCTTGCGGGAGAATTGTCGAACGACGACCTGGCGCTCATCGCATTCTGGTCAGACGCGGCCGTGCTGCAGACCTTTGGCCAGCACCAGAGCTCCGACCGGCTGCTCGACTTGCTGACGAGCATCCCTGCTCGAGGGCTGACGAATGTCGGATTCCCCCTCGAGCTCGCGGCGAAAGAGCTGCGCAAGCGGCCCGCGCAAGACGCCCGGGTGCTGCTGCTCTCCGACTGCGTGCACAACGCAGGGCCCGACCCGCGCCCGATCGCAGCGCGGCTGCCGCGACTCGATGTGGTGTTGGATCTCAGCGGCGAGCACGACCTCGAGCTCGCCCGAGAACTGACCCGAGCCGGACGAGGGGCGATGCAGACCGTGCTCACCCACCGCGATGTCGCGACCGCGCTGACCCGCATCTTCACGACTTGATCACACCCACGATGACTGCAAGGAGAAATCACGATGAGTAGGAACGCCTGGTTCGAGACCGTCGCCGAAGCACAACGTCGCGCCAAGAAGCGACTGCCTGGTCCCGTCTATGCCGCCCTCATCGCCGGCTCGGAGAAAGGCGTCTCTCTCGACGACAACATTGCGGCGTACAGCGAGCTGGGGTTCGCCGCTCGCATTGCCGATCATCACGCGGTGCGCGACCTGTCGACCTCGGTCATGGGCATCGACATCTCTCTGCCCGTCATCATCTCGCCGACCGGCGTGCAGGCGGTGCACCCCGAGGGCGAGGTCGCGGTGGCACGCGCTGCGGCCAACCGCGGAACGATCATGGGCTTGAGCTCGTTCGCGTCGAAGCCGGTCGAAGACGTCGTCGCGGCGAACGCCAACACTCTCTTCCAGGTCTACTGGAGCGGCGAGCGCGACGAGATGATCCACCGCATCGAGCGGGCCAAGGCGGCCGGCGCCAAGGGCCTCATCGCAACGCTCGACTGGTCGTTCTCGAACGGTCGTGACTGGGGCAGTCCGCAGATTCCGGAGCGACTCACGCTCGGCGCCGCCATGAACTTCGCCCCGCACGCGCTGCCGCGCATCCCGTGGTTGTGGTCGTTCGCGAAGACCTTCAAGATTCCCGATCTCAAGGCGCCGAACCTCAAGCCCCGAGCAGGCGGCGAGCCTCCCACGTTCTTCGGGGCGTACGGCGAGTGGATGTCGACCCCGCCTCCGACGTGGGACGACGTGCAATGGTTGCGCGAGCAGTGGGGCGGCCCCTTCATGCTCAAGGGCATCGGCCGCGTCGACGACGCCAAGCGGGCCATCGACATCGGTGCGACGACCATCTCGGTCTCGAACCACGGCGGCAACAACCTCGACACGATTCCGGCGCCGATCCGCATGCTGCCGGGCATTGTCGACGCTGTCGGCGACCAGGTCGAGGTCGTGCTCGACGGCGGCGTTCGGCGCGGCGGCGACGTCGTGAAAGCTGTGGCGCTCGGGGCGAAGGCCGTCATGATTGGGCGCGCCTACCTCTGGGGCCTCGCGGCCAACGGGCAGGCCGGCGTCGAGAACGTGCTCGACATCATGCGCGGCGGCATCGACTCGGCCGTGCTCGGCCTCGGCCGCGGCGCGTTGAGCGAACTCGAGCGCGACGACATCTACGTGCCCGACGATTTCGAACGAGAGCGCTGAGCCGTCGCAGCCGCCCGATACGGTGGCGTCGTGACGCGACTCGATGAGGCGGCCTGGCCGTCGGTGCCGATGGAGCCGCTACTGCTCGTGCCGCTCGGCTCGACCGAACAGCACGGACCGCACCTGCCGTTCTCGGTCGATACCGACATCGCCGCGGCGGTCGCGCGAGAGGCGGCAGAACGGCTCGGCGCTGTCGTCGCGCCCGCGCTCGCCTACGGGTCGAGTGGCGAGCACCAGGGGTTCGCGGGCACGCTTTCGATCGGGCAGGATGCCCTGCGCCTGCTGCTCGTCGAGCTCGTGCGCTCGGCGCGCACGTGGGCGGCACGGGTGGTGCTCATCGCGGGGCACGGCGGCAATGCGCCCGTGCTGTGGGAGGTCGTGCCGACCCTGCGCGCCGAGGGCCATGAAGTCGCGTGGCTCGGGCTGGGGGCACCGAACGGCGACGCGCACGCAGGCCTCACCGAGACTTCGCTCATGCTGCACCTCGATCCAGCTCGCGTCGGCGCGTTCGACAACGTGGTGGGTGCGACTGAGCCGATCAGCGACCTGCTGCCGCACCTGCGTGAGGGCCGACTGCGCGAGGTCACGCCGAACGGCGTGCTCGGCGACCCGCGTGCTGCGACCGCGGCCGAGGGCGAGACACTACTCGCACAGATAGTGAACGAGGTGGTCGTGCGCATCGGGCTCGATCGAGTGGGAGCACACGGCGAGCTGCAGGCTCGATCGTGAAGCTGCCCAACGGCTTCACGGTGCGCCTCAACAGGCGCACGCATGTCGCTGACGGCGGCGCCACCCTTGTCGGCGGTGTGCCGACACGAGTGCTCTACGTGACAGCACTCGCGCGGGCGATGCTGACGGGCGGTCGCCTCGTGGTCACCTCACCCACGACCGCGGCGCTTGCCGAGCGACTGCTCGACGCCGGCATCGCCGACCCGGTGGTCGCTGAGCTGCCCAAGCAGGCTGAGGCAGTGACGGTTGTGGTGCCTGTGCACGATCGGCCCGAAGCGGTCGCGCGGCTGCTCGCCAGTATCCCGAGCGGCATTCCCGTGATAGTAGTGGACGACTGCTCACGGAATCCGAAGGCCGTGCGCGACGTAGCCGATCGCTTCGGTGCGAATCTGATCGCCTTGCCGGAGAACCTCGGGCCTGCCAGCGCCCGAAACGCGGGGCTAGCTGCTGTGACAACGCCATTCGTCGCCTTCATCGACAGCGACATGGTCATCGACGCCGACACGGTTCCACGCCTGCTACGACACTTCGCCGACCCGCGAGTGGGCCTCGTGGCACCGCGTATCGTGGGTCTCGAGCCCGAATCCGGCCCGAACTGGATTACGCGCTACGAGGCAGCGCGATCGTCGCTCGACCTCGGCGCCGAGCCCGCCAACGTGCGCCCGGGCGCGCGAGTGTCGTGGCTGCCCGCCGCCTGTCTCGTGGCGCGCACCGAAGTCATCGGCGCGGGATTTTCCCCCGGTATGCGAGTCGCGGAAGACGTCGATCTCGTGTGGCGGCTCGTCAAGAACGGGTGGCGCGTGCGATACGAGCCCGCGGTCGAAGCTCGGCACGAGCATCGCCGCACCGTGCTCGACTGGCTCGGACGAAAGGCGTTCTACGGCACGGGCGCAGACGACCTCGCGGCCCGCCACGGCGACACCGTCGCGCCCGCGGTCTTCACGCCGTGGACCCTCGTTTTCGTCGGCGCGCTGCTGGCTCAACGACGCTGGTCGCTGCCGATCGCGGCCGGCGCGGCTGCAGTGGCAGCAGTGCGCATCGGCTCACGCTTGCGCCCGACCCCCGATCGCGCGCGCATCGCCGTGCGGCTCACGGGCCTGGGGGCGCTCGCCGCGACGGCGCAGACCGCTGAACTGCTCACGCGCCACTGGTGGCCCGTCGCTGCGGTCGGCTCGCTCGTGTCGCGCAGACTGGGGCGGGCGGTGGTCGTGGCTGCGGTCGCCGATGCCGTGTACGAGCATCGGCGCACCGCCACCGGCATGGGGCTGGCCTCCTTCGCGATCGCCCGACGCTTGGACGACCTCGCCTATGGCGCTGGCCTCTGGATTGGTGCCATGCGCGAGCGGTCGAGCCGTGCGTTGCGACCGGTTGTGCGGGTCCGGTCGCGTATTCGCTAGCCGAACCCGGACATGCCTTTGGCAACGATCGTGATTCGGGCTAGCTCAATGGTCTCAGGCGACCGCTCGTCATGTCATGATCACTGCGCACTATCGACCCTCTCCCTATAGACGGAGGCTCACACGTCGTGAGCCTCCACATCTACGTGGAGGAGTGCTTCGATGGCTCGCAGGCGCGGTTCGAATGTCGGTGACATGCAGTTGTCTTTCGACCTGTGGGGGCTCGAAGACCCAATCCCGGACGACGGCGCGCCGGCATCTGCCGGCGATGAGGAGAGGAATGTCGATGAGCGATCAGTTCAGTCCGGACCCGCAGCTGGTGCGGCAGGTGGAGATCGACCTGAACCGTCGAACGGTGTCGGCCGACGACCTGTATCTGAAGCGGATGGGGTTGTTCACGAACGACCGGATGGTGGCGAACAAGATCGCCTACGCGGAGCAGACAGCGGAATACTCCGAACTTGGGTACTGGACCACGAAAGCGGAGCGCAACTACTTTCTGACCGCCAGGCCAACCGCGCTGGAGGCTTTCCAGCTGCTGTATCGGCACGCGAGGAACGCGCCGATCATGCCGAGCCCGATAGCTCTGGAGCTGCTGGAGTACGTGGAGGACTCGGAGCAGATGGACGAGCTGGCGTGGTCCAGCGAGTACCGGTCGCTGACGCTGTTCTGGATGTCGAAGGAGCAGGAGCAGTCGCTGCGGAGGGCGCCGGAGGTGGTGGTGGCGCTTTCGAAGGTGATGGAGCCGGTGGCGAAAGCGCAGGGGCTTTCCTGGCCGATGAATCCGATGCAGTTGCGCGTGCTGTGGCGGATGCTCCGACTGTGCGAGGACGAGCGCGCGTTCAGTTGGGAGTATCTGCAGGACGTGTGCTCCAGCAGCTGGTTCTTGAGTCTCGAGCGCCGACCGAAGAAGAGCGGCGTCTCCTAGCTTGCTGGCCGGGGAGGGGTGCCACCCCGGACCTGTTCGACGAGGACGACGCGCGCTACGCCGACGAGCGCGCACAGCTAAAGGCACTGTGGACCGACGGGGAGTGGGCGGCAGCACGCCGCACGGTGTTGAACGCCCACTACACCTCCCGCGACTTCGCCCACGGCATCTGGGAAGCGCTCGCTGAGAGCGGCGTCACCACCGGTGAGGTGCTGGAGCCTGGAAGCGGCTCGGGCAACTTCATCGGCACCGCCCCTGCCGGCGTGCACATGGTGGGCGTTGAGGTGGACCCGACGACGGCCCGCATCAGCCAGTTGGTCTATCCGCAAGCGCAGATCCGCATCGAGTCGTTCGCCGACACGCAACTGACCGGCGATGGGTTCGACGCAGTGGTCGGCAACGTGCCGTTCTCCAACGCGACCCTGTACGACCCGGCGTACAACACCGAGAAGCTGTCCATGCACAACCACTTCATCGTGAAGTCGTTGGCCATGACCAAGCCCGGCGGAATCGTCGCGGTGCTCACCAGCCGGTTCACGCTGGACTCGAAAGACGACGCGGCCCGTCAGCGGATGGCGGAGCTCGGGGAGTTCCTCGGCGCCGTGCGGTTGCCTGCCGGCGCTCACGATGACGTCGCCGGCACCGATGCGGTCACAGACCTGGTGATGTTCCGTCGGCACCTGCCGGGGGCAGAATACGCAGTCCCGCACCGACCGGCTGACCTCCTCTGACCGGCTGATCGACGGAAACACCGTCCGCGTGAGCGACTACATCTATGCGAACCCAGCACAGGTTGTTGGCACACTCGCCTCCCGTCAGGGACGGTTCGGATTCGAGCCGACCGTGCCGCCGCCTGACGGTGGCCATGACGCGATCGCCGCTGCGTTCCGTGCGGCGGCGATCGACGTCGCCACCCGTGCGCGCAGGGCGGGCCGTGGGTGGGCCGCCGAAGGCCAGATCGTCACTGACAGGCCGCCGGCGCGCATCGCGCAGAAACCCGGCGGTGTGGTCGGAAGTCTGCTGGTTGACGCGATGGGGCAGATCGTCGCCCAAGGCATCAACGGTCGCGTCGAAGTGCGCCTGCCGGCAGCGGTCTCAGGTGAGCTGCGGAAACTGATCGGCCTGCGCGATGCGGCGGTGACGGTGCTGGAAGCAGAGTCACGGTCTTCCCACGACGGCGACCTGCTGGCTGAGCTGCGGGCAACGCTGAACACTTCCTACGACGACTACGTGCGCGCGCATGGCCCCATCAACCGGGTCGAGACGCGCGGCACGGGGCAGTTCGACGACGACGGCGAAGAGATCGTCAGGCGGAAATATCCACGGGCGCTGCTGGAGTTTCGCCGCGACCCGCACTTCGCAGTCGTGGCGGCGTTGGAGATCTTCGACGAAGACTCCGGGCGCGCCCGCAAGGCGGACATCTTCACCAAACGTGTCATCGGCTACGTCGACGAGGTGACCCGTGTGGACTCACCGGAAGATGCCGTCGCGGTCAGCATGGACCGTGAAGGGCGCGTCAGCGTACCCCTGGTGGCGGAACTGCTCGGCGTCGACGAAGCGGCCGCGGTCGCCCTGGCGACCCCGTTCACGTTCCCTGACCCGGCGAAACACGGACAGCTGGTGCCGGTCGCCGAATACCTATCGGGCGACGTGCGCGCTCGCCCGCGGTTGTTGCGGAAAAAGCTCGCCGACGACCCGACACTGGTGCGCAACCTGGCCGCGCTCGAGGCGGTGATCCCGCCTGAGCTAGGCCCGGAGGACATTGACGTGAAGCCCAGTGCTTCGTGGGTGCCGGAGAAGACGAGTCACCAGAACCTTCAGCAGTCCCGGCCGATGTCGAGCACGAGCTCGTGCCCCCGCCGTTCCGTACTCTGCCGGAGCTCATCGCGAATGCGGCCGCAGAGTATGCCGATACCGTCGCGTTCACGCAGTGCATGCCCAATGGCATGAACGGCTCGCTCACCTACGCGCAGGTCGAGGCGCTCTCCGACGCCTTCGCCTCATACCTGCGCGAGGATGTGGGCCTGAAGGCGGGCGACCGCGTCGCGGTGCAGATGCCGAACTGCCTGAGCTACCCGGTCGTCGCCTTCGGCATCCTCAAGGCCGGCTGCGTGCTCGTGAACACGAATCCGCTCTACACCGCGAGCGAGATGATCCACCAGTTCTCCGACTCCGGTGCGAAGGCGCTCGTGATCATCGACATGTTCGCTGACCGGTTGCCGGAAGTGGTCGCGCCGACCGACGTCGAGACCGTCGTCACCGTGCGCATCGGCGAGTTCTTCCCGCCCGTCATCGCGGGCGTCATCCGTCTCGTGCAGAAGTGGTGGAACCGCTCCCTGCCGGCCATCACCGTCGAGCACACGGGGCTGCAAGCGGCTCTCGCGTCAGGCCGCGAGCGGCTCGGCAAGGCGGAGAGCTATGTGGCGCATCTCGACGCCGACTCGCTCGCCGCCCTGCAGTACACCGGCGGCGGTACGACGGGCGTCGCGAAGGGCGCGATGCTCAGCCACGGCAACCTCGTCGCCAACACGCTGCAGATGATGCAGCTGCTCAGCACGCACATCCGCCCCGGCAAGGAGGTCGTGCTCACGGCCCTGCCGATGTACCACATCTTCGCCTTCACGGTGAATCTCATCGGCTTCTTCCACGAGGGCGCACGCAACATCCTCATCCCGTCCCCGCGGCCGCCCAGCAACCTCAAGCGGGCATTCGAGAACTACAAGATCACGTGGACGACGGGCGTGAACACACTGTTCAACGCCCTCCTCAACGAGCGGTGGTTCTCCGAGAACCCGCCGAAACACCTCGTCGCCTCGGCGGCGGGCGGAATGGCTCTGCACGAGTCGGTCTCCGAGCGGTGGCGCGGCGTCACCGGTACTCCCATCGTGGAGGGCTACGGGCTCACGGAGACGTCTCCGGCCCTCACGTTCAACCCGCTCGGTGGGGTGGGCAAGGATGGCACCATCGGCATTCCCGTGCCGTCGACCGACATTCGATGCGTCGGCGAGGACGGCGTCGGCGAGGACGTCGGCGAGGACGGGGAGCTCATCGCCCGAGGGCCGCAGGTGACCAGCGGCTACTGGAATCGACCGGACGACACCGCGAATGCGATGCTCGACGGCTGGTTCCGCACCGGCGACATTGCTCAGATGGACGAGGACGGCTACTTCACGATCGTCGACCGCAAGAAGGACATGGTTCTCGTGAGCGGCTTCAACGTGTACCCGAACGAGGTCGAGGAGCGCATCGCCGCGATGCCGGGAGTGCTCGAAGTCGGTGTCATCGGGATGCCCGATGAGAAGACCGGCGAGTCCGTGCGCGCCTACATCGTCGCCACCGAGAACCCGCCCACCGAGGCCGAGGTGATCGCGCACTGCCGCGAGGCTCTCGCCGCCTACAAGGTGCCGAAGTCGGTGCGTTTCGTCGAGGAGCTGCCCAAGAGCCCCATCGGCAAGATCCTGCGCCGCGAGCTGCGTGCCATCGGCGTCACCTCCGCGACCGCGAGTATCGAGACCCAGGGAAGGGAGCTGTCATGACCGGCGGCTCGCTCATCGTTCTGACCCAGACCGTCGTCACCGAGTTCGAGCAGGTCTTGCTCGTCGGCCTCGTCTTCGTCATCATGTTCGGCCTTGGCGCCGGCCTCACACCGCGGGACTTCCGCTCCGCCCTGCGCCGGCCGTGGGGTCTCATCATCGGGTTCGTCACGCAGTTCGGCATCATGCCACTGCTCGCCTACCTGCTGGTGATCGCCGTGCTCTTCCAGCTGCCGCGCGAGTACGCCGCTCCCGTCGCCCTCGGTGCTCTGCTCATGGGCTGCGTGCCGGCCGGGACGACGTCGAACATCTTCACGTACTTCTCGAAGGGCAACCTCGCACTCAGCGTCATCATGACGACCAACTCGACCCTGTGGGCGATCCTGATGACCCCCCTCGTGCTCGCGTTCTACGGCTCGCTCGTCTTCGACGCGGACTCTGAGCTGCAGATTCCCATCCTCAACATCGTCGTGACGCTCGCGACGTTGCTCATCCCCGTCGTCGCCGGCATGATCCTGCGCCGCTACAGCGCGAACATCGGCGCCGTCATGGAGCTGCTGGGCGGCTTCTTCGGCCTCTTCTTCATCGTGTTCCTCATGGCCACGTGGGTGCCGCGCAACTGGGCGCTGCTCACCTCCACGCCGTGGCAGACCTACCTCGTGGCGATCGGTCTCGGGCTGTTCGGCATCGCGATCGCCTACGCCATCGCGCGGGCGATCCGCATGCACCCGATGAACGCTCGCACGATCGGGCTCGAGACGGGCATCCAGAACGGCCCGCTCGCGATCGCGATCGTGCTGCTGACCTTCGCGGGCAGCCCCGACATCGGGCTCATCCTCATCGTGCCGGCGCTCTACTCGCTCTTCATCGTCATCGTGTCGACGGTCGTGACGTTCTACTTCCGCCGCGCGAACCTCGCCGAGGAGCAGAAGATCCCGAACCTGCTGTAGCGCGTTCGGCGAGTCGTCAGGAGTCCAGCCACTTCGCGACGAGGTGGTCGGCGATGACGCGGCGCACGGTGCCCGAGCGCGAGCGCAGCACGATCGACTCGGTCGTGATGATCTCGCCCTCGCGGCGCACGCCGCGCACGAGTTCGCCGTCGGTCACGCCCGTCGCGACGAAGAAGGTGTTGTCGCTGCGCACGAGGTCGTTCGCCTCGTAGACGTGGTCGAAGAGAAGACCCGCGGCCTCGCCCTTCTCGCGCTCGTCATCGCTGCCCGGCGCGAGCCTGCCCTGAATGAAGCCGCCGAGCGCCTTGACGGCGCATGCGGTCGCGACACCTTCGGGGCTGCCCCCGGTGCCGATGCACATGTCGATGCGCGAGTCGTGGCGCGCAGCGTTGATGCCGCCGGCCACGTCGCCGTCGAGAATGATGCGCGTGCCCGCACCGGTCGCGCGAATCTCCTCGATGAGTTGCGCGTGCCGCGGGCGGTCGAGAACCGCGATGCGCATGTCGTCGACACGCTTCTTCTTCGCCGCGGCGAGGGCCCGAATGTTCTCCTCGACCGACTGGCGGATATCGAGGACGCCGATGCCCTCGTGGCCCGCGACGATCTTGTCCATGTAGAACACGCTCGAGGCGTCGAGCATCGACCCGCGATCCGCCACGGCGATCATCGAGATGGCGTGCCCGCGGCCCGCGGCCGTGAGGGACGTGCCGTCGATCGGGTCGACGGCAATGTCGCACGCGGGGCCCTGCCCGTTGCCGACCTCCTCGCCGTTGAACAGCATGGGGGCGTTGTCCTTCTCGCCCTCGCCGATGACGACGAGCCCCGAGAAGTTGACGGTGCCGAGGAACTTGCGCATGGCGTCGACAGCCGCTCCATCGGCGGCGAGCTTGTCGCCCTTGCCGATGAACGGTGCCGAGCGGATCGCGGCCGCCTCGGTGGCGCGCACGAGTTCCATCGCGAGGTTGCGGTCGGGGTGGAGGAACAGCGTTCCGGTCTCAGTGGTCACCACGATGGCGTCCTTTCCGTGGGTCGGCGATGCGTCGAGAAGATGAGGACGCGCCGGGTGGCAGTGCAGCGCGCGACCAGCCTAGCGTCGAGCCTGAACACCCGTCGGGGCGATCAGCCGGTGGCAGCGGGCACGCCCGTGGCTAGACTCGACGCGAAACCACGACACCCCCAGTACCGAGGAGTCTCATGCCCATCGCCACGCCGGACCAGTACGCCGAGATGCTCGACAAGGCCAAGAAGGGCGGCTTCGCCTACCCCGCGATCAACGTCTCGTCGTCGTCGACGATCAACGCCGTGCTGCAGGGCCTGAGCGACGCCGGCTCCGACGGCATCATCCAGGTCACGACCGGAGGCGCCGACTACTTCGCCGGCCAGAGCGTCAAGGCCCGCGCGTCGGGAGCGCTCGCCTTCGCCGCCTTCGCCACCGAGGTCGCCAAGAACTACCCGGTCACCGTGGCCCTCCACACCGATCACTGCCCGAAGGATGCCCTGCCCGGGTTCGTCATGCCGCTCATCGAGGCGAGCGAGGCCGAGGTGAAGGCCGGCCGCAACCCGATCTTCCAGTCGCACATGTGGGACGGCTCGGCGGTGCCTCTCACCGAGAATCTCGAGATCGCGAAAGACCTCCTGCCCCGCATGAAGGCCATCAACGCCATTCTCGAGGTCGAGATCGGCGTCGTCGGCGGCGAGGAGGACGGCGTGCAGCACGAGGGCTCGAACGACGCCTTGTACACGACTCTCGGCGACGTCACCGCGGCGGTCGAGGCTCTCGGGCTCGGCGAGCACGGCCGCTACATGGCCGCTCTCACCTTCGGCAACGTGCACGGCGTCTACAAGCCGGGCAACGTCAAGCTGCGCCCCGAGCTGCTCAAGGAGATCCAGGACGGCATCCAGGCGAAGTACGGCACGGATGCTCTGCCTCTCGACCTCGTCTTCCACGGCGGCTCGGGCTCGACCGATGAGGAGATCGCCACCGCGGTCGCCAACGGCGTCATCAAGATGAACATCGACACCGACACTCAGTACGCCTTCAGCCGCTCGGTCGCCGACAGCGTGCTCAAGAACTACGACGGGTTCCTCAAGGTCGACGGCGAGATGGGCAACAAGAAGGTCTACGACCCGCGGGCGTGGGGCAAGGCGGCCGAGAGTGCGATGGCCGCGCGCGTCGTCGACGCCACCCGTCAGCTGGGCTCAGCGGGTCACTCCGGCAGCTGAGCATGACGCTGCGCGAGCGGCAGATTCGGTGACCGCGGGTCCGGCGCGGTCATGAAGTCGAGCGCGATCGAGGATCCGTTGCGCCAACGGATGCCCGTGACCGTCGACTGCAGGCTCACGTAGTAGGGCTCGAGGAACGTCACGCGCCGCCCCTCGGCAAGCGTGGTGAAAATTCTGAGCGCGACCGCGATGGTGCCCTCCGCGGGCGACCTCAGCTCGATGCGTGCGGAGACGAATCCGGAGGCGGGGTCATCGAGCAGGGCATCCAGCATGGCGCGCAGAGCCGTGCGCTGCGGCACACCGAGTCGGTCGGCGAGGCGGTCGGGGTCGCGCACGCTCAACGGCCTGCCGCGAGCCATGCGCTCCAGCCAGCTGTCGTTCGCCGCCGCCAGCAGCTCCTCCCTCAGCCGGGCCGCCACCTCGGCCGCCCTCTCCTGGTCGCGGCCGTCGATCTGACCGCGCTCGACGATGTCGGCCAGCAGGGCGAGCGCCTCCGACAGCTGCGCGGTCGTCTGCTCGTCGACCTGCGCGATGAGCAGCTCGGTGCTGTCGGGGTCGCTCCCCGCGTCGAGAGTGGCGGCAGGCCCCTCCGACCACGGGCGCTCCGACCAACGGCTGAGCCGCCGCGTCACGGTCACGATGAACGCCAGAGCGCCCGCAGTGCCGAAGACGACCGGCGACACGATGATGCTCGCCGCCGCGAGCGGGGGCCACGCGCTTGACGCACCCACGTCGAGCACCGCGGCCGCACCGAGGCAGGCGAGCAGCAGCGCGCACCCTGAGAGCACTACGCACGGGGGGTCGCAGTACGGCGCCATGGCGAGAAGCAGCAGGGTGCAGACGAGTGGCGCCCACCACAACTCGAGCACGATCGCGTCGTTGCCGCGGTGCGCGGCGGCGGAGATCAGCACGCCTGCGCTGACGAGAACGACGGCGACCGTCGCACGCAGCCCGGTGAGAGGGCCCCGCCGCGGTCGGGTCGAGACGAACACCCACAGCAGCCCGAACGTCGCGAGCAGCAGCGCGAAGCCCTGCAGCAGAAGAGCCGTGCCGTCCTGACCCCCGAACACCAGGGCGAGCGCGCCGTAGACGACGGTCACGCCGATGGCCCCGAGAGGAAGGTTCGGAACGGCGAGCCAGCTCAGCGGGTCAGCATCCCAGGGGGTGCGGTGCGGCCTCGGGATCGCCGTGCGGCCGCTCAGCGGGCATCCTCTCGCATCGGCGCGGTCAGCATGACCGTCGTGCCGTCTTCGCCCGCCCAGATGCGCACCGAGCCGCCTACGTTCTCCACACGACCCCTGATCGCCGTGGTCAAGCCCAGGCGATCAGCGGGCACCGCATCGGGGTCGAAGCCGCGACCGTCGTCGACGACGAGGAGGGAGACGACGCCCGAACGCTCGCCGACCACCAGATCGGCGCGCTCGGCCCCCGAATGGCGCGCCACGTTGTCGAGAGCGGCGCGGGCAGCGGCGAGCAGGGCATCAGCGACCCGAGCCTCCACGGGGCGCGCGAGCATCTCCGCCCCGCTCACCTCCACGCGCACTCCCGTCCACTGGAAGTCGTGCGCGAGCTCGAGAAGGGCAGCGCCGAACTCGGTCGACACCGGCCGCGTGCCGGACGGCTCGCGCACGCTCGACGACCGGATCAGGTCGAGATCTGCGACGAACCGCTCGCGAGCTCGGTCGCTGAGCGGGCCGGTCGATGCGGCGACCACCGCGAGGTCCGCGAGCACGGTGTCGTGCACGACCGCCGCCGAGCGCAGTTCGAGTGCTCGCTGCCGCTCGGCGCGCTCGAGCGAGGCGAGCGCATTCTCGAGTGCCGGTGTCGCGAGCCGGGCGCGGCGCTGGGCGAGCGCGAGGATGCCGTAGGCGAGGAACGAGACGATGAAGATCAAGAGCGGCCCCCACCCGGGCTCTGCAGCGCCCCCGCCAGCGGCGAGCCCGACGGCGAGGCTGCCGTAGGCGACGATGAGCCCCGCCGTGCTCCACACCATGCCGCTCACGGCGCTGCCGTGCAGGGCACCCACGAGGACGAGTGCGGTCGCGGTGCGGTTGAGCGCGAACGGCCCCGGCTCGGCGAAACCGGGGTCCACCGTGAGGCCGAGGGTGATGACCGCGACGGAACTCACCGCCCCGCCGGCCAGGAAGAGCGACGCCGTGAACAGGGTGGGGCGCCACAGCAGCACGAGGGCCAGCAGGGAGACCGCGAGGACGGGCGCGATGACGAGCGTCGTGTACTCGCCATGGCTCCGAGCGGCGAGCAGATCGGCGATCGTGAGGGCACCGAACAGAAGGCCGAGCACGACGATGAGGCGCTGGGCCGCTGCGAGACCGTGCACGATGGCCGCCGCCGCCACCGGCCTGGGTGTTTCGAAGACGGCCATCGATCTACCGCTGCCCCTCCGCGTCGACGTCGAAGCTCACGACGAGCGACTCTCCGTTGCGCCACTCGATGCGCCTCACGACGGACTTCACGCTCAGATAGTAGGGGGCGAGGACGGTCGTGCGCCGTCCCTCCGGAAGATCGAGCGACACCGTGACCGCCACCGCAACCGCGTCATCCCCGGCGGCCGCCAGACGAAGACGGGCCCCGAAGACCCCCGCCTCGGGGTCGGAGAACAGGCCGGTGATGAGCGCGGTGATGGCACTGCGCTGGTCGACCGTGATCGTGTCGGCCAGGCGGTGCGGGTCGTCGACATGCACGGGCCACTCGGCCACGATCGCGCTCAACCACGACTGGGCGTCCTGATCGACGAGCGCTCGCCGCAGCTCGTCGGCGAGCGCCGCGGCACGCCGGCGATCGCGATCGCTCACCTCCTCGGTAGCCGCGATCGACTGCAGGAACGGCTGCATGCGCTGCGACCATGCGCCGGCCGTGACCCGCTCGAGGATCGCGAGCACCGGCTCCTCCTGCGCATCCTTCACGCGCGCGTCCCCCACGAGGCCGCGCCAGCGCTCGACATCGGCGATCATGACGCCCGTGAGCACCGATCCTCCGATGATCGCGAACAGCACGGGCGAAGACGCGGTCAGAGCGGCCGCCACGGGCAAACGCACGCCCTCTCCCCCGGTTGCGCTCAGCGCACCGAGGACGGTGCACACCGCGACGCCGATCATGCCGGGCACGAACACGCGGCCGGGCACGAACGGGGCGAGAGACATGGCGATGAGCGCGGCGGCGAGCGACGCCCACCACAGTTCTGGCACGACGGCCTCGCCGCGCAGGCCCGCAGCTGAGACGAGCACGCCGAGACCCGTCAGCACGAAGACGGAGATCGACAGCGCCGCACCGAGCCGCCCCCGGTAAGGGCGAGACCCGACATGGATCAGGACACCGGCCGCCACGAGGAGGACGAGGGCGAGCACCTGCGTCGCGAACGAGCCGCCGGCCTGCCCGCCCGCGGTGATCGAGACGATGCCGTGTAGCGCGACGACGATCGACACCCAGATCGTCACGAGGGACGACGTGAGCCAGCTGAGCGTGTCGACGTCGATCGCCGAGAAGCGCCACCACCGTTTCATCGCTCGACCTCATCGCCCGTCGCGACCGGCGCGGCGGGAACTGACAGCAGCACGGTCGTGCCCGTCGCCCCCGACCAGACGCGCGCCGAGCCGCCCACGCGCTCGACGCGGCCGACCACCGACTCCCGAAGCCCGAGGCGGTCCGCCGGCACGGTCGCGGGGTCGAACCCCCGGCCCCCGTCGACGACCATGACGGTGAGCAGCCCCTCGGCAGAGCCGAGCGTGACGTCCGCGTGGCTCGTGCCCGAGTGCGCGACGACGTTGTCGAGGGCGGCCGCGGTCGCCCCCAGGATCGCCTCGGCCGCGTCGTCCCCCGGATACCCGAGGGCGGCATCGGCGCCCGCGACGTCCACGCGCATGCCCCTCCAGCGCACGTCGTCGACGATGGCGAGCAGGCGCGCACCGAGGCTCGTGCCCCGAGGATCCCGCGCCGGCGACGTGCCGCGCGGAGACACCGTCGCGGTCGCGACGATGCGAAGATCACGGCGGATGCGCTGCCGCAGCCGCGCGTCGAGCTCGGGCGTGCTGCGCGCGACGAGCGTGAGCGCGGCGAGCGCCGTGTCGTGCACGACCGCTGTCGCGGCGCGCTCCCGCACGCGCTGATCCTCGCCGCTGCGGGAGGACTGCGTCAGCTCGGGCAGCTCGGGAAGGCGCTCCCGTCGCCGACGCCATCCGATGGCGACCATCGCGTACGCCCCGCAGATGATGCCTGCGTCGGTGACGCGATCCCAGGAGAGCACATAGGTCTCACCGACGAGCGCGGCCCCCGCGGCGAGAGAGACGCTGCCCGCGAGCCACGCACCTGAGACCCACAGGATGCCGTCCGACGCGCGCGGTCGGATCGCACCGACGAAGATGAGGGCGGTCGCGATCGCCTCGATGAGGTAGGCGCTCTGAGACTCGCCCTTCGACAGCGTGAGCATCGCGACTGCCGCATACGCCGTTCCGGCGACGGTGCCGAGCGCGAGCTGCGCCGCGGCGAGCAGCACCGTGGGCCGCCACGCGAGCGCTAGGGAGCTCACGAGCATGAGGGTGAGAAGCGCCGCCAGCGGGGCGACGCTCGCGACGTCGCCGCGTCGAGCGCCGACCTCGAACAGGATTCCCCCGGCCAGGAGGATGCTCGCGGGCCCGATGAGGCGCTGGGCGGTGGCGAGCCCTCGCACGAGAGCGCTCGCCGTCACCTCGCGAGGGGGAGGCAGTCGCAGCGCCGAAGCGGTCGCATCGGCGGCGGTCATGGTGCTCGCCCGTCAGGCCCGCGTGCGCCCGCCGAGCGCGCGGTCGTCGCGCTTGCCCGACTTGTCGACCCGTAGCTCCTTCGGCAGCGAGAACAGCAGATCCTCCTCGGCCGTCGTGATCTCCTCCACCTCGCCGTAGCCGGCGTCGGAGAGGTCGGCGAGCACCTGCTGCACGAGCACCTCGGGAACGCTCGCCCCCGACGTGACGCCGACCGTCGCGACACCGTCGAGCCACTCCTGCCGAATCTCGCTCGCGTAGTCGACGCGGTACGCCGCCCGCGCGCCGTACTCGAGCGCCACCTCCACGAGGCGCACGCTGTTGGAGCTGTTCGCCGACCCGACGACGATGACGAGATCGCACTCGGGCGCAACCTTCTTGATCGCGACCTGCCGGTTCTGCGTCGCGTAGCAGATGTCGTCGCTCGGAGGGTCCTGAAGGTGCGGGAACCGCTCGCGGAGCCGCCGGACGGTCTCCATCGTCTCGTCGACGCTCAGTGTGGTCTGCGAGAGCCAGATGAGCTCGTCGGCATCGGGCACCTCGACGGTGTCGGCCTCCTCCGGGCTGCCGATGAGGATCGTGCGCTCGGGCGCGTGACCCATCGTGCCCTCGACCTCTTCGTGGCCGGCATGACCGATGAGCAGAATGCGGTAGTCCTGCTTCGAGAAGCGCACTGCCTCGCGGTGCACCTTGGTCACAAGCGGGCACGTCGCGTCGATCGCGGCGAGACCGCGATCGGCAGCACCTTGGACGACGGCAGGGCTGACTCCGTGCGCGGAGAAGACGATGTGCGAGCCGGGCGGCACCTCCTCGACCTCGTCGACGAAGATCGCACCGCGCTTCTCGAGCTCGGTCACGACGTGGATGTTGTGCACGATCTGCTTGCGCACGTACACGGGTGCGCCGTACTGCTCGATGGCCTTCTCGACGGCGATGACCGCCCGGTCGACGCCGGCGCAGTACCCTCGCGGCGCGGCGAGCAGTACCCGCTTGCTGCCCGCGACGGGTTCGTCGGTCAACCGCGCGCGCCGCTCGGGAACGATCGGTGTGCTGACGGGGGCTCCGTTAGTGATGGTGCTCACGGGGCCCAGTCTAGGCGCGGGCCCCTGAAGGTGGACTCCGTGCCCGTGTGTCGGCGCCCGCGGCTACCCTGGGGGCGTGACCGATGCCCCCGAGGCTCCCCGCCGCCCGGGAGCCGCGCCCGATCCGGCGGCGAGCGCCGCCGACGCGCCATGGCCGGTCGGGCAGCTCTCCTCCAAGCTCAAGGGGTACATCGACCGCCTCGGCACGGTCTGGGTCGAGGGCGAGATCACCCAGTGGGGGGTCTCGGGCGGCAACGTCTACGGCAAGCTCAAAGACCTCACGGCCGAGGCGACCGTCTCCTTCACCATCTGGTCCTCCGTGCGCGGGAAGCTGCCGGAGGGTCTCGGCCAGGGCGATCGTGTCATCGCACTCGTCAAGGCGAACTGGTGGGTCAAGGGCGGCACCCTGACGATGCAGGTGTTCGAGATGCGGCGTGTCGGCCTGGGCGACCTTCTCGAGCGACTCGAGCAGCTGCGGCGCCAGCTCGCGGCCGAGGGGCTCTTCGCCCCCGAGCGCAAGAAGCCTCTGCCCTTCCTGCCGCAGCGCATCGGCCTCGTCACGGCGCGCGACAGCGATGCGGAGAAGGACGTGCTGCGGAACGCGCAATTGCGCTGGCCGTCGGTCTCGTTCCGCGTGCACTACTCTGCCGTGCAGGGCGACCGGGCGGTCGGCGAGCTCGTGGCGGGCATCCGCGCGCTCGATGCCGACCCCGAGGTCGACGTCATCATCGTCGCCCGCGGCGGAGGCGACTTCCAGAACCTGCTGCCCTTCAGCGACGAGGCCGTGGTGCGCGCCGCCGCCGACTGCGCGACGCCCCTCGTGAGCGCGATCGGGCATGAGAACGACCGCCCGCTCCTGGACGACGTCGCCGACCTTCGCGCCTCGACGCCCACCGATGCCGCGAAGCGCGTCGTGCCCGATGTCGGCGAGCAGCTCGCGACCGTGCAGCAGGCGCGCTCACGGCTCATCACCCGGCTCACCTCGATGCTCACGGCCGAGATCGAGCGCGTGGCGCAGTTCCGCTCCCGCCCGGCGCTCGCGAGTGCGACGTGGATCATCGACACGCGGGCCGAGGAGCTCACGCGCCTCGTCGCACGCGGGGCGGAGCTGACGACGCGCCGCCTCGACAGCTCGCTCGAGGCCCTCGACGAGCGGCGCCGTCAGCTGCGGGCGCTCTCCCCGCAGCGGACGCTCGATCGCGGCTACGCGATCGTGCAGGACGACGCCGGGCGCGTGGTCAGCGACGCGGCGCGGGCGTCGCTCGACGACGCGCTGCACGTGACCCTCGCCGCGGGCCGACTGACCGCGACCGTGACGGGCACTGAGCCCTCGCCGAACGACACGGCACCGCGCACTCCCACCCCGAGCGAAGGAAAGCAGACCTAGCATGACTGACGTGACCGACTCCCCCGCCTCCGAGCCCTCTGCACCCGAGCAGGCGGAGGTCAGCGGCCTGAGCTACGAGCAGGCGCGCGACGAGCTCGTACGCGTCGTCTCCGAGCTTGAGCAAGGCGGCGCGACGCTCGAGCGGTCGATCGCCCTGTGGGAGCGCGGCGAGGCGCTCGCACGGCGATGCGAGGAATGGCTGCTCGGCGCCAAGGCGCGACTCGATGCGGCGCGTGCAGCCGCCAGCGACGACGGCAGCACCGCGTGACGCCCGCGGGAGAGGGCCGGGTCGTCGCCGAGCTCGGTCGGCCCGAGACGCCGGAGGAGACCGCGGCGCGCGTGGCCGAATCGCGACGTCGGCGTCGCGCGAACCAGTCGACGAAGAACCTCGTGCTCTCCCTCGTCGCCTCGCTCGGCATCGTGCTGTTCCTCGTCGTCGTCGTGGTGCGGCAGACCCCCACTCCGCCGCCCGTCGACTATCAGTCGACCGCGGCCGATGCCTCCCTCTCGCTCGGCACGGACGTGCAGGCGCCGATCGTCCCCCCGACCTGGACGGCCAACCGCGCCGACCTCACCGCGAGCGGCGGCGTGCGCGAGTGGTACATCGGCTTCCTCACCGACACCGACGCGTTCATCGCGCTCGTGCAGGGCTTCGACACGAACCCGACCTGGCTCGACGACCTGCTGCGGGGCGCGTCGGGCGGAGTGCCCGTGGAGATCGCCGGCGTCGAATGGAGCCTCTACGATCGACGTGGGGTCGACGCCGTCGGCAGCCGCCAGTACGCCCTCGTGACCGAGGCTGCCGAGAGCACGATCGTGCTCTACGGCACCGCGTCGGAGGACGAGTTCGCGATCCTCGCGACCGCGATCGCCGCCGACCTCCCCGCAGGAAACGACGACGAGGACGAGACCGCTCCGTAGTCGCGGCATCGAACCATCAACGCGAGGTGACCGCATGACCGCAACCCGACGCACTCCCGCCCAGGTGTGGCACGAGATGGAGCGCGGCAACGCGCGCTTCATCGCGGGCGAACCGCTCCATCCCCGACAGGACGTCGACCGGCGCACCGAGCTCGCCGGCTCGCAGGCCCCGGGCGCTGCCTTGTTCGGGTGCTCAGACTCTCGGCTCGCCGCCGAGATCATCTTCGACAAGGGGCTCGGCGACCTCTTCGTCGTGCGCAACGCCGGCCAGGTCATCAGCGACAGCGTCGTGGGCTCTCTCGAATACGCCGTGGCGGTGCTGCGCGTGCCGCTCATCCTCGTGCTCGGGCACGACGAGTGCGGGGCCGTGCGGGCCGCGATGGATTCCGCCCAACCCGGCGCCGAGCCGTTGCCCGTGCACATTCGCGGCATCGTCAACCAGATACTCCCCGCCGTTCAGCGCGTGCGCATCAGTGCGGGAGCGAGCGCGGTCGACCAGCTCGATGCCCTCGAGGTCGGCCGCCAGCACCTGCGCGACACCGTCGGAGCGCTGCTCTCGGCGAGCGAGCTCATCAGCGAGGAGGTCGCCGCCGGTACGCTGGCCATCGTCGGCGCGAACTACAAGCTGCGCGAGGGTCGCGTCGAGCCCGATGTCGTCGTCGGCCAGGTCTGACCGAACTCGACGCACGCCGAGCTGACAGCCGGGCATCCTCACCCTCGACCAGCCGACCAGACACCCGACCGCCACGCACAGAAAGACGCACACCGACGTGACCGAGACAGACGACTACCGCATCGAGCACGACACCATGGGCGAGGTGCGCGTGCCGCGCGACGCGCTCTACCGGGCCCAGACCCAGCGCGCCGTCGAGAACTTCCCCATCTCCGGCTCGGGGCTCGAGTCGGGGCAGATCGTCGCCCTCGCGCAGATCAAGCGCGCCGCCGCTCTCGTGAACGCCGAACTCGGAATTCTGGATGCTCCGCTCGCGCAGGCCATCGCCGCCGCCGCCGAGCAGATCATCGAGGGGCAGCATCACGACCACTTCCCGGTCGACACCTACCAGACGGGATCGGGCACAAGCTCGAACATGAACATGAACGAGGTGCTCGCGACCCTCGCCACGCGCATCGCGGGCACGGACGTGCACCCCAACGACCACGTGAACGCCTCGCAGTCGTCCAACGACGTCTTCCCCACCTCGGTGCACGTCGCCGTGACGAGCGCGCTGCTGCACGAGCTCATCCCCGCGCTCGAGCACCTCGCCGTCGCCCTCGAGCAGAAGGCCGAGCTGTGGTCGACCGCCGTCAAGGCCGGTCGCACCCACCTCATGGACGCGACGCCGGTCACGCTCGGGCAGGAGTTCGCCGGCTATGCGCGCCAGGTGCGCCTCGGAGTCGCGCGCGTGCGCTCGACGATCGAGCGCGTGGCGGAGGTGCCGCTCGGCGGCACGGCGACGGGCACGGGCATCAACACCCCGCTCGGCTTCTCGCAGAAGGTCATCGCCGAGCTCGCGAGCTCCACGGGGCTGCCGATCACCGAGGCCCTCGATCACTTCGAAGCGCAGGGCGCCAGGGACGGCCTCGTGGAGGCGAGCGGGGCTCTGCGCGTCATCGCGGTGTCGCTCACGAAGATCTGCAACGACCTGCGGTGGATGGGCTCGGGCCCGAACACCGGCCTCGGAGAGCTGCGCATCCCTGATCTGCAGCCGGGATCGTCGATCATGCCGGGCAAGGTGAACCCGGTGGTGCCCGAGGCAGTGCTCATGGTGTGCGCGCGCGTGATCGGCAACGACGCGACCGTCGCGTGGGCGGGCGCCTCGGGCTCCTTCGAGCTCAACGTCGCGATCCCCGTCATGGGCACCTCGCTGCTCGAGTCGATCCGCCTGCTCGCCAACTCGACGCGGGTGCTCGCCGACAAGACGGTGACCGGTCTCGAAGCGAACCTCGAGCGGGCGCGCGCGCTCGCCGAGAGCTCGCCCTCGATCGTGACGCCGCTCAACCGGGTCATCGGCTACGAGGCCGCAGCCAAGGTCGCCAAGCACGCCGTCCTCGAGAGCATGACCGTGCGCGAGGCCGTCATCGATCTCGGCTTCGTCGAGCGCGGCGAGGTCACGCTCGAGCAGCTCGACAGCGCGCTCGACGTGCTGCGGATGACCGCGCCGGGCCTCTAGCGGAAGTAGTGCGGTCGGCTCACGTAGGTGTCGGAGACGAACATGACGCCCGCGGTGAGATCGAGCAGCGAGCGCAGACCCTCGATGAGGTCGTCCGCCCTGTCGTCGGGCACGACCGTGATGATGAGCGTGAGCGCATCCCGATCGTTGAACAGCTGCCGACCCTCGTGAGCGCCGTGGTGGCCGAGACCGGTCACCGCGGGCAGGCTCGTGTAGCCGGTCGCTCCCGCCGCGACGATCTGGCGGCGCACCGCGTCGGCGTCGACCGTGCGCGCCACGATCTCGATCTTGGTCATCCTCGTCAGTCCATCGCGGCTCATGCCGCCTCCTCTCCCTGGTTTTCCTCGGCGCCGGGCAGGTGCCACGGCTCCCATCCGACGCTCGTGCACCGCTCCCATTCGCCAGCCGTGTCGCCCGGCCGCACGAGCGTCACCCACTCGCCGTGCACGAGGTCGTGCACGACGTCGGCGCGCTCGACGATGCGCTCGATGCGCTCGCGCGGGGCGTCCACGACCACGAGCAGGCGCACGGGCTCGTGGTGGAGGCCCTCGCGAGTGCCCACCGACTGCCACGGCAGACCGAGTCGCAGATCGCCCGACGGGCCGCTGAGCACTCCGGCCCCCGCCACGAGGTTGTGCACGGTCTTGGAGCCGGCGCCGAAGACGTCAGGGTCGACGGCGGAGTAGTAGTACTGCGCGTTGATCCAGTGCGCGACGACGAGCGGTGCCGTGAGGATCGTCTCGAGCGCCGTGCCCTCGGGATCGTGCTCGGGCGCATAGGAGTGCAGGAAGACGCGGCGCTCGAGGTCGGCGCCCTCGGTGAGCGAGCGCGGGCCGATCACGATCGCCGCGTTCCGCGCGAGGCCCCACTCCGGATACACCTGGGCCCAGTCTCGCGACCGACGCGCGACGGCGATGCTCGCGGGTGTGCGCGGCGACGCCCCGGGCAGATCCCGCACCCGTTCTGCGGCGAGGTCGCGCCCTGCTGAACACGCATCCCGCTCCACGGCGGCGGCCGCCTCGCGCTGCCCCGGATCAAGCCGGTGCAGGTCGGCGAGCGCGACGACGTCGGTCGCCGTGTCGTGCTCGCCGGCGAGGAAGACGGTGGCCTCGGGGATGCTGACCCCCCGCTCGCGCAGCCCCACCCGCACGGCCGGGGTGTTGAGCAGCGCGGCGGCGGCCCGCGCGTTGGGGGCACCGCGGTGGCCCCCGCATGCCCCGCAGTCGAGAGCCGTGCGGAAGGCATTGTTGGTCGTCGACGTGCCATGGCCGACGAACACGACGAGCGGTGCGAACGACTCGACCATACCCATGGTGCGCAGAATCACCTCGGCGGTATCCAGCTGCGCCTCGGGGGTCAGCGCGCTGTCGAGGTCGAGGAGGGTGGGCACGCTCATGGCGGGGTCGTCGGGGCGCCCCGTGCGCACGGCTCGCCCCGCCAGGAGGCTACGGGCGACCGAGCGGGGACCCAGGAGCCACCCGGTGACCTCTGCCCAGCCGAGCGGGGCGCCGGGAAGGTCGTCGGGCGCCTTCGCGCTTGAGCGCAGGGCCCGACGGACCGCGAGCGCGCGCACGAACCTCGCGGCCTCGCGCCATGCCCCGGGAGCCGGTCGTTCGGCGACCCGGTAGCGGGGCGTCAGCAGGACGGGGCACGCCGCCGCGGGCTCGGTCGCGGCGAGGGGCTCCATGAGTGCCGCGATGCCGAAGAAGCCGGCGAAGCCGGAGGTCGCGTAGGGCCCGCGGCGCTCGAGGTGCCGTCGCAGCCCTTCGCTGCGGGGGTCGATGCAGAAGACGAGGTGCGCGCGCGGGGCCGATCCGTCTCGCTCACCGCCCGTGTGTGCGCCAATCTGCTCGAGCACGCGGCGATGCGGAGCCGATTCGAGGGCCTCCTGCCACACGAGCGCGCGCGCGGCACTCTCGTCATCGCTGTGCCCCTCGTTCGGCGTGGCCGGCGGCTCGTCGAGCGCCCACTCGAGTGCCGCGCGCACGGCGAGCACGTCCACGATGTCCACGTCGCCGGAGGTCATGGCCCGCCACCGCACGTAGGCGGCCCACCCGGGCAGCCGCGCGAGACCGGCGCGGAAGTACGCGAGCTGCTCCTCCTCACTCACGCCGGTGCGGTCGAGCACGGTGGCGAGGGCGCGATCGGCGACGTCGGGGAGTGCCGCGATGCGGCGCCTCGCCTCTCGCGGCAGGGTGGCGTCGTGGAGAGCGAGGGCGCGCCACGCCCCGAAGAATCCGAGCTCGGCCACGGGGACGGGCCACGCGGCGGCCTCGGGGGCGAGTGCTGCACGGCACCACCGCGCGAGACGATCGTCCAGAGCGCTGAGCGGCTGCCGGTCACGCGGCGGAGGCGGGGCAGCGCGGGTGAGGAACCGCGTGACGAGCTGACGGTCGGTCGCCCCCTGCGGAGAGTCGGCGCGGCGGCGACGGATCGCCCGGGCGAGATCGGCCTCCGCGATGCGGCCGGAGTCGAGCAGGTCGCGGTACTGCCCCTCAGAGAGTGCGCCACGTGCTCCGAGAGCCGGTGCGGCCTGCGCGATGGCGCCGGCGAATCCTGCCGAGAGCGAGGGCACGAGGGGGTTGACGGCGATCGCGGCATCGAGCCCGTAGTAGGGGGCGATCACGGAGGCCGCGATCTCGGCCCGTGCGCGGGCTCGCAGCGCCGAGCGTGTGGGCGCGATGATGTCGGTCATGACGATGCTCCTGTCGTGAGGGAGGTGACGAGGGAGTCAGGCGTGCGGATCGAGGACATCGAGGATGCTCTGCTCGAGAACCTCGCAGCACGAGGCTCACCGACTCCAAGCGCGAAGGCCTGCAGCGTCAGGCCCGCGCGACTGAGCGGGAACCATCGGCGCACCACGCCGAGCGCGACGACGAGGGCGAGAGTGAGCACGGCGATGACGACGACGGCGGGCAGGGCCTCCGTGGTCGGCGACGGCGCGACGACCGCCGAGAGCAGTGAGGCGGCGAGGGCGTACGCGGCTGCACCCGCGGCGAGCAGGGCGCTCGATACGGCGGCGAGGGCGGTGCTCGGGGCGAGCAGCGCCGCGCGGGAGCCCGCGGCGGCGAAGGCTGCGCCGACGACGACGAGAAGCAGCAGCTCGGGCACTCCGCGACCGCCCGGATAGACCGCGAGAGCTACGGCCGCGAGAGCCAGCACGGGCAGGGCGGCGCCCGTGGCCACCCGTGCGACTGCGCCGCGGGGAGAGAGCGCGAGGCGCGCGGGGGCACGGCGTTCGTAGGCGCGTCGGTCGATGCCGTCGCTCGAGGAGAGGAAGAGCGAGCTCTTGTACAGGCCGTGCGCGACGAGGTGCACGAGCGCGGCGGCGGCGAGGCCGAGCGCGGCGCACAGCAGCATGAAGCCCATCTGCGCCACGGTCGACAGGACGAGGCGACCCTTGATGTCGGTCCTTGTCAGCGACGCGGCGACACCCACGAGCAGCCCGAACCCCGCGAGAAGCGCGAGGGCGACGGTCGCGAGGAGACTGTCGCTGATGAGGGGCAGCTGCGTGATGACGAGGATGCCCCCGCCGTTCACGATGCCGCCGTGCAGGGCCGCGCTCACGGGTGTCGGCGCGTAGAGGGAGCCGACGAGCCAACTCTGCGCGGGCGGCAGGGCGCAGCGCAGCGCGGCCGCGACGACGAGGAGCAGCGCGGCGGCATCCGTGCCGGCACCGAGCGACGAGAGCACGACCGCGGCCCAGAGCGCGACGTCGGCGGCGATGAGCCAGAGGGCGCCGGGGAGGAGCGCGCGCACTCCCCCGCCGAGACCCAGCGCCACGAGCGTCGCGACGGTGGAGGCGCTCCAGGCGAGGCCGAGCATCCAGAGCGGACCAGCGAGGGCGAGCCACGCCGTCGTGGCGAGCATCGCGCCGAGGGCGACCGTGATCGCGGTGCCGTGGCGGTCGCCGCGCAGCGAGCGGTGTGCGAAGGGCAGCACGGCCGCGGCGATGCCGACCACGAGAACGAGAAGGGCGAACGTGACGCCGTCGAGTCGCCACAGCGCGCCGTCCAGCGGGGGCGTGGACGCCGCCGCGAGCAGTGCTCGGGGGTCGAGCGGGCTGCCGAGTGAGAACATGATGCACCTCCTTGCGCGCATCACAATACACGATTTGTCTTTCGTGTATTACGCAACGCGTATTTTGGTGCTCTCGGGCGAGCGGAGCGGCTCGTACAGTGTTCCCGTGGCCGAGTGGACGTTCCTGACGAATCACACGCACGTGCTCGTGTGCCTCGCCGACGACCCCGAACTGCGCATGCGCGACATCGCCGAGCGCGTCGGCATCACCGAGCGCGGCACGCAGCGCATCGTCGCCGAGCTCGTCGACGCCGGCTACCTCGTCAAGACGCGCGAGGGGCGACGCAATCGCTACAGCCTCGTCGACAACGTTCCCCTGCGGCACCCGCTCGAGCGCACGCACACGATCGGCGAGCTGTTGCGCGCCGTCGGCGAGAACGCAGAGCGCTAGGTCTCAGGCCAGTTCGTTTCCCTCCAGGAGCTCGGTGACGAGCGCCGCGATCGCGCTACGCTCGCTGCGGGTGAGGGTGATGTGGCCGAAGAGCGCGTGACCCTTGAGCGTCTCGATGACGCTCGCGACGCCGTCGTGCCGCCCGACCCTCAGGTTGTCCCGCTGGGCAACATCGTGCGTGAGGACGACCTTCGAGTTCTGACCGATGCGGCTGAGCACTGTCAGCAGCACGTTGCGCTCGAGCGACTGCGCCTCGTCGACGATCACGAACGCGTCGTGCAACGACCGACCCCGAATGTGCGTGAGCGGCAGCACCTCGAGCAGCCCGCGCTCGATGACCTCGTCGAGCACGTTCTGCGAGACGACTGAGCTGAGCGTGTCGAAGGTCGCCTGCGCCCAGGGGTTCATCTTCTCGCCCGCGTCACCCGGCAGGTACCCGAGCTCCTGCCCTCCGACCGCGTACAGGGGCCGGAACACCATGATCTTGCGCTGCTGCTGGCGCTCGAGCACCGCCTCGAGACCCGCGCACAGCGCGAGCGCCGACTTGCCGGTGCCCGCGCGGCCGCCGAGAGAGACGATGCCGATCTGGGGGTCCATGAGCAGGTCGATCGCGAGGCGCTGCTCGGCCGAACGGCCGTGCAGTCCGAAGATGTCGCGATCGCCGCGCACGAGACCCACGATGTCGTCACCGACAACGCGCCCGAGGGCCGAACCGCGGTCGGAGTGGATGACGAGAGTCGTGTTGACGGGAAGCTCCCGCACCGCAGCGCTCGAGATCGTCTCCCGGTCGTAAAGGTCGGCCATCTGCTCGGCCGAGAGGGTGATGTCTGCCGTCCCGGTCCATTCGCTGTCCACCGCGAGCTCGGCCCGGTACTCCTCGGCCGCGAGACCGACGGAAGAGGCCTTCACGCGCAGGGGGAGATCCTTCGAGACGACCGTGACCGCGAGCCCCTCCTGGGCGAGGTTCAGCGCGACGGCGAGGATGCGCGAGTCGTTGTCGCCGAGTTGCAGGCCGCTCGGCAGCACCGACTGATTCGAGTGGTTGAGCTCGACACGCAGCGAGCCGCCCTCCTCCCCCACCGCAATCGGGAAGTCGAGGCGCTCGTGCTGCACCCGCAGCTCATCGAGGTGTCGCAGCGCCTGACGCGCGAAGTACCCGATCTCCGGATCGTGGCGTTTCGCCTCGAGCTCGGTGATGACGACGACGGGGAGGACGACGGCATGCTCCGCGAACCGGAACATGGCTCTCGGATCGCTGAGGAGGACCGAGGTGTCCAAGACGTAGGTGCGCTGCATCACCTCCGTCGTCGACGCCGTGGTGCGGGATGTCTGGGAGGAGGTTCTCGATGCGGCCACCAGTGCTCCAACCCCGGAAGCGCGGGCGCCCCCGGACTCATCTGACGTGATCGGCCGGGGGCTCGCAAGACGAACTTCCGGCCGTCTCGATCAGGCGCTTGCCTGATGAGCGCCACGCTATGCCTCCCGGCGCGCTCGACGCGCAACGACACGCGCGTGTTGCCTGTTGGTTCACCGAGGAGGGGTCCCCGGGGCTCACCTCACGGCCGCGTCGCCGCCCGGAAGGTGAGCAGCGCGGTGCGCAGGAGTGCCAGCGTGTCCTCGCCCGTCGACACGTGCGCACTCAACCGCACGCGCCCCTCCCGACTGGTCGCCGAGATGCCGTGGTTGTGCAGAGCGGCGGCGAGCACGCCGAACTGGTCGGCATCGGGCTCGACGACCACGATTCCCGCCCGCTCCTCGTCCTCCCGCGGGGAGACGACCGGAAGGCCCGCCTCGTCGACGAGATCGAGAATGCGGGCGGTGCGCTCGAGCACCACCGGGGCAATGACATCGACGCCGACTCGGACGACGGCCTCGACGGCCGCGGCGAGCCTCGCCTCGGCACCCGGGTCTGCGGCACCCACCCGGAAGGCCCCCGCGTCGTCCTGCGGCGGGAGTATCTCGTGAACAGGCTCGACCGAGCCCTGCGCGAGCCACCCCGACCAGACGGGCGTGAGGCTCTCGCGCGCCCGATCGGAGAGCACCAGGAACCCGGTTCCGGGGCCGGCGCGCAACCAGGTGCGACCACCGCCCGCGATCACGTCGGCCACCTGCCAGGGAGCATCCACGACACCGGCACCCTGCGAGGCGTCGACGATGAGCAGGCGGTCGCCGATGACTTGGCGCACCCCCTCCAGATCGACGACCTGGCCCGTGCGGTAGTCGACGAGGCTCACGACCACCGCCACGGTGTTCGCCCCTACCTGCGCCTTCACCACGCCCGGCGTCACGCGCTCGTGCTCGGGCACGAGGTCGCGCGGCACAAGAACTCCGAGAGCCTCCGCCGCCCGCGCGAGGGCGTAGCCGACGGCAGGGAACTCGCCGGGCGATGCGGAGACTCCGCCCGTCAACCCGAACATGACGTGCATGAGCGCCTGCGAGGCACTCGGCTGGAAGACCACCTGATCGGGGCGGAAGCCGAGCATCTCGCCGAGCGCGGCTCGCACCCGGGCATCCTGCTCAGAGAGCGTCTGGAGCGCGCCGAAGCGCGCACGCGAGAGGAGCTCGGCGTGCGCGCGCTCCTCCGCGAGGACCGGGTCGCCGACGGGGGCGAGACGGGCGAAGTCGAGGTAGCCGGGGTCTTCGTGGAAGTCGGCGATGAACGCATCGAGGGCTGTCATGAGGGTCTCCAGGGGTGAAGCACCGAGCCTACTGGCCGAAGCGGCGCTGACGGCGCGAGAAGTCGCGCAGGGCCCGCAGGAAGTCGACCTCGCGCAGGTCGGGGCCGAGCGCCTCCACGAAGTAGAACTCGCTGTGGGCACTCTGCCAGAGCATGAAGTCGCTCAAGCGCTGCTCGCCCGAGGTGCGGATCACGAGGTCGGGGTCGGGCTGCCCTCCCGTGTAGAGGTGCTCGGCGATGTTCTCCGGGGTAAGCAGCTCGCCGAGAGCGTCGAGGGTGCCGCCCGCCGACGCATGATGATGCACGATCGACCGCACGGCGTCGGCGATCTCACGCCTGCCGCCGTAGCCGACGGCGAGATTGATGTGGAGTCCGTCGTGGTCTCGCGTGCTCTCCACGGCGGCATCCAGCTGGGCCAGAAGCGGCTCGGGCAGTCCTTCGCGGCTGCCCACGTGCTGCACTCGCCAGTCGCGGAACTGCGAGAGGGCGCTCGCGAGCTCGCCGATGATGGGGATGAGCTCGCGCAGCTCCTCCGACTCGCGCCCGGTCAGATTGTCGGTCGAGAGCAGGTAGAGCGTGACGACCCCGATGCCGGCGTCATCGCACCAGGTCAGGAACTCGCGAATCTTCTCCGCTCCAGCGCGGTGCCCGTGAGCACTCGTGCCGCCGGCCCGCAGTCGGGCCCAGCGCCGGTTGCCGTCGAGGATCATCGCGACATGACGAGGGTGCGTGGCATCCGACAACTGATGCCGCAGCCGACGCATGTAGAGCTGGTAGAGCACGCCGCGCCCGCGGAGACTTCTCCTCGATTGCACAGCCATCACGGTAGTGCACCGCGCTCACATTGTTCACGGCCTCCAGTCGAAAGGCGCCTGCGAGGTGGGCGGGCTACGATCGCGGCATGACGCCTGCCGCCGAGGAGCCCGTGACCACTGCCGCAGACCGCGTCGACGAGGAGCCCGCGGCGGACATCCCGAACGTCCCCTTGCTCGAAGAGTCGATCGAGTACGAGCAGATCGAGCAGCGCGAGGAGAAGCCGACCTGGCGCGGCTGGATTCACGCGGGCACCTTTCCCCTGGCGATCGTCGCCGGCATCGTGCTGCTGGTCGTCGCCGATGGCGTCGCGGCCACGTGGTCGAGCGCCGTCTTCATGACCTCGTCGCTCCTGCTCTTCGGTATCTCGGCGACGTATCACCGGTTCCACTGGAGCACGCGCACGCGCATTCTGCTCAAGCGTTTCGACCACGCCAACATCTTCCTACTCATCGCCGGCACGTACACGCCCCTGGCGATCATGGCGCTGCCGCCCGACAAGGGCTACCTGCTGCTCGCGCTCGTCTGGGCGGGCGCTCTGCTGGGCATCGGCTTCCGCGTGTTCTGGATCTCCGCGCCGCGCTGGGCCTACGTGCCGCTCTACGTGCTGCTCGGCTGGGCGGCGGTGCTGTACATCGTCGACCTCTTCGCCGCGAGCCCGGCGATGATGACGCTCGTCATCGTGGGAGGGCTCGCCTATACGGCCGGTGCGGTCATCTACGGTCTCAAGCGCCCGAACCCCGTGCCGGGCGTGTTCGGCTTCCACGAGATCTTTCACACCCTCACGGTCGTGGCCTTCCTATGCCACTGGACGGGCGTCCTCATCGTCGCCCTCGACCCGCCGTTCGGCGGCTGAGGCCTGCTCGGCCTCGAGGCGTTCGCGCACTTCTCCGCGATACCGCACACGCCGCACCCGCCGTGACATGTCGATGACGAGCAGAATCGCGCCGATCGCGACGAGGAGCGTCACGACGAAGCCGATGACGCCCGGCGTCACGAGGTTCTCATCGACCTGGATGGGCGAGATGAGCGGGTCGTCCACGGGGTTCGGCCCGATGCCGGTGGGAAGGGCGGTCAGCCAGTGCACGCATGCTCCTCGGGTCGGTGGGCGTGGTAACCACGCCGAAGGGGAGGGCGCCGGGCGCTCGCTTCTCAGCGGCGCCGACTACCCTGAGAGCCACACTACCGAGCGCACCCGGATGCTCGCCGACCAGCCGCACAGGAAACCATGACGACGACCCAGCATCTCCTCGATGAGCGCTACGGGCGCAGCGCGGGGAGTGAGCGCCGCACTCGCGGCATCCTCATCGGGGCAGCGATCACCCTCGCCGTGGTGCTGACCGCGTGGGTCGTCTGGGGCGGGCTCTCGGGCACGAGCGCGACGCTCGAGACGCGTGAGCTGGGCTACACCGACGCCACCGACACCTCGATCACCGTGCAGTGGGAAGTTACGGCACCACCGGGCACCCCCGTGCACTGCGCGCTGCAGGCGCTCAACAGCAGCTTCGGCATCGTGGGGTGGACGATCGTCGAGATCCCGGCCTCCCCCGAGCGCACCCGATCCCTCGCGCAGACCGTGCGAACATCCGAACCAGCAGTGACGGGTTTGCCGTACCGCTGCTGGCTCCCGTAATATCCTCAGATCACTGCGGCGAGCCGACCCACCGGGTCGGCTCTGTTGCGTCAGGAGGCAGACAAGATGAGCGACACCACCGACACGAAGTGGCTGACCCAGGAGGCCTACGATCGCCTCAACGCCGAGCTCGAGCAGCTCAGCACGGAGGGTCGGGCCGAGATCGCGCGGCGAATCGAGGCTGCCCGAGACGAGGGCGACCTCAAGGAGAACGGCGGGTACCACGCCGCGAAGGACGAGCAGGGCAAGATCGAGGCGCGGATCAGGACGCTCTCTGCCCTGCTGAAGAGCGCGACCGTCAGCGAGGCGCCCCAGTCGAGCGGCGTCGTCGAGCCGGGAACGGTCATCGTGGCCACGATCATGGGCGATGACGAGAAGTTCCTGCTCGGCAGTCGCGAGATCGTCGGGGACGGTGGCGAGCTCGCGGTCTACAGCGAGCAGAGCCCGCTCGGTTCGGCGATCCTCGGGCTCAAGGTCGGCGACTCGACGAGCTATGAGGCGCCGAGCGGCGCGCAGGTCTCCGTCACGATCGTGAACGTCGAGACCTACACCCCCTAGCGCACGCTAGAAGTCGACGCGCGGTTGATACCCCGTAACGCGTGAGCGTTGCGCGTGGACGCTAGAAGTCGACGCGCGGTTGATACCCCGCCTCGCGCAGCGCACCCAGCACCTGCTCGGCGTGCTCGGGGCCACGCGTCTCGATGTGCAGTTCGAGCTCGACCTGGCTGATCTGCAGCCCCGTGCCGTGGCGCGTGTGCAGCACTTCGACGACGTTCGCGTTCTGCGAGGCGACGATCTCGCTCGTGCGCGCGAGCTGGCCGGGCCGATCGGGCAACGGGATGCGCAGCTTGAGGTAACGCTCCCCCGCCGCGAGGCCGTGGCTGATGACGCGCTCCATGATGAGCGGGTCGATGTTGCCGCCCGAGAGGATGACGACGGTCGTACCCTGCGCGCTCACCTTGCCCTGCATGACGGCGGCGACTCCGACGGCGCCGGCCGGCTCGACGACGAGTTTGGCGCGCTCGAGCAGCACGAGCATGGCCTGCGCGATGTCGTCCTCCTCGACCGTGACGACTTCGTCGACGGCGTCGCGGATGATCGCGAAGTTGAGAGTGCCCGGTCGTGCGACGGCGATGCCGTCGGCGATGGTCGAGCCGATCGCGATGTCGGTCGGCTCTCCCGCGGCGAGCGAGATGGGGTACGCGGCGGCGTTGGCGGCCTGCACGCCGATGATGCGGATCGTGCGCCCCTCCTCGGCGGCGCGTCGCTTGAGCACGCTCGCGACGCCACTCGCGAGCCCGCCTCCCCCGATCGGGATGACGACGGTCTCGAGGTCGGGCACCTGCTCGAGCAGCTCGAGCCCGAGCGTGCCCTGACCCGCAACGACATCGGGGTGGTCGAACGGCGGGATGTAGATGGCGCCCGTGCGCTCGGCATACTCGGCGGCGGCCTGAAGCGGCTCCGACACCGAGTGGCCCCGCAGCACGACCTCGGCTCCGTAGTCACGTGTGGCCTGGAGCTTGGGCAGGGCGACCCCGATGGGCATGAAGATCGTGGCGTGGATGCCCAGCTCGCGCGCGGCGAAGGCCACGCCCTGCGCGTGATTGCCGGCACTCGCGGCGACGACACCGCGCGAGCGCTCCTCCTCGGTGAGCCGCGCCATGCGCGTATAGGCTCCACGAATCTTGTACGAGCCGGTGCGCTGCAGGTTCTCGCACTTGAGCAGCACGGTCGTGCCGAGGATGTCGCTCAGGTAGCGCGAGGTCTCGATGGGGGTCGTCTCTGCGACTCGCCGCACGAGGAGGCGCGCTGCCTCGACATCGTCGAGTGTGGGGCCGGCCAGCGTCACGGGTATCGTCATGCTCGCCTTTCTGTCGTGGGGGGATCGTGCTCGTGGGGCGATATGACGCCGGCGAGGCTCGGCCGGGGGTTGGTGCGCCACTGCCCACGAGAAAGGTAGCGGACGACGACGTTGAGAACCGCAACAAGGGGGACGGCGAAGAGCGTACCCGGGATGCCTGCGAGGAATCCGCCGGCCGCGACGGCGAGCACGACCGCGAGCGGGTGCACCTTGACCGCGGTGCCCATGACGAGGGGCTGCAGCACGTTGCCCTCGAGCTGCTGCACGAGCAGCACGATGCCGAGCATGATGAGTGCGATGACGATGTCGTAGTAGACGAGGGCGACGAACACGGCGAGCGCGCCGGTGACGACGGCGCCGACGATGGGCACGAAGGCGCCGAGGAACACCGCGACCGCGATGGGGAGCGCGAGCGGCAGCTGCAGGATGACCGCCCCGAGCCCGATGCCCACGGCGTCGACGAACGCGACGAAGATCTGCACCTTCACGAAGTTGGTGAGCGTCAGCCAGCCCGCTCGGCCGGCGCCGTCGACGGGGGTGCGCGCACGGCGCGGGAACAGCCCCACGACGAACTGCCAGATGCGGCGCCCGTCGATGAGGAAGAACAGCACGGCGAAGAGCACGAGCACCGTGCCGGTGAGCACCTCGGTGAGCGTCGAGCCGACGGAGAGGGCGCCCGACAGCAGCCAGCCGCCCCCGAGGTCGAGCTGGGCGACCGTGTCGTCGACGATGACGCTGATCTCGTCGGGCGAGAGCTCGAAGGTCGTCGACACCCACGCCAGGAACTCGTCGTAGCGCTCGACCGAGCGCTCCTCGAGCGAGGCGTAGCCCGCGCGCACCTGCGAGACGACGAGCCACACGAGGAACGAGACGACCGCGAGGAGCGTGACCATCGCCGTCACGATCGCGAGCCAGCGCGGGAAGCGCAGGCGGGAGGAGAGCCAGCCCGCGTAGGGCACGAGCAGCGCCGCGATGAGCACGCCGATGAACAGCGGGATGACGAGGAGCCTCAGCTGGATGACGAGGAAGATGAGCACCCCGGCGGCTCCCGCGATCGCGAGGACCCGCCACGACCAGTCGCTCGCGATCCGCACGCCGGGCGGCACGTCGGGCGACACGGCGCCGTCGCTGGGCGCGCCGTCGCGCCCAGCGGAGCGGAAGAGACCGAGCATCCGGTCAGTCTACGAGCCGAGTGCGAGAGCCCTTCGCAGGATTCCGCGACGGGCATGCGCCCCGCGCTGCTCGAGAACTCGGCTCAGGCGCGCGCGACCGCGACGGGTCGGCCGGCGAAGCGCACGTGCACCGACTCCCCCGGCCTCGGGTTCACCGCGACCTCGTGCTGCACGACGATCTCGACACCATCGCTCAGGCGCACGCGCGAGCGGCGCAGCGGGCCGAGGAACGAGCTCGTGACGATGACGCCGGGCAGGGCTCCGCTCGTCGAGGGCGGCACGAGCTCGACATCCTCGGGGCGCACGAGTGCGAGCACCTCGCCGTCCGCGGCGCTCTCATCGAGGAGGGGGAGCCGCTGGCCCGCGGCCGCCACCTGCCCGCCCGAGACCGTGCCGGGGATCCGGTTGCTCAGGCCCACGAAATCGGCGACGAAGTCGTTCGCGGGGCTCGAGTAGAGGTCCTCCGGCGAGCCGATCTGCTCGATGCGGCCCGCCCGCATGACGGCCACGCGGTCGGCCACGGCGAGCGCCTCCTCCTGGTCGTGCGTGACGAAGAGGGTCGTGATGCCGAGCTCGGTCTGGATCTCGCGGATCTGCTCGCGCAGCTGAACGCGCACCTTGGCGTCGAGCGCACTCAGGGGCTCGTCGAGCAGCAGCACGCGCGGCCGCGTGACGAGGGCACGGGCGAGGGCCACGCGCTGCTGCTGGCCCCCGGAGAGCTGGTGGGCGTAGCGCTGCGCGTGCCGATCGAGACCCACGAGATCGAGGGCCTCGGCGGCGCGTCGGCGACGGTCCTCGGCAGGCACCCTGCGCATCCGCAGACCGAATTCGACGTTCTCGATGACGGTCAGGTGCGGGAACAGGGAGTAGGACTGGAACACCATGCCGATGTCGCGCTTGTTCGGAGGGGTCGACACGACGTCGACCTCGTCGATGAGGATGTGGCCCTCGTCGGCGATCTCGAGCCCGGCGAGAACGCGCAGCGCCGTGGTCTTGCCGCACCCGGACGGACCGAGCAGGGCGACGAACTCGCCGGGGGCGAGCTCGAGCGAGACGCCGTCCAGTGCCGTCATGCCGGGGAACCGCTTGACGACGTCGACGAATGCGACGGGGGCGGAGACCCGCGTGGGATCGGTCGTGGGGTGGGCGGTCGTGGTCATCGAGTCCTCCGGGTACTGGCGCGCCCGATCCACCCGATGACGAGCAGGAGGGCGAAGGCGAAGAGCAGGGACAGCAGAACGATGATGACGGCGATGAAGGGATCATCCTTCTGCACGATCACGAGCGCCGTCTGCAGGTTCTGGCGGTTGAGGAGCGAGGCGATCGTGAACTCGCCGAGCACGACGGCCACGGAGATGAACGCGGCCGCGAGAAGCCCGACCCTCAGGTTCGGCAGCAGCACGCGCACGATGACCGTGAGCCACGAGGCACCGAGCGAGCGCGCCGCCTCGGTGAGCGTCGTGATGTCGATCGCGTCGATGTTCGACTGCACGGCGCGATAGGCGAACGGCAGCACGAGGATCCCGTAGGCGAAGGCGAGGGTCCACACGCCGCTGCCCGCGGCCCGCGAGATGACTCCGTACACGGGCGCGAGGCCGACCACGAGGACGATCGCAGGGATGCTGATCGGCAGCAGGCAGATGAACTCGAGCACTCGGCGCAGCCGCGGCAGCTTGAGCGCCACGGTGATCATCGCGGGGACTAGCAGCACGAGCACGATGACGATCGTCGCGAGCGCGAGCAGGAGCGAGTTGCCGATCGCGACGCCGAGCACGCGGTACTCGGGCCCGACGTCGCCCGTGAGCACAGTCACCCAGCGGCTGACGTCGTAGCCGCCCTCGAGCCCCCGTCGCAGCGTGAACTCGACCATCGCGACGATGGGCACCGCGAAGATCGCGCCGATGGCGCCGAGGATCAGCCAGCGGGTGCCTCGCCGGGGCCCGGGGATTCCCGTGCCCGTGATCGCGCTCACTGCTGCCACCGTGCCGCGCGGCGCTGCAGGAGGGCGTACAGGGTCATGACGATCGCCATGACGACGATCATGCCGAGCGCGAGAGCGCCCGCGAGGTTCTCGCGCCCGAGGAGGGTCTCGCTCGTGAGGGCCGCCCGGATCTGCAGCGGGACGATGGACTGCCCCTGGCTCGTGAGGGCGGCGGCGGTCGCGTAGGAGGAGAAGGCGTTCGCGAACAGCAGGAGGAGCGAGCCGAGGAAGGAGGGTGCGAGCACGGGGAAGCCGACGCGCAGCCAGAAGACGCGCGTCGTGCCGCCGAGGGTCGCCGTCGCCTCGGCCCACTGCGGCTTGAGCGACTCGAGGGCCGGCATGAAGATGATGATCATGAGCGGCACCTGGAAGTAGATGTACGGCAGGATCAGGCCGGGCGCCTCGTAGAGCCACACGCCCTCGGCGAAGATGTCGATGCCGAACGTGTCGAGCAGCAGGATCGTGATGAGGCCCTGGATGCCGATCGTCGCGACGAACGCGAAGGCGAGCATGACGCCGCCGAACTGCGCGAGGACGCCGCTCGCCGCATCGATCACGGAGCGCAGCGGGCCCGCCGACCTCGTGCCGATGAGGGCGTAGCAGACGAGCGCTCCGACCACGGCGCCGATGAGGGAGGTCACGGCGGAGAGCTGCAGCGTGGTCACGAACCCGCTCACGACGAACGGGTCGGCGAGGGCGGCGACGTTGTCGAGGGTCAGGGCGCCGTCGGCGTCGAGGAACCCCGTGGCGACCGCGAGGAACGTGGGGATCGCGAGGAAGAGCGTGACGTAGATCGCGAAGGGCGCGACGCCCCACAGGGCGCCGCCGAACCGCGTGCCGCCGCGGCGCGTGCCGGTGGCGCGCGGTGCGTCGTCTCGGCCGGGCGTGGGGGCCGATCCCCGGCGCGCAGGGAGCCGGGGATCGGCCGTCGTCACGACGGGCGTGCTACTGGACAGCGGTCGCCCACTTCTCGCCGAGCAGTGCCGCCGCGGCGTCGCTCTGCTCGGAGCTGGGCACGACGGTGTCGGCGGGAGCCTCGGGAAGCGCCGCGTAGAGCGCCTCGTCGATCTCGCCGTTCTCGACCATCGATGCCTCGAGCACGGGGCGCGCTCCACCCTTGAGCCACAGGTTCTGCGCCTCGGGGCTGTAGAGGAACTCCTGCCACAGGCGCGCCGCGGCCGGGTGCGGCGCGTCGATGTTGATCGCCTGGTTGTAGTAGCCCGCGTAGCCGGTGCCGGGGAAGACCACGACCTCCCAGTTGCGCTGGCCGTCGAGGTCAGCGGCGTAGCCGGCGTTGAGGTAGTCCCAGTCGAAGACGACGGGGGTCTCGCCGGAGGCGACGGTCGCGGGGGTCGGGTCGATCTTCACGAAGTTGCCCGCAGCGTTGAGCTCCTCGAAGAAGTCGATGCCGGCCTGGAAGTCGTCGAGCGTGCCGCCGTTCTGCACGGTCGCCATGCCGACGGCCGCGAAGGCCGCGCCGGCCTGGGTCGGGTCGCCGTTGATGGCCACCTTGCCGCGATAGTCGGCGCCGAGCAGATCCTCGAGGCTCTCCGGGGCGGGAACGGCGTCGGGGTCGTAGCCCACGGCCATGTATCCGCCGTAGTCGCTCCAGAACAGTCCGTCCTCGTTCTTGAGCGCGTCGGGGATGTCGTCCCAGCGCTCGACGAAGTAGGGGGCGAAGTAGTCGGTGCTCGCGAGAGCGACCGAGAGGCCGACGTCGAAGACGTCGGGAGCGGTGTCCTGGCCCTGGAGGTTCTCGGCCGCCTGGATCTCCTCGGCGCTCGAGGAGTCGGGGGCCGCCTCGGTCACCGTGATCTCGGGGTAGCGCTCGATGAACAGGTCGAGGATCTCGCCGTAGTTGGCCCAGTCGCGGGGAAGCGCGATGACGTTGAGGGCGCCTTCCGCCTTCGCGGCCGCCTCGAGGTCGGCGAAGGTGCCGAAGTCGGCGATGCTCGTGGCCGTCGACGCGTCGAAGCCGTCGGCGGGAGCGTCGGTCGACGCGCAGGCGCCGAGGGTGAGAGCGGCCGTCGCCGCGAGGGCGACGGTGGCGAGAGTGCGGGTGTTCTTCACGAATCCTCCGTGTGATCGTGCGCGGCGGCCGAGGCTGTGTTCTCGACACGGGAAACCACGTATTTCTCGAAAGCTAGAGAGCGCCGGTGTCCGGCACGCCCGCGCGATGTGAACGGCAGGACAACGCGCGGTTGCTACTCGGCCGCCGTCGGTCCGCCCCGCGGGTCGGGCGCACGTCGGCCGCCGCCGCTAGCGTGGCGGCGTGCCCACTTTCCCCGCTGCGCCGCGCACGGCTCGCAGGCTGTCCTCCTCCCAGGCGCGCCGCCTCGCCCTCTCCGCGCAGGGGTTCGGCCGCCCGCATCCTGAGGCCGTGACGAGCCGCCAGCTCTCGGCGGCGCTCGATCACCTGGGCGTGCTGCAGCTCGACTCGGTCACCGTCTTCGCACGGTCGCACTACCTGCCGCTCTTCGCGCGACTCGGCACCTACGACCCGGCGAGCCTCGACCGGCTGATCTTCAGCGCCCGCGGCCGCTACACCGAGTACTGGGCCCACGAGGCGGCGATCATCCGGCGGGAGGACTGGCCGCTGTGGCACTGGAAGCGCGAGGCCCTTCGGGAGCGCTTCACCTGCACTCAGCCCTGGGTGCGCGAGAACACCGCGATGCTCGACTGGCTGCTCGCCGAGCTCGCCGAGGTTGGTCCGATGACCGTCTCGGACGTCGAGCACGAGGCGACCGCGCGTCGCGGCCCCTGGTGGGGCTGGAGCGACGTCAAGGTCGGCCTCGAGTACCTCTTCGCGTTCGGCGACGTCGTGAGCGGCGGGCGGCGGGGCTTCTCGCGCATCTACGCCCTCCCGCACCAGGTCGGCATGACCGCCCTGCACGCTCAGCGCGTCGCGCGCCCCGATGCCGAGCGCGAGCTCGTCCGTCGCAGCGTGCGCGCCCTCGGCGTCGGCACGATCGGCGACATCGCCGACTACTACCGTCTGAAGATCGCCCCGACGCGGGATGCCCTGCGCGCCCTGCTCGCGGCCGGCGAGGTCGAGCAGGTCGAGGTCGAGGGGTGGCAGCGCGCGGGCCGCCCGCTGCCCGCGTTCGTCGTGCCCGGCGCGAGCATCCCGCGCCGCCTCGAGGCGACCGCTCTGCTCTCGCCGTTCGACCCCGTCGTGGCGAACCGCGACCGCGCCCTGCGCCTCTTCGACTTCGCGTACCGCATCGAGATTTACACGCCCGCGCCCCAGCGCCAGTACGGGTACTACACGCTGCCCGTCCTCGTGGACGAGATGCTGCTCGGGCGGCTCGACCTCAAGAGCGACCGCCAGGCGGGCGTGCTGCGCGTGCAGTCGGCCTGGGTCGAGCCGGGGGTGCAGGCCGGCCACCTCGCGGAGCGCGTGGCCCCGCTGCTGCGGCGGGCTTCCGCGTGGCAGGGGCTGGGAGACGTCGTCGTCGCGGACCGCGGAAACGCGAGCGCTGCCGTGCGCCGAGCCGTCGACGGGGAGTGACGCGGGGAGTGATGCGGGGGCCGACGCACGGTCGAGCTAGAAGCGCGTCGAGTTCTCCATGAGGCGCTTGACGCGATCCGGGATCGGCGGGTGCGTCTGGAACATGCGGTCGACGATGCCGGGCTTCATCGGGTCGCTGATCCACAGGTGCGCCATCGTCGAGTTCTGCTTGCGCATGGGGCGCGCGTAGTCGCCGAGCTTCTGCAGAGCGCTCGCGAGCGCCTCCGGGTCGCGCGTCGTGAGAGCGCCCGTCGCATCGGCGAGGTACTCGCGCTGCCGGGAGACGGCGGCCTGGATGAGGCTCGCGACGAGCGGGGCCACGATCATCGCGACGAGGCCGAAGACGAGCACGATCGGGTTGCCGTTGTTGCGGTTGCCGCCGAAGAACGCCATGCGCACGAGGATGTCGGCGAGCAGGCCGACCGCGACGACGAGCCCGAACACGATCGTGGAGACGCGGATGTCGTAGTTCTTCACGTGGCCGAGCTCGTGCGCCATGACGCCCGTCAGCTCCCGGTCGTCCATGAGCTCGAGCAGGCCGGTCGTCGCCGCGACGCTGGCGTGCTGGGGATCGCGACCCGTCGCGAAGGCGTTCGGCGCCGGATCGTTGACGATGTACACCTTGGGCATGGGGAGCCCCTCGGTGATGGCGAGGTTCTCGACGATGCGGTAGAGGCGCGGGTTGTCGCGCTTCTCGATCTGCCGGGCTCCCGCCATCGAGAGCGCCTGCGAGCTCGACGCGAAGTACTGGAACAGCACGTAGGCGGTCGCCCCGATGAGCGTGCCGATGAAGATCGTCATGCCGCCGCCGTACAGGTAGTCGGCGACGAGGCCGAGACCCCCGATGAGCAGCACGAACACGATGATGATGAACACCGTGTTGCGCTTGTTCGCCGCGATGGCGCGATACACGTGCGGTTACTCCCTGCTCGCGAGCGCGGTGATCAGAACTGCACGCGGGGAGGCTCCGCGATCGCCGCCGAGTCCGCCACCTCGAAGAAGTCGCGCTCGGTGAAGCCGAGACCGCGCACGAAGAGGGTGTTGGGGAACTGCTTGATCTTGACGTTGAGCTCCCGGACACCGCCGTTGTAGAAGCGGCGCGAGGCCTGGATCTTGTCCTCCGTGTCGACGAGCTCGCCCTGCAGCTGCAGGAAGTTCTGGCTCGCCTGGAGCTGCGGGTACGCCTCGGCGACCGCGAAGATGCTCTTCAGGGCCTGCTGCATGTGGTTCTCGGCCGCGCTCGCCTCGGCAGGGCCCTGAGCGCTGAGCGTCTCCGCCCGCGCCTTCGTGACGTTCTCGAAGACCTGCTTCTCGTGCGCTGCGTAGCCCTTGACCGCCTCGATGAGGTTGGGTAGGAGGTCGGCGCGGCGCTTGAGCTGCACCGTGATGTCGCTCCACGCCTCGTCGACGCGCACGTTGAGGGTGACGAGCGAGTTGTACGTCGCCCACAGGTAGATGCCCGCGATGACGACGAGGAGGACGATGACGCCGACGATGACCAAGAATTCCATGAGCACAGCATAGAGCGCGCTTCCGCACCGCAACAGGCGCCAGGCTTGGTGACTCCTGTGCAGGCGCCCAGCAGTCACCGGCGCAACGCGCCATGATGGTCGCGAGGATGGTCCGATGTCGGCACGTCGACAGCACCGAGGGCCGTCGCCCTCACGAGCGGAGAGGGGATGCGCATGGGCCGCTCGTCGTCGTCCGCGCGCGGGATGCTCCACCTCGCGATCGTCGCGGCCGCCGCGGCCGTCCTTACCGCGCTGCCCCCGGTGCCGGCTGCCGCCGCAGCCTCGTTCACGGAGCCGGCGAGCGACTTCAACGGCACCGGGCAGGTGGTACTGCAGGGCACCAAGGAGGCGGGGAGCGCACTCGAGCTGCGCCGCGCCGGCGCGGGCGTGGTGTGCACGATCGCCGCCTCCCCCGCGACGACCTGGCAGTGCCCGACCATTCCGGTGCCGAACGGCGAGAAGACCTTCACGGGCCTGGAGACCCTCCCCGACGACTCGGTCGAGCCGCTCGACCTCCTCGTGCTGCGCGTCCTGCGCCCACCCGTGCTCGAAGGCTCGGGCGGGCAGGTCACGACCACGGGCCGGTTCACCGGTCAGGCCGAGCCCGGGGCGAGCATCCAGTTGCAGTCCATCGGCCCCGGCGCACCGCAGCAGCACTCGTGCCCTGCCGCGGTCGGCAGCGGCTTCTGGTCGTGCGCCATCGTGCTGCCCGAAGGCGAGCACGAGGTGCGCGTGCGGCAGTCGCTGCCCTCGCTCGGCCCGGAGTACTCGGCCTACTCCCCCGCGACGATCGCGACGATCGACCGCACCCCTCCCGCCGCTCCCCTCATCACGAGCCCGCGCGACGGCGATGCGGTGAGCGGCCCGGACGTGTCCGTCGCCGGCCGGGGAGAACCGGATGCCCGGGTGCAGGTCTTCACGAACGGCGACATCGCCTGCGAGGCCGACGTCGGGCCGACCGGCGACTGGGACTGCGATCTCGGCCTGCCCGGGCCCGGCGAGTGGACCCTGCAGGCGCTGCAACGGGATGTCGCCGGCAACTTCAGCAGCGCCAGCGAGCGCGTCGAGATCACCGCCTCCCCCCGCGACCCCGACACGCCAGGAGGTGCGCCGGGCGGCCCCCCAGCGCCCGGCGCACCCGGGCCCGGCGCCACGGAGGCACCGCAGTCGGGCGAATCCCCCAGCCCCGACCCGACGACGCCCTCCAGCCCGACACCCGACGCGACCACGCCTCCCCTCCCGGACGATGGGAGCGGCCAGCCCGCGACCTCCCACTGGGGCACGCAGACGGGCTTCGGAAACGCGCTGCCCTCCGCCGAGCAGATCATCGAGCACGGCGGCTGGGCGCTCGCCCCCGTGGTGGCGCTCGTGTACGTGCTGCTCGTCGCCCTCCCCCTGCGCGCGTACGCGACGATCGTCGGCCCAAGGCTCGGCACGTCGCCCTGGCGCCTCACGGGGCGCAACCGGGAGGACGACGAGCCCGACGGCGCCCCCGACGAGCCGCCGGTCGAAGGCGAGGAACGGCCACTGCTCTCCCCCCTGCTCATCGTCGTCGCCACCTTCGCGGGTGCCGCCCTCATCGCCGCGCTCTCCGGCGGTATCGCCGCCGACGTGCGCTACATCAGGCTCATGGCCGCCATCGGGCTCGGGCTCGTGCTGCTCAACCTGCTCGCCGTCGTGCTCCCCGCGAGGATCGCCGGGCACCTGCTGCGCGCCCCGGCGCGTGCCAGGCTCCTGCCGGGCATCCTCGTCATCGCGCTCTTCGCCGCCCTGCTGTCGCGCTTCCTCGACCTGCAGCCACCCGTGCTGCTCGGAGTGCTGATCACCTGCCTCGCCCTCGAGCCCGCTCGTTTGCGCGCCCGCGGCGGAGTCGCCATCGCCCAGATCGGCGGCGTCGCGACACTCGCCCTGCTGGCGTGGGCGGTGCACACCCTCCTCATGCCCAGCATCGGCTTCTGGCAGACCTTCGCCGCCGAGACGACGGCGGCCATCGCGCTGGGCGGGTTCGGGTCGCTCCTCCTGCTCCTGCTGCCGGTCGGCCGGCTGCCCGGCCGGGAGCTCTACGCCGTTTCCCGGGGAGCGTGGGCGGTCGTCGCCCTCGCGAGCGCCGCCCTCACGGGCGCGATCGTCGCCTCCGGCGCGAGCTTCCCGCTGCTCCCCCTCGGCCTCGTCGCCCTCGGGGTCGCCGCGGTACTGACCGCCCTCACCGTCTGGGTGCGCTGGGTGGCACCGGCGCTCGACGGCTAGTGTGGCGGGCAGGCCCCGGTAGCCCAATTGGCAGAGGCAGGCGACTTAAAATCGCTTCAGTCTGGGTTCGAGTCCCAGCCGGGGCACAGCGAAAAGGCCCGGAATCACTGGGGCATTCAGTGACACCGGGCCTTCTCTGTGGGCCGAGCTATGCGGCAATCCCCTCCGTAACCCCTCGGGCGAGCTCGGCGAGTTGCTCGGCGACCACGGCGAGCGTTCTCCTCCATATGTCGGTAGCCTCGGCCATCATGGGGTCATGACAAATCCGTATGACGACGTTGTCGTGGCCTCCACTGGTAGCTCGTTCAGCACAGGATCGTCGAATGCATTCGTACAGGGCGATTGCCCAGAATGCGGTGCCCATCAGTTCATGGTCATTGCGAGGACTACGCCCATAAGCAAGGCCTGGTTGCGCTGCATTCAGTGCGGTCTCGCTCTCGCTGTAAACAACGACGTGGTCTCACCGCCTCTGCGGCCACTAAGGATTCCGTCGGGGGTGACGGGAGCCGAGCTGGACACTTGGAAAGAGGTGCGCGAATGTCTTGGGGTCGGCGCGCACTCGGCGGCTGTCATGCTCTGTCGCAAGCTTCTGATGCACGTCGCGGTGTCCCATGGATTGCCAGAGAAGGATGCAAAGGACCGAGCGCCCAACTTTGCTCAGTGCGTCGATCACCTCATTGCGGAGGGGATCGTCACTAAGCGCATGGAGCCATGGATTGACCGAATCCGCGAAGTCGGCAACGAGGCCAATCATGAGCTAGTTCCAGTCGGGAAAGACTCGGCGCTCGACGTTGCGATGTTCACCCAGAAGCTCTTGGAACTTGCGTATGAGATGGACGACACTATGGCCAAGGTCGGACCGCCGCAGTAGCTCCTAACCGATTCCGCGGAGCGGGGTGATAGAGGGCACCGAGGCGGCTTCGTCCAGCTTGCTCATCGCGTCAGAGTGCCGAGCGCTTGAAGAGGTGCACATAGGTGCTCTGCGTGATCGACACGTTGGCGTGCCCGAACCAGACTGACACGTCGTGGATGTCGATGCCCTCGGATGCACACACGCTCGCGTAGAAGTGCCGTAGGTCATGCCAGCGCATGTGCGGGATGCCAAGCCGCTGCAGGGCCGGGAGAAAGAGCGTAGCTAACAGGTGGCAGATGAGTATCTGCCCGTCCCACACCGGCGCACTGGCCTGCCATATTTGCCGGACGCGGCTAGGCGATGCGTGCGTCCGCGCACCGAGCGCGCGGCGAAGGCGGTGGCCGCCCCTCAGATTCCCCACTCGTATCGCTCGCGCCTGCTTGCATTCATCTTCATGATGTCGCGAGTTCGCGCCCACTCACTCGCGAATTCCTTTTCGCCAAGGTGCAAAGCAGTCCCGATAACGGTGTGTAGGGAGTCCAGGTCGCTTCGGTTTTGCGCCCGGAGGAAAGCCATAGCAAACTCGCTCGCAGTAATCGGAGGCGCGTCGTGTCCGTATTTGGTCATAACCTCGGCGCCCTTGAGCTCCTGCAGGATCTGGGCCGCAACATCACCGCCCTCGGCGGCCCGGAGCCAATGCGCGGTGGTGCCCCATGACCTACCCTCAAGAATCTCGACGATACCAAGCCCGGTGTAGGCAGGCAGGTGTCCCAGATCAGCTGATTGTCTCCACAGAGCTTGAGCATCGGTTGCACGACCTTCCACCATCGCGGCAACGGCCGATCGGTAGAGCTCACGCGAATGTTCTACGTGCGCGATCCTTTGCTTCGAGGGATTCGGTCCATGCTCGGCCCACTCGCCCATCCCGGCGCGTTTGTCTATAGCGCTCTTCACTCCGGTGACACCGGCGGCAACCACCGCCAACCCGACTACCCAGAGGGCGAAGGTGATCACAGGATCCATTCCTCGATCGTTGCACTCGGGGTCGAATCAGCGCAACGTAGGCATTCAACGAGCACCCAGACCTACGGTACGCCCCGCACCGCAACGCTAGACGCAAACGCGACTGACCCGATTCGGCGCGTAGCATTCGATTGCAGACAAGCCCTCAGTAATGTGAAGACGTGCCAGCGCAGAACTCCACACCCAAGCCCATCTCGCTCACCGAGATGCAATCCCGCGCGCGAAAGTTCGTTGCGGACTGGAATGGCGAATCCCGGGAACGAGCCGAGGCTCAGTCTTGGTGGAATGCATTCTTCGAAGTCTTCGGGGTGGAACGTCGGAGGTTGGCCATCTTCGAGCGCCGAGCGCGCCGAGCTTCGACTGGCGGCGACGGCAATATCGACGTGTTCATGCCTGGGGTGATGATTGCCGAGCACAAGAGCCTCGGCAAGGATGCGGGCAAAGGCACTTCGCAGGCCTTCGACTACTTGGAAGGCGGCGACATTGCCGCTCACGAGGCTCCAAGATATGTGATCTCCGCTGACTTCGACAGGATCGTGCTGACTGATCTTGAGTCAGACGATCCACCGCTTGAGTTCCAGTTGCGGGACCTCCCCAAGTACGTCCAGCGGTTCGCCTTCCTTGCAGGCTATGAGGCTCCCAAGAGACTCAGCGGAGAGGCCGAAGCGGTGTCCATCAAGGCCGCTCGGGAGATGGGCAAGCTCCATGAGGCACTGTTGGGAGACATCGAACCAGACGACAACTCAGAGGCCGCCGAAGATGCTGCGATCTTCATGACTCGCCTTCTGTTCCTGCTTTACGGAGATGACGTCGTGGGGCTCTGGGAGCCAGGTCTGTTCGAGTCGTACGTAAAGAACCGAACCTCGGCTGACGGGTCGGATGTCGGCTCGGCCATTGCGACTCTGTTCCAAGTGCTTGACACCGAGGATCGTAAGAAGGTTCCCGATGAGCTGAAAGCGTTTCCCTATGTAAACGGCGGTCTGTTCCGCAAACGAGTCAGCATCCCGTTCTTCGACAAGAAGATGCGTGACGCTCTGATAGTCGCGACTGAGATCAATTGGTCTGACATCTCGCCCGCGATATTCGGAAGCCTGTTCCAAGGCATGTCGTCTCGCGAAGAGAGGCGAAAGTCTGGTTCGCACTACACGACAGAAACGAACATCCTGAAGGTGTTGCGTCCGTTGTTTCTCGATGACCTCGAAGATCGGTTGCAGCGCTGGTGGTGGTCGTCACTCGAACTCGAGAAACTGCGGGTTGAGATCGGGAGTTATCGATACCTGGACCCTGCTTGCGGCGCAGGAAACTTCTTGATCGTCGCGTACCGCGAAATGGCCGACATCGAGTTTCGCATCATCAAACGCGTCCGGGAGCTGAAGGGCGAGGAGGACTACGCCCTCGACCCCACATGGGGGCTGCAAGTCCAGCCCGACCAGTTCGGCGGGATTGAACTCAACTGGTGGCCGGTGAAGATCGCCGAGACTGCGATGTTCCTGATGCAGCACAAGATCACTCAGCGGCTGGGGGAGATTGGTGAGCCGCCGGAGATACTGCCCATCGGAGAGTCGGCGCACATCCTGCATGGCGATGCACTCATCAATGACTGGAACGACGCCGTGGTCGCCACGCCGAGGACGTTCGTCTTCGGCAACCCACCATTCCACGGGCACAAGGAGCGCAGCAAAGAAGAGGTCGAGTCGCTCAAGGCCGCCTGGGGCAAGGACTACAACGGCAACCTTGACTTCGTGACTGCTTGGCACGCTAAGTCGCTTGGGTATTTGAAGGGCAAGGATCAGTCCCGGTTCGCCTTCGTAACGACGAACTCGATTGTCATGGGCTCGTCGGTTGCGGAACTCTTCGAACCGATCTATCGCGACGGGTGGCGCATCTCGTTTGCGCACCGCACCTTCGTATGGCAGTCCGAAGCCTTCGGGGCCGCTGCGGTTCACTGCGTGATCGTCGGTTTCGACAAGGGGAAAAGTAGCCCGCGCTTGTTCGTGTACAAGACCGGCAAGGGTCAGCCCGAGGAGATCGTCGCGACGTATGTCAATGCATACCTGCTCGATATGGAGGAGAACTTCGTTCGCCCTGTGACAACGCCGGTTGCACCCGATCTCGCGACGGTGTCCAGCGGCAACAATCCAATCGACTTCAAGCAACTGATCTTGGATGACGCTTCGTTCGCCGAGGCCATGGCCGATCCCATCGCCAAGAAGTACATCAAGCGGTTTGCCAACGGTGAGGATTTCATCAACGCGCTGTCTCGGTATTGCCTCTGGCTCGATGGAGCCGACCCAGACGACATCGCCAAGTCTGCGTTCCTCAAGAATCGCGTCAAAGCCCTCGCCGACAAGAGGCAGAACAGCGACCGCAAGGCGACGAAGAAGCTCGCCCTCACTCCCACTCTGTTCGGTGAAGTCCGCCAGCCGAAGGAGCGGTTCCTGGCGATTCCGCAAACCTTCACGGACAACCGCATGTACATGACGGTTGGATACCTGGAGCCAAGCACGATCATCGGGATGAAGATCTACTCGGTGCCCGACGCGAGTGGGTTACAGTTCGCGATCGCGTCCACGAGCATGATTATCACTTGGCAGAAGTCGGTGGGTGGCCGCTTGAAGTCTGACCCGAGCTTCTCCAACACCACGGTGTGGAATACCTTCCCACTCCGTGCGCTGTCTGAAGCGGAGAAGAAGAAGCTGATCGAGGCTGGCAAGGCCGTCCTGGCCGCGCGGCAAGCGAACCCCGGTTCACTCGCGCGACTCTACAACCCACTGACGATGCCGAAGGCTCTGCTGGCCGCGCACGCGGCGTTGGACAAGGTCATGGACGGCATCTTCGGGTTCCGGAAGGTGCCTACGGACTTCGAGCGCCAGAAACGGCTCTTTGAACGATTTGCAGAAGCTGCGTCGAGCAACCAGCTCGCGATTCAGCTCGACGCACCCTCGAAACCCAAACGAACTCGTCGCTCAGCGTCTGCAAGCCTGAGCAACCCCTCCGCATAACCCCTCCGAGTTTCGGCTATCCGCCGGTATCCGTCGGTATCCCTCGGTCGCCGAGCTTCGCCCGGGATTCCGCGCCCACGAGTTCCGCGGATCTCCCACGGTGTCCCTGGCTATCCCCAAACGCGGACGGCTTAAAATCGCTTCAGTCTGGGTTCAAATCCCAGCCGGGGTACTCCGCACGCGCGTGGACGCATAACCTGCGTCCACGGGCACTCAGCCCTTGGGGCGGGCGGCGAACTCCTGGAAGTACGCCGCGGGCTCCTCGCGCGCGGAGAGGCTCACGTTGTCGCGCCCGAGCACGAAGTTGCCGACCCAGTCGCCGACGACGCGCAGCTTGCGCTCCCACATGGGGATCGCGAGGCCGTGATAGCCGCGGTGCATGATCCAGGCCGGGAAGCCCGTGACGGCGAACTTGCCCGACTGGAAGGCTCCGTAGCCGATGCCGAGGCCGGCGACGGCGCCGAGGTTCTTGTGCTCGTAGTCCTTCGGGTCCTCACCGCGCAAGACGGCCACGAGGTTCTTCGCGAGCTGCTTGCCCTGACGCACGGCGTGCTGCGCGTTCGGAACACAGAACCCTCCGACACCGCCGCCTGAGAGGTCGGGCACCGCGGCGACGTCGCCCGCGGTCCACGCGGCGTCGACGACGCCGTTGTCGTCGATCACGCGCAGGTCGGGCTGCGCACGCAGGCGACCGCGCTCGTCGACCGGCAGGTCGGTGCCGCGCAGCACGGGGTTGGCCATGACGCCCGCCGTCCAGATGATGAGATCCGACTCGAGGCTCTCGCCCGTCGACAGTTCGAGATGCCCGTCGACAGCGCTCGTGAGCTGCGTCTCGAGGTGCACGATCGCGGCGCGCTGGGCGAGGTTCTTGAGAACCCAGTGGCTCGTCTTGAGGGACACCTCGGGCATGATGCGGCCCATCGCCTCGATGAGGTGGAAGTGCGTGTCGTCGATCGTCAGCTGCGGGTGATCGCGCAGCAGGGCGCTCGCGAGGCTGCGCAGCTCGGCGAAGGTCTCGATGCCGGCGAAACCGCCGCCGACCACGACCACGGTGAGCAGGCGATCGCGCTCGGGCCCGGCCGGCAGCAGGGCGGCGCGGTGGAAGTTGTCGATGAGACGGTCGCGCACCGCTACCGCCTCCTCGATCGACTTCATGCCGATGGCCTCATCGGCCACACCGGGAATGGGGAACGTGCGCGAGACGGAGCCGGCGGTCATGACGACGTGGTCGTAGTCGAGCTCGAAGGTCTCCCCCACCTCGGGCTCGATCGTGGCAGTCTTGCTCGCGTGGTTCACACCCGACACCTTGGCCGTGATGACGCGCGTGCTCCTCAGGTGGCGCCGGTGCGAGACAACCGCGTGACGCGGCTCGATGGAGCCTGCCGCGACCTCGGGCAGGAACGGCTGATAGGTCATGTACGGCAGCGGGTCGACGAGAACGACCTCGGCCTCACCCTTGCGCAGCCACTTCTCGAGCTTCAGAGCGGTGTAGAACCCGGCGTAGCCTCCACCGACGATGAGAATTCTGGGCACGAGAAAAACACTCCTTGATTGGGGGAACCCGGTTAATCTACTCCGACGGCGTGCGCCTGGCGAACTGCACGGCACCCGCGACGACCGCGCCCACGACGAGGAGCACAAGGCCGAGAAGCAGGCCGACGACCGGCAGCACGGGTGCCGCGGCGGCGATCGCGGGCCGGGCATCCGCAAGGGGGTCATTCGCGACCGAGCCGCGGGCGATCGGCTCGCGCGCGGGGGGCAGGTCGGCAGCGACGGTGTCGGCGTCCGCTCGACGGTGCACGACGACCCACTCGGCGAGACTGCCGAGCGGGTTGCTCGCAACAGGAGCGACGTTCGCCCCCACCGCTGCGCGCGCGTCGATGAGGCCGTAGCCGTAGAGCGGATCAGGCACCGTGGGCGTCGCGGGGCGGGCGGTGCGCAGAATGCGCTCGATGACGTTCGCGGCATCGAGCTCGGGATGCGCCGCGCGCACGAGCGCCGCGATGCCCGCGACGATCGGCGTGGCCCCGCTCGTGCCCTGCCACAGGGCGTGCCCGCCGCCCGGCACGGCGCCCACGAGCTGCTCGCTCGGTGCCATGACCCCGATCGTGATGCCCTGCGAGGAGGCGTTGTCGCTCGCCACGCCCGAGCGGTCCACGCCGCCGACCGCGAGCACCCCCGGCATCGTCGCCGGCGCCCCCACCGACTCGGTGCCGCTGCCCCGGTTGCCCGCCGCCGCGATGACGACGACGTCCCTCTCCTCGGCGTAGCCGAACGCGTCGTCCCAGCTCTCCGGCCAGCCCAGAGTGTTGCGGGTGAGGGAGAGCGAGATGATGTCGGCGCCGTTGTCGACGGCCCAGCGCACCGCCTCGGCGACCTGCGCGTCGGCGCTGCGCTCCCCTGATCCGAAGGCGAGCGAGATGCTCAGCAGCGAGGCCGCGGGGGCCGCACCGATGACGCCGCTCGTGGGTCCGCTCCCGCGACCGGCCGCCAACGAGGCGACCATCGTCCCGTGGGTGCGACCCGTTCCGCTCACCGGTCGCGTGCCGTCGTCAGCACCGCGCCCTGAGACATCCGTGCCCCCGATGACGGCGCCCGCGAGGTCGGGATGCGTCGCATCGACGCCCGAGTCGATGACCGCGATCGTGACGCCCGCGCCTCGCGTGACCTGCCACGCCTCGCTGATTCCATACTCGTCGAGCCAGTACTGGAGGTCTCTGATGGAATCGGCGCGCGCGTCGGGCGCGGGAGCGAGCGCGAGAGCGCCCGCGCTCGCCACGGCGAGCACGAGCAGGCGCGCTAGGAGCCGCGCAGGTCGGGAGTGCACGCGCACACCTCGGGGGTCCAGCCGCACTCTGCGAGAGCGCGGTCGCCGATCGGGTTGACGCCAGCCCCCACAGCCAGGGAATGGCCGACGAGGGCGTGCAGGCACTTGACCCGCGTCGGCATGCCCCCCGCGGAGTAGTTGTCGATCTCGGGAACCTCGAGCAGCTGCCCGCGATCGGCCAGATACGCATCGTGAGCGGCGCGGTACTGCCCCGCGAGCTCCGAGTCATCGGCGAGCATCGCCGTGAACTCGGCCATGCGGCCGTCGGCCTCGAGTCGGGAAACAGCCGCCGTCGCCGCGGGGTGGCTCAAGTAGTACAGAGTCGGGAAGGGTGTTCCGTTCGACAGCCGCGGCCGCGTGGCGACGACCGTGGGCGCGCCGCACACGCAGCGGGCGGGAATGCCGACGACGTCGCGCGCCGGGCGACCGAGCTGCGCGCTCACGAGCGCGACGTCGCCCTCGCTGAAGGGTGCGAACGGGGGCCGGCTCACTGCGCCCCCTCGAACGCGGGCGAGACGAGAGAGTCGGCTGGCAGGTCGGTGAGGCCCGCCGTGACGAACGACGACAGCAGGGCGCGCGTCCAGTCGACGCGCGTCGTCTGAATCTCGTCGCTGATCGGCTGACCGTCATCCGAGGGGGGAGTGAGGCCGTCGTCGATCACGAGATAGCTGATGTCGCCCGGGTACACGTACAGCAGTCGACCGCGCGCTTGCGCCTCGATGTACGCAGGGTCCTGCCACCGATCGATCTCGATCTCGAGATCCTCGATCGCAGCCTGCTGCTCGGCGACCGTGCGCCCCAGCGCGGCGATCTCCTGGCGCTGCTCCACGAGGATGCGCAGGGAGGGCGCGAGCACGACGAGCCCCGCGACGATGAGCAGGAAGACCGTCACGGTGAAGCCGGAGAGCTGGAGGTTGCGGAACCAGGCGCCCACCCCCAGCGCCTCCGCGGCCGGAGCCGGGGAGGCGCTGCGCGGGGGGCGGGCCATGTCGCCGCCTAGGCGGTGAAGCGCGGGAAGGCCGAGCGGCCCGCGTACACGGCGGCCTCGCCCAGCTCCTCTTCGATGCGCAGCAGCTGGTTGTACTTCGCGACGCGCTCCGAGCGCGCGGGCGCGCCCGTCTTGATCTGACCGCAGTTCGTCGCGACCGCGAGGTCGGCGATCGTGGTGTCCTCCGTCTCGCCCGAGCGGTGCGACAGCACGGCCGTGTAGCCGCTGCGCTGGGCGAGGGAGACGGCGTCGAGCGTCTCGGTGAGCGTGCCGATCTGGTTGACCTTCACGAGGAGCGAGTTCGCGGTGCCGTGCGCGATGCCCTTCGCGAGTCGCGTGGGGTTGGTGACGAAGAGGTCGTCGCCGACGATCTGCACCTTCGTGCCGACGTCGGTCGTGAGCGAGGCCCAGCCGTCCCAGTCGTCTTCGTCGAGCGGATCCTCGATCGTGACGAGCGGGTACGCGTTCACGATCTCCGCGTAGAAGGCGGCCATCTCGGCAGCCGTGCGCGTCGAGCCCTCGAAGCTGTAGGTGCCATTCGAGTAGAACTCGGTCGCCGCGACATCGAGCCCGAGCGCGATGTCGGTGCCGGGTGTGAATCCCGCCTTCTCGATCGCCGCGAGGAGGAAGTCGAGCGCGGCCTTCGTGCCGGGAAGGTCGGGGGCGAAGCCGCCCTCGTCGCCGAGACCGGTCGAGAAGCCACCGGCCTTGAGCTCGCCCTTGAGCGCGTGATACGTCTCTGCGCCCCAGCGCAGGGCCTCCGTGAAGCTCTCGGCACCGACCGGCAGGATCATGAACTCCTGCACATCGACGCCCGTGTCGGCGTGAGAGCCTCCGTTGATGACGTTCATCATCGGCACGGGGAGCACGTGGGCGTTGGGGCCGCCGACGTAGCGGAACAGGGGAAGGTCGGCCGAGTCGGCTGCGGCCTTCGCGACGGCGAGGGAGACGCCGAGGATGGCGTTCGCACCGAGCTTCGACTTGTTGTCGCTGCCGTCCGCGTCCATGAGAGCGGCGTCGACGAGGCGCTGGTCGCTCGCGTCGAGGTCGTCCACGGCCGGGCCGAGCACGTCGAGCACGGCGTCCACGGCCTTGAGCACGCCCTTGCCGAGGTAGCGGCCCTTGTCGCCGTCACGCAGTTCGTACGCCTCGAAGGCGCCCGTCGACGCGCCGGAGGGAACAGCGGCGCGCGAGACCGTCCCGTCATCGAGCAGGACCTCGACCTCCACGGTCGGGTTGCCTCGCGAGTCGAGGATTTCACGGGCTCCAACGGCCTCGATAGCTGCCACGGGTCAGTCTCCTTCGGTGGTGGTCGAATCTGCGGCTCCGAGCCTACGCCAGTCGAGAAGCGCGGGGTCGGGTGCGGCCTCGCGCGCCACGGGCGCGAAGCGGCAGAAGCCCTCCGCCTCGAGCTGCTCGAGAGCGGCCCGCAGATTCTTGGGCCGCTTCAGCAACCGCACGCGGGCGCCCTCGCCGACGAGGGCGGCCTGCAGAGCCACGATCGTCGCGGGGGCGACCTCGCGGTCGTAGACGAGAGCCGCATCCTCGGCGCCCCCCGTCTCGGTGAGCTGCACGAGGTCGATGAGGCGCTCGAAGCCGAGCGAGAAGCCGGTCGCGGGCACCTCGCTGCCGAGGAACCGCCCGATCATGCCGTCGTAGCGGCCCCCGCCGCCGAGCGAGTAGCCGAGCTGCGGGTGCGCGACCTCGAAGATCGGGCCCGTGTAGTAGCCCATGCCGCGCACGAGGAACGGGTCGAACTGCAGCGGAAGCTCGGGCAGCGCCTCGCGCAGTGCGCGCAGATCGTCGAGGGCCGGGCTGCCGTCGAACGCGGGGCTCTGCAGCAGGCTCCACGAGTCGCCCTCATCGGCGGCAAGGGCCTCGAACAGCTCGCGTGCGTGCGCGACACCGAGCGTGACGAGCTCGTCGACCACACCGTCGACGCCGAGCTTGTCGAGCTTGTCGATCGTGATGAGCGCCTGCGGCTGCAGCGTCGCGGGCACGCCGTGCCGCGTGAGCCACGCCGTGAGCAGGCGACGGTCGTTTACGCGGATGCTGCAGTCGGGGATACCCAGGGCGTCGAGCGCCGCCGAGGTCGCCGCGATGAGCTCGACCTCGGCGATGATGCCCGGCTCGCCGATGATGTCGATGTCGCACTGCACGAACTGGCGGTAGCGGCCCTTCTGCGGGCGCTCCGCCCGCCAGACCGGCGCCACCTGAATGGCCCGGAACACGGTCGGCAGCTGCCCGCGGTTGCTCGCGTAGAAGCGCGCGAGCGGCACCGTGAGGTCGAACCGAAGACCCAGGTCGGCGAGCTCGAGAGGCGACTCGGCCGTGCGCAGGTCATCCACGGTCAGACCGCGCCGCATGACCGCGAACGCGAGCTTCTCGTTGTCGCCGCCGAGGCCCGCGTGCAGGCGATCGGCGTCCTCCATGACGGGAGTCTCGATCTCGTCGAAGCCGTGCGCGCGGTACACGCCGCGCACCGTCGCGAGCACACGCTCGCGACGGGCCTTGTCGGCGGGCAGGATGTCGCGCATCCCGCGGGGCGGGGTCACCGGGCTGGCCATACGCTCGATTCTGTCACGCAGCCCGGGCGCCCCCGGTGCGCTCAGGCGACCCGGCTGCCCTTCGGCAGGCGACCTGCCGGGGTGCGCGTGCGCGCGATGCCACCGCCCAGTGCGAGCGCTGCCAGCAGGAGGTGCAGCAGGAGGCCGACGAACCAGCTGGGCACCGTGCGCTCGAAGACCTCCTGAGGCGTCTCGTAGTCGTTGAGAAGATCGAGGTCGCCGGCGAGCGCCGCCGCGCACTCGTCCGTGACCATCTCGAGCTCGGGGGCGAGCTGGGCCGCCCGCACGCCCGTCGCGATCGTGCCGAACAGGTCTTGCGGGTTGCCGTTGCTGTCGAATGTCGTCGGCGCGGCATCCGCGAGCACGACGTACGGGTTCGCGGCGAGGATGCCCCACACGTAGTCGAAGCGGGGCACGAGGTACTCGTAGGTCTCGGGCGGAAGGCACTCGACCTGCTCGGGGAATCCTGTCTGCGGATCGAACTCGCCCCCGACGGAGTAGTCGACGCCGATGTAGGTCGAGCGGACCTCGGACTGGAAGGCGAGCCCGCCAAGGGTGAAGGCGATGAGCGTGCCGATGCTCAGCGCCGCGACGGTGAGGTAGGTCGTCACGACCGAGAACAGGGCGCGCGACATGAGTGCGGAGAGCCCGACGCCGATCGCGGCGACGATGCCGAGCTCGAGCACGAGCACGCCGAGCGAGGCCAGGAGCGTGTCGAGCCGTACGCCGCCCGCCACGACGGAGAAGACGAGGAACGGCAGGGAGGCGAGCAGGAAGGTGAGGGCCACCGTCCAGGCCGCGAGAAACTTGCCGAGCACGATCTGCGGCGCACTCGCGAGCGTCACCTGCGTCGTCGCGAGCGTTCCGGCGTCCCGATCGCCGTTGACCGCTCCCCCGCTGATGGCGGGCGTGACGAGCGTGCCGACGAGCAGCACGAAGAAGATGATGGTCGAGTAGACGCCCGCCGTCTCGGCGTCGCCCCCGAAGGCGGAGATCGAGGCCCAGAGCATCGCCGTGACGACGCCCACGAGCACGAAGACGACGATCACGAGGACGATCCAGGCGGCCGAGCGGATGCGCTGCCGCAGCTCGAGCAGGATGATCGTGCCGAGCGTGTCGAGGTAGCGGGTCATCGCGCCTCCTCCGGCCGTTCGCCGCGCGCCAGGTCGAGGAAGGTGTGCTCGAGGTCGCCCACCGCGGGCCCGAAGGCGCTCACCGCGACGCCCGCGCTCACGAGCCGGGCCAGCAGGGCGGCCGCGTCGGTCTCGCTCGCCACCGAGACGAGCGTGCCGAGGTGGTCCTGACCCACGCTCTCGAAGCCCTCGCTCGCGAGCGCTGCCGAGAGTGCCGCGGGGTCGACCGCGCGGATGCGCCACTGGCGAGCGCCCGCACGCGAGGACTCGATGCGCTCGGCGCTCGCCGTCACGCCCTGGTCGAGGTACACGGCCGCGTCGGCCATCTCGTCGAGCTCGGCGAGAACGTGGCTGGAGACGAGCACTGCGACGCCCTCCGCGGCGAGCCGCCGCACGAGCACCCTCAGATCGACGCGTGCCGCCGGGTCGAGGCCCGAGGCGGGCTCGTCGAGCAAGAGCACCTCCGGCCGGTGCACGAGCGCGCGCGCGAGGCTCAGACGCTGCTTCTGGCCGCGGCTGAGCACGCGCGTCGGCTGGTCGGCGAGCGATTCGAGCCCCACGAGCTCGATGAGCTCGCGCGCCCGCTCGCGGGACTGCACCGGCGTGAGCTCGTACAACCGCCCCGTCATCTCGAGCGTCTGCCGCACGCTCAGTGTCGCCCACGAGCCCAGCACGTCGGGCATCCAGCCCATGCGCTGGCGCACGGCCCGCGCATCGCGCACGGGGTCGGCTCCGGCGATGCGCACGGTTCCCGCATCCGGCGCGAGCAGGGTCGCGAGCACGAGCATGAGCGTGGTCTTGCCGGAGCCGTTGGGGCCGATGAGGGCCGTGACCGACCCGGCGTGCGCGGTGAAGCTCGCGTCGCGCACGGCGTGCACGTCGCCGAAGGAGCGCGCAACCCCCTGCACCTCGATCGCGGCGCCGCTCGAGGCGTGCGCTGGGGTTGCCGTCATGAGCGTCAGTCAACCACTGTGCGAGCCGCTGTCGATTCCGCCGCGCGGATGCGCGACTCGAGATCGCGCACGGCGGCGCGCAGGGCGCGCTCGGCGTCCAGACCCTGTGCGCGGCCCGCGGCCACGAGGCTCAAGAGTCGGTGCCCGAGCTCGGCCTCGCCCTCAAGAGCCGGCTCGTTCTCGTCGACCGCGATCTCGGCGGAGACGCCGTGCGCGCGCCCGAGAACCTTCTCGGCCCGGGCGAGCGCCGGCAGGCCGGCCGGGACGCCGTCGAGCACCGAGGTGCGCGCGGGCTTCTGCTGGCGCTTCCACGTCTCCCAGTTCGCCGCGACATCCTCGGCGGTGTCGGCGACCACGTCACCGAAGACGTGCGGGTGGCGGCCGACCATCTTCGCGGTCGTCGCGGCCGCGACATCCTCGATCGTGAACCGATGCTCCGCGCTCGCCGCAGCGATGTCGGCGTGAAACAGCACCTGGTAGAGAACGTCGCCCAGCTCCTCGAGCATGTCCTCGCGCGAGCCGTGCTCGATGGCCTCGATGAGCTCGTGCGACTCCTCGACGAGGTACTGCACGAGGCTCTCGTGCGTCTGCTCGGCATCCCACGCGCAGCCCCCCGGAGCCCTCAGGTATTCGAGCACGGCGATGAGCTGGTCGAGGTTCGGGTGCGGTCGCGGGGTCGGAAGCTCGCTCATGCCGCCATCCTCTCAGCCCGCCTCTCTGCCGCGTGCACGAGACTGGAGGCGTGCTCCCCGACCTCGACTGGCTTCCTCGGCTCGCGGCCGCGCTCCTCGCGACCGGCCTGCTCGTTCTCTTCCTCGTGCGGGCCGTCCGCAAGGATCGTCGCGAGTACGCACGCTTCCGCCGCTACCGTTCGACAGCGCGCCGCCAGGCGATGCTGCGACGGTGGCTCATCGAGTCGCTCGCCCTCTTCGGCGGCACCGCCGCTCTCGTGCTGGTCCCCGTGCAGCCGTTCGTCGCGCCGTTGCTCGCCGAGACGCAGGCCCTGCCGCCCGTTGCATGGTTGAGGGATGCTCTGACCGGCGGCCTCGGAGCCGGACTGCTCATCGGCGCCGTCGTCGGCGGCACCCTGCTCACCGTGATCGGCGTGCGCAGCGCCCGCGCCGAGGGCGGCGTCGTCATGGTCGGCGACATCGCCTCGCTCCTGCCGCGCAACCGACCGGAGCTCGGCTGGGGCGCGGCGCTCTCCGTGAATGCGGGCATCGTCGAGGAGGCCCTGTTCCGCCTCGCGCTGCCCGCGCTGCTCGTGATCGTCACGGGCGAGCCGATCAGCGCCTTCGTGCTCGCCGCTCTCGTCTTCGGCGCGCTGCACGCCTACCAGGGGTGGCTCGGGGTCGTCGCGACGAGCGTCGTAGGGCTGCTCTTCACGACCCTCTACGTCGTGAGCGGCAGCATCCTGCTCGCGATGCTCGTGCACATCCTGTTCGATCTGCGCACGCTCGTCGTCATCCCGATGGCCGTGTACCGCGTGCACGAGGTGCCGGGCAGCGTGCGGTTCCCCCGTCCTCTCGCTCTCGCCACCCCGCCCGCCCAGCCGGAGGCCGCCCAGCCGGAGGCCGACGCCTAGTCGCGAGCGGCGGAGGCGGCGGGCTCTGCGGCATAGAGGTTCTCCAGGGTGCGGCCGACCCACTCGATGAGGTCGTCGTCGCTCGCATCCTTCGGCAGGGGAACGGCGACGGCGCGCTGCTGGCCGAAGTACTTGGCCCCCGGATACATGCGCTGCAGCCGCAGCTGGCGCGAGTCGGGCAGCTCAAGCCCCACGATGCGCAGCATCTGCCCCATGACGACAACGTCGCTGAGCCCCAGACTCTGGGCGAGCCGCCGCAGTCTCGACACTGCGAGCAGCGCGTGCACGGGGGCGGGAGGATCGCCGTAGCGATCGGCCAGTTCCTCGAGAACCGCACCGAGTGCATCCGCGTCGCTCGTCGGCGATGCCGCGGTCGAGAGCTTCTGATAGGCCTCGAGGCGCAGGCGCTCGCTCTCGATGAACTCCTCGGGAATCCGCGCGTCGACGGGCAGCTCGAGCCGCAGCTCGGTCTGCTCGGCGGCCGCGTCGCCGCGGAACGTGCTCACGGCCTCGCCGATCATGCGCAGGTAGAGGTCGAAGCCCACGCCCGCGATGTGGCCGGCCTGCTCGGCGCCGAGCAGGTTGCCCGCGCCGCGAATCTCGAGATCCTTCATCGCGATCTGCATGCCGCCGCCGAGGTCGGTGTGGGCGGCGATCGTCTGCAGGCGGTCGTGCGCGGTCTCGCTGAGCGGCTTCGACTCGTCGTAGAGGAAGTAGGCGTAGGCGCGCTCCCGGCCGCGCCCGACGCGCCCGCGCAACTGGTGCAGCTGCGAGAGCCCGTACTTGTCGGCACGGTCGATGATGAGCGTGTTGGCGTTGGCCACGTCGAGCCCGGTCTCGATGATCGTCGTCGAGACGAGCACGTCGAACTTGCGCTCCCAGAAGTCGACCATGACCTGCTCGAGAAGCGACTCGCTCATCTGGCCGTGGGCGACGGCGACGCGCGCATCCGGCACCAGTTCGGCGAGGTGGGAGGCGACGCGCTGGATGCTCGACACGCGGTTGTGCACATAGAACACCTGCCCCTCCCGCAGCATCTCGCGGTGGATCGCGGCGGCGACCTGCTTGTCGCTGTACGCGCCCACATAGGTGAGGATCGGGTGGCGGTCTTCGGGCGGCGTCGCGAGGGTCGACATCTCGCGGATGCCCGTCACCGCCATTTCGAGCGTGCGCGGAATCGGCGTGGCCGACATCGCGAGCACGTCGACGTTGTGCTTGAGCTTCTTGAGCGCGTCCTTGTGCTCGACGCCGAACCGCTGCTCCTCGTCGATGATCACGAGCCCCAGGTCTGTGAACTGCACGCCCTGCGAGAGGATGCGGTGGGTTCCGATGACGACGTCCACGGTGCCCTGCGCGAGCCCCTCGAGCGTCTCCTTCGCCTCGCGGTCGGACTGGAAGCGGCTGAGCGCGCGCAAGTGCACGGGGAAGCCGGCGAAGCGCTCGGCGAAGGTCTCCACGTGCTGCTTCACGAGCAGGGTCGTCGGCACGATCATGGCGACCTGCTTGCCGCCCTGCACGGCCTTGAACGCGGCGCGCACGGCAACCTCGGTCTTGCCGTAGCCCACGTCGCCCGCCAGCAGGCGGTCCATGGGGATCGGCCGCTCCATGTCGGCCTTGACCTCGTCGATGGTCGTGAGCTGGTCGGGCGTCTCCATGAACGGGAACGCCTCCTCGAGTTCGCGCTGCCAGGGAGTATCGGGCTCGAAGGCGTGGCCCTTGCTCGACATGCGGGCCGAGTAGAGCTTCACGAGCTCGACGGCGATGTCACGCACGGCCCGACGCGCACGGCCCTTGGCGGCCGCCCAGTCGCTGCCGCCCATCTTGCTGAGCGCAGGCGACTCGCCGCCCACGTAGCGGCTCAGCAGGTCCAGCTGATCGGTGGGCACGTAGAGCTTGTCGCCCGGGTAGCCGCGCTTGGACGGCGCGTACTCGAGCACGAGGAACTCGCGCGTCGTCTTCACGGCATTGCGGCCGCCCGTGGAGACCTCGCGCGTCGTGAGCTCGAGGAAGCGCCCGATGCCGTGGGTCACGTGCACGACGGGGTCGCCCGGCGTCAGCTGCAGCGGGTCGACCTGCGTCTTGCGGCGGCTCGCGAGCTTCTTCGGCTGGCGCGAGTCGTAGCCGGCGCTGCGACCGTAGAACTCGGTCTCGCTCAGCAGGCCCAGCGTCAGCTCGGGCAGTTCGAAGCCGTGCTCGACGCTGCCCTGCACGAGGTACACAACCCCGGCCTCGAGAGACTCGGGCAGCTCGGCGACCTCCCGCGCGGCGACCTCCTGCTCCGCGAGCACGTCGGCAGCGCGCTCGATGAGACCGTGGCCGCCCGCGACGACGATCATCGTCCAGCCCGCCCGCGCGCGGTCGGCGACGTGGTCGACGGCGCCCGCGCTCGTGCCCGCGAAGCTGGGGGGCTCGGAGGCGTCGATGCGCACGACGTCGGGGTCGTCGGCATCGAACGCGCTCACGGTGAACCAGGCGCGATCGCCCGCCGCGCGGCGCAGCCCGTTCACGGTGAGGAAGTCGCCAGCGTCGAGGTCGATCGGCGCCTCGGCCCCCGCGGTCGCCGCGTGCCAGGCCGCGGTGAGGAACTCGCGGTTCGTCTCGGCGAGGCTCACGGCGCGCGTGGCGACCCGTTCGGGGCTCAGGACGGCGACCGCGGACGCTGCGGGCAGGTAGTGCGTGAGCGGCACGAGCTCGTCGACGAGCGCGGGTGCGAGGCTCTCCATGCCCTCGACCGGGATTCCCTCGCCGATCTTCTCGAGCAGCTGCTGCAGGCTCGGGAACTCGTGCTGCATCTCGCGCGCCCGCTGCCGCACCGCGTCGGTGAGCAGCAGCTCGCGCGTGGGTGGCAGCTCGACGCTCGCGACCTCCTCCGGCAGCGACCGCTGGTCGGCGACGGAGAACTCGCGCAGCTGCTCGACCTCGTCGCCGAAGAACTCGACGCGCACGGGGTGCTCGGCGACCGCGGGAAAGACATCGAGGATGCCGCCGCGCACCGCGAACTCGCCGCGGCGGGTCACCATGTCGACGCGCGTGTAGGCCAGGTCGACGAGCCGGCGGGTCACCTCGGCGAGGTCGTGGCCCCGCGCTCCCGCCACGAGAGTCACCGGCTCGATGTCGGTCAGGCCGGTGGCGAGAGGCTGCAGGGCGGCGCGCACGGACGCGACGACGACGAGGTCGCTGCGCCGGTCATCCTCATCGGCCTCCCATGCCGCGAGGGCGCGCAGCGTGCGGATGCGGCGGCCGACCGTCTCGGCGCTCGGGCTCAACCGCTCGTGCGGCAGGGTCTCCCACGCGGGCAGGTCGAGGATCGTCGCGCCCGGAGCGACGCACGCGAGCGCCTGCTGCACGGCCTCGGCCTCGCGGCCGGTCGCGGCGATGACGAGCAGGCACTGCGGGCCGTCACGGCGCTCGAGGAGGCCCGCGAGGAGCGGTACACGCAGGCCCTCGACGATGGAGAAGTCGGTGCTGCGTGCGGCGTGATCGAGCGCCGTCTCGAGGGTGCGGGCGCGCGACAGGGCAGGGATCAACCGCTCGAGACTCACGTCGGCCGAGTCTACGCGGCCACCCTGACGCTCCGCCCGAGACGGGATGCTCGGCTCAAGCCCGCGGAGCGTGCACGCGCTGCTGCGCCGCGAGCAGACCCTCGTCGACGATGAGCTCGACCGCGTCGGCGGCATCCGACAGCACGAACGGCAGTCGGGCGCGCTCCGCGGCCGGGAAGTCGCGCAGAACGTAGTCGGCCGCCTCCTGGCGCCCCGGGGGTCGCCCCACCCCGATGCGCACGCGCACGAACTCGGGCGTACCGAGCGCCTTGATGACGTCGCGCACGCCGTTCTGGCCGCCATGACCGCCGTCGGCCTTGAGCTTGATCGTCTCGAACGGCAGGTCGATGTCGTCGTGGATGACGATCGTGCGCTCCGGGGGGATGCCGAAGTAGGCGGCGGCGCTCGAGACGGGGCCACCCGAGGTGTTCATGTAGCTCAACGGGCGCGCCAGCACGAGCTTCGGCCCGCCCGGCCGCACGCGTCCCTCAGCGAGCATCGTCGTCGTGCGGTGCCGACTGAAGCGCGCGCCGATGCGGTCGGCGAGCTCGTCGAGCACCATCGCGCCCACGTTGTGGCGGTTGCCGGCGTAGCCGGGCCCGGGGTTGCCGAGCCCGGCCACAAGCCAGGTACTGCCGTCCGCCGCGCTCGGCTGCGAGCGCCGCTGCAGGCCGAACATGGTGGCGGGGTGCTCGGCTCGCTAGTCGTCCGACTCGGAGTCGGCGGCCTCGCCGGACTCGTCCTCGGCGGTCTCGCCCTCGGCGGTCTCGCCCTCAGCAGCCTCGTCGTCCTCGGCCACCGTCGCGCGCGGCACCGTGATGTTGACCACGAGCGCCTCGGGGTCGGTGATGAGGGTCGTGCCCGAGGGCAGCTCGACGTCGGAGGCGTGGATCTGGCTGCCCTCTTCGAGGCCCTCGATCGAGACCGTGAAGGACTCGGGAATGTGCGTGGCCTCAGCCTCGACGGTGAGCGTGTTGTGGTCGACCATCGCGATCGTGCCGGGGGCCGACTCGCCCTCGAGGTGCACGTAGACGTCGACGGTGACCTTCTCGCCCTTGCGCACGACGATCATGTCGATGTGCTCGATGAGCTGGCGCACCGGGTCCTTCTGCACGTCCTTGACGAGCGCGAGCAGCTTCTCGCCCTCGATGTCGAGCGTCACGATGACATTCGACTTGCGCAGCAGCAGCGCGGTCTCGTGGCCCGGCAGTGCGACGTGGCGCGGCTCGGTGCCGTGGCCGTACACGACGGCGGGAATCTTGTGGGTGGCGCGCAGCTTGCGGGCCGCGCCCTTGCCGAAGGACGTGCGGTCCTCCGCGACGAGCTTGTTCTGGTCAGCCATGGGTGAATCTCCTTGATCGGTGGGCTCGTGGCCCGGTCTGTGGTGTCGTCTCGAACGCGCGAACGCGTGAGGAAAGACCGTGAATGCCTTGCCCACCGCGTCGATCACGGAGCGTGAAGCACGCTCCCTCGCCGAAGTCCGCCCGTCAGTCTACCCGAGCGGCGACTACTCGAGCACCGGCCGGTCGAACACCGCCGCGATCTCCTCGGCGAGCGACTCGATGCTGCGCGCGGCGTCGACCTCGATGACGACCTCGTCGTCCTCCGGGTCGTCGAGCGTCGCGAGCTGCGAATCGAGCAGCTGCTCGGTCATGTAGTGGCCCGTGCGACCGGCTAGGCGCTCGGCGAGCAGTTCGCGCGTGGCCCTCAGCAGGACGAAGGCCGTGAGCGGAGCATCCTGCCGCAGCCGATCGCGATACGACCGGCGCAGGGCGCTGCACGCCATGATGCACGGGGCATCGTCGCGCAGGGATGCTGCGACGGCGTCCAACCACGGGGCGCGATCCTCATCGGTGAGCGGGATGCCCGACCGCATCTTCTCGACGTTCGCCGGGCTGTGCAGGTCGTCGGCATCGAGGAACCGCACGCCCGCGAGCGCGGCCGCCTCAAGGCCCACGGTCGTCTTGCCGGCGCCCGAGACGCCCATGAGGACGAGGGAGACGGTGCCGCTCAGAGCGCACCCCGGCGAGCATCGCCGACGGGGAGCGGCGCGAGGCGCGTGACCTCGACCGGCCCGGCGAGGTGCCCGTCAAGAGCCGCGACGAGGTCCGCGACCGGGGCGCCCGCACCGTGCGCATCGAGATCGGCCGCGCTCGACCACTTCTCGAGCATGACGATGCTGCCGTCGGGAGCGTCGTGGATCGCGTAGAGCTCGCACCCCTCCTCCTCATGCACGCGCGGGATCGCCTCGTGCAGGGCAACGAGCACCGCACTGCGACTCTCGGGCAGCGGGCGGAAGTAGGCGGTCACGACGACGGGCTCGGGGGAGGTCATGGGGTCAGGGTACCCGTCGCGCCGCAGAATCCTGGGCGCGGGCTCACGGTGCGAGGGGCTCGCGAGAGGAGAGGCTCTAGGCTGGGAAGAGCCGTGCGGCCGCGTCCCGCACCCTCGCGCATCTCATCCGCCCCACACCCGCAGGAGTTCGCCGTGACCCAGCCCACCGCCAACATCGGAGTCGTCGGACTCGCCGTCATGGGGTCGAACCTGGCCCGCAACCTCGCCAGTCGCGAGGGCAACACGGTCGCTGTCTACAACCGCTCCTACGAGAAGACCGAGACCCTCCTCACCGAGCACCCCGAAGCCGGCTTCGTCGCCACGCAGGACTACGCCGAGTTCGCCGCCGCCCTGCAGAAGCCGCGCACCGCCATCATCATGGTGCAGGCCGGGCGCGGCACCGACGCCGTCATCGACGCCCTCACCGAGGTCTTCGAGCCGGGCGACATCATCGTCGACGGAGGCAACGCTCTCTTCACCGATACGATCCGCCGCGAGAAGGCCGTGCGCGAGACGGGCATCAACTTCGTCGGCGCCGGCATCTCCGGCGGTGAGGAGGGTGCCCTGCTCGGCCCCTCGATCATGCCCGGCGGCTCGGCCGAGGCCTGGGTCACGCTCAAGCCCATTCTCGAATCGATCGCCGCCGTCGCCGAAGGCGAGCCGTGCGTCACCCACATCGGCACCGACGGCGCCGGCCACTTCGTCAAGATGATCCACAACGGCATCGAGTACGCGGACATGCAGCTCATCGCCGAAGGCTACGACCTGCTGCGCCGCGTCGGCGGGCTCGACCCCGCCGAGATCGCCGACATCTTCGCCGAGTGGAACACCGGCGAGCTCGAGAGCTACCTCATCGAGATCACGGCCGAAGTGCTGCGCCAGGTGGACGCCGAGACCGGCAAGCCGCTCGTCGACGTCATCCTCGACCAGGCGGGCGCCAAGGGCACCGGGGCCTGGACGGTCAAGAGCGCCCTCGACCTCGGCGTGCCTGTGAGCGGCATCGCCGAGGCCGTCTTCGCCCGCTCCCTCTCCTCCAAGCCCGCCCAGCGCACCGCGTCCTCCGGCATGCCAGCCGGCGCCGAGGAGTGGCAGGTCACCGATCGCGATTCCTTCATCGAGGATGTTCGGCGCGCGCTCTTCGCCTCCAAGATCGTGGCGTACAGCCAGGGGTTCGACGCCATCGTGGCCGGCGCCGAGGAGTTCGGCTGGAGCATCGAGAAGGGCGACATCGCGAAGATCTGGCGTGCCGGCTGCATCATTCGCGCGCGCTTCCTCAACCGCATCACCGAGGCCTACGCCGAGCAGCCCGACCTCGTCGCGCTCCTCACCGCGCCCTACTTCGCCGACGCCGTCGGAGGCGCGCTGCCCTCCTGGCGCCGCGTCGTCGCCGGTGCCGCACTCGCCGGCATCCCCACGCCCGCCTTCGCCTCCTCGCTCTCCTACTACGACGGCCTCCGCGCTGACCGCCTCCCCGCCGCCCTCATCCAGGGCCAGCGCGACTTCTTCGGCGCCCACACCTATAAGCGCGTCGACAAGGACGGCACCTTCCACACACTGTGGAGCGGCGACCGCACTGAAGTGAGCGCCGCCGACGCACACTGAGTCTTCTGTCGCGCCGCCGCCCCTGCGGCGCGACCCCGCTACCGCGCGACGAGCGCGGTCGCCGCGCTTCGCGGCCGCCTCACGCGCTTCTCGGGAGGCTTCAGCCTCGCGCGTAGCGGGTCTGGGCGAGGGACTGGTCGCCGCTCACACGGCCGACGAACAAGCGGGTGAAGAGGAGCAGGCCGGGCACGAGGAGTGCCACGAGCGCGGCGCCCGTCGAGAGCGAGACGACGAGCACCGTCACGAAAGACTCCGCCGCGAACGGTTCTCCCACGCGCAGAACCCCTGCGGCAGCCGTCACGAGAACGCTCGCGGCATAGCCCGCGAGGGTCGTGAGAGCCACGGCGGGCGCCACGGTCACGAGGCGCGAGGTGGCGTACCAGGCACCCGCGAGAGCAGCGGCCTGTGCGGCAGCACCTGCGAGCCACTCCGGCTGCGTCCAGAAGTACAGCTGGGGTGCGCCGCCCAGGGCCAGCGAGCCCAGCAGCCCGATCACTCCTTGCAGACCCCACACGAGCACCGCGCTCAGGAGCCCCCATACGAGAGTGCGCCCAGCGCCCAGCGCCGCCACGGCTCGCGCCGAGGAACCAGCCGTGGCTCCCGCGCGGCGCGACGGCAGCACCTCGTCGAGGTCCGACTGCCATTCGGGCTCGTCCGAGCCGAGCGGTCGGGGCGCCACGAACGTCTCGATGCGCACGCCGGCGACGCTCAGAGGCGGGTCGAGCACGAGTGCCTCGCCCCAGAACGTGTCGATCGTGCGACCCGGCAGCGTCGGCGGCGCGGGTGCCGCCGGAAACGCGGACGTGGCGTGCGCGTCAGCCTGCGACGCGAGCGCGGCGTCGCGCAGCAACTGCAGCTCGAGCGCGGTGCGCGCCAGCGAGAGTCGGCTCACCGACCCCGCACCGGTGTGACGGGCGCGCGCGACCCCGCGCAGAGCGGCTGCTGCCGCGAACCAGCCCGTGGCGTGATCGAGGGCCTGCACAGGAAGGGGCACCGGTACCTCGGCGGCGGCGTGCAGCATTCCGAGATGGGCGATGCCGGAGGACATCTGCACGAGGCTGTCGAAGCCGCGCCGCCCCGCCCACGGGCCCGAATAGCCATACGCGTCGACTTGCACCTCCACGAGTCCGGGGCGCACGCGACGCAGCGTCGCGGCATCGAGCCCCATCGAGTCGAGGGCTCCCGGGCGATAGCCGTGCACGAGGATGTCCGCCTCCGCAAGCAGGGCCAGTAGCTCCGCGCGATCCTCCACGTCGTCGGTGTCGAGGCGCGTGCACCGCTTGCCGAGCGTCATGTCCGGCGCGACCGACGGCTCATTCCAGCTCGGAGGATCCACGCGCAGTACGTCCGCCCCCAGCAGGGCGAGCACGCGCGTCGCCACCGGACCGGCGAGCACGCGCGTCAGGTCGAGCACGCGCACACCCGCAAGAGGCCGCTCCGCCACCCCCGCCGGGAACGGGCGACCCGACTCGCGCACGTCCGCCGCGACGAGAGGCTCTGCAGCCACGGCGATGCCCTGAGGATGCCGAGCCCACTGCTCGACGGACCGCATGACCGCGGCGCACCCGCCCGCGATCACGACCTCCGTCTCGAGCACGTCGCCAGTCCACCGCTCCACCGCGGCGGCGACGGCCGGGCGGTCGACAGGCTCCGGCAGTCCGAGCACGCGGAGCGCGGCCGCCCGGTGGTGGGGAGCGTTCGTGTGCAGGCGGATCCAGCCGTCTGCGGTGCGGTAGTCGCCCGCGACCGCGTCCCACGGCGAGGCGAGCGGCTGAGTCGGTCGCACCGCCGCGGAGAACCAGGCGTCGGCGAGGGGGCCGTCGACGATGACGGAACCACTCGCACTCGCCCCCTCGCTCGCCTCGCTCGCGAGCGCGGCGCCATTCGCAGCGGGGCGGTCGGACTCGTCGGCGAGCTTCGCGAGCGCGAGGCCGACCGCGCCCACGGCCTGCGCGGCGAACGCGCTCACCGGGTACGCGCCGCCCAGGGTCGGCTTGCCCGTCACGGCGACGGCGGGGCTCTCGGTCATGCATCCTCCTGGGGTCGACTCGGCGGTGCGCCACCGCGGCGGACGGCGATCAGGCGCAGGAGCAGCCCCACCGCGAGAAGCACGGCCGTGCCGAGCAGCGAGCCCCACGGCAGCGCGGCGACCAGCAGCACGCAGCCGAGCAGGCCCACCACCGCGACGGCACGCGGCTGCCAGCGGTGCTCGGCCTCCTGACGCAGCACCGCGAGGTGCGCGATCGCGTAGTACAGGAGCACCGCGGCACTCGACGCCGCCACCAGCTGAGCCGGCTCGAGCAGCAGCACGATCACGATCGCGACCGCAGCGATCACCCCCTCGGCGACGACGGGAGCGTGGGTGCGCGGCGACACGCGGGCGAGCACGCCGGGCAGGTCGCGCTCGCGGGCCATCGCGAGCGACGTGCGGCTGAGGCCCGCGAGGATCGCCATGAGCGAGCCCAGGCACGCGACACCCGCGAGCACCGCGATGAACGGGCGCCACGCGGGGTCGAGCAGCTCGGCCAACGGAGAGGTGCTCGCGGCGAGAGCTCCCGACGACAGCCGGCTTGTGAGTGTGAGCTCGATGACCGCGTAGAGGGCGAGCACGACGCTGAGGGCGAGCAGGATCGCGCGCGGCAGCGTGCGCCGAGGGTCGCGCACCTCCTCCCCCAGGGTCGCCATGCGTGCATAGCCCGCGAAGGCGAAGAAGAGGAGGGCCGCGGCCTGCACGACGCCGTACGGTGTCGCGAGCGACAGATCGAGCTCGGTGCCGCCCGGCTGGGGGGCGGCAGAGGCCGCGACGAGCATCCCGATCAGGCCCGTGAGCACGACCGAGACGATGACCAACGACACCCGGGCCGTGGTGCGCACTCCCGTCATGTTGAGCGCGGCGAACACGACGATGAGGCCGACCGCGAGCGGCGTGCGGGCCTCCGGCCACAGATACGCGGCAGCCACCGAGGCGATCGCCGCCGCCGACGCCGTCTTGCCCGTCACGAACAGCCACCCCGCGGTGAAGCCCCACCACGGGCCCACCCAGCGGCGCCCGAACGCGTATGCCCCGCCCGACACCGGGTGCGCCATAGCGAGCTGCGTCGTGCTGAACGCGTTGAGCGTCGCGACGACCGCGGCGACGAGCAGCGCCACGAGCAGACCGCCCGCGCCGGCAGCCGCCGACGCCGGCGCCCACACGAAGAACGCCCCAGCACCGATCATCGACGCGAGCCCGATGCCCACCGCCCCGACGACGCCGAGGCTGCGAACGAGCCCCCCGGGCGACGACGTCGGCACGCTCGGGCTCATGGACGCCAGACTATCGGCGCGCATGGGGCTCAGAGCGGCGAGTGCGACACTGGAAGGGATGACCGACGACGAGAACCCCCGCGAGCTCGACGACTGGGAGCCGTACGGCGCTCCCGGCGACGAGACGACCTCCCCGTGGGAGCGCCGCCGCCGGGTCATGCGCATCGTCGCCCTCGTCACCATGATCGCGATGGTCGTGCCCGGCGCCCTCACCTCGTGGGCGATCGCGCAGTCCACCGCCGAGCGATCGTGCCGCATCGCGGTCGACTATTACGCCAACGAGCGCACGCCCTCACGAGTGGCCTTCGAGCTCGGCTCGCCCGACACGCTCGGCTGGAACTGCTACGCCATCGCCCCCACCGGTGAGGTGCGCGTCGCGCTGCTCGGGCTCATCCCGGGCCCGCCCCGCCTCGTGCCGACGACGCGCGTCTGAGGTGCCGTGGTCGGGACTGCACGAGTGCGCACTGCACTCTCCCCGCCACTCCGGGCCAGAATGAGCGCATGACCGTCATCGATCGCACCCGCCTCACCGAACTCGCCGAGCGCGAGCAGGCCGCCTTCGCCGCGGCGCGACCCCGCTCACGCGCCGCCTACGAGAGCGCCGACCACCTCTTCGGCCGTGTGCCTATGACGTGGATGAACAAGAAGTCGAGTGCCTTCCCCGTCTACCTCGACCGCGCGCAGGGCAACCGTGTGTGGGACATCGACGGGCACGAGTACATCGACTTCGCCCTCGGCGACACCGGCGCGATGGCGGGCCACTCTCACCCCGCCGTCGTCGAGGCGGTGCAGCGCCGCATCGGCGAGCAGGGCGGGCTCACGACGATGCTGCCGACGGAGGACGCCGAGTGGGTGGGCGCCGAGCTGTCGCGCCGGTTCCGCATGGACCGGTGGAGCTTCGCGCTGACGGCGACGGATGCGAATCGCTGGGCGATTCGACTCGTGCGCGCGATCACCGGAAAACCGAAGATCGTCTTCCACTCGTACTGCTACCACGGATCGGTCGACGAGTCGCTCGTCGTCGTCGGGCCCGACGGCGAGAGCATGTCGCGCCCCGGCAACGTCGGCGCGCCTGTCGACGTGACCGAGACCTCGCGCGCCGCCGAGTACAACGACCTGCCGGGCCTCGAGCGCGCCCTCGCGCACGGCGATGTCGCCGCGGTGCTCATCGAGCCCGCCCTGACGAACATCGGCATCGTGCTGCCCGAGCCCGGCTACCTCGAGGGCGTGCGCGAGCTGACCCGTCAGTACGACGCGCTGCTCATCATCGATGAGACCCACACGTTCTCGGCCGGGCCCGGTGGCATGACGACGGCGTACAACCTCGAGCCCGACCTGGTCGTCATCGGCAAGTCGATCGGCGGGGGCATCCCGACCGGGGCCTACGGCCTCTCAGCCGAGTTCGCCGAGCGCGCGCTCGCGCGCGACGACCTCGACCTCGTCGACATGGGCGGCGTCGGCGGCACCCTCGCGGGCAACCCGGTCTCCGTCGCGGCGATGCGCGCGACGCTCGAGCACGTGCTGACCGACGAGGCCTTCGCGCACATGATCGACACGGCGACGTACTTCACCGACGGAGTCAACGAGCTGTTCGACCGGTACGACCTGCCGTGGGCGATCAACCAGCTCGGGGCGCGCGCCGAGTACCGCTTCGCCCGGCCGTACCCGATCAACGGCACGCTCGCGGCCGAGGCCGCCGACGGCGAGCTCGAAGACGTCATCCACCTCTACCTCGCCAACCGCGGCATCATGCTGACGCCGTTCCACAACATGGCGCTCATGGCGCCCATGACGACGCGGGCCGACGTGGATGCTCACCACGAGGTCTTCGAGGCGTGCATCCGCGAGCTGCTCGCGCTCTAGCTGTCTCCGGCGCACGAGTGTGCCACGTAGTGGCAACCGTGCTCGCTGTAGGCGGCACAGTTGCCACCCACGGGCACAGTTGTGCCAAGCGGAGGTGCCGCAGCAGGTTAGGCGGCGCCGTCGAACATCGACGTGACCGACCCGTCGTCGAACACCTCGTGGATGGCCCGCGCGAGCAGAGGCGCGATGGGCAGCACCGTGAGGCGATCCCAGCGCTTGTCGGCCGGCACGGGCAGCGTGTCGGTCACGACGACCTGGTCGATCGACTCATCCTGGAGGATCTCGAAGGCCGGGTCGCTGAAGATCGCGTGAGTCGCGGCGACGACGACGCCCGTGGCGCCCGACTTCTTGAGCGCCTCCGCGGCCTTGACGATCGTGCGACCGGTGTCGATCATGTCGTCGACGAGCAGGCACACTCGGCCCTCCACCTCGCCGACGATCTCGTGCACGGTCACCTGGTTGTGCACCATCGGGTCGCGCCGCTTGTGGATGATCGCGAGTGGAGCATCCAGCTTCTGGCTCCAGATGTCGGCGACGCGCACGCGCCCCATGTCGGGCGAGACGACGGTGAGCGTCGCCGGGTCGAGCTGGGCGCGGAAGTGCTCGAGCAGCACGGGCATCGCGAAGAGGTGGTCGACGGGGCCATCGAAGAAGCCTTGAATCTGAGCGGCGTGGAGGTCGACGCTCATGATGCGGTCGGCGCCGGCGGCCTTGAACAGGTCAGCAACCAGTCGCGCGCTGATGGGCTCGCGACCTCTGCCCTTCTTGTCTTGACGCGAGTAGGGGTAGAAGGGCGCGACGACCGTGATGCGCTTGGCGCTGGCCCGCTTGAGGGCGTCGACCATGACGAGCTGCTCCATGAGCGCCTCGTTGATGGGCTTCGCGTGCGACTGCAGCACGAAGGCGTCGCACCCGCGCACGCTCTCGTCGTAGCGAGCGTAGATCTCGCCGTTGGCGAAGGTGCGGGCGTCGGTGTGCACGACGTCGGTCTGCAGGTATTCGGCGACCTGCGCGGCGAGCTCGGGGTGGGAGCGCCCCGACACGATGACGAGTCTCTTCTGGCCGGTGATCTTGATGCTGGCCACTACTGCCCGCCTTCCGCCGCGATGTGCGACTTGTCGTGTTCTGGTCGCCTACTCGGTGCTCTGGTCCCCGTCGGCCTCGGATGCGGCCGCTGCCGCCTCCGCCGCAGCCGTCCCCGGGCGATTCGCCGCCACCCACCGTGGAACAGTGCGCTGAGGTGCGTGGTTCACCGCGAGGGCGCCGGCCGGAACATCCTTGCGGACCACCGTTCCCGCTCCCGTGTACGCTCCGTCCCCAATCCTAACGGGGGCGACGAACACGTTGTGCGAGCCCGTGCGCACATGCGCGCCGACCTCGGTGCGGTGCTTCGTGACGCCGTCGTAGTTGGCGGTGATCGTGCCGGCTCCGATGTTGGAACCCTCCCCCACGGTCGTGTCGCCGATGTAGCTCAGGTGCGGCACCTTGCTGCCGAGCCCGATGACCGCGTTCTTCGTCTCGACGAAGGTGCCGATCTTGCCGCCTGCCGCAAGCTGGGTGCCGGGGCGCAGGTAGGCGAAGGGGCCGACGGAGGCGCCCGCCCCGATGACGGCGAGCGTCCCGTCGGTGCGGCTCACGCGCGCGCCCTCCCCGACCTCGCAGTCGGTCAGGGTCGTGTCGGGGCCGACGACGGCGCCGCGCGCGATGCTCGTGGCGCCCTTGAGCTGGGTGCCCGGCAAGATCTCGACGTCCTCGTCGAGCGTGACGGTGCGGTCGATCCACACGCTCGCCGGGTCGCTGATCGTGACGCCCGCGAGCTGCCACCCGCGCACGATCATCTGGTTGAGGCGCAGTGCGGCGTCGGCGAGCTGCACGCGGTCGTTGACGCCCGCGACGATCCAGCTCTGGCCGGCAGGCAGGGCGGCGACCGGCTGCCCGGCGGCCCGCATGAGGCCGATGACGTCGGTGAGGTACTTCTCTTGCTGCACGTTGTCGGTGCTCACGAGGGCGAGCGAGTCGCGCAGGGCCGGCACGCTGAACACGTAGGTGCCCGAGTTGACCTCGGTGAGGGCGCGCTCGGCGTCGGTGGCATCTTTCTGCTCGACGATGCGGTCGAGTGCTCCGGCCGCGTCGCGCACCACGCGGCCGTAGCCGGTGGCGTCGTCGAGCACGGCGCTGAGCACGGTCGCGGCAGCGGCGTGATCCCGGTGCTCGGCGATGAGCCGGGTCAGGGTGTCGGCGTCGAGCAGCGGCACGTCGCCCGAGACGACGAGCACGTCGCCTGCGAAGTCTGCCGGTAGGGCATCCAGCGCCACTTCGGCGGCCCGCCCCGTGCCCGGAATCTCGTCTTGATCGACGATCGTGCAGTCGCCGTCGCACTCGAGCACGGTCGCCGCGACGCGGTCGCGCTCGTGCCGCACGACGGTCACGAGGTGGGCCGGATCGAGAGCGCGCGCGGTGGCGAGCACGTGGCCGATGAGCGGGATGCCCGCCAGACCGTGCAGCACCTTGGGGGTCTGCGACTTCATGCGGGTGCCTTGCCCGGCGGCGAGCACTACGACGGCGAGGCGCGAGTCAGTCATTCCTCTATCTTCTCGCACAGCGCGGCGAGCCGACGCAGGTCGGCGGCGACAGCCTCGGCGTCATCGCGCCACTGCTCGTCGGTCATGCCGGGCAGCCGCTCGAGTGTGAAGACGATCTCGCTGCCGGCGCCTCGCGGTTCCACGCGCAGGCGCACGGGCACGACGGTGCCGTCGTGCAGCGTGACCTCGTGGTCGAGAATGCCGCGCTCGACGTCGATCGAGAACTCGATCTGCGCGTCGCTCGACAGGCCGCTCGCCCACTCGGGCATGCGGTCGAGGTCGGCGGCGACGGTCATGACCTGCGCGACCGTGCGGTCGACGCGCTGGCGGATGTCTCGAGAGAACATGGGCTCAGCACTCCACCACGTTCACCGCGAGGCCGCCCTCGCTCGTCTCTTTGTACTTCGTCGACATGTCTTCCCCCGTCTGGCGCATGGTCTCGACCACGGTGTCGAAGCTGATGAGGTGAGTGCCATCGCCGTGCATCGCGATGCGGGCGGCAGCGACGGCGTGACCCGCGCCGATGGCATTGCGCTCGATGCAGGGCAACTGCACGAGGCCGCTCACGGGGTCGCACGTGAGGCCGAGCGAGTGCTCCATGGCGATCTCGGCCGCGTTCTCGACCTGCTCGGGGGTGCCGCCGAGCAGGTGGGCGAAGCCGGCGGCAGCCATGGAGGCGGCGGAGCCGACCTCGCCCTGACACCCCGCCTCGGCTCCCGAGATGCTCGCATTCGACTTGATGAGCGCGCCGAAGACCGCCGCGACGAGCAAGAATTCTCCGGCAGCGGCGACGGGGTCAGCGGGCTTCTGCGTGTCGAGTGCGTGCCGCAGCACGGCCGGGATGATGCCCGCGGCACCGTTGGTCGGCGCCGTGACGACGCGGCCACCCGCCGCGTTCTCCTCATTGACGGCGATCGCGTATGCCTGCAGCCACTCGGGGCTCGTGTCACGCGTGCCCTGCTCATCGATCGCGCGCAGCTTCGCGGCCATGGCAGCCGCCCGTCGCGGCACCTTGAGGCCGCCGGGCAGGATGCCCTCGGCGCTTAAGCCCCGGTCGATGCAGTCGGTCATCGCGGCCGCGACTGCGCGCAGCCCCGCCGTCGTAGCCGCCTCGCCGCGCAGGGCGTGCTCGTTCTCGCGCGCGAGACCGACGAGGCCGAGGCCCGTCGTGCGGCAGCGGTGCAGCAGCTCGACCGCGGTGTCGAAGGGATACGGTACCGGCATGGCCGCGGTGCCTCCGGTCTGGGGGGCATCACCCTCGTGCTCGACGAATCCCCCGCCCACCGAGTAGTAGGTCTCGAGGGCGAGCGGGTGACCTTCGGCGTCGAAGGCCCGCAACTCGAGCGCGTTGGGGTGGCGCTCGAGGCGCACTTGCGGCATGAATCGCAGCCACTGCGGATCGAGGGCGATGCGGTGCGTGCCGCCGAGAGCAAGCATCCCGTGGTCGGCGTCGGCAACCACGCGCTCGACGTCATCGTGCGTGACGGTCTCGACCGTGCAGCCGGCGAGGCCCGCGAGCACGGCGCCGAGGGTTCCGTGGCCGACGCCGGTCGAGCCCAGCGAGCCGAACAGGTCACACTCGACGCGGGCGACCGTATCGAGGCCGGGCGTCGTCGCGAGCTGCTGCACGAAGGCCTGCGCGGCGCGCAGCGGGCCGACCGTGTGCGAGCTCGACGGCCCGATGCCGACGCGGAACAGGTCGAGGGCAGAGATGTACTCCCGCGCCGCGAGGGGGGCGGGCAGGGCGACGACAGTTCTCACGACGGCTCCTTGTCGCGCGGGCCGGGTTACGGCGCCGCGGGTCTCAGGCCAACCGCTGCTACCGGTTGCGGCGCTCACGGTCGGTCGGCGGCGCGCAGGCACCCGGGTGCGGGCGCCGTCGAACCGCTGCAGACATTCTGGCGCAGGTCGCTCGCGGCCGCACGACGCGACGCGTGCGGGTGGTGTAGAGCGCGTCACGCTCGTTGAGCCGTAATGGTGAACCTGTGCGCGGACGCCGGTCAACTCCTTCCCATGAGGTAGGTCGGCTTTGCCGGGTTCCGCTTCACCCTCTCATCACCTGAGATCACGCGGCGAAGACTCTGGCGTGTGAGCGGCAAAGGTGCCAGACGCTGCATGCCTACACTCATGGCAGGTTTTCTCGAGCTTCGATGCAACGTCGGGGCAGCACTGCAAGGGCGCACCTAGCGGCTCGATCCTGTGAGTGCCTCACCAGGCCTTCGAGATCTCTCGCTGAATCTTCTCAACCGCATCCCTGACATCGTCTCGGCGATACGACAGCGTGGCCACATCGGCGGGCGAGGGCTGATAGGCGATGACACGACCGCGACCCTGCACGATGAAGCGATCCGGTTGATACGGGCACTCCTCATCGCGTTCTGGCACCCGCAGAGTCGAGCCCGCAACATCGGCAAGCACCTGGAAGAACTCTTGGTAGCGAAGGTTCTGATCGCCGATCAGATAGGCGGTGCCGGGTTCGCCTCGCTCGAGGGCGCCGAGCGTCGCTTCGGCGAGTGACCGCACCGACATGTAATTGGTGCCGCCGGGGGGGGCGAAGACATTTTCTGGGCGCTCACCGCGAAGCCACGAGAACATGCGTGCGAAACGGCGCAACGATGATCCCTGGATCGCCCCGACAATCGACGGCGGGTTCAGAGTGATCGCGGCGAAGGTGTCGTCGGTCAGGGCGCGCGTGCGCTCATCGGCCGCCTTGCGGGCTGCGACATAGGGCAGGTTCTTCGCCCACTCTGGGTACAGCTGATGGTAATAGCTTCCGATCTGCACGAACCGCCGCACACCGGCTCGGCGAGCGGCGTCGGCGAAGGCGGGCACTCCTCGAGTCTGCACGCGCTCCCAGATCTCGTCGCCCTCTTCGTCTGCGGGGATATGCCGAATGTCTTGCCCAGCAGCGAAAACCACCTGTTCGAAAGGTTCTAGCGCAGACGGGTCGGTGACGTCGGTGTAGTCGGCCACCAGTCGGGGCATTCCGACGATCTGCGCCGGGTCTTCGCTGGAGCCCTCCCGCCGCGCCATGATCGTCACGCCGTGCCCCTGGGCAGCCAGAAGTTCAGCGATGTGCGCACCGATCATGCCGGTGCCTCCCACGACGAGGGTGTTCATGAGAAGACCGCCCTTCCGTGCGAAATCGCCGTCTCCGTGCCCCGAAGAACAGAGAATCGCCCCTCCTGGTCAGCCACCACCGTCAGCATGTCTCCGGGGAGCACCATCCCAGAGAATCGGCCATCGAGGCTCGTAAGGTCAGCCGGATGCGCTCCGCGGTGTGCCGCGAGGGGCAGTGTCGCCGCGGCGAGAGTGCAGAGCCCCTGCAAGATCGGCCGTGGCTGCCCGATCTGCGCAGCGGCATCCGGATCGATGTGAATGTGGTGCCGGTCACCCGTCAGCCGATAGAGGGCGGCCTGGTTCTCGACAGTCTGCAGCGGCAGCTCGGCCACCTCTGCGCCGAGTTCGTGCGGAGCACTAGAAGGACCTCTGTCTCCGCCGAACCCGCCCTGCCCCGGAGCGAAGATGCCCCAGGTCGCCGTGAAGGCATCGCATTCGATGATGACGGTGTAGACCGCTGCGGAACCCTTGTCCCAGACATCACCGACACGAGCACGCATGCGCAGCTCTCCCGAGCGCTCCAGCGGCGCATGCACCTGGAGGTTCTGCGAACCGTGCACAGACTGCGGTCCGAATGCTCCCGCCTCGGCCATGACGTCGGGAGCCCATTGGGCGAGGGTCAGGCCGAAAGTCGGAAGCACCCGGAGGCGATCCTCGAAGACGAGGTCGAGCTGATGAGCTGCGGCGCCGACCGCCAGCGCGTACAGGATGACGTCGCGGTCGCTATACGCAATCGTGCGCTCACCGAGATCGCGCCCGATCCAGTCACCGGCACTCATGCGCCGTACACCGGCTCGGGCGTGGCGCCCTGAGCGATCAACTCGCGCAGTAGCGGACCCACCTCAGCCGCCTGCCAGCGCTTACCCAGGTCACGCACGGGGCCGTGACGCCACCCTTCTTCGACACACACTCGGCCTCCCTCGATCTCGATCACGCGACCGGTGACATCTCCTGCGTCGGGGCTGGCCAGCCAGGCGACGATCGGCGAGACGTTCGCAGGATCCATCTTGTCGAAACCTGCCTCCGGCGCCGCCATCGCGTCAGCGAAGGGCCCCTCGGTCATGCGCGTGCGCGCCGATGGTGCGATCGCGTTGACGGTGACGCCGTAGCGACCGAGTTCTTGGGCGGCGACAAGAGTGAGAGAGGCGATGCCGCCCTTCGCAGCCGAGTACGCCCCCTGGCCGACGCTGCCCTGCAGCCCCGCTCCCGACGAGGTGTTGATGACCCTGGCGACCGGCATTCGGCCCGCTTTGACCTCCCCACGCCAGTATGCCGAAGCGTGGCGGAGCGGAGCGAAGTGACCCTTGAGGTGCACGCGAATCACCGCATCCCACTCGTCTTCTTCCGCGCTGACGATCATGCGATCGCGCACGAATCCAGCGTTGTTGACCAAGATGTCGAGTCGCCCGAAGTCGTCGATCGCCTGCTGCACCATGGCTCGTGCCTGCTCGAAGTCGGCGACGTCAGCTCCATTCGCCACGGCTTCTCCGCCGCGCGCGCGAATGATATCCACCACATCCTGGGCTGGTCCGGTCGAGGTGCCGTCGCCGTTGAGGGTGGTGCCGAGGTCGTTGACGACCACCTTGGCTCCCTGCCGGGCGAGCTCGAGCGCGTGTTCCCGGCCCAAACCTCGGCCGGCTCCGGTGACGATCGCCACCCGTCCTTCACATATTCCTGACATGGGCCTCTCCTTCGAGTGGGGTTGCTCGCCAGCCTATCCAAGGTGACCAAGCAACTGCTAGTTTGGCAGAGGTTCTGTTTATCGACGAAGGAGTCAGCATGCCCCGGCAGACCGTGACGGTCGTCACCGGCGCGAGCACGGGAATCGGGCGCGCGGTCGCCCTACGTCAGGCTCGCGCCGGCGATCGCGTGTGGGCCTTGGTGCGAGATCCGGCAGCGTGTGCCGAGATCGAGAACACCGCACAGCACGAAGGGCTCGCCCTTCATCTCGTCGCGGGAGACGTCACCGACGACGCGTCAACCGCAGCGGCCTTCAAGCACATTCTCGATGTGAGCGGGCATGTCGACCGCCTGATCAGCAACGCCGGTGCCTATCTGGGGGCACCCTTCGAGTCGATGACCGTGGACGAGCTCCGCGGCGTCTTCGAGGTCAACTACTTTGGTGCCCTTCGCTGCGTGTCCCACGTGCTCCCCGGCATGCGTCGCGCCGGTGGCGGCATCATCATCGCAGTGAGCTCGCAATCCTCCGAGGCGATTTTTCCTACTTGGACGGCATACGCAGGTTCCAAGCGCGCGCTCGAGGCTTCTCTCGAGTCGCTCGCGCTCGAGGTCGCCAGCCTGGGAATCAGGATCGCGATTGTGCAGCCGGGAATCACCGCGACCGCCATGCGCACAAAGATTCAGCCCCGCAGCAATCCTCCGGCGTACGACGCACTGCTACAGCGGTATCGCACGATCATCGCCGCCGACCGCGGCGACAGCATGGAGCCAGACGACGTCGCGCAAGCCATTCAACGCACCATCGAAGACGCTCAATCACCGTGGCGCGTTCGGGTAGGTCGGGATGCGCAGCGCAACATCGACATGCGGCAGGCCGCTGGCGACGAGCAGTGGATCAGCTTGTTCGGCGCGACGAGCGACGACACGTTTTTCGCGGCGTGGACAGCGCTCAGCGGCTCGCCAGACCCGCGCGATCGTGCGGATGAGTCCCTCGCCGATCCACACTGACCCCCGGTCAACCAAGCAAGTGCTAGGGTAAACAAGCAATCGTTAGGTAAGGAATTCCCATGGCAGTGAGTTCAACCGTTCGTCACAAGGGCGTTCGCGTCGTCACGATGGACTACCCCCCGGTCAACGCACTCCCCGTGGCGGGCTGGTACGCCGTCGCCGATGCGGTGCGCGATGCCGGAAACGACGGCGAGACGCGCGTGGTCGTACTGCGCGCCGAAGGCCGAGGCTTCAATGCCGGAGTCGACATCAAGGAGATTCAGGCGACGGAGGGGCACAGTGCCCTGCTCGAGGTAAACCGCGCATGCTACGCGGCCTTCAAGGCGATCTACGAGTGCGCCGTGCCGGTCATCTCGGCGGTCAATGGCTTCTGTCTCGGCGGAGGCGTGGGCTTGGTCGGCAGCAGTGATGTCATCGTCGCCTCCGACGACGCCTACTTCGGAGTGCCCGAAGTCGACCGCGGTGCACTCGGGGCGGCCACACACCTGGGCCGCCTGGTTCCACAGCACATGCTGCGAGCGCTCTACTACACGAGCACGACCGTTTCGGCCCAGCGCCTTCACGACCTCGGCACGGTGCACGCGGTGGTGCCGAGTGCCGACCTCGACGATGCGGCATTCGCCTTCGCCGACCAGATTGCCGCGAAAGACACTCGGGTGATCCGGGCGGCCAAAGAAGCGCTCAACGGGATTGATCCGATCGACATCAACCTGAGCTACCGCTTCGAACAGGGCTTCACCTACGAACTGAACCTCGCGGGAGTCGCCGACGAACATCGCGACGCCTTCGTGCAGCACGGCGGCACCCTCTCCACGTGAACGACCCACAGATCGAGCTCGACGACGTCGCGGACCTCATCCACGACGGCATGACGATCGGCATCGGGGGCTGGGGCTCGCGCCGCAAGCCACTCTCTCTTGTCCGGGCCGTCGTGCGGTCGGGTGCGCAGGACCTCACGATCGTGAGTTTTGGCGGACCCGATGTGGGGATTCTCTCGGCCACCGGCCAGGCAACGACCGTGATCCACGGTTTCGTCTCCCTCGACTCTGTCGCCATCGACCCGCACTTCGCCGCACGACGTGAGGCCGGCACGATCTCGAGCATCGAATGGGATGAAGCAATGCTGGTCGCCGGGCTTCGCGCCGCAGCCCGCCGACTGCCCTTCGAGGTAGTGCGATCGGGAGTCGGCTCAGACGCCGTTGAGCGAGACCCCTCCTTGCGCACGATCGCCTCACCGTACGGCGACGGGGAAGAGCTGCTCGCTGTGCCCGCCGTGCCACTCGATCTGGCCCTGATCCACCTCGATCGTGCCGACGAAACAGGCAATGTGCAACTGCTCGGACCCGATCTGTTCTTCGACGACCTCTTTGTCGACGCGGCGCAGACCGCCATCGTGAGTGTGGAAGAAATCGTGCCGCGCGGAAAGCTCGCGACGACCGAGGCTCTCTCGTCGATCGTGCTCACGCGCGCCTCGGTCGACCACCTCGTGCTGGCCCCCGGCGGAGCAGGCTTCACAGCCCACCCGCCCTACGCGGAGCGCGACGAGGCGCTGCAGTCGCACTACGTCGACGCTGCTCGGGATCCCCAGGCGTGGGCGGCCTTCGCCACACAGTTCCTCACAGTGTCCGACGAGCAATACCGCGCGTCGGTCACCGCCTTCGCTCGAAATGTCGCGGGTGCGCAGTGATGGCCACTCGGGCAGAGGTTGCCGTAACGGCCTGCAGCGACCTGTTCCGTGGTGCCGGCGCGATCCTGGCGAGCCCTACCGGCATCGTCGCGGGCATCGGCGCACGCCTCGCGCGCCTGACCCACGCTCCCGACTTGCTGCTGAGTGACGGTGAGGCCACCCTGTATGCCGACACCCCCGCTATCGACGAGCCGTTCCGCGAACCCGAAGCACCTCTTCCCTACCGCGCGCTGTTCGAGCTCATCGCGCGCGGTCGGCGCCACGTCGTGATGGGCGCCGCACAGATCGACCGTTTCGGCAACCAGAACCTCTCAGCGATCGGCGATCGCGACCACCCCCGGCGGCAGCTGCTCGGCGCTCGCGCCGCCTCGACCAACACCCTGAACCACCGCACGAGCTACTGGATCGCGCGCCACGCACCGCGCACCTTTGTCGAACGGGTCGATGTCGTGACGGGGATCGGTACCGATCGCGCCGCTGCGCTCGGAAGGGCAGGGCGCTTTCACGACCTGCATCGCATCGTCACCAACCTCGCCGTGCTTGACCTCAGCGGGCCCGAGGGCACCATGGCCATCGTGAGCACGCACCCCGGCGTGAGCGTTGACGAGGTGCAAGCAGCGACCGGTTTCGAACTGTGGGTGCCGCCCACGGTGCCGACGACCCGCGAACCCGACGACGACGAGGTGTCGATCATCCGCGACCTCCTCGACCCCCGAGGCTTACGAGAACGAGAGGTTCCTCAGCCATGAGCACTCCACCGAAGATTCGCACCGCGCTCACCGAACTCACCGGTGTCGACCACCCGATCGTCCAGACCGGTATGGGATGGGTCGCCGGGCCACGTCTGGTCTCAGCCAGCGCCGAAGCCGGTGCCCTGGCGATCCTCGCCTCGGCGACGATGACGATCGAAGAACTCGAGAGAGCGATCATCGAGGTGAAGGGTCGCACCGAACGCCCCTTCGGCGTGAACCTGCGCGCAGACGCTGCGGATGCCAGCGCTCGAGCCGAGCTGCTGATCCGCCACGATGTCGCCGTCGCCTCGTTCGCTCTCGCCCCCAAACGTGAACTCATCGACAAACTGAAAGAGCACGGCATCGTCGTGATTCCGTCGATCGGGGCCGTGCGGCACGCCCAAAAAGTGCAGGAGTGGGGTGCCGACGCGGTCATGGTTCAGGGCGGAGAAGGGGGCGGCCACACCGGTGCGGTGCCCACCTCGATACTGCTCCCCTCGGTCGTGTCGGCGGTCGACATTCCGGTGATTGCGGCGGGCGGTTTCCACGACGGTCGCGGCCTGGCGGCAGCCCTGGCCTACGGGGCAGTGGGGGTCGGAATGGGCACTCGCTTTCTCCTCACCAGCGACAGCGCGGTTCCCGAGGCCATCAAGCGTCGGTATCTCGAGTTCGGTCTTGACGGCACCGTCGTGACGACAAAGGCCGACGGCATGCCCCACCGCCTGCTGCGCACCGAGTATGTCGAGGAGCTCGAGAGCACCAATCGGCTGCGCACTCTGATTCCGACGGCACGTCGTGCCCTAGAGTTCCGGCGCATCAGCGGAATGTCGTGGCCGCAGTTCCTCACCGACGGTCTCGCGATGAAGAAAGCCACCGGCCGCAGCTGGTCGCAGATGGCGGTCGCCGCGAACACTCCCATGCTGCTCAAGGCGGGGCTGGTCGACGGCGACACGAAGGCCGGGATGCTCGCCTCCGGCCAGGTCGTCGGCCTCATCGATGACCTGCCGAGCTGCCAAGAGCTCGTCGATCGGGTGATCAACGATGCCGTGACGCATCTGGAGCGCGCCGCCGCCACCATCATCCGGTGATAGCGAGCGCGGGCTGGCCTCTCGCTCGGCCAGCCCGCCCGCTCGGTGTTAGAGACGCTCGATGATCGTCACGTTGGCGACGCCGCCGCCCTCGCACATCGTCTGAAGCCCGTAGCGGCCGCCGCGACGTTCAAGCTCGTTGAGCATGGTGGTCATGAGTCGCGTGCCGGTCGCGCCGATCGGGTGCCCGAGAGCGATACCTCCACCGTTCACGTTGACCCGCGAGTGATCGGCCCCGGTCTCTTTTATCCAGGCCATCACGACCGACGCGAAGGCCTCGTTGACCTCGAACAGATCGATGTCGTCGATGCTCATGCCCGCGCGCTGCAGAGCATGTTTCGTCGCCGGAATGGGTGCGGTGAGCATCCACACCGGATCAGCGGCCCGCACCGACAGGTGGTGGATGCGCGCCCGCGGGGTGAGACCGTGCGTGCGTACCGCGCTCTCGGAGGCGATGAGCATGGCAGAGGACGCATCGCTGATCTGCGAGGACACCGCTGCCGTGACCCGACCACCTTCGACCAGCGTCGGCAGGGAGGCCATCTTTTCGAGCGAGGTCTCACGACGCGGGCCCTCATCGACCGAGAGGCCCGCCAAGGGCGCGATCTCTGCCTCGAATCGACCCTCATCGGTGGCGGCGATCGCACGCCGGTGACTCTCGAGGGCGAAGACCTCCATCTCTTCCCGGCTGAGGTTCCAGTGCGTGGCGATCATCTCGGCCGCGCGAAACTGTGAGACCTCTTGGTCGCCGTAGCGTGCGCGCCAGCCCGGCGACTCGGCAAACGGAGTCGTGAACCCGAACTCGGCACCGGCCATCATGGCCGATGAGATGGGAATGGCCGACATGTTCTGCAGCCCGCCCGCCACGACCAGATCGGCCGTTCCCGACATCACCGCTTGCGCCGCGAAGTGAACGGCCTGCTGGCTCGACCCGCACTGCCGGTCGACGGTCACCCCGGGAACATGCTCCGGCAGGCCCGCGACGAGCCAGGCCGTGCGCGCAATGTTGCCCGCCTGCGAGCCCAGTGTGTCGGTGCACCCCATGATGACGTCGTCGACCGCGGCGGGGTCAATGCCCGAGCGCTCCATGAGCGCGCCGATCGCGTGCGCGCCCAGATCTGCGGAGTGCACGGCGGCGAGGCTTCCGCCGCGCTTGCCCACGGGGCTCCGAACAGCGTCGATGATGTAGGCAGTGCTCATGGCGGGGTTCCCTTCGATGGGTGTCACGGGTGCTGGCTGCTGACGGAGACGACCTCGCCCGTCATGTACGAGGAGTAGTCGCTCGCGAGGAAGACCATGACGTTCGCGATCTCCCACGGCTCCGCCGCGCGCCCGAAGGCTTCGCGCGATTTGAGCTCCTCGAGAAGTTCGGGCGTCGTCACCTTCTCGAGAAAGGGGTGCATGGCCAGACTCGGCGAGACGGCGTTCACCCGAATACCGTGCGGAGCAAGATCTTTCGCCGCCGAGCGAGTGAGTGCCATCACGCCGGCCTTAGCGGCCGCGTAGTGCGCTTGACCCTCCTGGGCGCGCCATCCAATGACGGAGGCGTTGTTGACGATGACCCCGGGATGCTGCGCCTCCACCATGCGTCGCGCTGCGGCCCGCACACAGCGGAAGGTTCCCGTCACGGTCACGTCAAGCACGAGCGACCACTGCTCATCGGTCATCTCGAGAATCGAGACGGTGCCCCCGAGGCCAGCGTTGTTGATCATGACGTCGATCGGTCCGGCAAGCTCTGCCGCATCGAGCATGGCGGCAATCTGCTCTTCGCGAGTCACGTCGCACACGACAGCGGTCACGCGCTCAGCCCCGAACTTCTCGGCCAGCTCGGCTCGAGAAGCCTCGAGCCTGCCCTCATGCGTGTCACCGATCGTGACGTGCGCCGCGCCCTCTTCGAGGCACCGCAGTGCGGTGGCGGAGCCGATCCCCGCTCCGGCCGCCGCAGTGATGACGACTCGGCGGCTCGCGAGCAGGCCGTGTCCGCTCGGGTAGTCGGGAAGTGTGCTGGGGGTCATGACCGCGCCTCTCTGGGTAGTCCGAGCACGCGCTCGGCGAGCACGTTACGCAGGATCTCGTCCGAGCCGCCATAGAGGGTGTCTGCACGGCTGAACAAGAACAGTGTCTGGAGATCGTCAAGGTCGTAGGGCTCGGCCGCGACCGTGAGAGCTTCGGGGCCGGCCACCGCCATCGCCAGTTCTCCGAGGTCGCGATGCCACCGTGCCCAGAGAATCTTCGCCACGGACGACTCATAACCCTGCTCACCCCCGAGGGAGCGCAGAGCGTGGAGTCGGATGATCTCGAGCCCGAGGTGCGCCTCGGTGATGCGGTCACGAAGTACGGGATCATCGATGGCACCCGTGCGACGGGCCGTCTCGATGACCACCTCGAGTTCACGCCGGTACGAGATCTGCTGAGCCAGCGTCGACACACCGCGCTCGTAGCCGAGGGTCGCCATCGCTACCCCCCAGCCCTTGCCGGGTTCTCCGACGACGAGGTCAGCGTCAGTGCGGGCATCATCGAAGAAGACCTCGTTGAACTCGCTCGTACCGGTGAGTTGAAGAATGGGGCGAATCTCGACGCCCTCCTGCTCGAGGGGCACCAGAAGGTACGAGAGTCCGTCATGACGGCGCTCACCGTCGCTCGTTCGAGCCACCACGAAGCACCACTGAGCGTGTTGGGCGAGCGAGGTCCAGACCTTCTGCCCGTTGATCACCCACTGGTCACCCTCGAGTCGAGCACGAGTGGAGACGTTCGCGAGGTCTGAGCCAGCCCCGGGTTCGGAATAGCCCTGGCTCCACAACTCTTCTACGGCGACGATCTTGGGGAGGAAGCGCTGCTGCTGCTCGGGCGTTCCGAGGTCGATCAGCGTCGGGCCGAGCAGTTCTTCTCCCAGGTGGTTCACGCGAGCGGGCGCGTTCGATCGCGCGTACTCCTGGTGGAAGATCACCTGCTGGGCGAGGCTGAGACCACGGCCACCGTGTTCGACGGGCCACGCGACGCAGGTCCAGCCCGCCGCCGCCATGTGACGGTTCCATTCCAGACGCTCTTCGAAGGCTTCGTGCTCGCGTCCGGAACCGCCGAGACCCTTGAGGCGGCCGAACTCGCCCTGCAGGTTGGCGTCTAGCCAATCGCGAATTTCCCCGCGAAACTGCTCGTCCTCTGGAGAATAGGTGAGATCCACGTCGTCGTCTCCTCGCTGAGCTCAGGGGGTGGCTGTCGAACTCTTCCGTCACGTATAGTAGCAATAACCAAGCATTTGTTTGGTGGATTGGCCGGATTGCCCATCAGGTCGACCCACCCACGGTGAGGAGAGCTGATGTCGGCCGAAGAAGATCCCGTCGTCACCTATGAGGTTCGCGACTCTATTGCGATCATTCGACTGAATCGACCGCGGTATCGCAACGCCCAGAACTCGGCGGTCACCTACGCGCTCGATGCAGCCTTCGTGCAAGCCACCAACGACGACGCCGTCTCGGTCATCGTGCTCGGCGGCAACGGCGACCACTTCTGCGCCGGTCACGACATCGGAACCCCCGGTCGGGATATCGACCAGAGCTTCGAGCGCAAGGCAGTGATCTGGTGGGATCACGTGGGTGCCGAGGGAGTCGATTCTCGCTTCGCACGCGAGTCGGAGGTGTACCTCGGCATGTGCCGTCGCTGGCGAGAGATTCCCAAACCCGTGATCGCCATGGTGCAGGGTGCCTGCATCGCGGGCGGCCTCATGCTGGCGTGGTCGTGCGACTTCATCGTCGCCTCCGACGACGCGTTCTTCCAAGATCCCGTCGTGCGCATGGGGATTCCCGGAGTGGAGTACTTCGCCCACCCCTGGGTCACCAATCCGCGTGCGGCGAAAGAGATGCTGTACACCGGTGACCGCATGCCCGCCCAGCGGGCACACGAGCTGGGGATGGTCAACCATGTCGTGCCGCGCGACCAGCTCGAGCAGCACACCTTCGATCTGGCGGCGCGCATCGCGCAGATGCCCCGACTCGGCTTGGCACTCAGCAAGAAGGCGGTCAACCAGGCGGAAGACCTGCAGGGCATGCGTGCAGGAATGGACTCGGTGTTCGGTCTGCACCATGCCGCGCACGCGCACAATGCCGAAGTCGGCGGCGACTCGCTCGGCGGCGTCGGGGTGACCTCCATTCGGAAGGCGAGCGAGAAGCCATGAATCTCGACCTGACCCCTGAACACGAGACGTTCGCGGCCGAGGCGCGCGCCTGGCTCGCCGAGAACGTGCCCGCGCAGCGCCTGCCCTCCATGGACAGCGCCGAGGGCTTCGTCGCCCATCGACAGTGGGAAGCCACGCTCGCGGAGGGCCGCTGGTCAGTTGTCTCGTGGCCCGAGCAGTTCGGAGGCCGCGATGCCGGCCTCGTGGAGTGGGTGCTCTTCGAAGAGGAGTACTACCGTGCGGGCGCGCCGACCAGGGTGGCACAGAACGGCATCTCGTTGCTCGCGCCGATTCTGTTCGACCACGGCACCGAGAGTCAGCGCGAGCGCTACCTCGCCGACATGGCCAACGGCACCACCATCTGGGCTCAGGCGTGGTCAGAGCCGGGTGCGGGCAGCGACCTCGCTGCGATCCGCAGCACCGCCCGTCGCGACGAGGGCCGCCAGGGTTGGGTGCTCAACGGGCAGAAGATCTGGAGTTCGCGCGCCGTATGGGCTGATCGCGGATTCGGCCTTTTTCGATCTGACCCCGAGGCGCAGCGACACCGCGGCCTCACCTACTTCTTGTTCCCCCTCGATGCCGAGGGAATCACCGTGCGCCCCATCGCCCAACTCGACGGCGAGACCGGGTTCGCGGAGATCTTCTTCGACGACGTCTTCGTACCCGACGATGATGTGCTCGGCGCTCCGGGAGACGGGTGGCGCGTGGCGATGAGTACGGCCGGCAACGAGCGCGGCCTGTCACTTCGGGCCCCCGGGCGCTTCCTCGCCGCGGCAGAACGGCTTCGATCACTATGGGTGCGCGAAGGGGCGAATGACCCCGCACTCGACGATGCCGTGGTCGACGCCTGGATCGGCGCCGAGGCCTACCGACTCTTCACCTGGAACACGGTTGCTCGAGCACTCGACGGCGCAGACCTCGGTGCCGAGGGGAGCATGAACAAGTTGTTCTGGTCCGAGCTCGACGTGAGCATCCACGAGACCGGTCTCAGCCTGCTCGGAGCGCGAGCGGAATCTCGCAGCACCGCAGCCGTCGATGGCGGCCGCTGGGTTGACGACTACCTCTTCGCCCTCGCCGGCCCGATCTATGCCGGCACCAACGAGATTCAACGCAACATCGTCGCCGAACGCATCCTCGGACTGCCGCGCGGCGAGAGGAGAGAACGCTCATGAGGTTCGTGCCGACCGACGAACATGAAGCGCTGGGCGAGGCGATCGACGAGATCATCGCCGGTTGCGGTGGTGTCGATGTCCCTCGTGGTTGGGCGAACGGCGACACCGCGTCGGGCCGCCGGCTGTGGTCGCAACTGGCGGACCTCGGGCTCACCGGTCTTCGGGTGTCTGAAGACGACGGAGGAATGGGCGGCACCCCGCAAGATATGGTGGTCGCGTTCGAACGCCTCGGGTACCACGCGGCTCCCGGCCCGTACATCGAGTCGGTCGCCTTCCTTCCGCACGTCGTCCCCTCCGACATCCGTGCACAGATCGCACAGGGAGTCATCGCCACCACCAGTGCGGCACCCCACGCACCGTGGGCAGTGGATGCGCAGATTTCTGACTTGATCTACGCCGTCGGCGACTCTTGGTGGGCCGAAGCGACGGTCGGGTCAGAGGAAGAGTCGCTGTCGGCTCTGCGTCGACTCGTCGTCGTGGATCCGGGCGAGCGCACCTCTTCAGACTCCGCAGCGATCGCCTTCGCGCACGATGAGGCGTCGCTCGCGGCCGCCGCCTACCTCGTCGGCGCCGGCGAGCGCCTACTCGACGAGGCGGTGTCGTACGCGGGCGTGCGTGAGCAGTTTGGGCGCCCGATCGGCGAGTATCAGTCGCTCAAGCATCAGCTCGCCGACGTGAGAGTGGCCCTGAGTTTCGCGCGACCTCTCGTGCACGGCGCCGCGGTGACGCTCAGCGACCACACCGGCCCCCGTGCGGTGTCGGCCGCGAAGGTGGCAGCCGGGGTAGCGGCGCGGCGGGCAGCACGCACCGCTCTTCAAGTGCACGGTGCCATTGGCTACACCGCCGAGCATCATCTGGGCCTGTGGGTCACGCAAGTGCCTGCCCTCGACACGGCCTGGGGAACACCAGCCACACACCGCGCCCGTATCGCCCGCGCTCTGCGCGCTGAGTGAAGGAGCAGCCTCCGATGCAGTTCGACCTCACCGACGAGCAACAAGAGCTCGTCTCGTTCGTTCGCGAGCTTCTCACCCAGCGCTCCGACAGCGGTGCCGTGCGCGCCGTCATGGGCACACCGGATGGTTTCGATCGGGGACTCTGGGCGGTGCTCTGCGGCGAGATCGGCGCGGCGTCTCTCGCGATTCCTGAGGAGTTCGGTGGTGCCGGATTCAGTTCTTACGAAACGCACCTCGTACTGGAGGAGCTCGGATACGCCCTCACCCCCTCGCCCTTCTTGGCGTCAGCCATCCTGGCAACGCAGGCGCTCCTCGTGGCGAACAACTCCGAGGCCAGCACTCGACTGCTGCCCGGCATCGCCGACGGCTCCCACATCGCCACGCTCGCCTGGGCGGCTCCCGATGGCCGATGGCGACCTGATCAGATCGGCGTTGATGCGACTCCGAACGGCGAGAGCTGGTCTCTCTCCGGCGAGGTGCCGCTTGTCGCCTATGGCGCCCAGGCCGACACCCTGCTGGTGATCGCGCGCACCTCGGCGGGGGTGGCACTGTTTGAGATCACCGGCGAGAGCGGAGTTACCCGCGAGGAGACCAGCGCCATGGATCCGACGCTGCGGTTCACGACCGTAAGGCTCACCGAGGCGCAGGGGCGGGAAGTCGCGGCAGGAGGCACCATCGACCTCGAGCTGCTGCGAGCTCGGGTCTTGACCGCGGTCAGCGCGCTGCAGGTCGGAACCGCAGCACGCGGACTGGATATGACACTCGCGTACGCCGGCCAGCGCGTGCAGTTTGGGCGCACCATCGGCTCGTTTCAGGTCGTCAAGCACCGCCTGGCCGACATGTACGTGCAGCTCGAGACCGCCCGCACGGCATCGCGGGCAGCCGCGTGGGCTGTCGCGAACGACTCAGACGACGTCACCGAGCTGGCCCGAATCGCCAAAGTGTGGTGCTCACGAGCACTTGATTTCGTCGCCAGCGAGACCGTTCAGTTGCATGGTGGAATCGCGATCACCTGGGAGCACGACGCCCACCTGGTGTTCAAGAGAGCACACGCGACGGCGCAGTTGTTCGCCAGCCCCTCCGAGGTTCGTCGCGAGGTCGAAGAGTCGCTGCTCGCCGCTTCTGCCTAGATCACTCTGGACGACGACGGGTCTCGTGCAAGGGTTGTGAGACGTCTTTGCCCGTGCTGACCCTCGGGCGGTTCGGTTCGGGCTCGGCCAAGGGTGTCACGGGGCGCAGAGTCGCCCGGCTTCGCTGTGCGAGCTCTTGATAGATGCGCACCCCGTTGGCCTTCCACGCGAGGGCCTCATCGTCGAGTTCACGAATCACCCGAGCCGGGCTGCCGAGAACGAGCGACCGCGGGGGAATCTCGGTGCCCGCGGTCACCACCGCTCCTGCACCGACGAGAGATCCTTCGCCCACCACGACGCCGTCCAAGATGACTGCGCCGATTCCCACCAGCGCGTACGACTCGATGCGACAGCCGTGCAGCACGGCCGCGTGGCCGATGTGACTGTGAGGCTCGAGAACGGCATCTGCGCCCGGAAAGGCGTGGATGACGCTGGAGTCCTGCACATTCGAGCCCTCACCGACGAGGATGCGCCCGAAGTCGCCCCGCAGGCTCGCGAACGGCCCGATGTAGCAGCCGGCTGCGATCTGAACATCGCCGATGAGGCTCGCAGACTCATGCACGAACGCCGTGGGGTGAACAACGGGGATGACGCCGTCGATCTCGTAGCTCGTCACGGTCACGCCGCCTGTCCGCCATCGATGACGTATTCGTGACCCGTGCAGTAGCTGCTCGCGTCGCTGGCGAGGAACGCGACGAGGTTCGAGACCTCTTCGGGTCGCCCCGCTCGAGGAATCGGGATCGTCGAGATGAATCCGACGCCCTGCCGCGTCTCCTCGCTGATCATCGGGGTGTCGACAGCGCCCGGGCAGATGGCGTTGACGCGGATTCCGAGGGCGCCGAACTCCCGGGCGGCCGAATGCGTGGCCCCCAGCAAGCCCCACTTGGAGGCCGAATACGGAACGCGATCGGCATAGCCGGCCAGTCCTGCGGTGGAGGAGATGTTGATGATCGAACCACCGTGCCGCCCCATCACGGGGGCCACCGCTTTCATGCCCAGCATGGGCCCCACGAGATTGATGTCGATCGTGCGCCGCATCGTGGCCTCATCGGTGTCGACCAGCGGCGCCACGGGGCTGTATCCGGCGTTGTTCACCAGAACGTCGACGCGCCCGAAGGTGGACTCGGCGAGCGCGACCACGGCATCCCAGTCCTCTGCCGAGGTCACATCGTGGCGCGTTGCCACCGCGTCATCGCCGAACTCTGCGGCGATGGCACGGACTCCCTCGAGGTCGAGGTCGGTGAGAACGAGTTTCGCACCGAGCTGGTGCAGCAGTGCCGCGTGCGCGCGGCCTTGGCCACCGGAAGCGCCGGTGAGCAGAACGACCTTGCCGGTGAGGTGAACGAGGGGATCAGACATGGGAAACACCTTTCTGCGTAGAGTGTCGTCCGGTCATCGGCACGACGAGAGGATTCGCATGGCTCGGCTCCACCACATGGGCATCACCGTGAGCGACATGGCATCGGCGGTGGAGTTCTACCGCGAGCTCACCGGGGGTGAGGTCATCGGCCCTCTGGAGAAGAGCGGCCCCGCCGTCGAGGCGGCGACAGGGTACCCGGGCATCGTCATCACGCTGAGCTTCGTGTCGTTCGACGAGGGCTCGACGGTGATCGAGCTCGCCGAGTACCGCAACGGCTCTGGCGAGCGAATTCAGCCTGACACGGGGCGAGCGGGGGTTGCGCATCCGGCGATCGTCGTCGACGACATTGATGCGACGCTCGCCCGACTGGCCGAGCGGGGGGTGCGTGCCTTGTCGCAGCCCATGACCGCCACTGCCGGCCCGTTGGAGGGGTATCGCTACGTCTACGTTCTCGGCCCGGATGACGTGCGGGTTGAGCTGCTGCAGGAGCCTCACCGGCCGACCGTGGTCCACCCGCCGTCGACGGCCACGCACTGACCGGTGACGAAGGTGGCCTCGTCGAGCAGGTGCGCAATGGTGACGGCCATTTCGCTCGGCTGCGCTAGTCGCCCCAGTGGCATGCGCTTCTCGGTCTCCCGAATGTCGTAGCCGTTCGCGATGAGGTCCTCGACCATGGGGGTGCGGGTGTGGCCAGGAGCCACGGCGTTCACGCGCACTCCCATCGGCGCCCACTCGATGGCGAGGTTCTGGGTGAGTTGGCGCACGGCCGCCTTGGCGAGACCGTAGTCGACCTGGTGCGACCACCCTCCGTACGCGGTGGTGGACGAAATCAGAACGAGGGATGCGGGCTCGCCATCGAGTCGGCGCACGATCTCCCGCGCAACGACGAAGGCCCCCAGCACGTGAATATCGAACTGACGACGGACGTCGTCGAGGGTCATCTCCATCGCGGGCACGAAGCGCCCCCGGATTCCGTGACTCGCCACCAGGCCGTTGACTCGTCCTTGACGAGCCATCACGGCATCGACCGCCTGTGAGACCGCGCTCTCGTCGGTGACGTCGACGGTTTCGGTCGGAACGTCGGCGTCGGGGTGGGGAGTCAGATCGAACACCGTGACGGCGTGACCCCGCCGCCGCAGATCGTCGACCACGGCGAGTCCGATGCCGCTGGCCCCTCCGGTCACGATCGTGCTCCGGGCTGGGGGGGTTTCTGACATCGCCGTCCTCCTCGACTCGACCCACCATGCGGTGTGCGGTCATGCTAGCCTGATTACCAAGCAAGCGCTAGGTATGACCTTCCGAGCGCGCCATCTCGACGAGGAGCAGGATGTGGCCGAGAAGCTCATGACGCCAACCGAGGCCGTGGCCTCAATCGAGAGCGGGATGACCATCGGTATCGGCGGGTGGGGCTCCCGACGCAAACCCATGGCTCTCGTTCGAGAGCTCTTGCGGACCGATGTGACCGACCTCACGGTGGTCGCCTTCGGTGGCCCCGACGTCGGTCTTCTCGCCGCCGCCGGGAAGATTCGGAAGCTCGTCTACGGCTTCGTCTCACTAGACAGCATTCCGCTGGACCCGCTCTTCACTCAGGCCCGTGAACGCGGCGAACTCGACGTCGAAGAGTACGACGAGGGCATGTTCGTCGCTGGACTGCGTGCCGCCGCTGCCCGCCTCGACTTTCTACCGATTCGCGCCGGCCTCGGATCAGATGTCCTCCCGGCCAATCCGCGGGTCGCCACCATCGCCTCCCCCTACAGCGACGACGTGTATGTCGCGATGCCGGCGCTACCCCTGGACGTGGCATTGATCCACATGAATCGCGCTGACCCGCAGGGCAATGGCCAGTTTCTCGGCCCCGACCCCTACTTCGATGACCTCTTCGCCATGGCGGCGACCTCCACGATAATGTCAGCTGAGAAGGTCGTCCCGACCGAGCAGCTGCTCCACGACAGCAGCTTTCACACCTTGCTGATCAGCAGGATGTTCGTCTCGTCTGTCGTCGAGACACCGCGCGGTGCCCACTTCACGACGTGCGAGCCCGACTACGACCGCGACGAGGCATTTCAGCGGCACTACGTGGAGTCTGCCAAGGACCCGGAACCGTGGACCGCCTTCACGCAGCGTTTCCTGAGCGGTAATGAACAGAACTACCACGACGCCGTCGAGGCGTTCCACCAGACAGAGGGAGCGAAATGACCAGCGACGTGACCCGTGCTGAGGTGTGCATCGCCGCCTGTGCGGACACCTATCGGGAGTCCGGTGAGGTGCTGGCCCATGCAGTCGGCATCGTTCCCACACTCGGCGCTCGTCTGGCGAAGCTCACTTCGGCTCCGCAGATCGTGCTGACCGACGGTGAGGCCTTTCTGATGAGCACACCTCCACCGCTCGGAAAGTCCGCCTCGGGCGGCGGCGTCATCGAGGGCTGGGCGCCGTTCCGACGCATCTTCGACATCCTCGCGACCGGGAGACGGCAGAGCATGATGGGTGCTAGCCAGATCGACCGCTTCGGCAACCAGAATATCTCGTTGATTGGCGATTGGGCCCAGCCGAGTCGGCAGCTCATCGGGGTGCGGGGCGCTCCGGGCAACACGGCGAACCACCGAGTCGACTACTGGATCTCGCGGCATTCTCCTCGAATTTTCGTGGAGTCTGTCGACATGGTCTCGGGCGTCGGCAATGACCGCGCTCGAGCGGCCGGGCCAGCGCTGAAGTACCACCACCTCGGAGCCATCGTCACCAACCTCGCCGTGTTCGGATTCGACGCTGATGGTCGCGTGATGCTGCGTTCCATCCATCCCGGGGTCGACCCTGACGAAGTGGCGCGGAACACCGGGTTCCCGGTCGACGTGCAGAACGTCCCCCTCACCCGCATCCCCGACGCAGAAGAAGTGCGATTGGTCCGCGAGGTGCTCGATCCGCGGGGAGCGCGGTCGCGAGAAGTCCCGGACTGATGCGATCAGTCGGCGAGCAACCCCTGGTGCAGAAAGTCCAAGTAGTGAGCGCTCAGACTCTCGGCCGTGTGTCGACCGCCGGGGCGGAACCATCGACCGGTCGCCCACACAGAGTCTCGAATGAAGCGGTAGGTGATCGCCGGGTCGACGCTCGCGCGGAAGTCCCCCGACGCCTGCCCGTCGCGAATGGCGGTCATCCAGATCTGCTCAATGCGCGCGGAGTGCTCGGACACGAACTCGAACCCCTGCTGCGTCGCCAAGAAGGACGACTCGTTTTGGTAAATGCCAACCGCATCAGGTTCGCTCTCGATGGTGCGAAAAGCCTGGTCAACGAGAAGGTCGAGAGCTTCACGGGGACTATCAGTCTCCGCAGCGATCTTCTCAAAGCGATCGAGCAGTGTGGTCATGAACCGCTTCAAGAGTTCGGCGAGGATCGCCTCTTTCGAGGAGAAGTGGTGGTACAGACTGCCCGAGAGAATGCCCGCCTCATCGGCGACATCGCGCACGGTGGTCGCCGAGAAACCGCGCGTGGCAATCAAGCGAGCAGCGATCGCGAGCAGTTCGTCGCGACGTTCCGACGTGGGAGCACTGCGCCCATTCTTGGTGACCGCGACCATCGCAGCACGTCCTTCCGGCTATCTATCAAGCGTTTGCTCGATTCTGCCGCATGAGGAGCGATATGACTACTAGAACACCCCTGACAGAGACGACAGGAACACCAAGCATGCGTCACTCCACAGCCGACACTATCCCTCGGCTCCTCGCAGACCAGGCAACACTCGGAGATCATCCCGCCGTGGTTGCTCGCGACGGGTCGCTATCGTATCGAGAACTCGAGCAATCCGTGCATGCAGTCGCCAAGGCTTATCTCGCTCAAGGCGTGCGCCACGGCGACCGCGTGGCAGTGTGGGCACCCAATCGGCTCCGGTTCATTCTCGCGATGCTCGGTGCTCAGGCAATCGGTGCAGCGGTCGTTCCGCTCAATACTCGATTCACCGGCCACGAGGCGGCGACCATCCTCGACCGCTCCGGCACCTCGGTGCTCGTGCTCGTCGACGGCTTTTTGGGCAAGTCGTACTCGCAGATGGTGCTCGACGCCGCCGCTCAGCTCGGCAGCGAGGGGCCGAGCGTACCGGGGCTCCCCGAGCTGCGACTGGTCGTCGGCATGGATGCCGAACCGGCGGGCAAAGCGGTGTACGACTGGTCGACGTTCCTCAGCAGTGGCGAGTCGATCTCTGATGACGTTCTCGCTACCGCTCTCGAGGCCGTCACGCCCGACGACGTGATGGACATTCTTTACACCTCGGGAACCACCGGGCTTCCCAAGGGCGTCATGAGTTCGCACCGCCAGTCGATCGGTGTCGCTCAGGCATGGGCGCTCGGCGCCGATCTCAGCACCGACGATCGCTATGCCGTGGTCAATCCCTTCTTCCACGGTTTCGGGTACAAGGCCGGCATGATTACCTCTTTGGTGGCGGGCGCGACCATCTACCCGGTCGAGACATTCGATCCCGACCAGGTGCTCGAGCTCATCCAGTCAGAACGAATCTCCGTGCTCCCCGGGGTGCCGACCATCTTCACGACCTTGATCGATCACCCCAGGCTGAAGGAGTACGACCTCTCCTCGCTGCGCTTCGCCATCGCCGGCGCGACGGCGGCTCCGGCCACGCTGTTCCGCGACATGGTGCACATTCTCGGGTTCCAGCGCGTCGCCCAGGCCTACGGCCTGACCGAGTGCATCGTCGCCACGATGTCGCGGCCAGGCGAATCACTGGAGCATGCGCAGCAGACCACCGGGCCAGCCGTGTCGGGCATCGAGATTCGCACCGTCGACGAAGAGGGTCACGACGTGGGCATCGACGTCGATGGAGAAATCCTCTTGCGCGGCGACAATGTCATGCTCGGCTACTTCGAAGATGACGAGGCGACTCGGGCGGTAATCGATGCCGACGGCTGGTTCCACACCGGAGACGTCGGGCGCATCGACGAGCACGGCTGCGTCAAGATCACTGATCGGTTGAAAGATATGTTCATCGTCGGGGGCTTCAACGTCTACCCCGCCGAGATCGAGAACGTTCTGCGCCAGCACCCTGCGGTCAATGAATCTGCCGTGATCGATGTTCAGGATGCTCGTCTCGGCGCCGTGGGTCGCGCCTACGTTGCGCTGCTGCACGATATCGAGCAGCCTCCGACTGAGCACGACCTCGAAGCCTTCTGCCGCGAACGCCTTGCCAATTTCAAGGTTCCCCGCGAGTTCATCTTCGTCGAAGACTTTCCCCGCAACGCGACCGGCAAGATCCTCAAGGCCGAGTTGCGAGCACGAGCGAACGACGAGTAGGACTCCTCAGGTGCCCAAGCGGCGCCGGTCAGGCTTGAGCGTTCACCACGGCGTGTGAGCGATCGAGCTCTCGCCGGTACTGCAAGAACTCTCGAGGGCTACTGACCGCCGTCACCCCGACGAGCACACCGTCGCGGCGGTGCTCCACCACGAGCTTCTCGGGGGTGTCCCCGGCGAACACCGTGGTGTCGGTGTCGTGACCGGTGTCACCCACCGTCTGCAGCTTCAGATCGAATTGATCTGACCAGAACCACGGGACCTGCTTCGACGGCGGTGCGGCCTCCACGATGGCGGCGGCCACGGCCTTCGCCTGCTGCACGGCATTGTGCACCGACTCGGTACGCTCTGTGGCGCCCGAGGCCAAAAGGCGCGTGGCGCAGTCACCCGCCGCGTAGATGGCCGGGTGGCTCGTTCGCCCCGCGTCATCGACGAGAATGCCCCGGTCGATCACCAGTCCAATCTGTTCGGCCAATGCCGTGTCAGCGGTCAGCCCGATGCCGACCACAACGCAGTCCGCCTCGACGCGTCGCCCATCGGAGAGCTGGACTGCGGCAACCCGCCGACCGTCCGCGACGAGCGCAGTGACCTGCGCTCCGAACTCGAGAGACACACCGCGCGCGAGATGTGCGCGACGAAAGATATCGGCGACGTACGGGTGCACCACCCGTGACATCAGTCGGTCTCCCCGCACGAGAACCGTCGCAGCGACTCCCCGCGATGAGAGCGATGCCGCGACTTCCAGGCCGATGAAACTGCCGCCGATGGCGACGAGCCGGCTGACCTTCGACGCGGCCGCCCGAAGAGCGAGCGCGTCGTCTGCGGTGCGCAGAAGATGCACGCCCTCGAGACTGCTCGTGGAGGTGACGAGATCGCCCGTCGCGCCGTCGATGATCGGAACATCCAATTCGGAGGGGCGTCCGCCAACAGCGAGAACGAGGTGATCCCAGCTGAGCTCCGCACCGCTCGCCCGCTGCACCAGCGCGCGTGCGGCATCGATCGCCGTCACCGCATCGCCCACCATGACTTCGATGTCGTGGCGGGCATACGCCGGCTCACCGCGCAGGGCGAGAGTCGCAGGCTGCGCATCCCCCGCAAGAAAGGCTTTCGAGAGCGGGGGGCGCTGATACGGCAGGTACGGCTCTGCGGCGATCAGCACGATGCGGTCGGTGTACCCGGCCTCACGCAGACTCACGGCAGTCTGTGACCCCGCTTGCCCCCCACCGATGATGATGGTTCCCGCGTGCTCTGGTGGGGTCGTGCCCCTCATGCCGAGTCCGGCACCGTGACCACGACCTCACCCTCCGACTGTGCGGGGTACAGCTGGCACGACAGTCGGCTCAGCGCGCTGCAGTTCTCCAGGCCATCGATCAGGTCGCGCTCCATGTCCTCCTTTGGCTCGAACGCCTCGTTTGCCTGAGGCTCGAGGTACACATGGCACGTTGCGCACGACATGCTGCCGCCGCATTCTGCGACGATCCCGGGCACGCCCTCGCGCACGGCGACCTCCATGACCGTGTCGCTGTCGGTCATCGTCGTCTCGACGAGCACGTCGCCCTCGGGGGTAGTGAAGGTGATGCTCAGCATCCGTCAGTTCTCCTTTGTCACGAGACGGAACGTTTCGCGCATGTCTGTGATCCAGGCTTCGGGGTTTTCCCACGCTGCGAAGTGGCCACCGCGCTCGTGACCCTTGACGTTCACGAGGTTGTACCAGCGCGCACTGCGGTCGCTCGGGCTTCGCGACGCGGAGGCCGAGAGGTAGGCCTGGGCTCGCTGCTCCGCGGTCACCCCGGGCGGGTTCTCGAACCCCAAGAAGGTGATGCCGGTCGGAGGCTCGATCTGCGGCACGCGGTCGTGCTCGGGCGCCCAGGGGTACAGTGCCGAGTTCGCGTACGTGCGGATGCTCGAACCGATCGTGTTCGTCAGCCAGAACATCGTCACCACGCTGAGCAGATCGTCTTTCGAGAACACCGACTCGAGGTCACCTCGGTGATCCACCCAGAGCTGGTATCGCCGCACGAGCCACGCGAGCAGGCCGACCGGCGAGTCGGCGAGCCCCAGGGTGAGCGTCTGCGAATCAAGCATGTGCACGGCGATGTGGGCGACGAACTTCTTCATGTAGGCCTGCAGGCCATCGCGCTCGACCTGCGTGGCGTCCGGCGGCGAGACCCGCCCCTCGGTGATGTCCCACCACCGCTCGCCCTGGAAGATGTCGAGCGGGGTGGGAGTGCTCACGTGCAGGCCGATCACGGAGTCACCGAACTTGTGGCCCAGTTGGGCGGTGACCAGCGCTCCGAAGTCTCCCCCTCCAGCCCCGTAGCGCTCACAGCAGAGCACACCGGTCATGAGCTCGTGCCACAGGTCGGCGATCTTCCAGAAGTTCAAGTCGTCGCGCGTCGACGGTGACGACAGCGCGAAGCCCGGGTACGACGGAACAATCAACTCGAAGGCCGGAGCATCCGGGGCCCCATGCGCAGCAGGGTCTGCCAGTTGCTCAATGACCCGGCTCCAGTGCCAGAACGTCCACGGCCAGCCATGCGTCAAGATGACGGGGATCGCATCGGCCCGGGGTGAGGGCCGGTGCAGGAAGTGGATGGTCTCTCCATCGACCTCGGCGAGGTAGTGATCGTAGGCGTTGAACCGGGCCTCTGCCGCGCGCCAGTCGTACTGCGTAAGCCAGTAGTCAACCAACTCTTTGACATACGACACCTCGATGCCATACCGGTCAGAGTCGGCTCCGGCAAGCTCAGGCCAGCGCGTCAGACGCAGCCGCTCCCGCAGAGCCTCGAGCTCGTGGTCGGGGAAAGCGATAGTGATCTTGCGGGCCGACGAGAGGTCGACCATCAGGAGGCGCCCTCTCGAGCGCGGAACGTCACGTTCACGTACTCCGGCCCGCCGATGGTTCCACCCACCTTGTAAATCACCTTCTCAGCCAGTTCGACATCGGTCAGACGGTCGACGAGGGTCTGCACGCCAATGGTGATCTCGGCTGTGGCGAGTGCCCACCCGATGCAGTGATGGCCGCCGAAGCCGAACCCGAGGTCCCAGCCGGGTGCGGGACGGTCGAGGTCAACCTGGTCAGGGTTCTCGAACACCTCGGGGTCGCGGGCGGCGCCGGTGAGGTTCATCGCGATGCGTCCGCCGGGCTCGAAGTGCATACCTTCGATGTCCAGTTCGTCGATCACGATGCGCGGAAAGCGATGGGCGGCGGGGTAGAGCCGCAATGCCTCTTTCACCGCACGTGGCACGACGGTGGGGTCGGTGCTGGCCGCCTCCCACAGTCCCGCGTCGAGCAGCATCCGCGCCGTAGACGCGATCTGCGCACGGGTGGTGTCGTGCCCGGCGAGAAGCAAGAAGACGATCGACCAGACAAGCTCGGTCTGGCTGAGCTTGCCACCCTCAGCCTGAATGGCGATGAGGTCGCTGATGAAATCGTCCGCGGGCGCCGCACGACGCTGATCGACGAGCGAGTTCACATAGTCGAAGATCTGACGAAGGGCTTGCTCCAAGCGGGGGATGCCCGGCTCGAAGGGTATCGCCCCGAGCAGGATCAACTCGACCGTGGCGTCTTCGAAGCGATGCACGTCTTCCGGAGGCACCCCGACAAAGTTGGAGATGGTGCGCACCGAGACGTGATGCGAGTAGTCGTGGACGAGATTGGCCGTGGTTCCGCGCTCGAGGATGCCGTCGACGAGGTCAGTGGCGATGGACTGAATCAGCGGCTCCGCGTCCTTGATGCGGACCGGGCGGAAGCCCTTGAGCACGAGGGGCCGAATGCGATCGTGCCCCTCCTGCGACATCATGTTGAAGTTGCCGTTCTCGAGGAACTCGAGAATCGGGCTTCCCTCCTGCACCCCCATCTGGCGGTACACATCGGCAGTCTTGGGCCGCACCCGGTCGTCACGGAACAGTGAACGCACCGTCTCGTAGCGGAAGTACTCGGTGCCCGAGATTCCCTCCTGATGCGCGAGGCGCGCGTGCGGGCACCCCAGTGCGGCGTTGGGGTTCTCGAGGTAGTCCTGCGACTGAACATCTACGGCTGGCGTCTTTGCCATGCGGCCTCTCCTAACGAGCGCTTGCTTGCTATTGAGGCTATGGTGAAAGTCTTGTGGCCGCAAGGCTCAGCGCCGAGACTGAAGCCGCTGGGCTCCTCCCGAGAGAGTGCGTGAGATGACCCTTGACCTCGAGGCCTTCACCCTGGCGGTTTCTGACGATGATCTCGACGAGTTGCGCCGGCGTCTTCGACAAGCGCGCGTGCCCGATGACTTCGCGAACGACGATGGTTCCTACGGGCTGGCGCGCGCGTGGGTGGCCGACATGCTCGACTACTGGTCCGGCGACTTCGACTGGCGCGCCCAGGAAGAGCGCATCAACGCTGTCCCCCAATTCCGTGTCACTCTCGACGACGTTCCGATCCATTTCCAGTGGGTGCGCGGAGAGGGTAAACGAACCGTCCCGGTCATCCTCAGTCACGGCTGGCCCTGGACCTTCTGGGATTGGAACCAGGTCATCGGTCCACTGACCGATCCCGCCGCCCACGGCATCTCCAGTGAGATCGCGTTCGATGTGGTTGTGCCCTCCCTGCCGGGGTTCGGCTTCTCGAGCCCCCTTCGCCGGCCGATGGGTTGCCGTGACGTCGCCGAGCTCTGGAACACCCTCATGCACGACGTGCTGGGGTATGACCGCTATGCGGCTGTCGGAGGCGACTGGGGAGGGAAAGTCACCGGCGAGCTCGCCCAGCTCTACCCAGAGCACGTCATCGGCGCCTACTCCACCCTGCAGACGATTCCCGGGGTGACCCCTTCGCTCGACGGCGCCGACCGCTTCGCACCAGATGAGCGCTGGATGTTCGAGCAGATGGCCGCAGCGCGACCGACCGTCACCAGCCACCTTGAGGTGCACCGACGCGACCCTCAGACACTCGCCTACGCACTGAACGACTCGCCCGCGGGCCTCGCTGCGTGGATCTGGGAGAGACGCCGCAACTGGCGTGATCCCGACACCCTCGACGACGTCGCGGCCGACCGCGACTTTCTTTGCACGACCGCATCGATCTATTGGTTCACCCAGACGATCGGCACCTCTATGCGGTTCTACCGCGACAACTTCGGCGAGCGCATCCCGCCGCCCCTGCCACGCTCCGGGCCGTCTCCCACCCCCGTCGGGTTCGGCATCACCCCGCGCGATGTGCTGTACATGCCGCGGGCTGAGGCCCAGCAGCATGTGAACCTCGTGCATTGGTCGCACTTGCCCCGGGGAGGCCACTTTTCGGCCTACGAGATTCCGCACGAACTTGCCAGCGACATCCACACCTTTGTGAGGCCGCTCGTCTGAGCGAGGGCCCGTCAGTCCGAAACCACCCACTGCGGGCGCGGTGAGTTCATGAGCCCGACGGGCGCGACGCCGGGTGCGAGAACACCGGCGAGTGCCTCCGCGACATCTTCGGGACTCCAGGTGGGGCGCTCCGTCACGATGGTCAGATGTGACGGTGTGACGAGGCCCAAACGCTTGCCGTCGAACCGGAGGATCTGCCCCGTGAGTGGCGCCGATCGGGCACTCAGCAAGTGCAGGAGAGCCGGAGCGATCAGGGCCGGGTCTGGCCCTTTGTGCTCGTCGGGAATGTTCATCTGATCAGACATCGCGGTGTGGGCTAGCGGGGCGATGGCGTTGCAGCGAATCCCGTACCTCTCCCACTCCAGCGCCCAGCCGTACGTGAGTGACGCCGTCGCCCCCTTGGTCGCCCCGTACAGTGCCAGATCGTCCAGGCCCTGCAACGCGCCAGAACTCACGTTGACAATAGAGCCGGGTGTGCCCGCGTCTCGCATGGCGCGTGCCGCGGCCACCCCACACAGGATGCTGCCGGTCACATTCACGTCGACCAGCAGTCGCACATCTCGCGCCGACAGGTCGAGCGAGGAGCCCGGAAAGATCACACCGGCGTTGTTGACCAGACCATCGAGCCGGCCGAACGTGGCGAGACAGGTGTCGACGAAAGACTGCGCTGTCTCCGGCTGCACCACATCACCCACCACCCCGACCGCCGTACCGCCGGCCGTGCTGATGAGATCGACCGTCTCGTGCACGCCTTCTGCACGAAGGTCGCCCACGATGACGCCTGCCCCCGCTTCAGCCGCGGCGAGTGCATACGCCCGACCGAGTCCGTGTGCGGCCCCTGTCACGATGACAGCGGTGCCCTCGAGCACCCCGCTCATGAGGTCTAGCTCATCCGCTCGAGCAGAAGCGCCATGCCTTGGCCGCCCGCGACACACATGGTCTCGATCGCAAACTGCTCATCGCGCTCTTGCAGAGCGTGGATCGCGGTGGTCGCCATGCGAGCCCCGGTCATGCCGAAGGGGTGGCCGAGCGCGATGGCTCCGCCGTTCACGTTGACCCGCTCGGGATCGATGCCGATGTCGTCGATACTCGGCAACGCCTGCGCCGCGAAGGCCTCGTTGAGTTCAAGAATGTCGATGTCCGAAATCGACATGCGAGCGTTGTCGAGGGCTCGCCGCACCGCATCCACGGGCCCCAAGCCCATGATTTCGGGGCTGATGGCAGAGACTCCGGTGGAGACGACGCGGGCGAGCGGGGTGATGCCGAGTTCTTTCGCGCGCACGTCGCTCATCACGACCAGTGCCGCGGCACCATCGTTGAGGGGGCAGCAGTTCGCCGCCGTGACGGTGCCGTGCGGACGGAAGACGGGCTGCAGCCCCGAGATCCCGTCGAGGGTGACTCCTGCGCGGGGCCCGTCGTCGGTCGACACCACGGAGCCGTCGGGCAAGGTGACCGGGGTGATGTCTTTCTGCCAGAACCCGCGCGCGCCAGCGGCCTCGGCGCTGTTCTGACTGCGCACGGCCCACTCGTCCTGCGCCTGGCGCGACACCCCGCGCAACTGCGCAACGTTCTCGGCAGTGTCGCCCATCTGGATGTAGATGTCGGGATGCTCTCCGCGGTCGCGCGGATCACTCCACACCGCCTCGGGGTCGGCCGCCAGGGCCTGCGTGCGCGCCATCGCGTCGGCATAGGCCGGGTTCTTGGTGTCGGGCATGCCGTCGGACTTTCCCGCTCCGAAACGGGAGACGGTTTCCACTCCGGCCGAGACGAAGACGTCTCCTTCGCCGGCACGGATCGCGTGCAGTGCCATCCGTGTGGTCTGCAGCGACGATGAGCAGTAGCGGTGCACCGTCGTTCCCGGAACGCCATCAAGGCCGAGTTGTAGGCTCGCCATCCGGCCGATGTTGTAGCCCTGCTCGCCCGCTGGCTGCGCGCAGCCGATCATGATGTCTTCGATCGTCTGAGGGTCCAGTTCCGGAACCTGATCGAGGGCGGCGCGGATCATCTGGACGACGAGGTCGTCAGCGCGCATGTCTTTCAGGGAGCCCTTGTGGGCGCGACCGATCGGCGAGCGGGCGACGGAGACGATGACTGCTTCGGTCATGAGGGATCACTTTCTCTGGGCCGCATGATGTCGGCATTAGGGGTGTGGGCAAGAAACGCCGGCCACTCGCCGCCACCGTCGACCGGTAGCACGGCGCCGGTGATGTGGCTCGACATCGGCGACGCGAGCATCACGCAGACGGCGCCGATCTCTTCGGGTGATGCCAGCTGGCCGCGCGGGATAGTCGCGGAGACCCGGGCGAACTGCTCGGGAGTTCCGTAGTGCTCGAGGCCAGCATCCGTCGCGACGAGTCCGCAGCTGACGGCGTTCACCCGCACCTGCGGGGCCCACTCGACAGCGGTGCTCTGGGTGAGGCTCTCGAGCGCGGCTTTCGCGGCACCGTAGACCGCCGTGCCGGGGCTCGGGCGACGAGCGCTGATCGACGTGATGTTGACGACCGATCCGCGCGTCGCGGCCAAGAGAGGGTACGCGGCGCGACTCAGGAAGGCAGCCGAGAGAAAGTTCAGTTCGGTGATCGCGCGCATGTAGCGCGGCGAGCCCTCTTCGAAGCGCGAGAACGGGCCACCGCCGGCGTTGTTGACCAGGGTGTCGATGCGCCCGTGCCGTTCCACCACGTCGGCGATCCACTGATCGACGGCCTCGGGGTCACGCACATCGGCTTCGCGGAAGATCGCGGTGCGACCTGAACTCTGCACGGGCACCTCGGGGGCGGTGCGCCCGCAGATCTCCACCTCGGCGCCGGCATCGAGAAAGCGTGTCGAGATGCCCTTGCCCACTCCCCGCCCACCGCCGCTGATCAGAACGACGGTGCCCTGCAGATCAATGGTCAGGCTCATGTGTCTCTCCTCACGCCGCGGTGCGAATCTCGTCCACCCTACCAACCAAATGCTAGGTTTGTGCGATGACGGCTTCTTCCTCGCGACCCCTGGCAGTTGTTACTGGTGGAGTGCACGGAATCGGTGGTGCCACCAGCAGACGGCTTGCGGCAGACGGCTACGATCTCATCGTCGTCGACATCGATGCCGAGGCTGCCCTCCCGTTTCGCGAGCATCTCGTGGCCCAGGGTTCGCGCTGCGAATTGGTGGTGGGCGACATCACCGATGACGCCACTCTCGCGCAGCTCGGCGCGGTGATCCACAACGTCTCCAACGGCCGCGTCGACGTGCTGGTGAACAATGTGGGTGACTTCCGGCCAGCTCGCGCCGTCTTCCACAAGAGCGACCCCGCCCAATGGCGCCGACTGCACGAGCTCAACTTCTGGCACGTGCTCACGGTCTCGCACCTGGTGATTCCGGGAATGATCGAGCGAGCATCCGGAACCATCATCAACGTTTCCACCGTCGAGGCCTACCGGGGAATACCCGGCAACGCGGTCTACTCGGGCTACAAGGCTGCGGTGTCAGCGTTCACCAAGAGTCTCGCCGTCGAGCTGGGTCCGAGCGGTATTCGAGTCAATGCGATCGCACCCGACTTGGCAGACACGCCGCAGACTCCTGCCGCCCTCATGCTCGACGGCCGGGACCCAGACCTGGTTCGATCGTGGGTTCCGCTCGGACGCTTCGGGCACCCAGACGACTACGCCGAGGTGATCGCCTTCCTGGCTTCCGACGCGGCGCGGTTCGTCACCGGACACACCATCCCCGTGGATGGCGGCACGCTGGCCGCTTCCGGCTGGTACGGCCGCGCCAAGAGCCGCGGCTGGACCAACCTGCCCAACGAGGCGTGAATCGGCTCAGGCCGCGGTACCGAAGTAGGCGGCCTGAATCTGCCCGAAGGTGATCTCTTCCGCCGGTCCCGTCAACACGGTACGGCCCATCTCGACCACCGACACCTCGTCGGCGATCGCCACAGAATCTTGCACGTCTTGTTCGACGAGCAGGATTCCGATGCCGGTGGCCTTGAGGGCGTGAATGCGCTCGAGCACCTCCTTGACGACCACGGGCGCCAGACCCTGGCTGGGCTCGTCGAGAATGAGCAGCTTGGGGCGAGCCATCAGAGCCTGACCGATGGCAAGCATCTGCTGCTGCCCACCCGACATACTCGATGCCGGCAGGTGGCGCTTCTCCCCCAGAATGGCGAAGAGGTCATAGATCTCGGCGACGTGCTGCTGCAACTTCTTCTTGCGCTCGCCGGTCGAGAAACCTCCCAAGAGAAGGTTCTGTTCGATCGTGAGCTCACGGAAGATGCGCTTGCCCTCCTGCACGTACGACATGCCGCGGGAGACCCGAGCGTGCGACGGCACCGAGGTGATCGTCTCGCCGAGGTAACGAACCTCTCCCGCGGTCACCCGGTTGAGACCGGTGATCGCGCGCAAAGTGGTCGTCTTTCCTGCTCCATTGCGCCCGAGCAAAACCGTGATCTCACCCGCACGCACCGTCACAGAGACATCGCGCACGACCTGCAAATCGCCGTAGCCGGTCTGCAGGTTCTCGACCTGCAACAACACCTCGTCACTCATGGTGGCCTCCGGTCTGGTTCGCCTCGTCTTCTGGAGTCACACCGAGGTACTCCTCCATGACGCGCGGGTTGTTCTCAATTTCGTCGGGGGTGCCCTGCGCCATGACCTTGCCCTGGGCGAGCACGTAGATCACGTCGGCAAGACGGAGCACGAGACGGAAGTTGTGCTCGACGAGCACCACTGTCATGCCGGAGTCGCGGAGTCGCAGGATCAAGCTCGCGAGTACTTCGATTTCGTCTTCATCGAGACCCGATGCGACCTCGTCGAGCAGCAGAACCTTCGGCGAGCCAACGAGGCTGCGCGCTACCTCCAGCAGACGTCGGTTGCCGAGCGGCAGCGAGTCTGCCATGGCGTGACGCTGCTCGCTCAGGCCCACGAGCGCGAGCGCTCGTTCAGCCTCGATCCGGTCATCGCGGGTCACCCGCCAGTAGCTCGGCAGACGAAGAACGGCGGCGAGAATTGACGAGCGATCGCGTGCATACCGTCCGGCCTCCACGGCCTCGAGCACCGTCAGCTTCTCCGGCACATTCGGGGTCTGGAAGGTGCGGGAGACACCGGAGCGCGCGACACGGAAAGACGAGAGCCCGTGAACCGCCTGGCCATCGATCGTGATGGTTCCCTGGTCGGTGCGGTAGAAGCCCGAAATCATGTTCAGCAGGGTGGTCTTGCCCGAGCCGTTCGGCCCGATGATCGCGGTGACCGCCCCGGGCTTCGCCTCGACCGAGACATCGCTCAGCGCCTGGTTTCCGCCGAACGCCTTCGACACGTTGTCGGTGCGCAACAAGGCACCCTCGCGCCGTTCGACGATGGCTTCCGACGCCGGCGCCTCGACATAGCCGGTCTTCGCTCTCGCCGCGGCGTCGGCCCGACGAACGAGCAGCCGAGCGAGGGCAGAGATTCCGCCGGTGAAGGCGACGCCGCCGATGAGCAGGAAGGTACCGGTGATGATGAGGCCGTATTCCTGGAAGTTCGTCGACTGGTTCATGCCGAATTGCAGCACGAACGCGCCCACGATCGCGCCATAGACGCTCGCGGACCCGCCGAAGATTGACGCCGCGAGCACCGTCATCGCGAAGGAGAACGCGAAGGCCTCCGGGGACAAGAACAGGTCGAGGTTCGCGAACAGCACGCCAGCGAGGCCGGCCGGAATCGCGCCCATGGCATAGGCCGACAGCTTCGTGCGGAACACCGAGATGCCCATCGACGAGGCCAGAACGGGGCTCTGCTTCAGCACCCTCAGTGCGATGCCGTGGCGCGAAACGATCATGTTGCGCATGGCGGCGAACCACAGGATGCCGACCACGATGATGATCACGTAGTAGGTGCGGCTGTCGATCATCTCGCCGAACAGCGTCGCAGGGCGGATTCCCGAGAGCCCGTTGCGCCCGCCCGTCTCCGACTTGAAGAGTGACAAGACATCGGGCACAAGCAGGATGAGGAAGAACGAGGTCATCGCCAACGACCATCCGCCCAAGCGCAGCCCGGGAATCCCCGAAATGAGGCCCACGACGAGCGCGGCGGCCGCGCCCACGAGCAGCTGGAAGAGCAGATCGGTGTTGCCGGCCTTGCTCACCAGGCCCGCGGCGTAGGCACCGGCCGCGTACATCGCGACCTGGCCCATGGCCAGTTCACCCGCGTAGCCGAGCGACAGGTTCAACCCGGAGACGATGAGGGCAAGCATGATCGTGAGCTCGACCTGGCGGATCATCGGATACGGGGCCCCGATGAACGGCAACAGGATGAGGATCACGGCGAAGAGCAGGGGCCACACCCAGCCGGGGATGGCGCGGAGCTTCAACCACAACGAAGCCATGAGGTTACACCGCCCGTTCTGTTCGACGGGTGAAGAGGCCCGTCGGCTTGAGCATGAGGATCACAATGAGGATGAAGAAGACCGAGAGGTTCGCGAAGTCTCCGCCGATGTACCTCGCGGCCAGGGCTTCGGTGAGCCCAACGATGAGGCCACCGACGAGGGTGCCCCACATCGAGCCAAAGCCTCCGATCGCGAGCACCACAAAGCCCTTGATGGCGAGAGCCGCACCGAGCGTGGCGACAGCGTAGGTCTTGGGGCCGACAAGAACACCCAGCAGACCGGCCAGCACGCCCGTGAAGACGAAGGCCCAGAAGGCGAAGCGACGCACGTTGACGCCGCGCAGCATTGCCGCCTCGCGGTCTTCGCTCATGCCCAGCAGTGCGATACCGGTCATCGACCGCTTCGAGTACTGGGTGAGGGCGACGACCAAGAGTACGACGACGATCACGAGTGCGATCTCAACCGGATACACCCGGCCGCCCGCAAGGTCGATCACCCCGTCGCCGAGGAAGAACGGAACGCGACGCGGTTCACCACCCCAGATGAGCTGAGCGACGCCCTCCATGATGATGGAGGCACCGAGCGTGGTGACCAGCAGGTTGTGGTGGTCCTTCACCGGGCGAATGGCGACGACCTCCTCCAATGCTGCGACACCGCCGATGACGATGGCAGCGACGATGGCGACGAGCCACCAGGGAAGTCCGAGGACGGCGATGCCCATGTAGGCGACGAACGCGCCGAGCATCATGAGCGCGGCTTGCGCGAAGTTGAACGTCTTCTGCGAGAGGAAGACGATGTTGTATCCGATCGCCACGAGCGCGTAGACGGCTCCGATGGCGAGTCCGGACATGATGATCGTCATGGACCTGTCGTCCTTCCAGACTGAGTGAGTAGGGGTGAGCGGGGGCCCGACGCCGGCGTAGCGCGCCAGACCCCCGCTCTCATGATTCTCTGATGACTACTGGTACTGACCGTTGACCAGCGGCCCCGGCCCGATGAACAAGAAGTCCTCGGGTGCAACATGCGGGGTGTGCGAGTCAGCGGTAAAGCGGTACCACGAGATCATCTGCGTGTTCGCGGCCTGCTGTACCTCTTCGTCGAGCAGAGCTGCGGCAAGCGCATCGACATCGTCGATCGAGCCCGCCGACTCGGCGGCAGCCTTGACCAGCAGCATGCCATCGTAGTTGTAGGCCAGAATCAGCGACGACAGAATGTCACCCGCGGCCGCCATGCGCTCAACAGCCTCGTTGACCTCGGTCGCTGCCGGGTCGAACTTCGTGCTCTTGAACACCTGCATGGTGAGGTTGCGCACCTGATCGGTTCCGAGAACGCCCGAGGGCGGTTCGGTAGCGATAAGGCCCGTGGCCGACACCGAGGTGTTGCCCATGATCGGGATGTCCCAGCCGAGACGCTCGATGCCCTGCAAAACGTAGCCGAGCGGCGCGCCGTAGGCGTCGAGCACGAGCACGTCAGGGTTCGTGGCCTGCAGCGATTCCAGCTGCGGGGTCATGTCGAGCGATGCGTTGTCGTAGCCCTGGGCGCCGCTGATCGTAAAGCCAGCCTCCGCGAAGGTCTCCTGCGTCAGCGAGCCGAACAGCTCACCGTAGGCGCTGGAGCCGTGGAGAATAGCGACGTTCTCGTAGCCGCGCTCGCCGAGCTCATACGTGAACGACCCGAGGTAGTCGGGCACAGAGGCCGACAGGTCGAAGTTGTATGGGCTGACCGACGGGTCACCCGAGGTCGGTGTCGGACCAATGTTGAACGACAGAACCCGCTCCTGCGTCAGGATGGGGATCATGGCGTCCGCCACCGTCGACGGACCCGAGTTCATGACGACGTGCGGACGTTCGTCGCTCGCCATCAGTTCCCGCAGACGCGTCACCGCGACGGTCGGGTCTGCGGTGTCATCGATGACGTCGATGACAACCTCGCGGCCGAGGATTCCCCCCATCTCGTTGACCGCGGCGACCGAAGCCTGTGCCGCCGTGACAGAGGTGGTGGCGTTGTTGGCAAGAATGCCCTCCGCGCCGATGCCTCCGAATACCACAACCCTGATCGGACCCTCGGAGGAGGCGTTGTCGTCGGGTGACGTCGTGTCTCCTCCTGCGCAACCGGCGAGCGCCAGTGCGGATACGGCCAAGGCTGCGAATGCTGCTTTCACTCTGATGCGTTGCATGTGCCCTTCCCTCTCTTCGTTGAGCGGACAACTACCAAATGCTTGCTTAGTCAAACACAGCGTGCGGTTCGTGACAACTACCAAACATGCGTTTGTTCGGTCGAATGCTATGGTTCAGCCATGAGGGACACCAAATCGACTCAGCAGCACCAGGAATTTCCTACCGACGGCGTAGCGATCGTCACCGGCGGATCTGGCGGAATCGGGTCTGCGATCGCGCGCCGACTGGTGAGCGGAGGCGCTCGCGTCGCGCTCACCTATCGCCGGACACGCCCCGACGAGCTCCTCACTGAACTAGGCGAAGCCGCAGAAGCCCACGCTCTCGATGTCGCCGATGCCGATGCTACGGCGGCAGTGATCGCGCAGATTTTCGAACGCTGGGGAAGCATCCACACGCTCGTCCACGCGGCTGGTCCACACGTGCCCATGGTGCACCTTTCTCGAGTCTCGCCGCAGCAGTTCGCCCAGCAGGTCACCGACGACCTCAACGGATTCTTCGCCGTGACCCACGCCGCTCTCCCTGCACTGCGCGCGAGCGCGGGGTCAATCGTCGCGGTCACCACGGCAGCGACCACTCGATATCCGGTCCGCGACGGACTCTCCGCCGCGCCCAAGGGCGGCATCGAAGCCCTCGCCCGCGGCTTGGCCGCCGAAGAAGGCCGTTTCGGCATCCGCGTCAATTGCGTCGGGCCCGGGATGCTCACCGATGGCATGTCTGCGCGACTCATGAGTTCAGGCGACCTCGATGAGAGAGCGCTCGCGGTAGCCATGGCCAACATCCCCCTGCGACGCTTCGGCAGTGCGGATGACATCGCCGAAGCCGTGGCCTTTCTTGCGTCGTCACGTGCCGGATTCATCACCGGGCACAAGCTCGACGTCGACGGCGGCTACGGCGTGTAGTCGTTCTGGCGAGACAGCCGTTCGATCAACCACTCGGTGCGCGCGGCTTCGTCACGGTAGTAGCGATCGGCCCACTCCAGAGCGACCGACGAGAAGTGCCATTCGGGAACGTCGGCGGAGTGCTCGGCGTGAAGGCGAGCCTGGTCCGCGCGCGTCAGCGCCGTCTCACGGTGCTGCCGCAGAATCTCGGCCAGGCGATTCCGATCGCCCATGTGAGCCGCCCACACTCGCAAGACGATCGGGTGCTTGAGAACGACAGCCTCCGGTGAGATGTCGTCGGCCCACCGCCGCATCGCCGCGACACCGTCGTCGGTGATGCCGTAGAGCCGCCGCGACTTCGCCTCGTGCGTCTGCTCGACGCGCGAGACGACCAGGCCGCGACTCTCGAGCCGCCGAAGCTCGCCGTAGATCTGGCTCTGCGAAGGCGCCCAGTAGAAGAACGCCAGGCTCTGATCGGCCCATCTCTTGACGTCGTAGCCCGAGAGTTCTGACCCAAAGGACAACACCCCGAGCACGGCCCAGGCGGTGGGAGGAAGCTCGTCGTCGCGCGCTGGGCTGCTCTCAGTCACGTGCGTTCCCCTCGACATCTTCCGGTAACTATGCCTAATAGTATTATGCTCACCTGGCATACCGATCGAAGGAGATCCCATGTCGCAGACCCAGCGCATGATCGAGCTGCTCAACGAGAACTTTCCCGACCTCGCTGCGCTGCCGCCGCTGGAGGCGCGTGCGACCGCCGACGCTCGCGTGAGGACTCCCGACAATCTGGATGACGTGGCCGGAGCGACCGATCACCGAATCGACGACCACGGCGTGCCGGTGCGGGTGTATGTGCCGCACTCCCCTCGGGCCGGAGCGCCAGTAACCGTCTTTGCCCACGGCGGCGGTTTTCTGCACGGTTCGATCGCCAGCCACGATGGCTTCTGCCGGCGCTGGTCGCGCGGCACCGGCACCATCGTCGTCTCCGTTGGTTATCGCCTCGCACCCGAGCACCGAGCGCCCGCGGGTGTCGACGATGTGCTGGCCGCCGTCGACTGGGTACTGCGTGAAGGGTTGGGCACCGAGGTGGTTCTCGCTGGCGACAGTGCCGGCGCCACCCTCGCGGCGATCGCCAGCCTCCGTCTTCGCGACCGAGGTCACTCTCCGGTCCGCGCACAGGTTTTGCTCTATCCCTTTCTCGATCCGACGATGTCGAGCGAGTCCCACCGGGCACTCGCCACGGGCACGTTTGTCACCGGCCGCCTCCTGTCGTACTACTGGGAGGTCTACCTCGGCGATGAGCCTCGCTCGGCGATCACCGCTGACGTGAACCCGAGCCTCGCCGAGCGTCATGACGGGCTACCGCCAGCCATTGTCGTGACAGCGGGGCGCGATCCACTCTGCGACGAGGGACGCGACTACGCACAGCTGCTCAGTCGCGCTGGCGTGCACACCACCCATCGTCACTACCCGGATCAGTTCCACGGCTTCGCCACGATTCCGAACTACGCCCCGAGCGAGTCAGCCGCACACCTGTTGTGGTCCGACCTCGCCGATGCGCTGTCCGCCACTGCAGAGGAGACCCCCTGATGAGCACTGCCCCCGTCGATTTGGTGATCATTGGCGCCGGCTTCGCTGGCATCTACACCACCCTTCACGCCCAGCGCCGTGGGCTCACCACCGTGGGAATCGATGCCGCGAGCGACGTTGGCGGCACCTGGTACTGGAATCGCTACCCGGGCGCGCGCTGCGATGTCGAGAGTCTTGACTACTCCTACTCGTTCGACGACGACCTTCAGCGAGAGTGGCGGTGGAGCGAGCGCTACGCGACGCAACCCGAGATCTTGCGCTATCTGGAGCATGTCGCAGACCGTTACGACGTTCGTCAGCACTATCGATTCGGTGAACGGATGCTCAGCGCCGACTGGAGCGAGACGACGCACACCTGGACTGTGCGCACCGACGCTGGCTCGGTCGTCGAGAGTCGATGGCTCGTCATGGCCACCGGCAGCCTGTCGGCGCCGATCCTGCCCGACCTTCCGGGTCGTGACACCTTCCGGGGCGAGGTTTACCAGACGGCGGCCTGGCCGATCGAGCATCCCGACCTCCGCGGCAAGCGCATCGCGCTGATCGGCACCGGGTCGTCGGGCATTCAGGCTCTGCCCCACCTGGCGGCAGCAGGCTCCGAGGTTGTCGTGTATCAGCGCACGGCCAATTACAGCGTGCCCGCCTTCAATCGCAATATTGACGACGACGAGTGGCTGGCTGCGCTCGCCGACTATCCCGAACGCCGTCGCGCATCGTGGAACAGCTTGGCGGGCTCTCCGTGGACCAGCCACCCCGTGCCCTTCCACGAGGCGTCTCCCGACGAGCGCGAAGCGGTCTTCGAAGAGTTCTGGACTCGGGGCGGGGTTCTCTTCGCCAAGGCCTTTCAGGGCCTCACCGGCGATGCGGAGATTAACGCAGCGGCGACGGAGTTCTTCGAACGTCAGCTCGCGACACTGGTGGACGATCCGCACACCCTCGCCGACCTGACCCCCCACGACCACCCCCTGGGCACGAAGCGCATCTGCACCGACTCTGGCTATTACCAGACCTTCAATCAGGAGCACGTGCATCTCGTGAACCTCCAGCGTGAGCCCATCACAGCGGTGTCAGAGAGGGGCATCACCACGAGCTCGACGTTTCGTGAACACGACGTGATCGTCTACGCCACGGGGTTCGATGCGATGACAGGCGCCTTGACCGAGGCTGACATTCGAGGTCGTGACGGCCGCCTGCTTCGAGATGAGTGGAAAGGCGGCCCCACGACGCTGCTGGGCATCGGCATTCCCGGCTTTCCGAATCTGCTGTCACTCAACGGACCCGGTTCTCCCAGTGTGCTGTCGAACATGGCGCTGTGCTCAGAACAGCAGGGAGACTTCGCCCTGCGCCTCATCGATCACTGCGCACAGACGGGGTTCACCTCTGCCGAGGCTCGATGGGACGCCGCGCTCGAGTGGACTGAGCACGGTCGAGAGCTCGCGAGTCGATCCTTCTTCGGATCAACCCGTTCCTGGTACACGGGCGCGAACGTCGAGGGGAAGGCGCGCGGTTTCTTGCCCTACATCGGCGGCTTCCGCCCCTACATCGAGCGGTGCGACGACGTTGCGGGCGCGGGTTACGCCGGTTTCGTGCTCAGCGAGCACTGAGGCTAGGACTGTCGAGCGTTCCCGGCTACGATCAGTTAGCAAGCAAATGCTTGGTAGTGGAGGAGCGTCATGGGCGATGCACAACTCGGCTTCACGGCCGACGACACGATTTTGATCACAGGGGCGGGAAGCGGCATCGGCCGAGCCACGGCCTTGCGCGCGGCCGAACAGGGACTGCGCGTGAGCGCCTGGGACATTGCCCCCGGGGGAGTGCACGAGACGGTCGACCTCATCACTGCCGCGGGAGGAACCGCGCGCGCATGGGTCGGCGACGTGTCGGATCCCGAGATCGTGACCACCGGCTTGCGCGATGCGGTCGAGGCTCTCGGTCCCGTTCGCTATCTGCACAACAACGCCGGACCCGCCTCAGCACACCCACTCGAGTTCGACCGGGCCATCCACATCTCCCTGGGCAGTGTGCGCCGGATGACCGACACCTGGGCCGCGAGTGGCCTGCCCGAAGGCGCAGCCATGGTTGTCACCACCTCGGTTGCGGGCAACCTCGTCGGCACCGATGTCGACTGGTACTCCACGGCAAAGGCGGGCCTCATGGGCTACGTGCGACACCTGGCAGCGCACCGCGCCCACGAGTTTCGCAGCAATGGCGTGGCACCGGGTATGACAGACACCCCCCGGCTCGCCTCGTTCAAGGCAAGTGAGATCGGCAATCGCGTGCTCGAGCGAATCCCCCTCAAGCGCATGGCGACGGCCGACGACATCGCGTGGGCGACGCTCTTCCTGTTCTCTCCCCTCGCCGGGTACATCAACGGTGTCTTTCTGCCGGTTGACGGGGGTTGGACGGTCACGCAGTGAGCACGGCCGCTTCGGTGCTGCACAGTCACACCATCCGCTTGAGCTACGCCGACACCGACCCCGCGGGCATCCTGTACTACGGTTCGTGGTTTCCGAAAATGGAAGGCCTGCAGAGCGAGTTTCTCTTTATGCAGGGCTTTCGTCAGGACACTCTGGCCGAACGCTTCGGCTGGTGGACGGTCTCGCGCGCGACGCGCTGCGACTACCTCGCCGCCGCGCGCCTGTTCGATGAGATCAGAATCGACCTGCGCTTGGGTGAGATCGGCACCAGTTCGTTCCGCTTCGACTTCGAGATGCGTCGCCTGAGCGATGACGTTCTGGTGGCCACCGCATCCAACACTGCGGTGACCGTTGATCTCAGCCAGCGCCCGGTTCGTATTCCCGACGATTTTCGGCGGCACCTCAACGGCTGGCTCGCCGCCCACCGAGAGGGCGCCCCCGCATGAGCACCGAGCTGCACGACCTGACTGCGCGCCTGGCCATCACGAGCCTGCTCGCGCGCATTGCCCACTTGGCCGACGACGGAGAGGTCGCCGAGTACCTGGCTTGCTTCACCGCAGACGCCAGTTGGGAGCTGAAGAACGGCCGCGGCCTCGACCTTGCGCCGCAGGTTCGCCGCGGCTACGACGAGCTCGCTGCCGGGGTGCATGAGCGACGCGCGAGCGGAATGCAGGGCCCCGGCAGCCACACGATGCACGACATCTCGAGCATCGACATTCGGGTCGACGGCGACACCGCGCGGGCGACGAGCTACTTTCGCTACTACCGTTCGACCGACGCCACGCCAGAACTTGTCACGATGGGCCGGTACGACGACGAGTTCACGAAGACGGTGGACGGCTGGCGCATGCGGCGCCGCGTCATCCGTCGCGACTAGCGGCGACCGACAGCCAACGCTCCGCGCGGCCGGTCTCGACGAACTCCTTGTGCAGTTCGGTCTGCCGGAGGGCGGAGTGTAGCCAGAAGTCGTGCATGCCGTCCCATCCCGCCGTCCAGGTCAGACGACGTGCGTATTCCCAGACGGGAGCGTCGCCCAGTGTCGGCACGAGCGCCGCCACTTCGCGAGTGCGACGCAGGTGGTGGTTCACGATCTCCTCACGGCGACCCTCGAGCCCGATGAAGCGAAACTCGTGCCCGGGCAGCACCTGATAGTCATCCATCGGCGCGAGACGGTCGAGCGACGTGAAGTAGTCGTGGAGGGGGTCGGTGTCGGGCAGAGTGCCCAGCCCGATTCCCGCGAAGATACGGGGCAGTACGTGGTCTCCGGAATAGACCAGGTGGCGGCGATGGTCGACCAGGCAGACGTGTCCCCCGGTGTGCCCGGGGGTCTCGATGATCTCGAGGTCGTGCTCGGCAATCGGGAGGCGCTCACCGTGCTGCATCGTGAGGTCGGGCTCAAGGTCATCGACCTCCGCCGACCGCCCGAACGAGGCCAACAACTCGTCCTGGCGATCGCTGGGTACACCCCATCGCGTCAACTGAGCCGGAACATCGAGCTCGTCTGCTCGGGATGGTGCAGTCTCCTGTGCGAGAACGGCCCGTTCGGTGCTCGAGAGGATGATTCGGGCGCCCACCTGCTCGCGCACCGCAGCGCACAGCCCCAGGTGATCGGGGTGGAAGTGCGTCGCGATGACCGTCTCGACGGCATCGAGCGAATAACCGATGACTCCCAGTGAGCGCTCGAGCTCGCCCATGGCGGCCTCCCCACCCCACCCCGGATCGATGAGGTGCACGGACCCGTCTCCGGAGACGAGAACGTAGGTCAGCGTGGCGGGGAGCGATCCCTGGGGGATCGGCGAGGCTATCGCCCAAACGCCCTCAGCAACCTGTTCGGGATTCGCCGCGACACCGGAGTCCCAGGCGACTTGCTGGGCCTGGCTCGCAGGGTGTACTGAGGTCGAGCCCGCAACTGCCATGCATCGAATCTAGTTCGCCGGAGCGCGCAAGGCCATTCCAAAACCAAGGAAACGCTTGTTTGCTAGGCTTCGAGAAGGAGGCGGGTATGCGACGGTGGCGCACGGAACGAGCTCTCGTTCCGGTACTCGCTCTCGCCGGCATGCTGTCGTCTCTGCAGTTCACGCTGATTCTGCCGACCTTGCCCGAGATTCCCGGCGTTCTCGGAATCTCGGCGAACGACGCCACCTGGATCGTGACGATCACGCTCCTGACCTCGACGGTCGGTAGCCCCATCATCGGCAGGCTCGCCGATCTCTTCGGGCGTCGGCGTCTCCTTATCGCCGCCCTCGCCTCCCTGGTACTGGGCTCGCTGATCGCGGCTCTCGGCATGACCTTTCTCACGGTGCTCATCGGCCGTGCGCTGCAAGGACTGGCGGCAACGATCATTCCGGTCGGCATCAGCCTGCTCCGAGAGGTCGTCGGCCGCGAACGATCCAACTCCGGAATCGGGTTCATCAGCGCCACCCTCGGCATCGGCTCAGCGCTCGGCCTTCCCCTCTCCGGCGTCCTCTCTAGCCTGGGCGGGCTCGCGGCCCTCTTCTGGTTCTCGGCTGCGACCGGAGCCGTGTTCCTCGTGCTCGTGATCCTGGTGCTGCCCGAGCCAGCGGGCCGCGCGACCGGCGGCTTCGACATCGCCGGCGCAGTCTTGCTCTCGATCACTCTGACCGCCGCCCTCATCGCCATCTCGAAGGTGCTGGTGTGGGGCCCGCTGAGCGCCGAGCTGCTCGCCGCTGTCGTCATCTGCCTCACCGCGCTCGTGGCGTGGATTGTGCGCTCGCTGCGCATCGCCAGCCCGATCATCGACCTCCGCCTCTCGTTCGGCATGCCGGTGGTGATCATCAACATCGCCTCCTTCTTGATCACGTTCGGCATGTTCGCGAACCATTTCCTGACGATCCACGAGGCGCGGGCACCCCTCGACACCGACATGGGCTTGGGCATTCCCGCCATCAGCGCAGGGCTCATTCTGATGCCCTCTGCCATCGCCATGTTCTCCGTCGCTCCCCTCGCCGGAAAGCTGCTGAACCGAGTGGGTGGCCGCCCGACTCTGGCCCTCGGAAGCGCAATCATCGCCTCGGCCTATGTCTTCCGTCTGCTCGTGCACGGCGACATCGTCGCTGTCGTGGTGGGTGCCCTGCTGGTGGGAATCGGCACCGCATTCGCCTTCGCCGCCATGCCCTCGCTCATCAACGATGCGGTGCCGCTGCATTCCTTGGCCTCAGCAAACTCGGTCAACGCCGTGGTGCGTTCGCTGTCGGGCGCAACGGCGAGCGCAACGCTGGCCTTTCTCATCGTGGCCGTGCCGAGTGCGGCCGATCCCGACTTTCTCGCCGAGTCTGGGCTGGTCATCGCCTTCGCCGTGACCGCGACCTTCGCCGCTGCGGCTGCCCTCCTGGCCTTCACCCTCCCCCGCCGAGCGCGCTGACCTTCTGGACCCCTACCAAGCACGCGCTTGGTAGTCTGGTGTGATGGATGCTGTACCCCCGGTCTCGGACCCCGCCCTCTTTCGACCCCTGACGCTTCGGGGCGTCACGATCCCGAACCGCGTCGGGGTCTCCCCGATGTGCATGTATTCCTCCACTGACGGGGCCGTCACTGACTTCCACCTGGTTCATCTGGGACGCTTCGCCCTCGGCGGCGCAGGTCTCGTCGTGATGGAGGCCACCGCGGTGACCCCCGCCGGCCGCATCTCGCCTCGCGACGCGGGCTTGTGGAGCGACGACCACCTTCCGGGGCTCCGCCGCATCGCTGGCGTCCTCACCGAGCAGGGCTCGGTTCCCGGAATCCAGCTTGGCCACGCAGGACGGCGAGCTGCCGTGACTGAACCGTGGCATGGCGGGCAGCCCCTGGTGTGGTCCGAGACAGAGCCCGGTCGCGAACCCTGGGCCCTGCAGGCACCCTCCGCCGCCCCGGCGGGCCCCGAGTGGCCCACACCTCGCGCGCTCTCCGAGTCTGAGCTCACGGCGAGCCTCGACCTGTGGGCGGCTGCGGCGCGCCGCGCATCCGAAGCCGGCTTTCGTTTCCTCGAACTGCATGGCGCTCACGGCTACCTGCTGCACTCCTTCCTCTCGCCGTTGTCGAACCATCGCAGCGACGCGTATGGGGGCACGCCCGAGGCCCGCATGCGGTACCCGCTCGAGGTCGTCCGCGCCGTGCGCGCGAGCCTGCCCGCCGAGACGGCCCTGTCGTATCGCGTGTCGACCGTTGATGGCATTGACGGAGGCCTCACTCTCGACGACACGGTCGTCTTTGCCGAACGGCTGGCCGAGGCAGGAGTCGACATCATCGACACCTCGTCGGGCGGCATCACGACCGACCGCAGCGTCGACACCCGCGTGCGACGCGGCTTCGCCTTCCACGCCGATTTCTCCCGCGCCGTGCGCGAGCGCGTCGGCATCCCGACCGCGACGGTGGGCTTAATCGTCGACCCCCAGCAGGCTGATGCGCTGATCGATCACGGGGATGCTGACCTCGTGCTGCTCGGACGAACCGCGCTCGATGACCCCAACTGGCCGAACCGAGCACGCCATGTGCTCGGCGCCGTCGACCCGACTGCAGACCCGCGCTTCGAGAGCTACCTCACGCCGTGGCGCGCCGGAATCGAGCGTCTGTTGGCACGCGGCGAGTCGCCCCTGTCACGGTTCGAGATCGATGCCCCGGAGGAGGTCACGGGCCTCCCCTGATCCGTTCAGCAACCGAGCGGTGCGGTGTCGCACCTTCCACGACCCCGCCACCCTCTCCAGCTCCCACCGATTGGCGCTCACCCGCACCGCAGCCCACTCGTTGCCGTCGTGTCGCAGCACGATGGAGTGATTGACCGCGTGCGCCCGGTCGCCCTGCAGGGTGACGCGCGGCGTGGAGAGCACGTGTGCGCAGCCCGCCGCGAGATAGTCGCGATGAGCATCCCACTCAACGAGCGCTGGCACCTCATCACCGACCATCGTCACGGCATCCACGGTGTAGCTACCCTCCGGATGCCAGAGCTCCGCAATCGCCTCAGAGTCGGCAGCGTCTGCTGCTGGCCCGTATGCGGCGAGCAGGTTCATGATCGCGAGATGGTCTTCGACCGCCTGCAGGCGCTCTTCGAGCGACGAACTCACCAGTCTTGCCAGGGAATGATCGTGGTCACCGCGCTCGAGAGCAGCTCGCGCTCGACGGGGCTCTCGCCCATCTCACGTTGGAGGCGCTCGATCTCGGCAGCAACCGCCACGGGCTCGTCGTCGAGATAGGCCAGGCGGATGCGAATACTGCCCGGCCGATACGCGTCGTCTCCGTTCAGCGGGAGGGAAGAGTGTCGCTGGGAGTGACTGAATGAGAATGTCCAGGCACCGGCAACACCATCGAGCTCGAGCATGTCGGGAATCAGCTCGCGGTCTTCACGCTGGAAGACATCGTGTGCGTCGAGACTGTGCGGCTCGTCAAAGTGCGTCACTCGCACATGCAGACCCTTGTTGGGACGATAGGGAAGCACATCGCTCGAGACCAGAGCTCGAGGCGCTGCGTATCCCTTGACCGGTCGGAAGAAGGCGAGCATGGCCCGCTCCACCCCCGGAATCAGCGGACCGCGACCCCACTGAAACGATGCTTCACCGAGGGCATCCCAGGCCGCGACAGCGTCGCTGACGGGCGGTCGAAACCAGTACATGGCCATGTAGTCGACATCGACAAGCGGACCCTGCGCGCGGGAGTTCTCGGCGCAGTCGCCGCGTCGAGCCCACCGGTCGCCCCACGCGACACCCGGCAACGCCAGGTTCTCAGGCCGATGGTCCAGCTGGTGCCACTCGTTGTAGGCCCGATGCTGCGTCGGATCGGTGAGGCGAACGAACGAGAAGAAGGCAAGCTCGGAGAACATGCCCCTAGTCAAGCGCTTGCTTGGTTATCGCGCAAGGCCCGAGTCGTCAGCGCGATGACACCGAACCGAACAGTCGCGCGATCGGGGCCAGCACGATCGGCCGCGCCGCGACCCAGGCCGCCACGAACACCGCCAGCGACAGCAGGAACATCCAGAAGCCGGTCCAGTTGTCGGCGAAGGCGTCAGGGTCAACCGAGCCCTGCGCGGCATACATGTGGTTCAAGTTGCGCAGGGCGCCGGTCGACAGCACCAGCGCAACGTGCACCACGATGAACACCACGAAGTACAGCATCACCGGGAAGTGCACGGCGCGGGCCCACTCGATGGGGTACGCCCGCGTGAGCTTCTCTGCCCGAGCGGGCCAGAGCGTGCTCATCCTGAAGCCGGTGATCGCGGCCAGGGGGGCTGCAATGAAGATGGTCGTGAAGTACGCCAGCTGCTGCAGCGAGTTGTAGTTCACCCAGCCGTTCTCCGTCGGCCAATCCAAGGACATGTACTGCAGCAGGGCCGACAGTGCGTTCGGGAAGACCTCGAGAGAGGTCGGCACCACCCGCATCCAGTGGCCCGTCGCCAGCAGCAGCACGATGAACAGTGCGCCATTGACCAGCCAGAGGAGATCGAGGCCCTGGTGGAACCACACCGTAAGGCTGACCTTCGTCTCAGGGCGGTTGCGCGGAGTCCAGTAGGCGGGCGGCTTCTTCTGCGTACGCACCCCCCAACCGCTGCGAATGATCAGCAGCATGAAGAACGCGTTGAAGAAGTGCTGCCAGGCCAACCACGCGGGAATACCCACGGGTGCCGCCTCGGGCAGGTGGTACTCGCCCGGGAAGGTCTGCACGAAGTCAGCCACTGGCTCGAGGGTCAGGGCCCAGCGGGCAGTCAGAACGGCAACCGTGGCCAGCACGCCGAGCACGATCGCGAGCACGGCGCTGACCCCGACCCACTGCTGCAGGGTGTAGCGGCCGTAGCGCTTCTGCTCTCGAGGGGCACCATCTGCCGGCACCGAGCGCGGAGCCCGTGCGGCGGGCTGCTCGGCGGGTGGTTCAGGGCTCGACGGCGCCGGAGCGGGCGCAGCGGTCTCGTGCGCTGGCGCGGTGGCCTCTCGCTCGGGGTAGAACGCAGGAGCCGCCACCTCACCCGGCCAGGGAGCAGCACCAGCGACGCGGGGGAGACCACGGCGGAGCATCCCGGCCGTGGCGACCGCGCCGCCCGTCTCGGCGACGGCAGCATTCTGTACGGGGGTTGCCGTGACCGGCTCGGCCAGCGCTGCCTCGGCGGCCGCCGGGGATGCGACAACAGAAGCAACGGGTGCAGCAAACACCTCGTCGACGACTGTCGAGGCGGCAGGCGTGTGGTCACCAGGCGCTGAGGCGGCGCCGCTCAGTGGGGGCCATGGCTCGCCCCCCGGCACTCGGGGCAATCCGCGACGAAGAGTCCTGCTCTCGGCATCCACGCTGTCTACCCCTTCTTCGCGTCGAGCGCTTCCAGCAACTGGGGCAGCACGGTGAACAGATCGCCCACGATGCCGAAGTCAGCAACATCGAAGATGGGGGCGTCAGCGTCTTTGTTGATGGCCACGATGGTCTTGGCCGTCTGCATGCCCGCACGGTGCTGAATGGCACCCGAGATACCCACAGCGATGTACAGCTGGGGCGACACCGAGACGCCGGTCTGGCCGACCTGCAGGGCATGCGGCACATAGCCGGCATCCACCGCTGCGCGCGACGCGCCGACCGCCGCCCCGAGGGCATCGGCCAGTGACTCCACCAGCGCGAAGCTCTCGGCAGACCCCAGACCACGACCACCGGAGACCACACGAGCGGCACTGCGCAGCTCTGGCCGCGTCGACGACACCACGACCGGCTCAACCGAGTCAATGGATGCGGCGGGAGCCTGAGTGGCAGCAACGTCGAGAGGAATGAGCTGCGCCTCTGCCGCAGTTGCCCGCGTCTCGACGGCGCCCTGACGCAGGGTAGCCAGCAAGGGCCCGAAGGTGGTGGCCGACTGGACGTTGTACGCCCCGCCATACACCGAGTGGTGCGCGACAACGCCCTGGTCGTCTCGGCTGATGTCCACAGCATCCACCGCCACGGAAAGACCGAGGCGTGCTGCCAGTCGACCCGCAACATCGCGACCGTCGATTGAGTTGGAGATCAAGATGGCCTCCGGCTGCACGAGCTCGACCGCGGCCGCGACCGCGTCGACCATCGGCACGGTGAGCCCATCACCGGCGGCAGCGTGCAGAACCTGCGCGGCCCCGAGCGCTCCGGCCCCGTCAGCCCCCTCACCCACGACGAGAGCAACGGGGGTACCAACCTGACTGGCAGCGCCCACGAGGGCCGCAGAACTCGCGGCCAGCTGACCGTCGGGCGTGGTGTCGAGAAGCACCAGAATGGAGTCGTTCGCAAATGTGGTCATGGGGTACTCCTCAGGCGAGTCGGTTCTCACGGAGGAAGTCAGCGAGCTTCTGACCAGCATCCCCCTCATCAACGATCTTCACGCCAGCCTGACGCGGCGGACGCTCGGCGATCGCCGTCATGATCGAGCGCGGTACATCCACCCGCTCCCCATCGATCTCCAGATCGGCGAGCGACCACGTCTCGTAGGGCTTCTTCTTGGCCGCCATGATGCCCTTGAAGTTCGGGAAGCGGGCGTCGGGAAGCGCCTCAGTGATCGAGACCAATGCGGGCAACGGCGCACTCACCTGCATCGTCGCGACATCGGTGACGCGTCGACCCGACACGCGCTCCGCCTCGATCGTCACCTCGGTGAGGGCGGTCAGCTGCGGAATGCCCAAGCGTTCGGCGATCATCGCCGGAAGCACTCCGGCAACACCGTCGGTTGACTGGTTGCCGGTGATGACCAGATCAAAGCCAGCCTTCCGCAACGCGGCAGCCAACACTTCGGAGGTCAAGGAGAGGTCAGCGCCGTGGAGTGCCTCGTCCACAATGTGCACTGCCGACGCCGCGCCCATCGCCAATCCCTTGCGAATCGTGGCCGCGGCCGACTCAGGAGCCATGCTCAACAGCACCACCTCGGCGTCGTCGTGCTCGTCGGCGTAACTCAGCGCCACCTCGATCGCGCGTTCACCGATCTCATCGAGAACCGCCTCCGAGGCGGCACGGTCAGCAAGGCCGGTCTCGAGGTTGAGCACACGATCACCCCAGGTGTCGGGCACTTCCTTCACCAAGACAACGATCTTCACCTAGGCCTCCTCGCGTTTGTGGCATCGTATCCTGGCCCGCTGAGAACAAACAATTGCTTGCTTGTCCACTTAGAGACAGACGACTCTTTATCTCGAGCGCCGACTCTTCAGGAATGCATCGATCAGCTGCATAGCTTCGGTCGTGCTCGCGGCGGCAGCTATGGTCTGCGCCTCGTCAGTGAGTTGCTCTGACAGAGTTCGGCCTGGCGCCGACCGAAGGAGACGCTTGGCCTCTCCGAAGGCCGATGGCGCCCGATCCACCCACAGTCGCGCGATGCGCCGAGAACGCTCCATCACTTCCTGCGGCTCAACGACCTGGGCGACAAGACCCCATTCTCGCGCTTCCGTAGCGGAGAGCATCCGGTCACTCAGCAGCAACTCCAGTGCACGACGCTCGCCGACAGCCCTGCCGAGTAAAGCTGACACCGACAGATCCGGAGTCATGCCGATGCCCGCATACAAGGCCCCCATACGAGCATCACTCGACGCTACGGCGTAGTCAGAGCTGAGCAGAAGCCCTAGCCCTCCGCCGGCAACGACTCCGGTCACGGCAGCGACGACGGGGATTCGAGACGACACGATCGACGCGATACCGTCTGCCATGACCGTTGCGAGCTCATGCACATAGTCAGAGCCGCTTCGGCTGATGGCCTCGACGTCGCCTCCTGCACAGAAGGCTTTGCCGCTACCGGCCAAGAGAATCGCAGACACCTGGTCTGCGTCGAGGGCGTCGCGGACAGACGATGACCAGAGCCGAGCAGTGTCAAGGTCGAGTGCGTTGAGCACCCCTGGCCTGTTGATCACAATCTCGGCCACACCATCTGAGACGGTCAGCGTTACGGTGGGCTCCATTGCGACTCCTTCGTTTGCCAGGCAAATAGACGGGCGACATGCTACCGATCCCCGAAGTGGGCTGAAGCGGTTGGCGAGTCGGGCAGAGGCGAAATGCTTCCTGACCCGCAAGTGCGCGATCTTCCGCGGCCGTGCGTCGCGACGCGTGCGCGCCGGCGCGGGCGGTTGCTCGCGAAAGTGACCGTTTGTGGCGAAAGTGCCTGAACATTGCACGCCTCCCGCTACATAAGGGCGCTCTCGCGGGGCAGTCGTTCGGCGGCGAAGTCTCGGCGCCCAGCTCGCGCTCGACCCGAGCTACTGTCACGCCGGAGCGGCGAGGAGTCGGCGGCGAGTCTTGACTTATGGCGAGCAACTGCCACGCCGGAGCGGCGCTGTGGCGCCGCTCCGCCCCCAGGATTCGAACCTGGACCTAACAGCTCCAAAGGCTGTCGTGCTGCCGTTACACCAAGGCGGATCACGCGAAACGCGCGCGTCTAGTCTGCCAGAGCGCGGGCAGCGCCAGACCAGCGCCGGGGCGGGATGCTCGCCGCGAGCTCGAGCGCAGCATCCACTCGTCCGACTGCGAGCGCCGCGCCCGCGATAATGAACAGATGACCGCCCGCGACGAAGTCGACCGCATCGTCGAGGCGTGGCGGCGCGAACGCCCCGACCTCGACGTCGAGCCGCTGCAGGTGCTCTCGCGCGTGAGCCGCCTCGCGCGCCACCTCGACCGCGCGCGCAAGGCGGCCTTCGCGGCCTCCGAGCTCGAGTCCTGGGAGTTCGACGTGCTCTCAGCCCTGCGCCGCGCCGGCGAGCCCTATGAGCTGAGCCCCAAGGCCCTGCTGCAGCAGACGCTCGTGTCGAGCGGCACGATGACGAACCGCGTCGACCGGCTCACCGTGCGCGGGCTCGTCGAGCGTCGCACCGACCCGAACGATGGGCGGAGCATCCGGGTCAGGATGTCGGCGGAGGGGCGCAGCCGCGTGGATCGCGCGATCGGCGAGCTGCTGCAGAGCGAGGCCGAGCTGCTCGAGCGGCTGCCCCGCACCGATCAGGCGCGGCTCGCCGACCTGCTGCGCACACTCGGCGCCGGCTTCGACGAGCTGCCGACCTAAACCAGCTCTTGCGCGCCGCCGTGTGTGGCACGCGCCGCAGAACGTTTCGCGTCGTGTGCCACAAACGGCGGTGTTCGGCGGCGCGGGCCGGCGAACGTTCAGCCGCTCGCGATGAGCGGCAGCACGAACGCGACGATGGTCGCGATCGCGCCGACCGTCGTGAGGATGCCGCCGAGAGTCAGCAGCACGCGCCCGTCGTGCGCGGGGTCGTCGAGGCGCGGAGTGTCGGGGCGCGACGGGTGCACCCAGACGGTGCGGGCATCCCCGACAGCCGGGATCTGGCCCGTGAGCGGCGACGTGCTCTCGCGCACCTCGCCCTCCTCGCCGAACCAGCGGATCTTCGCATCGCGCTCGCGCACCGTCGCGACGACCGCCTTCGCGGTCGTGTAGCGGCTCGACCAGGACCTGCGGCCGATGCCGATCACGAGTAGCACGATGCCGACGGGGAGCGCGAGCCACGCGAAGACCTCCGCGGCGATGGCAATGGCGTCGAGAGGCTCGGTCACCCTCACATCGTAGGGCCAGAACAGCTCAGGCGGCGGGGACGAGCTCCGCGACGAGAGCCTGGATGCGCGCCTTGATGTCATCGCGGATCACGCGCACCGACTCGATGCCCTGCCCGGCCGGGTCGTCGAGCTCCCAGTCCTCGTAGCGCTTGCCGGGGAAGATCGGGCAGGCGTCGCCGCAGCCCATCGTGATCACGACGTCCGAGGCGCGCACGGCGTCGGTCGTGAGCACTTTCGGCGTGTTGCTCGCGATGTCGATGCCCTCCTCTGCCATCGCCTCGACGGCGGTCGGGTTGATCTGATCCTTCGGCTCGGAGCCGGCCGAGAGCACCTCGACGCGGTCTCCGGCGAAGTGGCGCAAGTAGCCCGCGGCCATCTGCGAGCGGCCCGCATTGTGCACGCAGACGAATAGGACGGTGGGGGTGTCAGACACGGGCGCTCCCTCAGGGTGGGCGGGCCGACCCCGCGCGGGGATCGCACCTGGTGTATTGATGGACGTCGATGGCCAGGATACGCTGGTGACATCGACCACTGTCAATGCAACATCACGCGATTGAACGCGCGGTGAACGAGGGGAAGCTCGCATGACCACCCGAGAACTGCTGCCCGTCATCGACGTCACGGCCTGTTGCTCGCCCCTCACGCGCGACACGATCAGCGCCGACCACGCCGACGACCTCGCCCGCTCCCTCAAGGCCCTCGCCGACCCCGCGCGCCTGCGGCTCATCTCCATCGTCGCCGCGAGCGACGGCGCCGAGGCATGCGTGTGCGACCTCACCGAGCCGCTCGGCCTCAGCCAGCCGACCGTCTCGCACCACCTCAAGGTGCTCGTCGACTCCGGATACCTCGAGCGCGAGAAGCGCGGCACGTGGGCGTACTTCCGGCTCGTGCCCGGCTCACTCGACTCCGTCGCCCACCTGCTCGTGACCGTCTGAGCGGAAGGACCGCACCCCATGACCCCTCCCCCGCTCCCCCGCCGCCTGCTCGCCGAATACCTCGGCAGCGCTCTGCTCGCCGCGATCGTCATCGGCTCCGGCATCATGGCGACGACCCTCACGCCCGACGTCGGCGTGCAGCTGCTCATCAATGCACTCGCGACAGCGATGGGCCTCACGGTGCTCATCCTCGTCTTCGGCCCCGTCGGCGGGGCGCACTTCAACCCCGCCGTGACCCTCGCCATCGCGACCCTGGGCGGCATGCGGTGGCGGGATGCCCCCGCGTACGTCGTCGCGCAGATCGCAGGGTGCGCATCCGGCGCGATTCTCGGCAACGCCATGTTCGCCCTGCCCGCGGTGACGATCAGCACGACCGCGCGCGCGACGGGAGCGAATCTTCTCGCGGAGGTCGTCGCCGCGGCGGGACTCGTGCTCGTGATCCTCGCCCTCGTGCGCTCGAACCGTCTCGACTGGGTGGCGCCCGCGGTCGGCGCCTACATCGGCTCGGCGTACTTCTTCACGGCATCCACGAGCTTCGCGAACCCCGCCATCACGATCGGGCGGATCCTGTCAGACACCTTCGCAGGGATCGCCCCGGCGAGCGCCCCGCCCTTCATCGCCGCGCAACTGCTCGGCGCAGCCATCGCCGTCGGGCTCGCCGTGCTGCTCTACCCGCGCACCGTCATCGTCGTCGCCGAGACGCCGGGCGACCCCGGCGAGCCCGGCACGCTCACGGACGCCGCCGCGCACGTCGAGCCCGAGACGCAGCGCAGCGGCGCCCACTAGCATCGGCGCATGCCCTTCTGGCGACGCACCTCCAGCGCCGACGCGCACCTGCCCAAGAGCGACCGCGGCAGCGGCTCGCTCGACGACTACGACTACGACCTCGTGCCGAACAAGAAGTCGACGACGATGCGGCTCGCCGGTAGCGACGCCCACCAGGACGAGCTCGCCGCCCTCAGCGGCGAAGACCCTGAGACGCTCACCACCGCGACACCGGCCCGCTCGCTGGAGCAGGATAAGGTGGATGCTCCGCTCGAGATCCGCGTCTTCGCCGGGCGCCGCGTGAGCGGCGTCGTCGGCACGGTGCCGCGCGGGCTCGAGGGTGTGGTCGACGAGGCGATCCGCCGGTTGGAGGGTCGCGGCGACAAGCCGCGCATCCCGATCATGATCGCCGCCACGAAGCACGGCTACCGCGTCGACCTGCAGATGGGCCTCACCCGCTGATCAGCCGCGTCGAGTTGTGCGTTTCTGTCGAACAGGAGTGTCGCGAACCGTCAACTCGACAGAAGCACTCGACTCGACACCTCTCGGCGCGCTAGTGCCCGGCGCCGAGGTGGCCGGCGAGGCGCCCGTGCAGCGCTGACGACTCGTCATTCATGTCGATGATCTCGACGCTCTTGCCGTAGCGCTCGTACTTCGTCGTGATGGCGTCGAGCGAGGCGACCGTCGAGGCGTCCCAGATGTGCGAGCGCGAGAGGTCGATGACGACGTACTCGGGGTCGTCGCGGTAGTGGAACTGCGTCGTGAGGTCGTTGCTCGAGGCGAAGAACAGCTCCCCGTCGACCGTGTACAGCGCCGACTGCGTTCCGTCGAGTGCGTCGACGATGCGCCGCTCCACGGTCGCGAAGTGGGCGACCCGGCGGGCGAAGAGCGCCATGGCGACGACCACACCGAGACCGACCCCGATGGCGAGGTTGTGCGTGACGACGACCGCGACGACCGTCGTCACCATGACGGAGGTCTCGCTCTTCGGCATGCGCCGCAGCGTGCCCAGCTGCACGCTGTGCCAGTCGAACGTCGCGAAGGCCACCATGACCATGACGGCGACGAGCGCAGCCATGGGGATCGCCGCGACGACGTCGCCGAGGGCGAGTACCAGGACGAGGAGGAACACGCCGGCGAAGAACGTCGAGAGGCGTGTGCGCGCTCGCGAGACCTTCACGTTGATCATCGTCTGGCCGATCATGGCGCATCCGCCCATGCCGCCGAAGAAGCCGCTGAGCACGTTGGCGATGCCCTGGCCGTACGCCTCACGGGTCTTGCCCGACGGGGTGTCGGTGATGTCGTCGACGAGCTTCGCCGTCAGCAGCGACTCGAGCAGACCCACGACAGCGAGGGCGATCGCGTACGGGCCGATGATGCCGAGCGTCTCGAGGTTCAGCGGCACGTCCGGCCAGAGCAGCTCGGGCAGGCTCTCGGGCAGGTCGCCCTGGTCGCCCACGGTCGGAACCGTGATCGACATCCACGCGACGAGAACCGTCACGACGACGACCGCGACGAGCGGTGCCGGCACGACCGTCGTGAGGCGGGGCATCCCGATCATGATGAGGAGGCCGACCGCGACGAGCGGGTAGACCTGCCACGGCACATCGAACAGGTAGGGCAGCTGCGCGGTGAAGATGAGGATCGCGAGCGCGTTGACGAAGCCGACCATCACCGAGCGCGGAATGAAGCGCATGATCTTGGCGAAGCCGGTCGCCGCCATGACCACCTGGATGAGCCCGCCGAGAATCACCGTGGCGATGAAGTAGTCGGTGCCGTACTCGCGCGCGACCGGCGCGATCACGAGCGCGATCGCTCCCGTCGCGGCGGTGATCATGGCGGGGCGTCCGCCGAGGAAGGCGATCGCGACGGCCATGACGAACGAGGAGAACAGCCCGACGCGCGGGTCGACGCCCGCGATGATCGAGAAGGCGATCGCCTCGGGGATGAGCGCGATCGCGACGACGAGGCCCGCGAGCACCTCGCGCGTGAGGATGCGCGGGCTGCGCAGCGCGCCGAGCGTCTGGGACTGGCGGAACGGAATCTTGGACAGCAGGGACACGGAGGTCACCCTTCGATCGGGCGCGGATCGCGCGCGCAGGACATGACAGGAGCGCGTCATCGCGCGGCAGGCAGTCCTGCGGGTTCAGCGGCGGCCGCGGCGCACAGGCACAAGCGGCGTCCAGATCGAACCGGGGGTGTGGGAAGGTGACGCAGACTGCGGCGTCACTCCGAGACTACACGGGGCGTCGTCGGCCCGGCCGGGGGATGTTCGCTAGGCGAGTAGCTCGCCGAGTTCGAGCCAGCGCGTCTCGACGGTCGCGAGCTGCGATTCGAGCCCGCGCACCTGCTCGTGCAGCGCACCCATGCCGGCGTAATCGGCGGGGTCGTGCTCGGCGAGCTGCACGTGCAGGGCGTCGACCTGGCCCTGCAGCTTCGCGATCTTGCGCTCGGCGGCGGCGAGCTCCTTCTCGGCGTTGCGCTTCTCCGCTCCCGACAGGCGAGAGACGGGGGCCGTGGTCGCGGATGCTCCTCCCGCCTCCGTGACGGAGGCGACGGTCGCGCGCCCCGCATCCTGCGACCCCGTGGGCGCCGCGGCGGACGCCGCGATGCGCAGATACTCGTCGACCCCACCCGGCAGGTGGCGCAGCCGACCGTTCAGGATCGCGTACTGGTTGTCGGTCACGCGCTCGAGCAGGTAGCGGTCGTGGCTCACGACGACGAGGGTGCCCGGCCACGAGTCGAGCAGGTCCTCGATCGCCGCGAGCATGTCGGTGTCCATGTCGTTGGTGGGCTCGTCCATGATGAGCACGTTGGGCTCGTCCAGGAGGATGAGCAGCAACTGGAGACGGCGCTTCTGACCACCGGAGAGGTCTTTCACGGGGGTGGAGAGCTGCGCCGAGGTGAAGCCCATGCGCTCGAGCAGCTGCCCCGGCGTGAGCTCTTTGCCGCCCGTGACGTAGGTCGTGCGCTTCTCGGCGATGACGGCGCTCACGCGCTGGTGGGCGACGGCGCTCAGGTCGCCGAGCTGCTGGTCGAGGGTCGCCACGACGACCGTCTTGCCGCGCTTGACGCGGCCCGTGGTGGGCTTGAGCGAGCCGTCGATGAGCTTGAGGAGCGTCGACTTGCCGGCTCCGTTGATGCCGAGGATGCCCGTGCGCTCGCCGGGCGCGATGCGCCACTCGACGTCGCGCAGGATCTCGGTGTCGCCGTAGCTCACACCGACGTCGAGCAGGTCGATGACGTCCTTGCCGAGGCGCGACGTGGCCATCTGCGCGAGCTCGACGGTGTTGCGCAGCGGCGGCACGTCGGCGATGAGCGCGTTCGCGGCCTCGATGCGGAACTTCGGCTTGGCCGTGCGCGCGGGGGCGCCGCGGCGCAGCCACGCGAGCTCCTTCTTCATGAGGTTCTGGCGCTTGGCCTCCATCGTCGAGGCCTGGCGGTCGCGCTCCATGCGCTGCAGCACGTAGGCCGCGTAGCCGCCCTCGAAGGGCTCGACGATCCGGTCGTGCACCTCCCAGGTGTCCTCGCTGATCTCGTCGAGGAACCACCGGTCGTGCGTCACGACGAGCAGGGCGCCCTGACCGCGCGGCCATCGGCGCTTGAGGTGCTCGGCGAGCCACGCGACGCCGCCGATGTCGAGGTGATTGGTGGGCTCGTCGAGCACCACGATGTCCCACTCGTGGCTGAGGAGCGCGGCGAGGGCGACGCGGCGGCGCTGGCCGCCGCTCAGGTCGTCGACGAGGGTGCTGCCGGGGATGTCGGCGATGAGCCCCGCGAGCACGTCGCGCACGTTCGCGTCTCCGGCCCACTCGTGCTCGTCACGATCGCCGACGACGGTGTCGATGACCGTGCGGCCTGTTCCCAGGTCATCGGTCTGGTCGAGCATCCCGAGGGTCACGCCACGGCGGCGCGTGACGCGACCGTCGTCGGGCTCTTGGAGGCCGGCGAGGATGCGCAGCAGGGTCGACTTGCCGTCGCCGTTGCGCCCGACGACGCCGATGCGGTCGCCGTCGCCGATGCCCACCGTGACCCCTTCGAGGACGACGCGGGTGGGGTATTCGACGCGGAGCTGCTCGGCTCCCAGCAGGTGGGCCATTCGGGAAAGCCTACGGGCTCCCCCTGCGCCCCAGCTGCTGCGAGAGCGCGTGCGCGTGCTGCAGGAGCGCGCGACCGAGCTCGCGGCGGCGGTCGTCGCGGAACCGCGACTCGATGCCCGTGAGAGACAGCGCCCACGCGGGGCGCCCTCGCTCGTCGAACACGGCCGCGCCCATGCCCCAGCTGCCCTCGACGAGGAGGCCGGGGTTGACCGAGTACCCGGCCGCACGCGTGCGCTCGAGACGTTCGACGAGCTCGGAGACGGAGTGCGATGCTCCCCACTCGCCGTCGAGGCGCGCGCGCCCGAGGTACTCGTCACGTTCCTCCTGAGGCAGGAAGGCGAGTATCGCGAGGCCCGCCGAGGCGACGCCGAGGGGGAAGCGGATGCCTTCGTGCAGCACGAAGGAGCGGATGGGAAAGCTGCCCTCCTCGCGCAGGAGGCACACGGTCTCGTCGCCCCGGCGCGCGGAGAGGAACGCGCTCTCCCCCGTGAGGCGGGCGAGCTCTCGCACGTGCTCGCGCGCGAGCTCGGCGATGTCGTAGCGCTCGGCCGCGATCGAGCCCATGAGGTAGAGCTCGGGGCCTGTGACCCATCCGGCACCATCGCGATCGAGGAAGCCCTCCGTGGCGAGCGCGCTCAGCAGCCGGTGGGCTGTCGGGCGCGTGAGCCGGGTCGCGGCCGCGACCTCGCTCGTCGAGATCGGCGCGGGGGCGTGGGCGCTCACCGCACGCAGCACCGCGCCGACGCGCGCGACGACCTGGGTTCCGGCGCGCGGCTCGAGCGGAGCATCCATGTCCACATAATGGACCATCCCTGGCCCGCATTCCACATTGAGCACAAACATTGACCGTGCGGCAGGGGCTGGATAGCGTCTGCACTCATCAGAATGTGGTCACCGGCGACCCGCTGAGGAGGAGTCGACATGGGCAGCAGCACGATCAGGAGCTCCGCGGCGGAGGCTCTCGAACCCGTCGTCGCCGACGGGCAGACGATCGCCGTCGGAGGATTCGGGCTCAGCGGCAACCCCACCGATCTTATCGAAGCGCTGCGCGACCTGGGCGTGAAGGACCTCACGATCGTGAGCAACAACATGGGCGTCGACGGCGTCGCGCTCGGCCTGCTCATCGAGAACCGCCAGGTGCGCCGCGTCATCTCCTCCTACGTGGGCGAGAACCGGCTCTTCGCCGAGCAGTACCTCTCGGGAGAGCTCGAGGTGGAGTTCGCGCCGCAAGGGACGCTCGCCGAGCGCATGCGCGCGGGAGGCGCCGGCATCGGCGGCTTCTACACGCGCACGGGGGTCGGCACGCCCGTCGCCGAGGGCAAGCCCACGCGCGAGCTCGACGGCGTCGAGTACGTGCTCGAGCGCGGCATCGTCGCCGACGTGGCCCTCGTGCGCGCGCACCGCGCCGACCGCGAGGGCAACCTCGTGTATCGGAAGACGGCGCGCAACTTCAACCCGCTCGCCGCCATGTGCGGCCGGGTCACCTTCGCCGAGGCGGAGATCATCGAGGAGGACTACCTCGACCCCGACGAGATTCACACCCCGGGTGTCTTCGTGCAGCACGTCGTGCTGGCGAGCGACCGCGAGAAGCCCATCGAGAAGCGCACGACGCGCCCGCGAACCGCGAGCGCCGAGACAGACGGAGGTCGCTGACATGAGCTGGACGCGTGAGGAGATGGCCGCGATCGCGGCGCTCGAGCTCGCCGACGGGCAGTACGTGAACCTCGGCATCGGCATCCCGACCCTCGTCGCCAACTTCCTGCCCCCCGGGGTGTCGGTGTGGCTGCAGAGCGAGAACGGGATGCTCGGCATGGGCCCCTTCCCCGTCGAGGGCGAGGAGGACGCCGACCTCATCAACGCCGGCAAGCAGACCGTGACGATTCTGCCCGGCGGCTCGTACTTCGACTCGGCGACGTCGTTCGCCATGATCCGTGGTGGCCACGTCGACATCGCCATCCTCGGAGCCCTGCAGGTCTCCGCCCGCGGCGACCTCGCCAACTGGATGATTCCCGGCACGCTCGTCAAGGGCATGGGCGGCGCGATGGACCTCGTCGCCGGCGTGCCCCGCGTCGTCGTCATCACCGAGCACTGCGCGAAGGACGGCAGCCCGAAGATCGTCGCGGAGTGCGACCTGCCCCTCACGGGCGTCGGCGTCGTGCACCGCATCGTGAGCGATCGCGCGGTGTTCGACGTCACCGAGAGCGGTCTCGTGCTGCGCCGCCTTGCGCCGGCCGAAGATCTCGATGCGCTACGGTCCGACACGGGTGCACCGTTCGCCGTCGAGCTGGAGGAGGCCGCATGAGCACCGTCATCGCGGGGTACGCCCGCACACCCTTCGTGAAGTTCTGCGGCGTGTTCTCCGCCCTCTCCGCAACCGAGCTCGGCGCACACGCGACGACGGCCGCGCTCGAGCGGGCCGGCGTCTCGCCCGATCAGGTGGACCTCGTCGTCGCCGGCCAGGTGCTCCAGGGCGGCGCGGGGCAGAACCCGGCTCGCCAGACCGCCGTCGCGGCGGGCATCCCGCTCACGACCCCCGCCGCCACTCTCAACGCCGTGTGCCTCTCGGGCAGCGAGGCCGTCGCCGCGGGCGCCCGCGCGATCGCCGCGGGCGAGGCGCGCATCGTCGTCGCGGTCGGCCAGGAGTCAATGACGCTCGCGCCGCACGTGCTGCGCGATGCGCGCATGGGCCGCCGCTACGGAGCGATGGAGGTCGTCGACACGCTCGAGCACGACGGCCTGAGCGATGCCTTCGAGCGCACCTCGATGGGCTCGCTCACGGAGGGCCACACTGCCACCGCCCGCATCTCGCGCGAGCGGCAGGATGCCTGGGCAGCGCGCTCCCACGCGCGCCTCGCCTCCTCGGTCGGGTTGCTCGCCGACGAGATCGCACCCGTGACGCCCTCGGCGAAGGTCGGCACAGTCGCCGCCGACGACGGCCTGCGCGCCGACACGACGGTGGAGTCGCTCGCGCGCCTGCGCCCCGCGTTCGCGAGCGACGGCACCGTCACGGCCGGCAACGCGTCACAGATCTCCGACGGCGCGGCGGCTCTCGTGCTCGTGGAGGAGTCGTACGCCGCCGAGCTCGGCCTCACTCCGCTCGCACGCGTCGAGGGCGGCGCGCTCGTCGCCGGGCCCGACCTCTCCCTGCTCGAGCAGCCGGCCCGCGCGATCGAGGCGGCTCTCGGCCGTGCCGGCCTGCGTGTCGACGATCTCGTGGGCGTGGAGATCAACGAGGCCTTCGCCTCCGTGGCCGTGCGGTCCGCCGACATGCTCGGCATCGATGACGAACTCATCAACCCGCACGGCGGCGCGATCGCTCTCGGCCACCCGATCGGGGCCTCCGGCGCCCGCCTCGTGGGGCACCTCGCCCGCCGGCTCCAGGTGCTCGGTGCCGGCTCCCTGGGTGCCGCGGCCCTGTGCGGCGGCGGCGGTCAGGGCTCGGCGATCGTGCTGCGCTCGCTCTGACGCGCAGCCCGCGCGCACAGGGCAGAATAGGGGGATGCCCGCCGACGAGTCGTCCCCGACGCCCACCAGCCCCGCCTCCGCCGACGAGCCGATCGAGACCCACCCGATCCGCCGTGTGCTGCCGTGGACGCTCGTCTGGGCGGCCAGCATCATCCTGTTCGACCAGGGCACCAAGTACTGGGCCGAGGCGACGCTCGAGCGCGGCGTCGGCGTCCCCGTCATCGGCGACTGGATCGAGTGGCGCCTCGTCTACAACCCGGGCGCGGCCTTCGGAATCGGCGGCGACTACACCTGGATTCTCGCGATCGTGGCGGCGATCGCCGTCGTCGGCATCGCGATCTTCGTCGCCCGAATCTCGAGCGCGCCGTGGGCTCTCGCCGGCGGAGCGCTCCTGGGCGGGGCGATCAGCCACCTCGGCGATCGGCTCTTCCGCGAGCCCGGCTTCGCGCGCGGGGAGATCGTCGACTTCATCGACTACTTCGGGTTCTTCGTCGGCAACGTCGCCGACATCGCCCTCGTCGGCGGGGCGATCGCGATCGTGCTGCTGAGCCTGCTCGGCGTCAGCCCGAGACGACCCGTGCGCCGTGAACAGGACCCGTCGCCCGCAGCACCGTCAACTGGGACGCACTGAGCGCCACCTGCAGCTCGAGCGCGGCATCCGCGTCGGCCGCGAGGAAGGCGACCGTCGGGCCCGACCCCGAGACGATGCCCGCGAGCGCACCCTGCAGCTCTCCCTGCTCGAGCGTCTGCGCGAGTTCGGGCTGCAGGTGCAGCGCGGGTGCCTGCAGGTCGTTGTAGAGGTACTCGGCGAGCTGGTGCGCATCGCCCGCGCGCAGTGCCTGCAGCACCTCGACCTCGACGGCGGGCTGCTCGGGAGCAGGAGCGATATCGCTCGCGTGGCGCTCGCGATGCCGGTCGAGCTCGGCGTAGACCTCGGGCGTCGAGAGTCCGGAGTCGGCGAGGGCGAGCACCCAGTGGAAGGTGCCCTGCGCGAGCGCGGGCGAGAGGCGGTCGCCTCGGCCTGTGCCGACGGCCGTGCCGCCCATGAGCGCGAAGGGAACGTCGGCGCCGAGCTCGGCAGCGAGAGACTGCAGCTCATCCCGACCGAGCCGGGTGCCCCACAGGTGATCGCACGCGACGAGGGTCGCGGCCGCGTCGGCGGAGCCGCCGCCCATGCCGCCCGCGATCGGCACGTGCTTCTCGATGTCGAGAGCCACCCCACCGCGGTAGTCCGTCGTGCGCGCGAGCAGCCGCGCCGCGCGGATGGCGAGATTGCTGCCGTCGGTCGCCAGCCCGGCCGTGTCGATGGGGCCGCGGAAGCGCACCGAGAAGTCGTCGGCGTCGCGCGCGAAGACCTCCTCGTACAGGGAGATCGCCTGGTAGGCGGTCGCGACGTCGTGGTAGCCGTCGTCGAGGAGCGAGCCGACCTTCATGAAGACGTTGATCTTGCCCGGCGCCCTCGCGTGCACCGCAGGAGGGGTTGCCGCAGCCGTCATGCCACCACCCTATGCGAGCGGCGACAGCGCTCGTCTCCTAGTCCTGCGCGAGGGGGCCGCGCGACTGCTGCGTGACGCTCGGCACGAGCAGGCGGTACACGAAGAGCCCCACGACCTCGATGCCGATACCGAGCGCGACGACGACGGGCATGAGCTCGAAGCCCTCCTCGAAGGCCATCGCGATGGGCAGCACGAGCAGGCCGTTGCGCGCGGCGCCGCTGAACGTGAGGGCGCGCACCTGCGAGAGGCTGAGGCCCGCAGCGGTGCCGACGAGGATGCCGACGGGCGTCATGAGGATGAGGTAGACGCCGAACAGCGGCGCGACGGCCGCGAGCAGCTCGCTGCGCTCCGCCGCGCGCGGAAGCCAGACCGCCACGACGAGCCCTGCCGCGATCGCCGTCGCCGGCACGGCGAGTGCCGCCCCCTGCCGACTCGCGCGTTGCAGGCGAGGTGCGCGAGTGGACGCGAGCTGCAGCAGGGTGACGGCAGCCGCGGGGGCGACGATACCCAGCAGAACGGCGAGCGGGAGGCGTGAGAGGTCGAGGCTCAGGAAGCCGTCGCCCGCCGTGAAGAGCACCATGAGCGCGGGGAGGCTCACCGCCTGGATGACGAGCATGAGAGGCGCTGTGGCGAGCAGCGACTCCACCGCCCCGCCCGCGCGCCGCACGAAGATCGCCACGATGCCGACGCCGGGGGCGAGCAGCACGAGCAGCAGGCCGAGCTGCAGGTCGGGGTCGCGAAAGACGATGCGACTCAGGATGAGCGCGAGCACCGGCGAGACGACGATGTTCAGCCCGATCACGGCGAGCAGGAAGCGGCGACCGACGACAGCACGCCCGAGCGAGGCGAGCGGCACCGGCAGCAGGGTGATCGCGATCGCGACGGCGACGACCGTGGCGACCACGGCATCCGGAGTCTCCGCGAGGTCGGGAAGGAGCGTGCCGGCGAGGAAGCCCGCCCCGACACCGGTGAGGATGACGGGCACGGGGCGCTCGCCCGGCCAGCCCAGCACGGGGCCGACGCCCTCCGGTCGCGCGGTCGTCACGAGGTCGGAGCCTGCCGCGGCGCCTGCGCGAGCCGCAGGAAGTCGTCGAAGCCGAGCTGCTCGCCGCGCGCCGTCGGGTCGAGCCCCGCCGCCCGCAGCGCTGCTGTCGCGGCGGCCGACGACCCGTACAGCTCGGCGAGCGCCTGCCGCAGCATCTTGCGGCGCTGCCCGAACGCCGCGTCGACGATCTGCCCGAGACGCACTCGGTCGGCCTCCGAGCCGGGCGGCGCCGTGCGCGTCATGCCGACGAGCACGCTGTCGACGTTCGGCACCGGCCAGAACACCTGCCGACTGATGGTGCCCTCCACGCGCCACGGCCCGTACCAGCGCGCCTTGACGCTCGGGCTGCCGTAGACCTTCGACCCGGGCGGTGCCGCAATACGGTGGCCGACCTCGGCCTGCACCATGACGAGAGTGCGCTCCAGGCTCGGCACGGTGGCGAGCAGGTGCAGCAGCACGGGCACCGAGATGTTGTACGGCAGGTTGGCGACGAGGGCGGTCGGCGGCGCGGGCTGGTGGGCAGACTCGGCCGCGTGCAACGCCTTCGCATCGATGCGCAGGGCGTCGGCGGTCACGACCGTGAGCGGAGCATCCGGCTGCAGCTTCTCGACCGTGCGCGGCAGCTGGGCGGCGAGGCGCGCGTCGATCTCGACGGCGATGACCGGATGCCCGGCCTCGAGCAGCCCGAGCGTGAGCGAGCCGAGCCCGGGCCCGACCTCGAGCACCGTCGCGCCCGCGGGCAGCCCGGCTGCGGCGACGATGCGCCGCACCGTGTTCGCGTCGTGCACGAAGTTCTGGCCGAGCCGCTTGGTGGGCTGCACGCCGAGCTGGTCGGCGAGCTCGCGCACCTCAGCGGGGCCGAGCAATGCGCTCACGGCAGGATCGTCATCGGTGCGGGGTCACGAGCCCGAGGAGTCGGAGCCCGACGTGCTGGAACCCGAGTGGTCGGGCCCGTCGGTGAGGTCGGCCGGGTGACCGGGAATCTCCTCGATGCGGTCAGCCCACGGGTCACCCGGAGAGGTCACGGGCTCGGCGTCCCAGTGCCCGTAGACGAGCTCGGTGTTGGAGCTCAACTGCGCCGCGAGCATCGACGGATCGGTGCCGAGGTGGTCGGCGATCGCGCGCATCGTCCAGGGCAGCAGGTACGGGCCATTCGGCCGACCGCGGTGCGGGTGCGGCGTGAGGAACGGCGCGTCCGTCTCCACGAGCAGGAGGGCCCGCGGCAGGATCTCGAGCGAATCGCGCAGGTTGCGGGCGTTCTTGAACGTCACCGTGCCCGCGAAGGACGCGTACCAGCCGCGCTCGGCGAGGATGCTCGCGAGCTCGATGTCGCCGCTGAAGCAGTGGAACACCACGCGGTCGGGTGCACCGACGCGCAGGAGCGTGCGCACGACCTCCTCGTGCGCGTCGCGATCGTGAATCTGCAGCGCCAGGTCGTGCTTCTTGGCGAGCTCGATGTGCGCTTCGAAGGAGCGGATCTGCGCGGCGCGTCCACTCTCGCTGTCGGTGCGGAAGAAGTCGAGGCCGGTCTCACCGATCGCGACGACGCGGGGCTGCGCGGCGAGTTCGTCGATCTGCGCGAGAGCGGCATCCAGCTCACCGGATTCGACGAGAGCGGGCGCCTCGTTCGGGTGCAGCGCGACGGCCGCGAGAACGCGCGGCTCGCGCGCGGCGACCGCGGCCGACCAGCGGCTCGTGATGACGTCGGTGCCCACCTGCACGACGCCGCGCACGCCCACGGCGGACGCTCGGTCGAGGTGCTCGCGGTAGTGCAGCGGGTTCTCACCGTCGGCGATCTCGAGGTGCGTGTGGTTGTCGTAGACGGGCACGACGAGCGCCTCGGGGCTCGGTGGGTAGCTCAGGTCGCGACTGGAATCCTCCATCGCGGCGCGCGTGCGCACGTGCGGGTCGACTGGATCACTCATGAGTCTCTCCTTCTCTCCCCGGCCGATCGGCGCGACGTCGTTAGACGGCCGCCTCCTGCTCGATGCGGGGGAACAGTCCCTCCATGGGCGACACCACGGCGCCGGCGGGCAGTTGGCCCCACACCCCGGCGTCGGGGATGCGCTGGTCGGTGAGCGAGCCGAGGGCGCTCTCGGCGCCGAGGGCCCGCCACAGCTTCTGGGTGGCCTGCGGGGTCACGGGCGACAGCAGCACGGCGAGGGCGCGAAGGCCGTCCGCTGCGGTGTAGAGGATCGTGTGGAGGCGCGCGGTGCGCTCCTCGTCCTTCGCGACCTTCCACGGCTCCTGCTCGGTGAGGTAGCCGTTGAGCTCGTCGACGACCGTCCAGATCGCCGCGAGCGCCTCGTGGATCGCGAAGCGGTCCATCGCGCCCTCGGCTCGGGCGACGGCGCTCGCGAGCACCTCGTGGATGCGTTCCTCAGCCGCGGTCACCTCGGTCGCGGCGGGCAGGATGCCGTCGCAGTAGCGGCCCACCATCGACACGACGCGGGAGGCGAGGTTGCCGAAGCCGTTCGCGAGCTCGGCCTGGTATCGCGCGCTGAGGTCCTCCCAGCTGAACGAGCCGTCCTGCCCGAAGTTGATGGCGCGCAGGAAGTAGTAGCGGAAGGCATCCGAGCCGAACACGTCGGTGATCTGGCTCGGCGCGATGCCCGTGAGCTTCGACTTCGACATCTTCTCGCCGCCCACGAGCAGCCAGCCGTGCGCGAAGACGCGGCGCGGCACCGGCAGGTCGGCGGCCATAAGCATCGCCGGCCAGATGACGGAGTGGAACCGCGCGATGTCCTTGCCCACGATGTGGTTGCTCGGCCAGAAGCGCTCGAACGCGGGAGCGTCAGCCGTCGGCTCCCAGCCGAGGGCCGAGATGTAGTTGAGCAGGGCGTCGAACCACACGTAGACGACGTGGCTGTCGTCCCACGGCACGCGCACGCCCCAGTCGAAGCTCTGGCGCGAGATGGAGAGGTCATCGAGGCCGCGGCGCACGAACGACACGATCTCGTTGCGCACGCTGTCGGGCTGGAGGAAGTCCGGCTGCGACTCGTACAGGTCGAGCAGACGCTGCTGGAAGTCGCTCATGCGGAAGAAGTAGTTCTTCTCCTTGAGCACCTCGACCGGGCGGCCGTGGATGGGGCACACGAGCTGGCCGTCGAACTCACCGGCACCCTCGACGAGGTCGCCGTGCTGCTTGAACTCCTCGCAGCCGACGCAGTAGAAGCCCTCGTACTCACCGTCGTAGATGAAGCCCGTGTCGTACAGCTTCTGCAGGAAGGCCTGCACGACGCTCTCGTGGCGGTCCTCCGTCGTACGGATGAAGTCGTCGTTCTGGATGTCGATCGTCTTGAGCAACGGCACCCAGGCCTCGTCGACGAGCTTGTCGGCCCACTCCTTGGGGCTCACGCCGTTCGCGACGGCCGTGCGCAGGATCTTCTGACCGTGCTCGTCCGTGCCCGTGAGCGACCAGGTGTCGCGCCCGCTCTGCCGGTTCCACCGCGCGAGCACGTCGGCGGCGACCTCCGTGTACGCGTGCCCGATGTGGGGCGCATCGTTGACGTAGAAGATCGGCGTCGAGATGGAGAAGGTGTCAGCGGCGGCCATGATGCCCCCATCCTACGGGCGGGCTCCTGACTGTGACGGCGGGGCGGGGCGTTGACCGGGCGCTGGCCGGGCTCTGGCTGCGGCTGGTGCGGCCGGGGTCAGCGGCGGCGTACGGCGAGCGCCGCCTCATACAGCTCGCGCTTGCCGAGCCCGGTGGCGTCGGCGACCGCGGCGGCGGCGTCCTTGAGCCGCTCCCCCGCGGCGGTGCGCGCGAGCACCTCGTCGACCGCGGTCGGCAGATCGGCGTCGCTCACGCGCGCCCCCTCGACGACGAGCACGATCTCACCCCGGGCACCCTCGGCGAACTGCTCAGCGAGCTCGGCCAGCGACCCGCGCGCGACCTGCTCGTAGCGCTTGGTGAGCTCGCGGCAGACGGCGCCGCGGCGCTCGGCGCCGAAGGCGTCCCGAGCGTCGGCGAGCGCCGCGGCGATGCGGTGGGGCGCCTCGAAGAACACGAGGGTGCGCGGCTCCGCGGCGAGGGCGCGCAGCGCGCCGGCGCGGCCCTTGCGCGGCAGGAACCCCTCGAACGCGAAGCGGTCGGTCGGCAGGCCGCTCAGCACGAGCGCCGTGAGCACCGCGCTCGGCCCGGGCAGCGCCGTGACGCGCACGTCGGCGGCGATGGCGGCCTCGACGAGGATGTAGCCGGGGTCGCTGATGCCGGGCATCCCCGCGTCGGTCAGCACGAGGATGTCGCTCTCGCGCGCCCGCTCGACGAGGTCGGCCGAGCGCTCGCGCTCATTGTGCTCGTGCAGGGCCTCCAGCCGCGGCCGGTTCTCGATGCCGAGGGCGCGCAGCAGGTGCGCGGCCGTGCGGGTGTCCTCCGCCACGACGAGCTCGGCCGACTCGAGCGACTCGATGAGGCGTCGGCTCGCGTCGCCGAGGTTGCCGATGGGCGTCGCCGCGAGCACGATCATCCCGCCATCCTCCCACCGCCACCCCCGCCGACACCCCTAGCATGGGCGCGTGGTCACCCGAGAGCGCCTCCTGCGGGTCGGGATGCCCGCCGCCGTGCTCGGCGTCGCCGCCGCCACCCGCCTCATCGCGCTCGACCAGCCGGGGGTCCTCGTCTTCGACGAGACGTACTACGTGAAGGACGCCGCGTCGCTGCTCGAGCTCGGCTACGAGGGCCGCTGGCCCGACGGCGCCGATGAGGCATTCGCTGCCGGAACGCCGCCGGCGGTGACTGACGGCGCCGCGTTCGTCGCGCATCCGCCGCTCGGCAAGTGGGTCATCGCCCTCGGGATGCTCGCCTTCGGCCCGGCCTCGCCTTACGGCTGGCGGTTCGGCGTCGCCGTGTCGGGCGTCCTCCTCGTCGTCGCCCTCATGCTGCTCGCCCACCTGCTGTGGCGCCAGCTCGCGCTCACGGTCCTCGCCGGGGGCCTGCTCGCGATCGACGGCAACGCCATCGTCATGAGCCGGGTCGCCCTGCTCGACGGCGTGCTGGCGCTCGTCGTCGTGCTCGCCGTCATCGCGATCGTGCTCGATCGCCGCACGGCGCGCGCCCGTCTAGCGCGCTGGCTCGACGCGCGACGAGCCGCCGGCCGGTCGACCGACTGGGGGCCGGCGATGCTCGCGCGCCCCTGGCTGCTCGCGGCCGGCGTGCTCTTCGGCCTCGCGGTGTCGGTGAAGTGGAGCGCGCTCTACCTGTTCGCCGCGTTCGCCGTGCTCACCGTCGTCGCCGACGCGATCGACCGGCGCCGCGCGGGAGTGGCGCTGTGGGCGAGCGGCACGCTGCTGCGTCAGGCACCGCTGAGCGTCCTGCTCACTATCCCGGCCGCCGCGGCCGCGCACCTCGTCACGTGGTGGGGGTGGTTCGCGACGAGCGGCGGCTACGGGCGGTCGCGCACGATCGACGCGGCCGAGCGGTGGCCGGGCATCCTGGGCAGCGCTCCGGATGCTCTGCAGAACTGGTGGGCTTACCAGCAGAGTGTCTACGGCTACCACGTCGGGGAGTCGTCACCGCACCCCTACGAGGCGCCGGCCGCCGGGTGGCCGCTGCTGCTGCGCCCTACCTACATGCACTACCTCGACCGGGGCGACGGCACGGCCGAAGCGCTCACGGGCATCCCGAACCCGCTGCTGTGGTGGGGGTCGGTCGCCGCGGTACTCGTCATCCTCGTGGGCTGCGGCATCGCCGTGTGGCGCGTGCGGCGACCACGGCCGGTCGCGGTGACGGCGGGCACGGAGCCGCCGGCCGCGCCTCCCCTCCCCTTCGTGGGCTCGCCCTGGGTGATCGCCGTCATCCTCACAGGAGTCGCGGCGGGATACCTGCCGTGGATGCTCTACCCCGAGCGCACGACGTTCTTCTTCTACACGATCGTGATCACGCCGTTCCTCGTGCTCGCGCTCGTGAGCGTGCTCGCAGCCGTGCGGGGTCGGCCGTCGGACAGCCCGGAGCGCCGCCGCCTCGGCACCGCCCTCGTGGTGGCCTTCGTGACCATGCTCGTGATCGTGAGCGCGTTCTTCCTGCCCCTGTGGACGGGCACGCCGATACCGCTCGACTTCCTGCGCATGCACTACTGGCTGCCCAGCTGGATCTAGCGCGGAACCTCGGGCGCGGGAGCGGGGAGCGCGGGCCGGCGCCGGTAGACGATGCGGCGGTAGAGCCACTCGGCCGGCCCGGGCTTGTCGACCGCACCCAGGACGCCCGCGATGATGAGCGTGCCCAGCCACGTGAGCACGGCGATCTGCGTCGCCTCGGCCACCGAGACGACGCCGCCCAGGCCCAGGGTGTACGGCGCGAACAGGATGAGGAACACGACCGACTGGGTCAGGTAGCCGCTGAGCGAGCGCTGGCCGAGCGCCGCGAAGAGGCGCGAGATCGGGCCGCCCGTGCCGGCGCCCCCGACGATGAGGGCGATGAGGGCCACGTATCCGGCGCCGCCGATCGCGCCCGTCACCACGTGCAGCATCGCGATGAAGGGCTCCCCCAGGATGCCCGGCTCCCAGACACCCAGCAGCGCGAGCGACATCGGCAGAGCGCCGAGCAGCGACACGGGCACGCCGATGCCGGCCATGAGACCGAGTGCGCGACGGTGACGCGCGGGCTCCTCGAGCATGCGCCGCCGCGCCGCCCACATGCCCAGAATCATCGGCGCCAGCAGCCCGAAGCCGCCGAAGGGGATCGCGAGAAGGCCCAGAGACCACTCGAGCGCCCGCTGCAGCGTCGCGAGGAGGTACGTGTCGGCACCCGGCGAGGAGAACGCCACGAGCCCCGCCTCGACTCCCCCGGCCTTGCCGATGAGACCCGTCAGCCCCTCGGCGAAGCCCGTGATCGCGAGCACGCCGAACGAGATCCACCCCACGATCGCGAGCACCTTGCCCGACACCCGGATGAGCAGCACGAGAGCGAGGCCGAGCAGACCGTAGGCGCCGAGGATGTCGCCGAAGAAGAGCAGCACTCCGTGCGCGGCGCCGAAGGCGATGAGCCACAGGTTGCGGCTGACCAGAAGGCGCCGCACTCCCCGCCACTCCGTTCCGCGCGCATGCTCACGCGAGAGGATCTGCGTGAGGCCGTAGCCGAAGAGCAGTGCGAAGAGCGGGTAGCTGCGGTTGTCGGCGAGCAGAGCGACCGCGGCGTTGACCCAGGGGTCGGCGGGAGCATCCGTCACCGGCTTGAACAGCAGGCCGACCTCGCGACCCCACAGCAGGAACGGAACGTTCGCCACCGCGATGCCGAGCAGCACGAGGCCGCGCGCGACATCGGGCGCGAGAGCACGGTCGCGACGAGAAGTCGGGCCCGTCGCGGGGGCAGGGGTCGGGGGCGCAGTCGACTCGCTCATGCCATCGACACTAGGAGTGCACTGCGTGGGGCCGCCTCCCCCGGATGGCGGATATTGTTCCCTCCTCCTGGGGGACGCCGTCCTCCTGGGGGACGCCGTGCACGCGGGCGAAAAATTACACTGGTGCACCATCGCACGCACGGAATATGCTCACGACACCCGCACTCCATGGCCTCGCCCACCCGAAAGTCGCCACCTTGAGCATGGAACCCCGTCTCCTGCCGCGCCCGCGCGCTCGTCGGCGCGCGTTCCCACTGCGCGCGATCGTGAGCCTCGGACTCGCGGGCGCGCTCTCCCTCGGCGGAGCAGGCGCCGCGATCGCCACGAGCATGAGTCTCTCGCTCACCTCCACCCAGGTGCTGCAGAACACTGCTGTCAGCATCAGCGGCACGAAGAGCGCGGAGAGCACGGTCGTCGTCGAGCTGCGGCCGCCGCGTGGGGGCGGGTGGCAGAGCGTCACGGCGGCGTGCGCGGGCGTGCAGGAAGGCTCCACAGCGTGGAGCTGCCGGCTCAGTAGCGGAAGCGTCCTCGGCGACCACCACCTGCGCGCGACCGAGACCAGCGGCTCCACCCGCACGGTGGTCGGCAATCACTTCGTCGTGGTGCCGCCGGCCGTCCAGCATGCGGCAGCGGCACCCGAACCGGATCCAGAACCAGAACCAGAACCAGAACCAGAACCGGATCCAGAACCAGAACCAGAACCAGAACCCGAGCCAAAGCCCAAGCCCGAGCCGGGACCGAACCCCCCGCCAGCGGACAAGCCGACCTCGCCCGGCACCGAGACGGAGCGCGCGCCAGAGACCGAGCGAACCGACGAGCGCACACCGCGCGAGCCGACCCCAGCGCCGACCGACGACGCTCGCCTCGATCTTCCGACCGAGTCGCTCGCCGAGCGCGCAACCCCCGAGCGCACGGTCGATCCGACGCTCGCGCCCACCGACCGCAACGACCCCGCCACCCCGAGCGCACTCAGCTCGGGGATGATCACCCTCGCGACCGTGTGGCGCGACCCCTTCATCCTCGCGGTCGCCGGGGGCATCGGCGCCCTCTTCCTCCTCCTCGTCGCCATTCCCGCCGAGATCCTCAACTCGACTCTCGAGCGCAACGCCCACCGGTGGCGCTGGATGTATGCATGGTCGCTCCCCCTGCTGGCCCGACTGCGGCGAGCGCTGCGAGTCATGCCGGCCTGGACCTCGTCACCCGCCGTCGTCATCATCCTCACCAGCATCGCCTTTGGCTTCGCCGACCCCCAGTTCGGCTTCGACCTGACCTCGCTGCGCCTCGTCGCGTCCCTGGCGATCGGCCTCATCCTCGTCGTCCACCTGCCGCAACGCATTACGGCGGCACTCCTCGGCCGCCGTTGGCACGTTTCGAGCGCGATCATCACTCAGCCGGGAGCCATCGTGATCGCGGTGCTCGGCGTACTCGCCTCACGCATGCTCGACTTCAGCCCCGGGCTGCTCATCGGCCTCGTGCTCGGGCTCGAGCTCGCCTCCACCGCGCGTCGGGAGGATCATCAGAGAGCGATCGTGACACGCATGCTCGTCACTCTCGCCATCGCTCTTCTCGCCTGGCTCGGCTACTCATGGCTCGACGGCGCGATACCCGCTGCCGAGGCGAACGTCGCCTCCGTCTTCGTCATCGAGACCCTCATCGCCACTGTTCACGAAGGGCTCACGGGTCTCCTCGTGGCGCTCCTGCCCCTCGCGTTCCTCGACGGGAAGGACCTGTTCGACGCGGACAAGCGAGTGTGGGTCGCCCTCGCCGGGCCGACCGCGGTCGCGTTCGCGCTCCTCGTACTGCCCACCTCCGAGACGCTCGACGACGGCGCTCCCCTCCTGCTCTGGATCGCTGTGTTCGTGGCATTCTGCCTCGTGGTCGCCGCCGTCTGGTTCAGTTTCCGCATCCTCGAATCCCGAGACACCCCAGACTCCGGCGCGGCTGACCGCAGCCCGGCACACGACGCGGTGTCGACCGGCTCCCGTCCCTGAGAGGCGAAGGTTACGTTGCGTAACGCGCCTGCTCGGCCCTGAGCATCCGCTCGCCTAGCCTGGAGGGATGGCCGACCGCGAATACGGATTCAGGACCCGCGCGATCCACGCGGGCAACGTGCCCGACTCGGCGACAGGCGCCCGCGCCATGCCGATCTACCAGTCGAGCGCGTTCGTCTTCGACTCGACCGAGGATGCCGCCGCGCGCTTCGCCCTGCAGAAGTACGGCAACATCTACTCGCGACTCGCGAACCCCACCGTGGCGAGCTTCGAGGAGCGCATCGCGAGCCTCGAAGGCGGTCTCGGCGCGGTCGCGACGGCGAGCGGCCTGAGCGCGCAGTTCGTGACGTTCGCCTCCCTTGCGGGCGCGGGCGACCACATCGTCGCCTCTTCGAACCTCTACGGCGGGTCCATCACGCAGCTTGACGTAACCCTGCGCCGCTTCGGCATCGACACGACCTTCGTGGCGAGCGACGACCCCGCCGACTACGCCGCGGCGATCATTCCCGGCCGCACGAAGCTCGTCTTCGCCGAGACCGTCGCCAACCCGAGCGGCGACGTCGCCGACATCGCCGGGCTCGCCGACGTCGCGCACGCAGCCGACATCCCCCTCGTCATCGACTCGACCATCGCGACCCCCTACCTGTGCCGCCCCATCGACTGGGGGGCCGACATCGTCGTGCACTCGGCGACGAAGTTCCTCGGCGGGCACGGCACGACCCTCGGCGGCGTGGTCGTCGAGTCGGGCCGCTTCGACTGGTCGAACCACACCTTCCCGCTCTTCGAGGAGGTCGTGCCGCACTACGGCGGGCTCACGTGGCACGGCAACTTCGGCGAGTACGCCTTCCTCACCCGCCTGCGCGCCGAGCAGCTGCGCGACATCGGGCCGGCTCTCGCCCCGCACTCGGCCTTCCTGCTCGCGCAGGGCGTCGAGACGCTGCCGTACCGCATGCAGGCGCACATCGACAACGCCCGCGCGGTCGCGGAGTGGCTCGACGCCGACGACCGCGTCGAGGCCGTCCACTGGGCGGGGCTCCCCTCGCACCGCCACCACGAGCGCGCCCAGCAGTACCTGCCGCTCGGGCCGGGCGCGGTCTTCAGCTTCGACGTCGCCGGGGGCCGCGCGGCTGGCCAGAAGGTCATCGAGAACGTGCAGCTCGCAAGCCACCTCGCCAACATCGGCGACGCGAAGACGCTCATCATCCACCCCGGTTCCACGACGCACGCGCAGCTCACCGAGCAGCAGCTCGTCGAGGCGGGAATCGGGCCGGGCCTCGTGCGGTTGAGTGTCGGTATCGAGGACGTCGCCGACATCATCGACGACCTCGACCAGGCGCTCGACGCTGCGAAGGGAGCATGAGGATGTCCGACACCGCTGTTTCTGAGGGTTCCGGTACCGAGACGGTCACGCTCGCCAACGGGCTCACGTGCGCGATTCCCGCGAGCTCGCCGCTCGCCAAGCTGCTCAAGTCTCAGCGCACCTGGGTGGGGCCCGGCGCGAAGGAGCGGCTGGGCATCCTGCGCCGCGCGAAGTCGATCGCGATCGTCGGCGCCTCGCCCAACCCCGCGCGCTCCTCGTACTTCGTGGGCACCTATCTGCAGCAGTCGAGTGACTACCGCGTGTACTTCGTCAACCCGAACGCGAGCGAGATCCTGGGTCAACCCGCCTACCCGGATCTCGCCTCCCTGCCCGAGGTTCCTGACATCGTCGACGTGTTCCGCAAGGCGAGCGACATCCCCTCCGTGATCGACGACGTGCTCGCCATCGGCGCCTCCACCGTCTGGGTGCAGCTGGGCATCTGGAACGAGGAGGCCGCCGTCTACGGTGAGGAGCAGGGGCTCACGGTCGTCATGGATCGCTGCATCAAGGTCGAGCACGCACGCTTCCACGGCGGGCTGCACCTCATGGGTTTCGACACGGGCGTGATCAGCTCGCGCCGCCAGGTGCGCTGACCTCTCCCTCCCGCTCGCACGGCCGTCCAGGGGTCAGACTGGACCCATGACCGAACGCACTCGCCGAACTCGACTGCGGCGCTCGATCGCGCTCTCGACTGTCGGCGTGCTCCTTCTCGGCGTCGCGGCACTCGGCACCCTCGCGCTCGCGCTCGGGTGGCTCGAGCGGCCCGCACGGCAGGCCGGTCACGCCCTCGCGAGCGCCACACCCGCGGCGCCTGTCGTCGGCGTACGCGGCGCTGAGCTCATCGACCGCAGCACCGGTGACACCCTCGCGCTGCTCGGTGCGAACTGGCCGGGCTTCGAGTACGCGTGCATTCAGGGTCGAGGCCACAACGACGGCGGAGACGTCGATGCGGCCGTCGCCGCCATGACCGAGTGGGGAATGACCGCGGTGCGCATCCCGCTCAATCAGGACTGCTGGTTCGACGACCGGCCCGCGATCGCCTTCGGCACGGGCGCCGAGTACCGGGCGAGTGTGCGCGAATGGGTGGGGCGCCTCACGCAGGCGGGGCTCGTGGTCGTGCTCGACCTGCACTGGAGCGCTCCCGCCGGCGTGCCCGCCGACGGCCTGCGACCGATGCCCGACGTGGGCTCGATCGAGTTCTGGAGCTCGGTCGCGAGCGAGTACCGCAAGCACCGCGGCGTGATCTTCGACCTCGTCAACGAGCCGCACTCGCGCTTCGACACCGACGCCGGGGAGTGGGTGTTCGAGCTCGACTGGTCGTGCTGGGCCGACGGTGGGTGCGCAGTGCCGGTGGAGAACGACCGCGTTCAGAACCACAGCGGCGAGACCTATACCGCGGTCGGCATGATCGCTCTCGTCGACGCGGTGCGCTCCGCCGGGGCGACGCAGCCACTCGTGCTGAGCGGTATCGACTACGCGAACGACCTGCGCGGCTGGGCAGCGGCGGCCCCCGATGACGACCAGCTCATCGCGGGCGTGCACCTCTACCCCGACCAGCGCTGCGCCGACCGTGCCTGCTGGGAGCGCGAGCTCGAACCGCTCGCCGACCGAGTGCCCGTCCTGGTCGCGGAGTTCGGGCAGAGCGACGGAGGCGACGTGTTTCTGCGCGAGGCCTACTCCTGGGCGGAGGGCCACGCGGCCGGTGCACTCGCGTGGGCGTGGTGGGACATCACCGACGAGACGTCACCGGATGCCCGCTTCGCGCTCGTCGACGGCCCCGACTTCGCCCCGCGCGCCCCCTCGGGCACGGCGCTGCGCGAGCTGCTCGCCGACTGAGGGCCGCTCTCACTCCTGCCCGGTGAGGTCGTGCAGGGACGTCACCGGTAGTCCGCAGACGAAGTCCGTGCAGAGATAGGCGGTGGTGCGACCGTCCAGCGCGACCCGATCGGCGAGCAGGGCGAACCCTGCCGACACCCACTCCGTGGCCTGCGCGCTCGTGACAGCGAGCGCAACAGTTCCGGCGTCGTCCGTTGCGCGCGCGTAGTGCCTGAGGTCGTCGTCGGATGCGCCCTCGCGGCTCACCACCACGAGCTGTCGTGACGGCCGAGCGAGCGCCGTCGCGACCGCGAGCGTCGCCCCGAACCCGATCGGCCGGGAGACCGCGAGCGCCCCGAGCGGCCCGACGAGCCCCTCGGCGAGCGAGCGGTAGCGCGGCTCCGCGGTGAGCTGGTGCAGCAGGAGTGCCGCGCGCGAGAGCGCGGCCGTGCCGCTCGGCGCCGCACCCTCCTGAGGGTCGTCGACCGAGGCGAGCCCGTGGGCGACGAGCGTCGCGTCGTCGCCTCCGGGCGGGCGCACGAGCGGCCCCTGGCTCTCATCCGGCGGAACGATGCACGCGTCGATGAGCGCGCGCGCCTCACGTGCCCAGCGCACGTCGCCCGTCGTGATCGCGAGCTCGAGCAGGCCCACAGCGAGGTCGCCGTAGTCCTCGAGCGTCGCCGCGGCATCAGAGAGGCGCCCGTCGCGGCTCGCGCGGGCGAGCCGTGCCCGTCCGTGCTCGTCGTCGGGCAGCCGGTGACCGGCGAGCAGCTCGTCGGCGAGCTCGACGGCGAGGGCACGGGCGCGCTCGGCCACGCGGGCATTCACGAGACGTCGTCCTGCGACGGCGAGGCCGCCGATCGCCAGCCCGTTCCACGCTGTGAGCACCTTGTCGTCGAGCGCAGGAGGGTCGACCTCAGCGCGCTCAGCCGCCGTCAGCGAGTAGTAGCCGCCCTCGCTGCGCTCGCCATCGAGCACGCTCTCGCTGTCCTGCCCCGAGGCGAGCCCACCCGGCACGCGCAACACCACACCGAAGAAGTCGACGATGCCGGCGGCGGGCTGCTCGAGCCCCGCACGGGCATAGGCCTCGAGCAGGAGCGCGTTGTCGTAGAGCATGCGCTCGTAGTGCGGCTCGCTCCAATCGCGCCGGGTCGCGTAGCGGAAGAAGCCGCCTTCGACGGGGTCGCACAGCAGGCTCGCGGCGAGTCGCTCGAGGGTGCGCTGCGCGAGCGCAGCCGCGTCGTCGTCTCCCGTTGAACCCTGCGCCTGCAGGAACAGCAGCACGGGCGCGACCGGGAACTTGGGCGCCCCGCCGAACCCGCCGAACTCGCGGTCCTCGAACCCGATAAGTTCGGTCACGGCGTCGCCGAGCTGCTCCGCCGTCGGCAGGGCACCTGCGTCGCGGCGGGTGGCCTCGCGCAGAGCATCCTGCAGCCCTTCCGCGCTCTGCAGAACGTCGTCGCGACGTTCCGTCCACGCCTCCAGCACCGCCTCGGTCACCTGCCGGAACGACGGGATGCCCTGCATCGGCTCGGGCGGCAGATAGGTCGCCGCGTAGAACGTGCGGCCCTCGGGCGTCGCGAACACCGTGAGCGGCCACCCGAGCTGCTCGCTGAACGTGCCCGCCGCCGCGAGGTAGGCGGCATCGACCTGCGGATGCTCCTCGCGGTCGACCTTGATACTCACCACGCGCTCGTTGAGCCACTCGCCCATGGCCGGGTCGCTGAACGTCTCCCGCGCCATGACATGGCACCAGTGGCACGTGGCGTAGCCGATCGAGATCATCACCGGTACGTCGCGTCGCCGGGCCTCCACGAAGGCGTCGTGGCCCCACGGCCACCAGTCGACGGGGTTGTCAGCGTGCGAGCGCAGGTACGGGCTGACGGCGTTCTCGAGTCGGCGAGCCATGGCCGACACCCTACGGCCGCGGGCTCACAGACGGGTCGGGAACCGTGTCGGCGAGCTTCCACCCGCTCGGGAACACCTCACCGGGTCCGGAACGGGCGACGTGCTCCAGAACGGGTGAGATGTGCCGTCAGAGGAGACGGCGCGCTAGAAGTCGGTGGTGTCGGGGTGGGATCCCACGCGCTGGTCGCGGTCGGCGGCGGCGATCGTCGCCATCTCGTCAGCCGAGAGCTCGAAGTCGAACACGGCGGCGTTCTCGACCATGCGCTCGCGCTGCGTCGTCTTCGGGAACACGATGAGGCCCTCCTGCAGGTGCCAGCGGATCGCGACCTGCTGCACGCTCTTGCCGTGGCTCGCCGCGATGTCGGTCAGACCGGGCAGCTCGGCGAGCTCGTACTTGCCCTGCCCGAGGGGGCCCCACGACTCGGTGCGGATCCCCCACTGCTCCTGGTGCGCCCGCAGGGCGCGCTGCTGGAACGCCGGGTGCAGCTCGATCTGGTTGACGACGGGCGACACGTCGGAGACGGCGGCGATGTCGTCGAGGTGCTTCTCGAGGAAGTTCGAGACGCCGACCGAGCGGGCCTTGCCCGTCTCGCGCAGCTCCACCATCGCCTGCCACGTCTCCACGTGCTTGCCGTACTTCGGCGCCGGCCAGTGGATGAGGTAGAGGTCGACGTAGTCGAGGCCGAGGCGCTCGAGGCTCGCGTCGAGCGCGGCGGGCGTCGTGTCGGCGCCCTGGTCGCTGTTCCACAGCTTCGTCGTGATGAACAGCTCCTCGCGCGGGATGCCGCTCTTCGCGATCGCGCGACCCACGCCCTCCTCGTTCTTGTAGACGCGGGCGGTGTCGATGTGGCGGTAGCCGACCTCGAGGGCCTCGCTCACGACGCGCTCGGCCTCGTCGGGCTCGACGAGGAACACGCCGAACCCGAGCTGCGGGATCGTCTTGCCGTCGGAGAGGGTCAGGTTCGGGATAGGAAGTGCGTCAGTCATCCCGCCATCCTCTCGCACTCGTACGCGACCGCACTCAGGATGCGGCGGGAACGTGCCTCTCCTCGGGCCCGGTGTACAGACTCAGCGGGCGGATGAGCGCGTTCGCGGCGAGCTGCTCGCGCACGTGCGCCGTCCATCCTGTGACGCGCGCGGCGATGAACAGGGGCGTGAAGAGCGCCGTATCGAAACCCATGAGGTTGTAGGCGGGGCCCGACGGGTAGTCGAGGTTCGGCTTGATGTTCTTCGCCTCCCCCATCGCGGTCTCGAGCGCGTTGTACAGGTCGAGCACCTCGGGCCGCTCGTAGTGCTCGACGAGCGTCGCGAGGGCCGCGCGCATCGTCGGCACGCGCGAGTCGCCGTTCTTGTACACGCGGTGGCCGAAGCCCATGATCTTGCGCTTCTCGGCGAGCGCGGCATCCAGCCAGGCCTGCGCGCCGTCGGCCGAGCCGATCTCCTCGAAGACGTTCTGCACAGCCTCGTTGGCGCCGCCGTGCAGGGGGCCCTTGAGAGCGCCGATCGCGCCCGTGACCGCCGAGTACACGTCGCTCAGCGTCGACGCGATGACGCGCGCCGTGAAGGTGGAAGCGTTGAAGGAGTGCTCCGCGTACAGGATCATCGACACGTCGAAGGCCTCGACGACGACGAGCTCGGGCACCTCGCCGAAGGTCATGTGCAGGAAGTTCGCCGAGTAGCCGAGGTCGTCGCGCGGCTCCACGAGGTCCTCGTCGCGCAGGCGGCGCTGGGCGTAGGCGACGATCGCGGGCAGCTGCGCCCACATCCGGATGCTCCGCTCGAGCGTGAGGTCGGCATCGATCCACGTGGCGTCGGTCGTCAAGGTCTCATCGAGGGCTCCGAGCACGCTCACCGCCGTGCGCACGACGTCCATGGGGTGGGCGCTGAGCGGCAGCGCGTCGATCGCGTCCTTCACGGTCGGGTCGAGGTGCCGCATCGAGCGCTCGAGCGTCTCGAACTCGGCGAGCTGGCGCTCGTCGGGCAGTTCTCCGTGCCACAGCAGGTAGGCGACCTCCTCGGCCGTGCAGCGCTCGGCGAGCTCGTGCACGGGGTAGCCGCGGTACAGCAGCGAGTTGGTCTCGGGGTTCACCTTCGACACAGCAGTCTCGTCGACGACGACGCCCGCGAGCCCCTTCTTGATCTCGTCCGTCATGCTGCTCTCCTTCGCTCGGTTCTGCTGATGTCGCAACCGACTGCTGGGTCTAGCGGCCGGTGTAGGGCGAGGCCGCATTCAGCGGCCGTTGTAGGTATAGATGCTCGCGTCGAAGGCGTTGTACGCCTCGTAGTCGAGCAGCTCGTAGAGCCTCCCCCGAGTCTGCATGCTCGGCACCTCCGCGTCGAGGGTGCCGTCGGTGAGCAGAGTGTCGAGCCCACGCTCGATCGCCCCGAAGGCGATGCGCAGGAGCGAGACGGGGTGGATGACGAGGTTCACGCCGACATCGTGCAGCTGCTGGTGCGTGAAGAGTTCGCTCTTGCCGAACTCGGTCATGTTGGCCAAGATCGGCACGTCGACGGCGGCGCGCATCGCCGCGAACTCGTCGAGGCTCGCCATCGCCTCGGGGAAGATCGCGTCGGCCCCGGCGTCCTGGAGGGCCTTGGCGCGGTCGAGTGCGGCGTCGAGACCCTCCACTCCGCGAAGGTCGGTGCGGGCCATGATGACGAGGTCTGCGTCGCGGCGCGCGTCGACGGCCGCGCGGATGCGCTTGACCGCCGTGTCGGCGTCGACGACGGCCTTGCCGTCGAGGTGCCCGCACCGCTTGGGGTTGACCTGGTCTTCGAGGTGGAGGCCCGCGACGCCCGCGTCTTCGAGCTCGTGCACGGTGCGAGCCACGTTCATGGGCTCGCCGAAGCCCGTGTCGGCGTCGACGAGCGTCGGCAGGTCGCTCATGCGGCTGATCTGGTGCGCGCGCTGGGCGACCTCGGTGAGCGTCGTGAGGCCGATGTCGGGCAGCCCGAGCTCGGCGGCCATGACGGCGCCGGAGATGTAGGCGCCGTGGAAGCCCTTCTCCTGGATGAGGCGCACGCTCAGCGGCGTGAACGCGCCGGGCATGACCTGCAGCTCGCCGCTCGCGAGTCCCGCTCGGAAGGCCTGACGGCGCTGCGTGGGCGTGGTGGTCGTCGACAGCATCAGAAGAGTCCCTTCGGGGCGACGGGGACGGGGGCGCTGGGTGTCACGGTGAGGCCGCTGAGCTCGGCGGCGGTCAGCTGCGGCAGCCGTTCGGCGACATCGAGGAAGCGCTCGATCTCGGTCTCGTCGAGGATGCCCTGCGCGAGCATCCGGAACTTGGCCACGTACTCGGCGCGGCCGAAGGGCCGAGCACCCTGAGGGTGCGCGTCGGCGACGGCGATCTCCTCGACCACCCGCTCGCCGTTCGTCAACTCGATCTCGATGCGGCCGCCGAAGGCCTTCTCGCTCAGGTCGAGCGAGTGGTAGCGGCGCGTCCACTCCTTGTCTTCGACGGTCGTGATCTTCTGCCACAGCTCGACCGTGTCGGGGCGGGCGGCACGCTCGGGCGCGTAGGAGTCGACGTGGTGCCAGCCGCCGTCCTGCAGGGCTACCGCGACGATGTACGGGATCGAGTGGTCGAGGGTCTCGCGGCTCGCGGTCGGGTCGTACTTCTGCGGGTCGTTCGCGCCGGAGCCGATGACGTAGTGCGTGTGGTGGCTCGTGTGCAGCACGATCTGCTGCACGTTCGCGGGGTCGCGCAGTTCGGGCCGCTCGGCGCCGAGGCGGCGCGCGAGGTCGATCCAAGCCTGCGCCTGATACTCGGCCGAGTGCTCCTTCGTGTAGCTGTCGAGGATGCTCGTGAGCGGTTCGCCCTTCTCGGGCAGCGGCACCTGGTAGCGAGCATCCGGGCCACTGAGGAGCCACGCGATGACGCCGTCCTCGCCCTCGTAGATGGGGCTGGGGCTGGTCTGGCCGCGCAGCGCCCGGTCGACGGCCTCGACGGCCATCTTGCCGGCGAAGGCGGGGGCGTGCGCCTTCCACGTGGAGATCTCGCCCTTGCGCGATTGGCGGGTCGCCGTCGTCGTGTGGAGTGCCTGGCCGATGGCCTGGAAGATCGTCGCGCTCGGCAGACCGAGGAGGGTGCCGATGCCGGCGGCGGCGCTCGGGCCGAGGTGGGCGACGTGGTCGATCTTGTGCTCGTGCAGGCAGATGGCACGCACGAGGTCGATCTGAATCTGGTAGCCGGTGAGGATGCCGCGCAGGAGCGCGGCGCCGTCCGCACCCGTGTGCTGGGCGACGGCGAGGATCGGCGGGATGTTGTCGCCGGGGTGCGAGTAGTCGGCGGCGAGGAAGGTGTCGTGGTAGTCGAGCTCGCGCACCGCGACACCGTTGGCCCACGCGGCCCATTCAGGGCTGACTCGCTGGGTCTGCTCGAGGCCGAAGACGGTGGCACCGGGGCTGTGGGGGTGGGCTTCCGCCTGACCGCGCGCGGCGACGACGGGCGCGCGGCCGAGGCTCGCGACGGCGACGGCGGCGTTGTCGATGACGCGGTTGATGACCATGTCGACGGCGGCCTCGTCGAGGGGTCGGGTGGTGTCGGCGGCAAGGTCGGCGAGGCGGCCGGCGAGCTGCTCGCTCGGGGGCAGGTGCTCGCTGCTCTTGTGGGTGCGGATCTCGTAGGTCTTCACGGGTTCTCCTGACGGTCGTGAGAGGTGAGGTGGCTCTGGATGCTCGTGAGCGCGTTATGCAAGTGCAGCCGGGTGGCGGCGACTGCGCGTTCGGGGTCGCCGTCGGCGATCGCGTCGGCGATGGCGCGGTGCTCGGCGGCGGCGGTGAGCAGGCGTGCGTCGTCGTCGCGCGCGAGGCGGCGTACGCGCGCGAGGTGCAGGCGCACGCTCTCGATCGCGGCCGCGAGATAGGTGCTGCGCCCGCCGAGCGCGGTGTCGATGGCGGCGTCGAAGGCGGCGACGAGAGCGTAGTAGCCGTGGCGGCTGGTGTCGTCGTCGCGAAGGAATTCAACGGTGACGGACCCGAAGCGTGCGGCGAGCGCGCGGAACTCGGCGCGGTCATCGTGGGTCGCGCGGCGCGCGGCGAGGCGCGCGGCCTGCTCGTCGAGCGTGGTGCGCAGTTCGAAGAGCGCGACGACGTCGTCGGGGTTGATGCTGCTGACGAGGAGAGTGCGGGGGCCGCGCTCCTCGACGAGTCCGTCGGCGATGAGTCGTGCGAGTGCTTCGCGCACCGGCGTGCGGCTGACGCCGAGGCGCTCCGCCTGCTGAGCCTCGGTGAGGGGCGTGCCAGGCGTCAGGGTTCCGTCGACGATCTCGGCGCGCAGCGTCGCGAGGACGCGATCGGCCGCGGAGCGACTGGCGCGTGCACGCGGGCCCGCGCCCGGCGTTGCGCGCTGCAATCGCTCGCTCGTGTCGACCATTCCTCTACTGTATACATTGTTCGCTACTGAGTCGAGCAAACCCAACCCTACGGTCTATTTCGTATACATTACGCGCCGCCGTGCGCGGCAAGAGCGTTCGAGAGCGCTCGACCTCCTGATGCACCAGCACAACTCGGGGTCGTCGTCCTTCCAGCTCGGTGCCGGCTCGTGGCCGATGTCGTACTCGTGGCCGTCGAGGTCGAGGTCGTCGTACTGCGCCCCCTCACGCAGCTCGAGGATGCGCTCGATGAGGGCGGAGAGGGCGCCAATGACACGAGGGCTCAGCCGATAGACACGCACGTTCTCCGCGGGACGGCTGATGACGAGCCCAGCCCGAGCGAGCAGCGACAGGTGCTTCGAGATCGCTTCACGCCCGACACCGCGCTCGGTCTGCACGGCGTTCGCGATCTCGCCAGAAGCGTGCTCGCCACTCGCGAGAATCTCGATGATGCGCCATCGCACGGGCTGAGCCAGGAGGAAGAGGGTGTGCATTGGGCGAGTGTGCCTGCTGAGGCATGTGCCGTGAGAGGCACACTCGCGAAACGGGGATACCGGAGGAACCTTGCCCGCGGTGGAGGGAGCGGAAGGAGGGGAAGGGGCGGAGACGACGGCGGCGAAACGAGGAGCGGGAGGTAGAGGAGTGGACGTCGCGCTGCCCGGGTGGGCGGCGCAGGGGTGGGCGCCGGCGGGCGGGCGCAGGCCAGCGCCCACCCGCGGGCTCAGCGGTAGCGGCGCCCCTCGTCGCGGCGGTAGAGCCACAGCACGAGGGCGGCGGCGGCGAGGGTCCACGCGAGCGCGCCCGCGAGCATCCAGAGATCCGGCGCCGTGCCGTCGACCGCGCTGATCACGAGCTCTCGCGCATGCCGCGCCGGGATGAACCGCGAGAGAGCGTCGAGCCAATCGGGGAAGAACTGCGGCGGGAAGAACAGCCCGCCCGCGAACGCGAAGCCGAACATGCCCACCTGGATCACCGCGATCGCCGCCTTCGACGGGAACGCGTAGCCGATCGCCGCGCCCAGCAGCAGGAACGGGATGCTCGTGAGCGCGAGAACCACGAGCCCGAGCAGCAGTCCGCTCGCCGACACCGTCGCCGCCGTCGCGAACGCCCCCACCAGCAGCACGGGAATCATCGACGCGAAGCTCAGCGCGCTCGTCGCCGTGAGCTGGGCGCTGATGCGCACCGCGGGCGGCAGCGGGAGACTGCGCAAGTACGGGTCCCACGGCTTCTCGCGGTTCTCCGCGATCGTGAGCCCCAGATTGAACAGCGCGCTCACCATGACCGCGAACACCGACAGGGAGATGACCGCCTGCGTCGCCAGCACGGGGTCGTCCGCCACCGCCCGATTCGGCACGACGAAGAACAGGAGCGACATCGCGGGGAAGACCATCGAGCCGATGATCGCGATCGGCACGCGCAGCGTCTCCAACAGGAGCGCGCGCACGTGCATGCCGTAGAGCTTCACCATCGACACGCGACCGGAGGCACGGGTCTCCGGGGCGCGGGTCACTGGGTCGCGGGTGTCAGCGGCGGCGGTCATACGGGGATCCTCTCGGGCGATGCGGGGGTGGACACGGTCAGAGCGAGGAAGGCCTCCTCGAGGCTCGCCCCGCGCACCGCGAGACGCTCGAACGGCAGACCCGAGGTCACGAGAGTGCGCACGAACTCGTCGGAGTCGGCGACCGTGAGGTCGAGGCGGTCAGTACCGTCGCCTGAGGCCTCCCCACCCTCGGCACGCTCGGCGCGCACGACGCCCGCGAGCTCGGCGATGCGCTGCGCGCTCGGCGAGCGAAGCGACACGATGGACGACTCGACCCGCGAGCGCACGGCGTCGAGCGAGTCATCGGCGAGCACCCGGCCCTGGTCGATCACGACGACGCGATCCGCGAGCGCCTCGATCTCCTCCAGGTAGTGGCTCGTCACGACGACCGTCGCACCGTCGGCACGGTGGCGTCGGATCGCCGCCCACAGCCCATGGCGAGCATCCACATCGAGGCCCGTCGTCGGCTCGTCCAGCAGCACTAGGCGAGGGCGGCCCGCGAAGGCGAGCGCGACCGCGATGCGGCGCTTCTGGCCGCCCGACAGCGCCCCGCACTGGCGGCGCAGCAGATCCGCGAAGCCGAACTCCTCGGCCAGCTGCGCCGTCGGCACGCGGTCGGGAAAGTGCGCGGCGACGAGGTCGATGACCTCGCTCACGCGCAGGGTGTCGGGCAGCGCCGTCTCCTGCGGAGTGCTGCCGAGCTCGGCGCGGAAGCGCGCAAGGCTCGGGTCGCCGCCGAACAGCTCGACGGTTCCCGACGTCGGTCGGCGGCGGCCCTGCAGGAGCGTGAGCATCGTCGACTTGCCGGCGCCGTTCGGGCCGAGCAGGCCGAGGATCTCGCCGGAGCGGATCTCGAGACTCACCGCGTCGAGCGCGGTCGTCGACCCGAACCGTCGCGTGACGGAGTCGAGGCGGGCGAGGGTGGTCATTCTTCTCCTCCCAGCACTGCGCGCAGTGCATCGGTGTAGTCCTCGAAGGCGCGACGGCCGCGCCGGGTGAGGGTGACGAACGTGACGGGCGTGCGGCCCTGGTGGCTCTTCTCGACGGCCACGTACTCGGCCTCCTCAAGCTTCCGCAGATGCGTCGACAGGTTGCCCGCGGTCATGTCGAGCAGCTCCTGTAGCCGCGGGAACGTGATGCGGTCCCCCGGCTCGAGAGAGGCGAGCGTCGCCGTGATGCGCAACCGCGCAGCGGCATGGATGACCGGGTCGAGGTCGGTCATCGGGCTCGCCTGCTCAGCGACACCCGCATGACGATCGCCGCGACGAGGAATGCGCCGCCGCCGAGCACGGCCATGACGAGGTTGTTGGTCGGCGCGCCGAAGAGCGGGGCTACCGCACCGACCACGGCGATGATGACGCCCAGCACGAGCTGATCGAGGGAGCGCCAAAGTGCCGCCCCCATGAGATAGATGAGACCGGCCACGAGAGCGTACGCCGCCGGGTAGTAGAGCGAGAGGAGGGCGCCGTCGGCACCCGCTCTCGACAGGGCGATACCGGTCACGAACACCGCGGCCGAGCCCACCACCCAGCTGACGCCGTAGATCGCACCCGAGAACGCCGAATCGCCGCGCACACCGCGACCGATGCGCGCACCAACGACGGCCGATGTCACGATCGCCGCGACGAGCAACGCACCGAAGATCGAGCCCGCGAGCGGGAGCGGTAGCTGGAACCACGGGTTGCCGCCGTCGTATCCCGACCAGAGCGCGAGGAAGCCGAGGCCCCACGCGACTGCCCACACGCCGAGGATCCACGGAACACCGCCGAGCTGCTCGCGCTCGACCGACCGCTGCTGCTCGCGGATGAGTGCGAGCGCCTCGTCGGGGCTCTGCAGGGGCTCGTCGTCAACTGGTGGGGTGGAGTTCATGGTCATAACTACTTTGTACTGCAAACCACTTTGTGTGTCAACCGCACACGACGGGCGCGCGCGCAGAACCGACGAGCCGAACGATCAGAGCGCGACCCTAGACTGAAGGGCTCATGACTGCGCCCGCGAGCGGCCCCGTGCCGCGCATCCACTACCCGGCTGACCTGCCGGTGTCGCAGCGGCGCGACGACATCGCCACCGCCATTCGCGACCACCAGGTCGTCATCGTCGCGGGCGAGACCGGGTCGGGCAAGACGACGCAACTGCCCAAGATCCTGCTCGAGCTCGGGCGGGAGCGCATCGCCCACACGCAGCCGCGCCGCATCGCCGCCCGCACCGTCGCCGAGCGCATCGCCGAAGAGCTCGGCACCGAGCTCGGCGGGCTCGTCGGCTACAAGGTGCGTTTCACCGACCAGGTGGGCCGCGACACGCGCGTCACTCTCATGACCGACGGCATCCTGCTCGCCGCCCTCCGCGGCGACCGCGAGCTGAAGAATTTCGACGCGATCATCATCGACGAGGCGCACGAGCGCAGCCTCACGATCGACTTCCTGCTCGGCTACCTCAAGCAGCTGCTCCCCCGCCGCCCCGAGCTCAAGGTCATCATCACGAGCGCCACGATCGACCCCGAGAGCTTCGCCGCGCACTTCGCCAATGCGCAGGGCCAGCCCGCCCCGATCATCGAGGTGAGCGGCCGCACCTTCCCCGTCGAGATCCGGTACCGCCCGCTCGTCCCGGACGGCGCTGACATCGAGAACCTCACGGATCCCGACGACGACGAGAGCGACGGCCCCAGCACCCCCGGCGAGGCCATCGACATGCTCGACGGCCTCATCGCCGCGGTCGACGAGCTCGGCCTCGAGGGCGACGGCGACGTGCTGTGCTTCTTCAGCGGCGAGAACGAGATTCGCGACGCGACGGATGCCCTGCGCGGGCACCTCGCGAGCGCCGGCCCGCGCGGCGCCGCCACCGAAGTGCTGCCGCTGTACGGCCGCCTCAGTGCGGCCGAGCAGCACCGGGTCTTCGAGCGGCCCTCGCCGGGCATCCGGCGCCGCATCATTCTGGCGACCAACGTCGCGGAGACGAGTCTCACGGTGCCGGGCATCCGCTACGTCGTCGATACCGGGACGGCGCGCATCAGCCGCTACAGCGTGCGCGCGAAGGTGCAGCGCCTGCCCATCGAGCCGATCTCGCAGGCGAGCGCCAACCAGCGCTCCGGCCGCTCGGGGCGCACGAGCCCCGGCATCGCGATCCGCCTCTACTCGGAGGCCGACTACGAGCGACGGCCCGAGTACACCGACCCCGAGATTCTGCGCACCAACCTCGCCGCCGTCATCCTGCAGATGATTTCCCTCGGCCTCGGCGACATCGCGCAGTTCCCGTTCCTGCAGCCGCCCGACAAGCGCGGCATCAAGGACGGGCTCGACCTGCTGACGGAACTGCAAGCGATCACCACGAAGGACGGCGAGCCGCGCGTCACCAAGGTCGGCCGCGAGATCGCCCAGCTGCCGCTCGACCCGCGCTACGCGCGCATGGTCGTCGAAGCATCCAAGCTCGGGGTTGCGCGGGAGGTCATCGCGATCGTCGCGGGGCTGAGCATCCAAGACCCGCGGGAGCGGCCGGTCGAGAAGCGCGAGCGCGCCGACCAGCTGCACAACCGCTTCCGCGACCCGACGAGCGACTTCATCTCGCTGCTCAACCTCTGGAACCACCTGCAGAAGCGGCAGCGCGAGCTCAGCGGCAACCAGTTCCGCAAGGAGGTGCGGGCTGAGTTCCTCAACTATCTGCGCATTCGGGAGTGGGCGGATGTTGAGAGGCAAGTCAGACGGCAGACGAAGGGCGTCGGCAAGCATCCGGCAGACGGAGTAGACGGAGCCGACGCAACAGCGATTCACAAAGCGATCCTGAGCGGCCTCCTCTCGCACATCGGCCTGAAAGACCCCGCGAAGCGCGACTACCTCGGCGCGCGACAGCGCCGCTTCGTGCTCTTCCCCGGCTCGGGTCTCGCGAAGAAGCAGCCAGACGCCGTCATGGCCGCCGAGCTCGTCGAAACGAGCCGCCTCTTCGCGCGCACGGTCGCCGTCATCGACCCGGCGTGGGCCGAGCCCCTCGCGGGCGACCTCGCGAAGCGCCAGTTCAGCGAGCCGCGGTGGGAGAAACGCCAAGGCTCCGCCGTCGTCACCGAGAAGATCACGCTCTTCGGCGTGCCGATCGTGCCGCGCCGCCGCGCGCAGCTGTCGCGCTTCGACGTGCCGCTCGCGCGCGAGCTGTTCATCCGCCACGCCCTCGTCGAGGGCGACTGGGATGTCAGTCGGCTCGACAAGCGCATCACCGCGTTCCTGCGCGACAACGCGGCCCTGCGCCGTGAGCTCGAGCAGCTCGAGGAGCGCAGCCGGCGCCGCGACATCCTGCTCGACGACGAGCGCATCGTCGAGTTCTTCGAGGAACGCATTCCCGCAGACGTCACCGACGTGCGCCGCTTCGAGCGGTGGTGGCGGGATGCTCGAGCCGAGCATCCCGACCTGCTCACGCTGCGCCGCGCCGACCTCGTGGAGGTCGAGGAGGAGCCCGAGCACGACGCCGACGCCTACCCGACCCGGCTCACGCTGGGTGACCAGACGCTCACGGTCGGCTATCGCTTCGAGCCCGGTGCCGCCGACGACGGCGTCACCGTCACCGTGCCGCTGCCGCTGCTGCCGCGCCTCGACGAGAGCGGCTTCGACTGGCTGGTGCCCGGCCTGCGGCACGAGCTCGTGACGGCGCTGCTCAAGACGCTGCCGAAGGCGATCCGCCGCAACGTCGTGCCCGCGGCGGACTGGGCCCGCAAACTGCTCGACGCCGTGCCGCCGGGGGCCGACCTGCGCGAGTTGCCGCTCACCGAATTTCTCGCGCAGGAGATCCGGCGGCAGACGTACACGCCCGTCGACCCAGATGACTTCGAGCTCGACCGACTGCCCGCCCACCTGCGCATGGGCTACGCGGTCGTCGACGACCGCGGGCGGCGCCTCGCGCGCGGCACCGACCTGCGCGCGCTGCAGGCGAAGCTGCGCGAGCGCACGCGCGACTCGGTCGCGCGCGTCGCGACCGCGGCGGCCCCGAACCCGATCGAGCGCGGTATCACCGCGTGGGAAGCCTCGATCGGCGACGGCGGGCGACTGCCGCAGCAGCTCGACACGCGTCGCGGCGAGACGACGATCCGCGCCTACCCGGCGCTCGTCGACGAGGGCGCGAGCGTTGCCGTGCGCGTGCTCGCGACGCCTGAGGAGCAGGACCGCGCCCACCGCGCGGGCGTGCGCCGCCTCGTGCAGCTCGGCGTGCACTCGCCCCTCTCCTACATCCAGGAGCACCTGACGAGTGCCGAGAAGCTCAGCCTCGGCGCATCGCCCTACCGCTCGACGGCCGCGCTCATCGACGACGCGCTGCGCGCCGTCATCGACGCAGAACTGGATGCCGCGTCCGGTGTCCCCCGTGACCTCGCCGCCTTCGAGGCCGTGCGCGATCGCGTCAACGCGGGCTTGCCCGACCGTCTCTTCGGCGTCGTCTCAACGGTGGCCGGAGTGCTCGCGGCGGCCCGCGAGGCCGACGCGGCGATCAGTCGCGCCTCCTCGCTCGCGCTCATGGCGCCGCTCGCCGACGCGCGCGAGCAGCTCAACGCGCTCGTGTTCGACGGCTTCATCGGGCGCACGGGGCTCGAGCGCCTCCCGCGCCTTGCCGTCTACGTGCGGGGCATCAGCTACCGCGTCGAGCGCCTCGCCGAGAACCTCGGGCGCGATCGCGCGTGGATGCTCGAGGTCGCCGAGGCTGCCGAGCTCTACCGCCGCGCGGGCGGGACTCTGCCCCTCGCCTCCGACTCGCCAGCTCAGATCGTGGAAGCCCGGTGGATGCTCGAAGAACTGCGGCTGTCACTCTTCGCGCAGCAGCTCGGAGCCCGCGGACCGATCTCGGTGCAGCGCATCCGGAAGGCGCTGAGAGCCTGAACGGAACATCAGGCATTACTCCGTGTGTAGTTGCCGTGGTTGGCGCCTGCGCGTAGCTGGGCGAGTGACGATCCAGACTCCGACGACAGCCAGACAGAATCCGATCACTCCCACGATGGTGGCGACCCAGTCCGGGGAGGCCACGACGGTTGTACCGCCGGCTGAGTACGAGCACTCGAGTCCCAGCGGCCAGAGGGACAAGCGTGCGACGGGGTCAAGGCTCTCGGGCACGGTCTCCGGGGGCAAGCCCGGCGGTGGCACCACGTGCCGGCAACGGTCAACGGCGTCTGGGCGCGAGTAGAGAGAAACGAGCAGTAGCTCGAAGGCGGCGATTCCCGCGACGAGTATCCAGATGACGATGGAGGTGAGTGAACGTACCGGCTTCCGTAGGAATCGTGGCCCGGCCCCCTCGCTCTCAGCGATGCTGGTCGATGAGGATCGCATTGCCGTCAGGGTCGCGCAGCGTGATGTGGGCGGGGCCCTCGCCATCGGCGGCAACCTTCTCGTCGAGCTCGATGCCCCGATCGAGCAGCGACGTCTCGATCTGCCGCACGTCGGTGAAAGGGTCGACGTCTTGCGCCTCGGCCGACCACCCCGGATTGAAGGTGAGGATGTTGCCCTCGAACATTCCCTGGAACAGGCCCAGGTTCGTCGTCCCGTTGCGCAGAATCAGCCACCCCTCCTCGGCCTGCCCGCCGACGACCTCGAAGCCCAGGGCGGAGTAGAACTCGCGTGACGCCGCCAGATCCTTCACGGCCAGACTCACAGAAAAAGCCCCCAGATCCATCACCATCTCCTCGTCATCTCGTGTGCCGCCGACTCTAACCCTCACGCCCTCCCAACGCGAGGAGAGAGTCGGGCATCGGCGGAACACGGCGGCGAAGACGGGCCAGCTCGACAGCGTGCTCGTCGAGCCGGCGGTCTTCGTCGGAGTCGAGGGTCAGCGCTGGCACCGGGAGTGCGCGCCCTGTCTCCCCCCGATCAACGAAGACGCTCATGCACGTCGTCGTGAGTTCGAGCTCGGAGGGCCGACGTGCGCTGCCCGCACGCACGTGCACTGCCATATGCATCGAGCGCTCGCCCGTGTGGATGAGGCGCGCTGTCACCTCGACGAGGTCGCCGATGGCGATCGGCCGGGCGAACTGGATGCCTCCCGAGTAGACGGCGACGGCGTTCTCGCTCGACCAGCCGACCGCGCAGGCGTAGGCCGTCTCATCGATCCAGCGCATGACCGTGCCGCCGTGCACGTTGCCACCCCAGTTGACGACCGACGGCGAGGCGAGGAAGCGGAAGACGGTGCGAGGCGCGGTGCCCGCCTCGGTGTAGCTCTCGGCATGCATCGCTTCGCGAATGATCCCGCGCAGCGCGACTCGACGCTCGGCGCTGGACCGGGCCGAACGCTCGTCCTCAGTGCTCGGCTCCCACAGGGGGACAGGGGTCGATGCCCCGTTCTCGTCGACAGCGACGAAGACGAGGATGCAGTGGGTCGCGATCGAGAACTCGCGCGTGCGCGGGCTCGCGGCCTCGACGACGACGAGCACCTGCATGCTCGTGCGGCCCGTGTGGACGATGCGCGCGTGCGCCTGCACAAGGTCGCCGGGCGCGATAGGCCGCGTGAAGTGCACGTTGCCGACGTAGGCGGTCACGCAGTAGCTCGCGCTCCAGCCGACGGCGCACGCGTAGCCGGCCTTGTCGATCCACTCGAGCACGCTGCCGGCGGCGACGGTCTGCCCGCCGACGGCGGCGTCCATGGGCTCGGCGAAGAACTGCAGCGTGATCCGATCGGCGCGAGTGTCCACACCACGATTGAACCACTCCCCGGCGGCTAGGCTCGCGGCATGGACGAGACAGCACGCCGCTCTCTCACCCGGTTCGACCACCTCTCGTCCGCGCTCCTCGACGAGGTCGATGCGCGCAGCGCCGAGGAGGCCGTGCACTCGGCCCTCTGGCCGACGGTCGGAGCGGTCGCGGGCCACGTCACCGCCGTCTACCGCTGGGTCACCGAGATCGTGCGCACCGGCGCGCCCGCCGATCGCGCAGAGTCGCCTCTCGACGACGACACCAAGACGACGGTGCTGCGGGATGCTCGCGACGAGCTGCTCGCCGAGCTCGAGAGCGACGACCGCGAGTGCTGGGTGATCGGCGGCACCACCGGCACGACCGCCTTCTGGCGGCGCCGCATGGTGCTCGAGTCGCTCAAGCACCTGCTCGACGTGCGCACTCCCCCGTCCTCCCACTTCGCCGTGCCGACCGCACTCGATGCCGAGCTCGCCTCCGACGGCCTCGACGAGTTCCTGCAGGTGTTCCTCGCCCGCAGCCGGTCGTCACTCGACCCCCTGCCCGGCACCGTGCGCCTCGCCGCTACCGACATCGACCGCACGTGGACCCTCGCGCCCGACTGGTCGCTCGACGACGACACGGAGGTGACCGCAACGATCGAGGGGTCGGCGGCCGTGCTCTTGCTCCTCCTGTGGGAGCGGGCGAGCGCGCTCGACGAGCCCGACCGGTTCCGCATCACGGGCGACGCCGCGATAGTGCGTGCGCTCGAGAGCACGCCGATCCACCGCTGAGCGCGCCGCGCGCCCGACGACCGGCTCAGCCGTGCACGAGTCGGCCCGCCACCCAGGTGCCCACGCAGCGGGTGGCGTGGATGCTCTCCGCGGGCCCCGCGAACGCGTCGCGGTCGGTCGCGACGAGGTCGGCCACGGCCCCGACCTCGATGACGCCCGTGACCTCGGGGTCGCCAGGCCCGCGCCCGTTGATCCACGCCGACCCGGCCGTGTAGGCGCCGAGCGCCTCGGCCAGGGTCAGGGCCTCGTGCGCGAGGAGCGGCTCGGGGTCGAACTCGGGGTCGTCGGCGGGCAAGCGCCGATTCACGGCGACGTGGATCGCCTGCCACGGGTCCGGCGTGGAGACGGGCCAGTCGCTGCCCGCGCACAGCACCGGCCGAGCATCCCGCCCCTCCGTTCCGACGCCCGCACGCAGGATGCTCGCGAACGGGTACTGCTGCGCGCCGCGCTCGGCACCCACGACGGGCAGGGTGAGCTCGCGCATCTGCGGCTCGTGGCAGGCCCACACTGCCTGCGCGTTCGCGGTCACGCCGAGCTCGGCGAACCGCGCCGCGTCGTCGGGATGCACGAACTGCAGGTGAGCGAGATGGTGGCGCCGCGCATCCGCCGCCTCGCGGTCTGCCCAGCCGTTGGACACGCGCGCCGCCGCGAAGCCGTCGAGCGCCTCGCGCACGGCGCGGTCGCCGATCGTGTGCACGTGCACGGAGAGCCCCGCCGCGTCGAGGGCGACGATCGCGTCGGTGAGCGCCTGCCCGCCGACGAAGGGGAGCCCGCGCGGGTTCTCGCTCGCGCCGAAGGGCCCGAGGTACGGCTCGAGCATCGACGCGGTGCCGTTCTCGACGACGCCGTCGGCCATGATCTTGACGGCGGAGAGTCGGAAGCGCGCGGCGGGCCCAAGGCGGGCGGCGAGAGCGTCGCGGCGGGCGACGAGCTCGGGCACCTGCTCGGTGCCGCGATCGCGATCCCACCACATGGCCCCGACCACGTCGGCCGTGAGCTCGCCGCTCTCGAGCGCGGCTGCGTACACGAGCGCCGTGTCGGAGGCGCCGAAGTAGGAGCCGACGATCGCGTCCTGCCAGCCCGTCACGCCGACCGAGTGCAGGTAGCGCTGCGCCTCAAGCAGCGCGGCGTGCTCGTCCTCGGCCGTGGTCGGCGGCGTGAACTGCGAGACGAGACGCGTGGCGCCCTCGTGCAGCGTGCCGGTGGGGCGCCCCTCGGCGTCGCGCTCGATGCGCCCGTCAGCCGGGTCGGGCGTCTCGGCGTCGATGCCTGCCACACGCAGGGCTGCCGTGTTGGCCCACGCCCCGTGGTGGTCGCGGTTGAACAGCAGCACGGGCCGGCCGGGCACGACGGCGTCGAGCGCCTCCGCGGTGGGCGTACCGCCGGGAAAGGAGCTCATGCTCCAGCCGCCGCCCGTGATCCACTCGCTGCCCGACACGTCACTGCGGGCCGGATGCTCCCGCGCATGCCGCGCGACGACCTCGAGGTACTCGGCCTCGGTCGACGCCGAGGTGAGGTCGCAGCCGAGTCGCTCGAGCCCGCCCTGGATGGGGTGGATGTGCGCGTCGACGAACCCGGCGTGCAGCATCCCACCCGCAAGATCCACCACGTCCGTGGCCGGCCCGCGCCACGCGCTCAGGTCGGTGTCGATCGCGGCGATGCGCCCGTCGACGACGGCGACCTGCAGCCGCTCGGGGGCGCGCGCAACACCGCGGCCCGGCCCCCGGTAGACGACCCCTCCCAGGAAGAGGGTGTCAGCGTGGGGCACGGGCCGCGGTGGTCGGTCGCGAGGGCGGTCGGCGACTAGGCCGAGGTCTTCGCGTTGACTTCGTACGAGGTGTTCGTCGACTCGAAGAAGTTGACGAGCTGCAGCGTGTCGTTCGCCGTCGCCATCCACTTCGCCGGGTTCGAGACGTTGTACTCCGTCTCGAAGCCGAGCTCCTCGAGGCGACGGTCGGCCAAGTACTTCACGTACTGGTTGATGTAGTTCGCGTTGAGGCCGAGGATGCCGTTCGGCAGGAGGTCGTGGTTGTACTGCTCCTCCATCTCGACCGCGTCGAGGATCATCTGGCGGATCTCGTTCGCGAACTCCTCCGTCTGCAGGTCTTCGTTCTCTTCGAGCACGGTCAGGATGAGGTTGATGCCGAACTTCAGGTGGAGGCTCTCGTCGCGCACGATCCAGTCGACGAGCGAGCCGAAGTTGCGCAGCAGGTTCCGCTGGCGGAACGAGAGCGCGACCATGAAGCCCGAGTAGAACCAGATGCCCTCGAGGATGACGTTGTAGGCGACGAGATTGCGGATGAAGTCCTGCTTGCCCTCAGTGGTCGTGATGTCGAGGGTGTCTTGCGTCATGCGGGTAATGAACTTGACCTCGAACTCCTCCTTGCGCGCCATCGACGGCACGCTCACGTGCGAGTCGTAGGCGGCCGTACGGTCGATCGGGAAGGTCTCGAGCACGTACTCGAAGCTCATGCAGTGGTTCGCTTCTTCCCACATCTGCTTCGCGAGGTAGAGGTGCGCCTCGGGAGCCTTGATGTACGGGTAGACGCCGAACGCGAGCGCCTTGTTGACGAGCAGCTCGTTCGGGTTGAAGTAGCTCATCAGGAAGGTGATCGCGTGACGCTCTTCGTCGGTCATCTTCTTGAAGTCGGCGATGTCTTCGCCGAGCTGGATCTCGTTGGGGAACCACGTGTTGGCGACCGCCTGGTCGTACAGCTCCATCGCCCACTTGTAGGTGACGGGCTTGAGCAGCAAGCCCTCCTGGATGCCGGTGCCGAGAATGCCCATGGTCAAGAACTCGTCTTTCTGGTCGTCAGTGCACCGGTGGCCGGTGCGGGTCAATAGGGAGCAAACAGGGGTGGATGCTCGTGCCGAACGCTGCGCCTACTGGCAGCTCTCGCAGTGCAACTCGTCCATCGGGTCGATCGGCACGAGGTAGTCCACCTCGCTCGTCGCCCCTCCAGAAGCCTGGGGATCGCGCAGCCTTCGAGTGCGCATCAGGACTCCGCCGACTTTCCCGCGCCGCCGAAGCCGAAGCCGCGCTTCGGCCCGGACGCGCCGACGGTCTCGGTCTCGGTGCTCGCGGGTGCGGCAGAGCCGGCCGATGCGGCCCCGAAGCCCTTGCGCCGCGTGCTCGAACCGTCGCCGCCGACGGTCTCCGACTTGTTGACCTTGACGGTCGACTGCTCGGCGGTGTGGCGCGGCTTCATGTGCAGGTAGTACGTCGTCTTGACGCCCTTCTTCCACGCGGCCGAGTAGATGTCGAGCATCTCGTCGACGTCGCGCGTCTCGAGGTACATGTTGCGGCTGATGGCCTGGTCGATCCACTTCTGGGCACGCGCCGCGACTTCGAGGAAGGCGTACGGCGAGAGCTGGAAGCTCGTCTTGTAGGTGGCCTTGACGTCGTCGGGAATGGCGCTGATGCCCTGGATGTCGCCCTGGCTGCGCAGGATCGACTCGCGCACCGACTCCCACAGCCCTCGCTCGCGCAGCGTCTCGACGAGGTTGCGGTTGACCTCGAGGAACTTGCCCGAGCTCGTGGAGCGGCTGAAGATCTGCGAGAACTGCGGGTCGAGACCCGGCGTAGTGCCGGCGACGAGGCCGATGGATGCCGTGGGTGCGATGGCCATGAGCGTCGCGTTGCGCATGCCGCCCTTGACCTTCTCGCGCAGGGCGTCCCAGTCGAGGCGCGTCGTGCGGTTGACCTGCACCTCGACGCCGCGGTCGGCCTCGGTGAGGTCGATCGTGTCGAGTGGCACGAGGCCCTGCGACCAGCGCGACCCGGCGAAGTTGTCGTAGGAGCCGCGCTCCTTCGCAAGCTCGGCCGACTCGTCGATCGCCGCGTAGGAGACGTGCTCCATGATCTCGTCGATGAGGTCGAAAGATTCCTCCGAGTCGTAGGAGTAGCCGAGCTTCTCGACGACGTCGGTGAAGCCCATGACGCCGAGGCCGATCGCGCGGTTGGTCGTGTTGGCGTGGTCGGCCTCGTCGACGCTCGACACGGTGATGTCGATCAGGTTGTCGAGCTGGCGCACGGCGAGCCGCGCGCTCTCGGCGATCTTCGCGAAGTCGAGCCGGCCATCCACGATGTGACGGCTGAGGTTGATGGAGGCGAGGTTGCAGACCGAGATGTTGTCGCGGTCCTGCGGCAGGCAGATCTCGGTGCACAGGTTCGAGAGGTGGATGGTGCCCGTGTTGTTGTTGATCGCGCGGTTGTTGATCGTGTCCTTCCACGTGAGCCACGGGTGGCTGGAGGACTGCAGCGAGATGAGGATCTGCTTGAACTGCTCGCGCGCGCCGATCTTCTTGAACATGTTCAGCTCGCCGCGCTCGGCCATCGCCACGTACTCGGCGTAGCGGGCGGAGAAGGCCTTGCCGTAGAGCTCGTTGAGGTCGCTCACCTCGAGCGGGTCGAAGAGGTACCAGTCCTCGTCGTTCTGCACGCGCTTCATGAACTCGTCGCTGATCCACACGGCCGTGTTGGCGGTGCGCGTGCGGCGGTAGGGGTCGCCGGAGTTCTGGCGCAGGTCGAGGAACTCCGGGAAGTCCATGTGCCAGTTCTCCATGTAGAAGCACAGGGCGCCGAACTTCTTGCCGCCGCGGCTGACCGCACGCAGCACCGAGTCGATCGTGTGCATGAACGGGATCGGCCCGGTGGAGGTCGTGTTGTTGGAGCGGATGGGCGAGCCCTGCGCGCGCAGCTTGGTCACGGAGAGGCCGATGCCCCCCGTGCCCTTCGTGAGCCACATGACGTCGCGCACGCTCTTAGCGATGTGCTCGATGTCGTCCTGCATCTCCATGACGAAGCAGTTGGAGAGCTGCGGGTAGCTCGTGCCAGCGTTGACGAGCGTGGAGCCCGCGGCGAGGTACTCGAGCGCCGACATCTTCTTGTAGAACGCGATGGCGTGGCTCGTGGGGTCGGCCTCGTTGAGCGAGAGGCCCATGGCCACGCGCATCCAGAAGTACTGCGGGGTCTCGAGGGGCTGACCGTTGCGTGCCTTGATGCCGTAGCGGTTGTTGAGGGTCACGACGCCGATGTACTTCAGCAGGTCGTCGTGCGCGGGGTCGAGCGCGGCGGCGAGCGCCTCGAGGTCGAAGGCGTCGGGGAAGCGGGAGTCGAGCAGGTTCTCGCTCACGCCGCGCTGGATGTACGCGGCGAAGTGCTCGCGGTGCAGGTCGCGCAGCTCGTCGGGCGTGGAGTAGTCGCCGAGCACGCGCTTGTAGATCGTCTTGAGCAGGAGGCGCGCGGCGACGGTGTCGAACGCCGGGTCGTCCTTGACGTTCTGCAGGGCGACCTGGATGACGGCCTCGTCGAGCTGCTGCGTCGTGATGCCGTCGAAGAGGGTGAGCTCGAGCTCGCTCGCGATCTGCGTCACCCACGTGATGTTGTCGTCGAGGCCCTGCGCGGCGTGCTCGATGGCGAGGTTGATCTTGTTGGCGTCGTACGCCTCTCGGCTTCCATCGCGCTTGACAACGGTGATGCTCACGTGGCCCACTCTCCTTCTTACGCCGCCGTCGGCGCCATTCTTTTTTCGATGCGGCTGGAGCCGTCTGTGGTCAGAAAAAGCCCGGAATCCCGGGCCGATCGCGCGATTCCCCCCGCGCGGTTCCATCACTATATAGCGGGGCTCGGACATTCTTGACACCCAAGATGTAGTGGGCGTGTCGTCCACAGCTGTGCATAAGTTCGCCCGGTTATGCACAGCTTTTCAGCGACCACCGACACGGCACGAGAGACCCTTCCCCGCCCGGAGATACGGGAATGTGTCCACCTGGCCAACAGGCTCTAGGCTGGTGCCCTTGTGAGTGGATACGGCGACCTGTTGAGAACTCCCGGCGTGGCGCGCATCATCTCTGCGCAGCTGACAGCCCGGCTGCCCTCCGGCATGCTCTCGCTCGCCTTCCTCATCCACATCGAGGGCATCTTCGACTCCTACGCGGCCGCGGGCCTCGTGCTCGCGGCGACGAGCGTGGGCCAGGCGGTCGCCGGCCCCCTCACGAGCCGGTGGATGGGAGCCCTCGGCATGCGCCCCGTGCTCGTCGTCACGCTCATCGTGTGCGCCACGGGCATCCTGCTCATCGCCTTCGCACCCATGCCCATCTGGCTGTACATGATCGTCGGTCTCGTCACGGGGCTGTCGACCCCGCCGATCCAGCCCGCCGTGCGCACGATCTACCCCAAGATGGTGACCTCGCGCCAGCTGACGCCGCTGTTCTCGCTCGACGCCTCGGCGCAGGAGATCATCTGGATCATGGGGCCGGTCATGACGGTCTTCCTCGCCACGCAGGTCTCGAGCGTCATCGCCATCGCCGTCGCCGCGGTGTTCCTCATCGGCGGCGGAACGTGGTTCATCGCGTGCCCCGAGGTCGGCAAGGTGCGCATTCCGCGCAGTCGGCGTCGCATGGGCGTCGTGCTGCGCAACCGCGCCGTGCTGCTGTCGACCATCACGGGCTTCCTGCTCATCGGCTCGGCCGCGTCGATCGAGGTCGGCGTCGTCGCGGTGTTCGGCGAGGAGGGCGCAGAGGCGGGCATCCTCTTCGGCATCTGGGCGATCGCCTCGCTCATCGGCGGGCTGTCGATGGGCCATCTGCCGATCGGCCCCTGGGCGCTCGCCCGGCGCATGGGCATTCTCTTCGTCGGCATGGCCGCCGCGCCATTTGCCCTCGAGTTCTGGTGGCTCGCCTTCGCGCTCGTCATCGCGGGCATCGGCATCGCGCCCGCCCTCGCCGTCATGTTCGCGATCGTCTCGGCGAGCGTGAAGTTCAGCGAGACCGCGGAGGCGTACGGGTGGCTCGGCACCGGCCAGCTCATCGGCGCAGCCTTCGGCTCCGCCGTCGCGGGCTTCCTCATCGACGAGATCGGGCCGCTCGGCGGGTTCTACACGGCGATCGGCTTCGCCCTCCTCGGCGTCATCGTCGCGAGCGCCTTCCACGGCTGGCACCCCGACCTGCGCGGCCGCGATGCGAGCCCCCTGGCCGACACGGAGCCCGTGCAGCAGATCAGCTGATATGTGACTGATTCCTGTCAAGTGGCAGGGGAAAGAGCGCCCGGAGTGATCATGCTCCGGGCGCTCTTTCGTGTGGTCGGCGCAGGTCGCGTGGGTGTCGTGCGTGTCG
>NZ_VIKT02000030.1:0-13991 GCF_009371975.2 Microcella pacifica
ACGGTGAGACACGAAGACCTCCGGTGGCGATCAGTGAGTGTGGTAACCCACATCGTTCCGGAGGTCTTCGCTCACCTCACCCGTTCACAACGTCCCGAGGAATTACACCTAGCCCGCGCGCCCCCAACCCGCGCGCCCCCTAGCCCGCGCGCCCCTGACCCGCGCGTCCCTGGCCCCCGCGGCCCGCACGCGCTGGAGCACCTCGGGGTGTCTGCAGCACCGACGCGCTGCGCACAACGGCGGCGTGTCGGCCCTCGTGCGCGGCGAGTCGGGTTCGAATGTCGGTCTCGCAGACAGGGCTCCTCCCCACCGCACCGTGGCGACCCTGCCGATCCACGGACTGGTCGGTCCGGCGTCGCCGCCGTTCCTGTTTCGCCACGTTGGCGTCATGCATGCACTAGACCTCCTCCTGCGCCGTCACGGCGGCATCGCGTCGCTGGCTGAGTTGCGGGCCTCTCCCACGCGTCAGCGCGCTCTCGCACGCGCCGCGGAACGGGGAACGATCCGTCGCGTGCGGCGCGGCGTGTACGCCGTGAGGGATGCTCCGCTCGACGTCCTCCGTGCCGCGACGATCGGCGGCAGGCTGACGGGGGTGTCGGCGCTCAGGCACTACGGGCTGTGGGTGCCGCCTCGGCCCTACGCCGATGAGTTGCACGTCGAGGTGCGCGTCGCGATCACTGTGTTCGAGCGACGTCGTGACGCCCGCGTGCACTGGACCCGCGAGCGCACCGCACCGCAGTTCGGCGTCGCCCCGCTGGAGAGCGTTCTGGCGCGAGCAGCGTCGACGCTCCCGCGAGCACTCGCGGTGGCAGTGCTCGACTCGGCGTTGCGCTCGACTCCCATGACCCCCGTGGAGTTGCTGATGGAGTCCACGACGTGGCGTCCCGCTGCGAGAGCGGCGGCGGCGCTCGCCGACGAGCGCTCCGAGTCGGGCACCGAGAGTGTGCTGCGGGTACTGCTGCTGGAGGCGGGCATCCCGTCGACACCGCAGCCGGCCCTGCCGACGGGTGATCACCATCGCGCAGATCTCCTCATTGGCGACCGGCTGCTCATCGAGTGCGACAGCGAGGCGCATCACGCCGAGCCCTCGACTCGTCGGGCCGACGCCGCACGGGACGCCCTGCTCACGAGCATCGGCTTCATCGTCTTGCGGTACGACTACCGACGGGTGTTCAACGACCCCGCCGGCGTGATCGCTGAGATCGCCGCGGTCGTCGAGCGTGGCGACCACGTGTCTGCAGGCCCGACACATCGCCCGTGACACGCGCGCCGGTGATCGCGCATGCGGCGCGGTGCGGTGAACTGTCGGTCGAGCAGACAACAAGAGGGCGGGCGCGGGATGCTCGCGGCTGGCCCGCGCGCACCCGCGACCCGCGCCGCGATAGCCTGGAGGGCGTGACTGAGACCCGCAACCCCTTCGGCCAAGTGCTCGTGGCGCTCGTCACGCCCATGACGGCCGATGGCGAGGTCGACTGGCCCGCCGTCGAGAAGCACATCGACCACGTGATCTCCGAGGGCGCGGACGGCATCGTCGTCACCGGCACGACCGGGGAGACGAGCACGCTCACCGACGCGGAGAAGGTTCGACTCGTGGAGGTCGGCAAGTCCGTGAGCGGTGGCCGAGCATCCGTCATCACGGGCGGCGGCTCGAATGAGACGGCCCACGCGATCGAGCTCTACAAGGCGAGCGCGAAGGCCGGCGCCGATGGCGCGATGGTCGTCACTCCCTATTACAACAAGCCCACGCAGGCGGGCGTGCTGACCCATTTCCGGATGATCGCTGACGCGACCGACCTGCCCGTGATCCTCTACGACATTCCGGGCCGAGCCGGCATCCCGATCACCTACGAGACGATCCTCCGTGCTGCGAAGCACCCCAACATCCTCGCCGTGAAGGATGCCAAGGGTGATCTGAGCGAGGTCAGCCGGGTGCTCAACCAGACCGACCTCCTGTACTTCGCGGGCGACGACGCCAACGCGCTGCCGACGCTCGCGATCGGCGGCACGGGCCTCATCGGCGTCACGGCCAACATCGCCCCGGCTCCGTACCGCGCCATCGTCGACGCAGTGAATGCCAACGACCTCACCACGGCCACGCAGCATCACCGCACGCTCGAGCCGCTCGTGCGCGCGATCATGACGCACGTGCCCGGCACCGTCGCGGCGAAGTACGTGCTGCACGGCCTCGGCCGCATCGGCTCACCGCGCGTGCGGCTGCCGCTCGTCGGGCCCGAAGACCACGAGGCCGCGATCATCGAGGACGAGATGGCTCTCGTGCGCGACGTCGCCGGCGTCGACCTCGCGACGTTCCGCCCGGATCGCAACGCCGCTGCAGGCGGTGCTCTGCCGAAGGTAGCGGGCACAACCCGCTGACGCCCCGCGCCAGCGCACCACCTCACCACACCGACTTACACCGGGGGCTGACGGCCCCAGACCGTGCCGATCGGCACCATGACAGAGATGAGCCCTATGCCCCTGAACCTTTTTGACCCGCCCGCACTCGAGCCCGGCACCCTGCGGATCATCCCGCTCGGCGGGGTCGGTGAGATCGGTCGCAACATGACCGTCTACGAGTTGAACGGCAAGCTGCTCGTCGTCGATGCCGGCGTGCTCTTCCCCGAGGAGACCCAGCCGGGCGTCGACCTGATCCTGCCCGACTTCGGGCCCATCCGCGATCGTGTCGACGACATCCTCGGCGTCGTTCTCACGCACGGCCACGAAGACCACATCGGGGCCGTGCCGTACCTGCTGCGCATGCGGCAGGACATCCCCATCCTGGGTTCACGCCTCACGCTCGCCTTCATCGAGGCGAAGCTCAAGGAGCACCGCATCCAGCCCTACACGCACACGGTGCACGAGGGGCAGGTGGAGAACCTCGGCCCGTTCAGCCTCGAGTTCATCGCGGTCAACCACTCGATTCCCGACGCGCTCGCGATCGTCATCAGCACCGACGCTGGCACTGTCCTGCACACGGGCGACTTCAAGCTCGACCAGCTGCCGCTCGACGACCGCATCACCGACCTGCGGGCCGTCGCGCGCTGGGGCGAGTCGGGCATCGACCTCGCGCTCACCGACTCGACGAACGCCGACGTTCCCGGCTTCACGGCGCTCGAGCGCGACATCGGGCCCGTGCTGGAGACCGTCATCGCGAAGGCCCCGCGCCGCGTGATCGTCGCGAGCTTCTCGAGCCACGTGCACCGCGTGCAGCAGGTGCTCGACGCCGCGCACGCGAACGGTCGCAAGGTGGCGCTCATGGGCCGCAGCATGATCCGCAACATGACGATCGCCTCAGACCTGGGGTTCCTCACCGTTCCGGAGGACACGCTCATCGACGCCAAGAAGGCGGCGAACCTGCCCGACGACAAGATCGTCTACATGTCGACGGGCAGCCAGGGGGAGCCGATGGCGGTGCTGGCCCGCATGGCGAACCTCGAGCACCAGATCGAGGTCGGCGAGGGCGACACCGTCATCCTCGCCTCGAGCCTCATCCCCGGCAACGAGAACGCGGTCTACCGCGTCATCAACGGCCTCATGAAGCTCGGCGCGAAGGTCGCGCACAAGGGCACCGCGCGCGTGCACGTTTCGGGCCACGCTTCGGCGGGCGAGCTCATGTACTTCTACAACATCCTGCAGCCAACCCACGTCATGCCCGTGCACGGCGAGCAGCGCCACCTCGTGGCGAACGCTCAGATCGCGATCGACACGGGCGTGCCCGAGAAGAACGTCCTGCTCACCGAGGACGGCACGGTCGTCGACCTCAAGGACGGCAAGGCGTCGATCGTCGGCCAGCTCGATATCGGGTTCGTGTACGTCGACGGCTCGACGGTCGGCGAGATCACCGACGCCGATCTGAAGGACCGTCGCATCCTCGCCGAGGAGGGCTTCATCTCCATCTTCGTGGCGGTGGATGCTCAGACCGGCAAGGTCGTCGTGGGCCCCGAGATCCACGCTCGCGGGTTCGCCCCCGACGAGGCGATCTTCGAGGACGTCAAGCCGCAGATCATCAAGGCGCTCACGGATGCCGCGCAGAACGGCACGCGCGACAGCTCGGCTTTCAGCCAGGTCATCCGCCGCGTCGTGGGCCGCTGGGTCAACACGCAGCACCGCCGCCGCCCGATGATCGTGCCGGTCGTCATCGAGGCATAGCCTCGATGACGCAAACGGCGCGGGATTGCCGCGCCGCGGTGCGGCGCGGGCGAGGCGTAGCCTCGATGACGCAAACGGCGCTGGATTGCCGCGCCGCGGTGCGGCGCGCGAGGCGTAGCGGAATCGAGCTGACGCAGTGCTCGCGTGTCGGAGCGCTGCGAGACTAGGTTGTCCACCATGAGCCTCTCGATGCGCACGCGAATCGGTCTCCTCGCCCTGGGCACGGCGTCGCTCGTCGCGCTCTCGGGGTGCACGCTTCCTCTGGCCCCGCTACCCTCCGCGTCTCCGACGGAGACCCCGTCCGCATCGGAGACTGCCGAGGCGGAGCCCACGCCCACACCACTGTCGCGTCCCGCTCTGGCCGATTTGGAGCTCAGTCCTGAGGGGCTCGGCCCGCTGCTCCTCGGCGAGCCTCCCGTCTCGGATCCGGCGCTGCGGATGGTCGCTTTCGAGCCGGAGGCGTGCACCGACGCGGAGACGGGCGAGTCGTTCGGCATCGTCGCGGGCGACCCTCTGGCGGGCGGCTGGTTCATCGATCCGGCGTATCGTCTGCCCGCGACCCCGAGTTTCGGCGGCAACCCGTTCGGTGTCGGCGTCGACGAGTCGGCGGGCAACGCCGTGACGCGCATTGACCTGTACTCGGCTGATATCCCGACCGATGAGGGCATCCGCATCGGAGACTCGCGTGCCGACGTCGAGGCCGCCTACCCGGGGGCTTCTGTCGCCGAGAGCTATCTGACCGACATCTTCGTCATCTCGGGTCCGTCGGGTCTGCTGCAGATCGAGGTCGTGTCGCAATCCACTGACGACAAGGCCGAGTACTGGGTGTCGACCGGAATTCCCGATGGCGAGGTGGTCTACATCCACGCGGTCGTGCCCGCATTCGGCGTCTTCTCGGTGGCGGCAAGCGGCAACGGTGTGGGCGGCTGCAACTTCAGTTGACCTCGCGGGCGGCAGACGCGGGCCGGCGCGCTCCTACCGCCGACGCCGGATGATCGTGCCGGTCGTTACTCAAGCGTGAGGCGCACGTCTCGACGCGGGCGCGGAGGTCTCGCTAGCGTCTCGGTATGAGGACGCGTCGAGTGTCGGCTCTCTCGGCTGTGACGGCAGCCGGTCTGCTGCTGCTCGTCGGCTGCACGCCAGAGCCGGTCGAGCCGGCGGCATCGCCGACACCGACGCCCACGCTCGAGGCCGCGCCGACGCCGACTCCGGAGCCGACCGAACCGCCCGCCCGCGCCGACCTCGTTCTGCGCCCCGACGGCCTCGGAACGCTCGTGATCGGCGAACCGGCTCCCGCTCCGGACGACCCGACGGCGATGATCGTGTTCGACGACGACCTCTGCGTCTCCGATATCTCAGGCGTCGGCCCTGGTGACCCGGGAGCCGGGGCGTGGGATGCTATCCCGCTGTACGCGGGCCCCGAGGGGGGTCGCATCTTCGCGGTGGGCGTGAGCGACGCCGGCATCGTCGACGGCGTGCAGGTCTACGGGCTGGATGACATCCCCACCGACGAGGGCATCCGCGTGGGTTCGACGGTCGCCGAACTGCTCGCCGCCTACCCGGATATCGCGGGGCCGAGCGGCGACTCCAGCATCTCGCAGTCCTACCTCGTGGACGGTCCCGGCGGCCGCATCGTCTTCGAGGTGGCGATCGAGGATCCCGACATTGCACCCTATTGGGAGCCCGAGTTCATCGACACCGTGCTGGGCATGACGGCCGTGCCGTCGGGAACGCCGGGATTCACGATCGCGGGCTCGGACGGCGGCCTCGGCGGCTGCCCGGTCTAGGTCACTCGGCCGCGAACGCCGTCTGCGGCGCGTGTCGGCGGGCCTCCCGTCGCACCCCGCGGGTACCGTGGGCGCATGGCTTCGACGCGCTCCTCGTCGCGCACGCGCGCTTCGTCGGCGCGCCCGAAGTCGGGCGCTGGTTCGCGCGGGGGGTCCTCCCGCACGCAGGCCACGAAGCGCCTGCCACCGCCGAGCGCAGAGCCGGGCATCCTGACCGTCATCTGGATGGGCATGGCCCACGCGACCGGCGGCCTGTTCCGGATGCTCGGCCGCGAGACCCTCGCGAAGGACGAGCGCCGCGACGGCATGCCGTTCCTCATCGTCCTGCTCGCGATCGTCGGCGCGATCGTCGAGTGGTTCCTCGCGACCGACCCGGTCGCGATCGCGCTCGACGCGTGGACGTTCGGCGGCCTGCTGGGCCGCGTCGCGTTCGCCCTGCCGGTCATCATGATCCTGTTCGCGGCGTGGCTGTTCCGCCACCCGGCGAGCGTGCACGACAACACGCGCATCGGCATCGGCCTGGGGGTCATGATCCTGAGCGTGAGCGCTCTGTGCCACATCGCGCTCGGAGCGCCGCAGCCGAGCGAAGGCGCGGTCGTGCTCGCGCGGGCGGGCGGCGTGCTCGGCTGGATCGTGGCGAGCCCCGTGCTTCTCGCGAGCGTCTGGGTCGCGGTGCCGCTCTTCGCGGTGCTGCTGCTGCTGGGCGTGCTCATCATGACGAAGACGCCGCCGAACCGCATCGGCGATCGCCTGCGCGAGCTCTACGCCTACCTGTTCGGCGCCGAGCTGACGCCGCGCGAGCCGAAGCAGAAAGCCGAGAAGGAGGCGCCGACGGAGGAGTTCGGCTCGCTCACCGATCTGGGCCTCGACATGAACGACAGCTCGTCGATGCCGTGGTGGCGCAAGGGCAAGCCCGGTCGGGATGCCCCCGCCCCATTCGACAGCGCCGTCGAGCGCGACAATGCGACCGAGGTCATCGATCAGGATGCCCGAGCCAAGGTCACGGGCGACCTCGCCGCGGTGCTCGACGAGGCAGAGCAGGCCGTCCAGCGCTTCACGGGCGAGCAGCCGGGCCGCTCGCGCGAGGGCGCGGGCGAGGTGCAGCCCGCGGTGCTGCCGGGCTTCACCTCCCGCGCGAGCGAGAAGGGCGCGGCGGGCGAGTTCGACGAGGCGGCGCCCTCAGAAGGGACGCCGAGGTCGGGCACGAAGGCGGGCGAGAAGACCACAGCGCCGTACCGTCTGCCGGCGGCGTCGATCCTCGAGCCGGGCACGCCGCCGAAGTCGAAGTCGGCCGCGAACGAGGCGGTCGTCGCGTCGATCACCGACGTGCTCACGCAGTTCGAGGTCGACGCGAAGGTGACGGGCTTCAGCCGAGGGCCGAGCGTCACGCGGTACGAGATCGAGCTCGGCCCCGGCGTGAAGGTCGAGGCCTTCACGCGCCTGACGAAGAACATCTCGTACGCGGTCGCGAGCAACGAGGTCACGATCCTCTCGCCGATCCCCGGCAAGAGCGCCATCGGCGTCGAGATTCCGAACGTCGACCGCGAGATCGTGTCGCTCGGCGACGTGCTGCGCTCGAGCTCGGCGGGCAAGGCCCTGCACCCCATGACGATCGGCGTTGGCAAGGACGTCGAGGGCGGCTACGTCGTCGCGAACCTCGCGAAGATGCCCCACCTGCTGGTGGCCGGCTCGACCGGCTCTGGCAAGTCGAGCTTCATCAACTCGATGATCACGAGCGTGCTCATGCGGGCGAAGCCGGCCGAGGTGCGCATGGTGCTCGTCGACCCCAAGCGCGTCGAGCTCGCCGCCTATCAGGGCGTGCCGCACCTCATCACGCCCATCATCACGAACCCGAAGAAGGCGGCCGAAGCGCTGCAGTGGGTCGTGAAGGAGATGGACATGCGGTACGACGACCTCGCATCGTTCGGGTTCCGCCACATCGACGACTTCAACCGCGCGGTGCTCGCGAACGAGATCCAGCTGCCGGAGGGCAGCCAGCGCCGCCTGCAGCCCTACCCGTACCTGCTCGTGGTGGTGGACGAGCTCGCCGACCTCATGATGGTCGCCCCTCGCGACGTCGAGGATTCGATCGTGCGCATCACGCAGCTCGCCCGCGCGAGCGGCATCCACCTCGTGCTCGCCACCCAGCGCCCGAGCGTCGACGTCGTGACGGGCCTCATCAAGGCCAACGTGCCCAGCCGCCTCGCCTTCGCGGTCTCGAGCATGACCGACAGCCGCGTGATCCTCGACCAGCAGGGCGCCGAGCGCCTCATCGGCCAGGGCGACGCCCTGTTCCTGCCGATGGGAGCCTCGAAGTCGATGCGCGTCCAGGGCGCCTGGGTCACTGAGGACGAGATCGCGAAGGTCGTCGAGCACGTCAAGAAGCAGGCGATCCCCGAGTACCGCGACGACGTCGCGGTGGAGACCCAGAAGCGCGAGATCGACGCCGACATCGGTGACGACCTCGAAGTCCTCCTCGCGGCGGCCGAGCTCGTCATCAGCACGCAGTTCGGCTCGACGTCGATGCTGCAGCGCAAGCTCCGCGTGGGCTTCGCGAAGGCCGGGCGCCTCATGGATCTCCTCGAGTCGCGCGAGATCGTCGGCCCCTCGGAGGGCTCGAAGGCGCGCGACGTGCTCGTGAGCGTCGAGCAGCTTCCCGAGGTGCTCGCCCGCCTCCGCGGTGAGGATGCGCCCGAGGCCGCACCGTCCAGCGCTCCCGCGGCGAACACCTCCGTGCACCCCGGCTCCGACCCCGTGGAAGACATGACGCAGGGGTATCCTGAGGTGGAAGGCCCCTCCGACGAGGACGCCTGGAATCTCACCGACCGCGAGTAGCCACGCCGGCTCCGCGCCGGTCCGACGAGTCGAGAGGGGTCTGCGCCCGTGACCGAGCCCGACCCCCGCACCTACTCGTTGCGCGGCCGCGTCGTGCGGCACGGCGAGACCCCGGCGTCGAGCGGCAATCTCGCGAACATCATCACGGTCGTGCGCATCCTGCTCGCGCCGGTGTTCGTGCTGCTCCTGGTGCTCGACGGCGGGCAGGACGGCTGGCAGCGGCTCGCGGCGGCTGCCCTCTTCATCCTCGCGATCGCGACGGACGGTGTGGACGGCATGCTCGCCCGGCGCCGCAATCTCGTGACCGACCTGGGCATCCTGCTCGATCCGATCGCCGACAAGCTCCTCACCGGCGCCGCTCTCGTGATGCTCGCCGTGCTCGCCGAGCTGCCCGTCTGGGTCGTCGTGGTGATCCTCGTGCGCGAGTGGGGCATCACGCTCTTCCGCTTCGCGATGCTGCGCGACCGGGTGATCCCGGCCTCGCGCGGCGGCAAGCTCAAGACTGTCGTGCAGGCGGTCGCGATCTCGTTCGCTCTCGTGCCGCTGTGGCAGCTGTTCGGCGAGTGGATTCACATCGTCAACACGACGCTCATGACGGCGGCGCTCGTGCTCACGGTCGTGACGGGCCTCGACTACCTCGTGCAGGCGTGGCGGCAGAACCGCGCACGCTCGCAGTGACGCGGTCGCGATGACGCGCGAGCACCGAGGAGCCGCCGAGGTGCTCGCGGCTCTCGAGCGGCGAGGCGAGACTCTCGCGTTCGCCGAGTCCCTCACGGGCGGGATGCTCTGCGACGCGTTCGTGAGCGTGCCGGGTGCCTCGGCCGTCGTGCGCGGGGCCGTCGTGGCCTACGCGACGCCCCTCAAGGCGAGCCTGCTGGGCGTGCCGGAGGCGCTCCTCGCCGAGCACGGTGCCGTGCATCCCGAGGTCGCCTCGCGCATGGCGGAGGGTGCGCGCACCGCGGCCGCCGTCGGAGGCGAGCGGGCCGATGTCGGCGTCGCGACGACGGGGGAGGCCGGCCCCGATGCTTCCGGGGCGGCGCCCGAGGGCCTCGTGTACGTGGCGGTGGCGGATGCTCGGCGCACGCTCGTGCGCGAGCATCGCTTCTCGGGCGATCGTGCGCAGATTCGCGCGCAGGCCGTCGACGCCGCGATCGAGCTCCTCGCCGAGAGTGTCGGCTCACGGGAATAGCATCGATGACGGTCGTGTTACAGACAGCAAGCTGACATGCTCCCCACAGGTGCTGACGGCTAGAGTTTGACCCAACCGCGAGGGGTAGAGTGTCCCTCCCGGTATCACGAGACGACGAGAGAAGGGGGCGCCTCATGGTTCTGGTTCGACAGGAAATCGGCGAGGTCCTCCGCGACGTGCGCCTGCAGAAGGGCCGCACGCTGCGCCAGGTGGCGAGCCGTGCGAGCGTGGCTCTCGGGTACTTGAGTGAGGTGGAGCGCGGCCAGAAAGAGGCAAGCAGCGAGATTCTCGCGTCGGTCGCCGACGCGCTCGATACGCCCATCTCCATCATCATGCGCGAAGTGGGCGACCGGCTCGCCGTCATCGAGGGCGTCGACATCACGAGCGTCGACATCAATAGCGTCACTGTCGTGCCCGACACGCTGCCGGACGAGCTCGTGGCCGAGTTCGACGCCGACTTCGCGATGCACTAGGCCCTGGCGCACTGCCGAGTCGAGACACCGAGGCCAGACACTGACCCGCAGCGAGTTCTCCCGTGCCATCGCCGACGAGTTCGGTGAGGCCTACGGGCGCACGATCGTGCGCGACGTCGTGGTGACGGCGCTCGGGGAGCGCACGGCCGACGAGGCGCTCTCCGCGGGCGCGCCTCCGCGCGAGGTGTGGCTGGCCCTGTGCGCGGCGATGGATGTTCCGCGCGAGCGCTGGTACGGGGCGGGCCGCCCGGAGCCGAAGCGCGCCTGACCCTCGGTCTGCAGCGGCGAGACGCGCGGCCCCGACACGCCGCGCGTGCTGGCGTTCGAACGTTCGTTCCCCTTCTGCGTAGACTCCTCCCCAGCGGCACTCGAACACGAGTAGCCCACGGAGTGCGCGTCGCACCGGCCAATGTCGGTGCACGCGCGTACCGTCGGTCTCGTCGGCGAACGCCGTCACGCCTTGTCGTGAGACGTCCAGCCCGGCTCCATCGGCCGGACGAGGAGCGACAGAAGACAGGCACACCGCTATCGAGAATGAAGGAGACCGCAATGCCCTCAGTTGCAGACCGCGAGAAGTCCCTCGAGACCGCCCTCGCTCAGATCGACCGTCAGTTCGGCAAGGGCAGCGTCATGCGCCTGGGTTCGGACGAACGGGCCCCCGTCGCGGTCATCCCGACCGGCTCGATTGCACTGGATGTCGCGCTCGGCATCGGCGGCCTCCCGCGCGGCCGCGTCATCGAGATCTACGGCCCGGAGTCCTCGGGTAAGACCACGCTCACCCTTCACGCCATCGCGAACGTGCAGAAGGCGGGCGGCATCGCGGCCTTCATCGATGCGGAGCACGCTCTCGACCCCGACTACGCGCAGAAGCTCGGCGTCGATATCGACCAGCTCCTCGTCTCGCAGCCCGACACGGGGGAGCAGGCGCTCGAGATCGCCGACATGCTCATCCGCTCCGGCTCGATCGACCTCGTCGTCATCGACTCCGTCGCAGCTCTCGTGCCGCGCGCCGAGATCGAGGGCGAGATGGGCGACAGCCACGTCGGCCTCCAGGCGCGCCTCATGTCGCAGGCACTGCGCAAGCTCACGGGCGGTCTCAACTCGACCGGTACCTCGATGATCTTCATCAACCAGCTGCGCGAGAAGATCGGCGTGTTCTTCGGTAGCCCCGAGACGACCGCGGGCGGCAAGGCGCTCAAGTTCTACGCCTCGGTGCGCCTCGACATCCGCCGCATCGAGACGCTGAAAGACGGCACCGACGCGGTCGGCAACCGCACGCGCGTCAAGGTCGTCAAGAACAAGATGGCGCCGCCGTTCAAGCAGGCCGAGTTCGACATCCTCTACGGCACCGGCATCTCCCGCGAGGGCAGCCTCATCGACTTCGGTGTCGAGCACGAGATCGTGCGCAAGTCGGGCGCTTGGTACACCTACGACGGCGACCAGCTCGGTCAGGGCAAGGAGAACGCGCGCAACTTCCTCATCGAGAACCCGACGATGGCGGCCGAGATCGAGACGAAGATTCTCGCCAAGCTCGGCATCGGCGAGAAGATCGCCGAGTTCGAGCCGGTCGCCGTGGCTGGTCCCGCAGCAGCAGCCGCGAAGGGCAAGGCGCCGGCGAGTGCCGCACCCGTGGCCGCCGAAGAGCCCGCTCTGCCGAAGGCAGCGGGCGCCTGATGAGCCTCAGCGGCTCGGGTCGGCAGGACGCGCTCGCCCCCGTCACGTACCTGCCCGGCGCGCGCGAGGCGGAGATCCTCGCGCGCGCGGAGGCTGAGGCGGAAAGCCTCGCCGAGGGTGACGCAGACTCCGAGTTTGCGGCGCAGGAGCGTCGGGCCGAGAACATCACGATGCACGCGCTCACCCGTCGCGGGCAGTCGCGCGCCGAGATCGGCGACCTCCTGCTGCGGCGAGAGATCGATGTGTGCGTGGCCGAGTCCGAGCTCGACCGGCTCGAGCGTGTCGGCCTCATCGACGACCGCGCACTCGCGGCCGACCTCGTCGAGCGTCTCCGCACCCGCAAGAAGCTGGGGCCCTCGGCGCTGCGCCAAGAGCTCATGCGCCGCAAGATCGATCGCGACGCGATCGAGGAGGCGCTGAGTGAGGCCGAGGAGGAGGACGGCGACGACCTCGTCCTCGAGCTCGCACGTGATCGCGCTCGGCGCCTGGGCGGCCTCGACCGCACGACCGCCGAGCGTCGCCTCGTCGACTTCCTGGCCCGCAAGGGTCACGGCGGCAGCGGCGCGCGCGAGGCCGCGCGTCAGGCGCTCGACGAGCGCGACAGCGGCTACGGCGGCGACACCGTGCACCGCGTCCAGTTCCGCTAGTTCGCAAGACTGCCTAAGCGGCATGCAGTGTTGGCTCGAGTACGAAACGCGTGAGCCCAGCTCGACAGAGTGGAGTGTCAACCAACGTCCATTCTGAGTCGGCTCGTGTCCCCCTAAATGCCGACAGGCGATGTTCTCTCATGAACCCTAGGGTCGTGACTGACCCACCCTCACCTTTGCGGATGGCTCATTCCACTCTCTGAATGCAGGAGCCCCGCTGATGGTTGGTTGGTCGTTGTTGACACGCGTTGTCGGTGTGGTGACCGGGTGCGCGCTCGTCGTGGGCTTGTCGGTCATGCCGGGCACCGAGGCCACGGCGTCCACTGAGGATGTGGCGCCCGAGAGTCTGCTGCTGGATCCCGATCGCGCTGCGCCAGCTTTGTTGACTCCGGACTTCGAGGTGCCCGCTACCGAGTTTCCTCCGGGTGAGTTCGACGCTGCCGCGCCAGTAGCACCGTCGGAGCCGGTGAAGTTCGTCGGTGGTGGCGACAAGGCTGCTCCCGAGCTCAACGCGGAAGAGTTGGAGGGTCTGCCGGTGGTTGAGAAGGGCGAGTTCTCCACGACGTACGACCGCGGCGATGGAGTGCTGGCCGAGGTGATCAGCCAGGAGCAGGTCCACATTCGCAACGATGCGGGTGAGTTCGTCGACATTGCGACGTCGGCGTCGTACGCGGATGGTCGCTGGGTGGTGGATCCCCACCCGATGTCGCCGAGCTTCGCCGGTTCAGCATCCGATGAGGATGTCGTGCGCTTCAGCATGGAGGGTTACGAGGTCGGCTTCACTCTTGTGGGGGCTCGGAACGCCCAGATCGAGTCCCCGTGGTTCCCGTGGTTCCAGGGGCCGCGTGACGAGGTCCGTTACCCGGACGTGTTCGAGAACGTCGACCTGTCGTACACGGTCTCAGGCAACTCGATCAAGGAGATCCTCGAGCTGAGCCAGGCGCCGGTTGCTGGTGAGAATTCGTGGACGTGGTTCGTGACGGCGAACGCGTTGACCATGGAGACAGATGAGTTCGGGGACATTGTGTTCCTCAACCGCTATGGCGAGGTGGAGTTCGTCATCCCGGCGCCCATTATGTGGGACTCGGCGGGGATCGAGGAGGTGCGCGAGCCCGCACTTACCAACGTCGACACGACGATCACCGAGGGTGACGGCGGGTGGTACCTCACAATGTCCGCTGATCAGGATTGGCTAGACGACGGCGATCGTGTATATCCGGTGTTCGTTGATCCGACTGCG
>NZ_VIKT02000030.1:14001-17797 GCF_009371975.2 Microcella pacifica
CGCGCACGGATGGAATCCACGCCGGAAACTCTCGTGCGGGCGGGGACACGCTGTGGCGCACGGTGGTGCGCTACCCCCACTCGCCGAACACGACTCGACAGGTGATCGACGCCTACGTGTACGCCGAGTATGCGGGCAGTGGGACGACCTCGACTCAGAACGTGCGTGTGTATTCGGCGTCGTGCACGAGCGGATTCAGCTGCTTGGGCACGCAATTTGGGTCGTTCAACATTGGGTCGGGAACCGCGACGTGGGGAAATGACCCATTCGATGTGTGGCTGGCGGATCGACTCCGCGATGGCCGTTCGTACTCCGACATTGTCTTCAGAGGCTCAGAGTCCGCGGGCTCGTACACCTACAAGAAGCTGGACGCGGCGTTGGTGATCTACTTCAAGTGGTATCCGCAGCCATCGATTCCAGCAGATTCTCCGGTGGTTGGCGGTGTGGATGCTCCACTGCGGCCGACGTTCAAGGTCGACGGCACCCACAGCAGCGGCTATGACATGCAGTACGCGGTAGAAGTCCGCGAGGCAGAAGACGCCCCTAGTTCGAACCCCAAGCCTGGGACAACCTCCCTTGGCAGGACAATGTGGCAGGACTCCAAGGACGTCGTCTACACGCGGGACCTGGAGCCGAACACGCGGTACGTATGGAAGGTGTGGGCGAAGGACGATTTCGACGGCCACAACAACATCTCCACGCAGAGATCCACGAGTTGGGGTGGCGCGTTCACGACGCAGGCCACGCCGCCGCCGCAGCCGACGGAGGCGTCGGCCGTTCCCGCCGGTGATGATGCGGTGGTCATATCGACCACGCCGACGTTCTCCGTCGCTCAGGTTGAGGATACGGGCAATGAGGGGCAGATCAAGTATCAGTTCCGCATCGCGACGGGTGATGATGCCAACGACGGCATGATCGTAGAGTCCGGGTGGCTCGATGAGCACGAGTGGACTCCGCCGGCGGGCGCTTTGCAGAACGGCAACACGTACACGTGGCAGGCGATGACTCGTGATCACATCGACGAAAACATGCGACCAGAGTGGGTCAACAGTTTCCGCGTAGACCAGCGTCTGGGCACTTCGGGTCCGTCGCCGTTCGATGCGGCGGGGCCGGCGACGGTGAACTTGGCCAATGGCAACTTGGCGTTGAACTTCTCGTCCCCGATGGTGTCGACTGTCGGCGGCAGCATGGGGTTGAACTTCACCTACAACTCCCAATCACCTGTGGCGTATCAGCCGGGCTTGGATGCGGAGTACTTCAACGTCGACTCCTTCACGAACCCGCCAGCGTTTCCAGCACCGCCGGCGGTTGCGGACTTGCAGCGGGTGGATTCGGCGGTGAACTTCAACTGGGGTGAAGACAGTGCTCCTGGAAGCGGAATCAACGACGACCATTTCTTGGTCCGGTGGACGGGGTTCATCTCAGTGCCGGCGACGGGGGAGTACAAGTTCGGGTTCAGCCGCGACGATGGAGCCCGTTTGACCATCGACGGGAATGTGGTCTACGACGAGTGGAATGCGGCCCGCACCAAGGACTGGGCTGACGAGAGCGTCTACCTGATCGGTGGCACGCGGATTCCGGTGTTGGTCGAGTTCGCCGAGCGTCGCGGTGCGGCGAAGATCGAAATGCTGTCGAAGTTCCGGCCCTTGGCCGAGCCTGCGGTGGCATTCGACGATGAGATCAAGGTGCCAGCGAGTTGGTTCAGTCGGGATGGGTCGATCCTGCCCGGCGGGTGGGCGTCCAGCGCGCCGATTGCGGGCAATGGTGGCTTCTTCACGTCCGCGCAGGTCAATGACAACTCGATCGTGCTCACCGATGTGTCCGGCAGCGTGCACACCTTCACGCGGAAGGCTGACAAGTCGTGGAAGCCGCCCAGTGCCGCGTACGGCACTGTCGCGGTGGACTCCTCGGGCAAGGTCACCTACACCGACCTGTCCGGCTACACGCACGCCTTCGCTTCCAACGGCAATCTGACCTCGTCTTCTGGCCCATCGGAGGCGACTCGCCCAGCTGAGCCGCAGGCCCAGTACGACGGCAACTCGCGGCGGGTGACGAAGATCATCGACCCGGTGTCGAAGACGGGCACGAACCAGTGGGGCCGTGAGCTGAAGTTCTACTATGGCGGCGACTCGCAGTGCGCCTCCGGTGTCGGCGAGGGCTACGGGGATGCTCCGGACGGGATGCTGTGCCAGATCGTCTACCCGACCCAGGTGAGCACTCCCGCCCAGCCGACCGACATCCCGGCGCAGTCGACCGACCTGTACTACACGACGGTGGATACCGGTGATGACGAGGTGGCTTTCTTGTCCGCCATTCGTGACCCTGGAAACGAGTGGACGGTGTTCGACTATGACTCCACCGGCAAACTGTCGTCGATCATCGACTCGATGGGCAACGACTACTTCACTTACTTTGAGGCCGAGGTCAGCTCCGAGAGTTCCGCGCTCGCTGCCATTGACGATTTGATTCGCACTGATATCGCCTATGACGCAGACGGCCGCGTTGAGCAGGTGTTGCTGCCCAGTGCTGATCCGCAGCAGGCGACGCAGCGCATGGGGCGGGTGTATGAGTACGACGACGCGACGAACACGACGGAAGTGTTCGCCTACGCGCCCGATAGCGGCAACAATGTGCTGTTGTCCACGGTCACGTACGACGACACCTGGCGTGCCACCTCGACGACATCGGCTATGGGTATCACCTCGTCGCAGCAATGGCACCCCTCCAAGGACATGCTTGTGTCGGCAGTGGATGCTGCAGGGCGGAAGTCGACCAAGGTGTACGACCGTGAAGACCGACCGGTGACTTCCTACGGTCCCGCTCCTGGAGAGTGCTTCACCGGGGTGGAACCCAACAGCACGTGTGACGATCCGGTGCCCACCTCGACCACGGCGTACGACGAAGGCATGCAGGGCTTGCAGGTGCAGTACTGGAAGAACCGTTACCTCACTGGGCAGCCAGACGACTTCATGCTCGACATGTCGCAGAACATCTCTCCCAACGGTGTTGATCTGAGTCTGGGCAGTGGCGGGTTCAGCAGTGAACCTTCTCGGGGAGATGACTGGAGCATCCGACTAATCGGTGAGATTGAGTTCCCCAGCGTCGGCGATTGGACGCTCTCGGTCTATGACGATGACGGCACTCGAATTTGGGTAGATGACATTCTGACCTGCCCTGGGTTTCTCGGACACCTAACATCGGGATGAGCCCGAGGAATGGAGTCCGAGATGGCCAAGAAGGACGCGTATCCGCGTGAGTTCAAGGACCGCGCTGTGGCCTTGTATCGCTCTAGCGGCAAGTCAATGGATGCGATCGCGAAAGAGCTCGGCATCTCCGCAACGTCGCTGGCGAACTGGAACCGGCAAGCATCGATCGATGCTGGAGAGAAGCCGGGGATCGCCACCGACGACCGTGCCGAGGTCGCGCGGTTGCGACGAGACAATCGACGGTTGGAGTTGGAGAACGAGATCCTGAAGAAAGCGGCCGCGTATTTCGCGAGGGAGAACGTCCTCCCAAAAGGACTTACCGACTGATCGCGCAACTGCATCGGCAGGATCCCTCCCGATATCGGATCCGCGTGCTCTGTCGGGTTCTGAAGGTCTCCCCATCCGGGTTCTATGACTGGGCGAAGCGAGGCCCGTCTGCACGCGCGCAGTTGGACCGTGAACTGCTGGCCACCGGTCAAGTCCCTGGAAGTGGTGTAACGGCTGATCCTTCGCTTTATGCGCTGAGTGCGATGAAGGTGTCGGCGACCACCTCGCTTTCGGTGTCGGGCAGGACGCGCATGCGGGAGCGG
>NZ_VIKT02000031.1:0-1948 GCF_009371975.2 Microcella pacifica
GTGTCCTTCCGGCTCGGCATGAATCTGGCTTCAACACCCCCATTCTCCCCGGTCAGAAGGACATTTCGCTGCTCCCACACCCACGCGAAAGCGGACCCGCTCGGTGGATCAGGGCTGATTATGTCGACCTCACGACCGAGATCACCGCCACTGACCGGGCACGACGCGACCACATCGGCATAACCAGGAGCTCGGCATAAAACGGGTCGAGCGTCGCGATCTCCACCCGGTCGCGGAACGCAGGGCCACGATCGTGCAGCCACGACCGGTAGGCCTCGCCGGAGTGGCCGGGGACCAGATCCAGCAGCGGCGGGCCGTCTCCCACACAGCGATTCCATGCTGACCCGTCCGAGGCGAAGCGGTCGAGTCCCCGATCGTCGGGCAGCAGATGCTACATGTCCATGGTCTGGTCGTCTCCGGTGTGGGAGCGCATGAACAGGCGCTCCGCAACGACGAGCAGGACGATGCCAGCGGCAGCGACATAGATGCTGAGGGGATCCGTTGCGGCGGTCACTGACACGAACGCAGCCAGGACCACGACGTCCATGATGATCGCTGTGACAACAACGGCGGGGTTGAACGTGACCCGTTTCCGGAGGCGGCGCAGCAGACCCCAGTGGATTGCGATGTCCATGATCAGGTAGTAGATGGCGCCGAGGGCAGCGATCCTGCTCAGATCGAGCGTGGCCGCGAGGATCATTGCGAAAGCGACCGTGTACACCGTGGTGTGCATGCGCACCGTCCCCGGCATCCGAAAGTGACGGTGCGGTACTTGTTTCATGTGGCTGAGCATGCCCAACATGCGTGACGCGGCAAAGATGCTGGCCATGACACCAGAGGTCGTGGCCACGATCGCCAGGGCGACGGTGAACCAGACCCCGACGTCACCCAGCGCGGGTCGAGCAGCTTCAGCGAGGGAAAAGTCCTCAGCGGCGATGACCTGCGCCAGGCTGAGATTTCCGGCTACCACGATTGCCACTGCCAGGTAGACGGCGGTGCAGATGATGAGCGAGATCACGATCGCGCGGCCCGTGTTGCGGTGAGGGTTGACGATGTCGCCGCCGCTGTTGGTGATCGTGGTGAAGCCCTTGTAGGCGAGGATGGCCAATGCCACAGCAGCGGCGAAGCCCTGCACGGAGGCATCGACGCCAGCAGCGTCGGCACCATTGGTGAAATTGGCGGGTGAGACGAACCACAGGCCAACGATCGCAAAGAGCCCGAGTCCCAAGATCTTGATCGCGGCGAAGACGCGCTGACTGGCTTCTACGGCCTTGTTTCCAGCCACGTTGACGCCGAATGCTGCAGCCAGGAGTCCGACCGCAAGGGCGGGTACCCAGAACGCTACCGGTTCCAATGGAACGATCTGCAGCAGGTAGGTACCGAACGTGCGAGCGACCAGTCCCTGGCTGATGATCATCGACACGAACATCAAAATCGCAAACACGCCGGTGGCCGTACCTGGCCCGTACGCCTCTCGAAGGAATGTGGCCACACCGCCAGAGGATGGAAAGGATTGAGACATCTTGACGTAGGAGTAGGCGCTAAAAGCCACGACCGCCGCGCCGACGATGAAGGCAACCGGGAACCAGTCTCCGGCCAATCGTGCAGTCTGTCCCGTGAGAGCAAAGATTCCGGCGCCGATCATCACACCGGTGCCCAGCGCGACCGCCCCTGTCAGGGTAAGAGATCCCGGATTGTCGTCAGGTGCGCGACCGGCCGGGTTGCTTTGGGGCTGTTCCATTCGAGTAGATCCTTTTTCTTTCACGCGTCGTGAGTGCGCGGGATGCACGGCCCCTCGCTGGCGGAGTGAGTGCCGAGGTCTTCCGATGACGGCACGCTCGAGTGCTCCCTCACCAGCTCCGACAGGCCCGCCCGCTCGGCCAGCGCCAGCACCGGCACCAGACCGGTATGCGATACGAGATTGTCCTCATCGAACACGGGCTGGATT
>NZ_VIKT02000031.1:1958-17571 GCF_009371975.2 Microcella pacifica
GTGAATCTGGCTTCAACACCCCCATTCTCCCCGGTCAGAAGGACATTTCGCTGCTCCCACACCCACGCGAAAGCGGACCCGCTCGGTGGATCAGGGCTCAGGCCGCGGGGCACACGTACCTGACGCTCAGGCCGCGGGGCTCTTCGGCGCCGAGGTGTCGGCGGGCAGAGCCTGACGCGCGGTCTCGACGAGCGAGGCGAACGCGGTGGGCTCGTTGACCGCGAGCTCGGCGAGCATGCGGCGGTCGACCTCGACCCCGGCGAGGCCGAGACCCTGGATGAGGCGGTTGTACGTCATGCCGTTCTGGCGGGCAGCGGCGTTGATGCGCTGGATCCAGAGACGACGGAACTCGCCCTTCTTGGCGCGACGGTCGCGGTATGCGTAGACGAGGGAGTGGGTGACCTGCTCCTTCGCCTTGCGGTACAGGCGCGACCGCTGACCGCGGTAGCCCTCGGCGCGCTCAAGGATGACCCGACGCTTCTTGTGGGCGTTGACAGCCCGCTTGACTCTTGCCATTTCTTCAATCCTTCGGTTTCGTCTCGGGTCTTACTTCTTCTTGCCGATGAGCTTCTTGATGACCTTCGCGTCGGCCGGGGCGAGGACGACCTCGCGGTTGAGGCGCCGCGTCACCTCGCTCGACTTCTTCTCCAGGTTGTGGCGCATGCCGGCGCCCTGCTTCATGACCTTGCCGGAGCCGGTCAGCTTGAAGCGCTTCTTGGCACCGGAGTGCGTCTTCTGCTTGGGCATGGTGATTCCTCTTCTCGTGGTGCGCAGCGCGGTGCTGCGCTCAATCTGTCGTGCTGGTCGTGGGGTCTGCGGCGGCGGACTTCTCCTGGGCCGCTGCCTTGGCCGGGGCCTTGGCGGCCGTGGCCTCCGCCTTGCGGGCGGCGCGGGACGCGTTGGCCTCGGCCTTGGCGTCCGACTTGTTCCTGAGCGGGCCGATGATCATGACCATGTTGCGTCCGTCGATCGTGGGGGTGTTCTCCACGACGCCGTACTCGGCGACGTCCTCGGCGAAGCGCTGCAGCAGGCGCACGCCCTGCTCGGGGCGGGACTGCTCACGGCCGCGGAACAGGATCATGGCCTTGACCTTGTCGCCGGCCTTGAGGAAGCCCTCGGCGCGCTTGCGCTTCGTCTCGTAGTCGTGCGAGTCGATCTTGAGGCGGAAGCGAACCTCCTTGAGGATCGTGTTCGCCTGGTTGCGACGCGCTTCCTTCGCCTTCTGAGCGGCCTCGTACTTGAACTTGCCGTAGTCCATGATCTTGACGACGGGCGGCTTCGAGTTGGGCGCGACCTCGACGAGGTCGAGGTCGGCCTCCTGCGCCAAGCGCAAGGCCACCTCCATCTTGACGACGCCAACCTGCTCGCCTCCCGGCCCGACGAGTCGGACCTCGGGGACGCGGATGCGGTCATTCGTTCTCGGTTCGCTGATGCGATTCTCCTCTTCGTGACAATGGGTGGCGACCGGCGGGCGCCTGGCCCGGCCGTTCCGAGAGAGGAGAGCTTCCGTGGTGCACAGCCACTACCACCCACGGTCCTCGCGCGGCCTTGCTGATGCCGTCGAGCGGGGTGATGCAACCCGGTAACCTAATGAAGCGGTCAAGCGCGGGTGGGAGATTCTCCACTTTCGTACCGGGGTTCAGGCCCCGGAGCCCGCATCAGACTACCAGCACCCCGCCCCGTTCGTCACCGTCCGGGTGCGCGGGGTCGTTTCGAGAGGTTCCATGAGCGACTCATCCCCCCTGCCTGTTGACCCGACCGTGATGGCCGATCCGTCGCGCGACATCGCCGACGTTCCCGCCGTCGAGATCATCAACACGGTCAGCGTGCACCTCCTGAGCGCCGCAGCCGTCAAGTGCGGGCTCTCCGAGAACGGCGAGGCCGAGCGCGACCTCGCGGAGGCCCGCAAACTGATCACCGCCCTGGCCGGCCTCATCACGGCCGCGGCTCCCGAGCTCGGCGACCACCACGCGCGCGTACTGCGCGACGGCCTGCGCTCGGTGCAGCTCGCCTTCCGCGAGGCCTCGCCGTTCCCCGACGCTCCCGGGCAGGGGCCGGGCGAGAAGTACACGGGCGCCGTCAGCTAGCACGGCCTCTCAGCGCGCACCGCTTCTCAGCGCGTGCCGTTCCTCAGCGGGGTGCGGCGATCGGCTGCACCGAGAGCGAGTCGATGCGCTCGGCGGCGGTCGCATCCGCCGCCCAGGCCGCGCTGAGCTCGCCCACGATGTCGCGCAGGCGCTCGGGGGCGAGCCCCGGCTCGATCGCGAGGCGCACGATGACCTCCGGCTCGACACCGTGGCCGAGCGGGTCACCGGCGATGAGGCTCGCGGCCCACACCTCGGGGTGCGCTTCTGCCGGGCGGGCGATCGCCTCGAGCACGGCGTCGTCCTCGACGGCGGGCACCCACGGCGTCTGCTGCGCGATCGCCCACACGGCGGGGCGCGGCAGCACGAGCTCGGTCTCGCCGCGGGCGTCGATGACGATGCGATCGGTGTTCTCGGAGGCGGCGGCGAGGGCGACGCGCACCGCGTCGGCCGGCACCGGCCGGGCATCCGGTCGCCAGTGGGTCATGGCGGCGACCGAGGAGAACACGGGCAGGATCGCGCGGCCGTCTGGCCCGCTCACGGTGATGATCGAGAGCTCTTGAGACTTGTCGAGCGTCTGGCCGGTCTCACTGAGCCCGGTCTCCCCCGCCACGGCGACGAGCGGAATGAGGAATCGGCACTCGCGCACGACGTCGACGACCTCGCGCAGGCTCGCGCGGCCCTCGCGCAGGTCGGCGACGATCGCGAGGAACTGCGGCGGCGCCGTGCCGTCATCCAGCGCGTTCGGGTTCGGCTCGAAGTGCCGCCCCTCCCAGGGCTGGCCGGCCGAATCGTGCTGCGAGGGCGACACGGGATGCTCGGCTCTAGCGACCCGCGACGTCGAGTGCTTCGGGCAGGGTGAACGCGCCCGCGTACAAGGCCTTGCCCACGATCGTGCCCTCGAGGCCGAGCGGCACGAGCTCGCGCAGCGCGGCGATGTCGTCGAGGCTCGAGACGCCGCCCGAGGCGATGACGGGTCGGTGGGTGTGCTCCATGACGGAGCGCAGCAGGTCGAGGTTCGGGCCCTTGAGCGTGCCGTCCTTCGTCACGTCGGTGACGACGTAACGGGCGCAGCCGGCGAGCTCGAGGCGCTCGAGCACGGCCCACAGGTCGCCGCCCTCCTCCGTCCAGCCGCGCGCCGCGAGCGTCGTGCCGCGCACGTCGAGGCCGACCGCGATGGCCTCGCCGTACTCGGCGATGACGTGCGCCGCCCACTCGGGGTTCTCGAGAGCCGCGGTGCCGAGGTTGATGCGCTTCGCGCCCGTTGCGAGGGCCGCCTCGAGGCTCGCGTCGTCGCGGATGCCGCCGGAGAGCTCGATGTTGACGCGCTTGGGCGTGGTCTTGACGACCTTCTTGATGATCGCGCGGTTGTTGCCGCGACCGAAGGCCGCGTCGAGGTCGACGAGGTGGATCCACTCCGCACCCTGGTCGGCCCACTCGTGCGCGGCGTCGATCGGGTCGCCGTAGTTCGTCTCGGTGCCCGCCTCACCCTGGGTGAGCCGCACCGCCTTGCCTCCGGAGACGTCCACCGCGGGCAGCAGCGTCAGGGCAGGGACGGTGGAGAACTCGCTCATGGATCACTCTCGGTTCGAATCGACGGTCGCGGGGCTGGGCGCTCGGAGTGCCGGCACGCGATGATCGTGCGCAGACACAAACACCACATCGTACTCCGCACGACGAGCCCCGCAGGACAGCCCCGTGCGGTCTACAGCGTGCGCAGCCAGTTGCCCAGGAGCGCGAGGCCCGCGCTGCCCGACTTCTCGGGGTGGAACTGCGTCGAGGTGAGCGGGCCGTTCTCGACCGCCGCCACGAAGCGCTCGCCGTGCTCGCTCCACGTCACGCGCGGCGCACGAATCTTCGGATTCGTGACCTCGAGGCTCCAGTCGTGGGCCGCATAGGAGTGCACGAAGTAGAAGCGCTCGTCGTGGAGGCCCTCGAAGAGGGCCGAGTCCTCGGGCGCCTGCACGGTGTTCCAGCCCATGTGGGGCACCCGCGGCGCCTGCAGCGCCGTGACCGTGCCCGGCCACTCGCCGAGGCCCTCGCACACGTCGCCGTGCTCCTCGCCGCGCTCGAACATGATCTGCTGGCCGACGCAGATGCCCATGACCGCGCGGCCCCCCGCGAGGCGCCGATCGACCAGTTCGTCGCCGCGGACCGCGCGCAGGGCATCCATGACCGCACGGAAGGCGCCCACGCCGGGCACCAGGAGGCCGTCGGCGGCCATGACGCGCGCTCGGTCGGCCGTGAGCTCGACGCGCGCGCCGGCGGCCTCGACGGCCTTGACCGCCGAGTGCACGTTGCCCGAGCCGTAGTCGAGCACGACCACGAGAGGGGAGGTCACGGCTAGAGCGCTCCCTTGGTGGAGGGCACGCCGCTCACGCGGTCGTCGCGCTGCACCGCCTGGCGCAGCGCGCGCGCGAAGGCCTTGAACTCGGCCTCGGCGATGTGGTGCGGGTCACGACCGGCGAGCACCGTGAGGTGCACCGTGAGGCCCGCGTGCATCGTGATCGCCTCGAAGACGTGGCGCACCATGGAGCCCGTGAAGTGGCCGCCGATGAGGTGGTGCTCGAAGCCTGCCGGCTCGCCCGAGTGCACGAGGTAGGGGCGACCGCTCACGTCGACGACGGCCTGCGCGAGCGCCTCGTCGAGCGGCACGAGGGCGTCGCCGAAGCGCGCGATGCCGGCCTTGTCGCCGAGCGCCTGGCCGATCGCCCTGCCGAGCACGATGCCCGTGTCCTCCACCGTGTGGTGCACGTCGATGTCGGTGTCGCCGTGGGCGGTCACGTCGAGATCGAGGAGGGAGTGCTTGGCGAGAGCCGTGAGCATGTGGTCGAAGAAGGGCACGGTCGTCGAGATCGACGAGCGGCCGGTGCCGTCGAGGTCGACGCGCAGCTCGATGCTCGACTCGCTCGTCTCGCGCCGCAGCTCGGCGACGCGCGAGGGGCGCGCGGAGGTGGTGCCTGAAGTACTCACCGGTTCATCCTACCGAGCACCTCGAGGAACTCGGTCGTCTCCTCGGGCGTGCCCGCCGTCACCCGGAGGTGGCCCGGGAGCCCGATATCGCGGATGAGGATGTCGTGCTCGAGCAGGTACTGGAACGTCGCCTGCGGGTCGTCGACTCCCCCGAACAGCACGAAGTTCGCGCCGCTCGCATGCGGCGCGTAGCCGAGCGCGGCGAGCTCGACGACTAGCCGGTCGCGCTGGGCCCGGATCGCGTCCACGGTCTCGAGCATGAGCGGTGCGTGCTGCAGTGCGGCAACCGCGGCCGCCTGCGTGAGCGCGGAGAGGTGGTACGGCAGGCGGACGAGGCGCAGAGCATCCACGACCGCGGGGTCGGCCGCGAGGTAGCCCAGCCGGGCGCCCGCGAACGCGAACGCCTTGCTCATGGTGCGGGAGACGACGAGGCGCGGGCGGCCCGGCAGCAGGCTCAGCGCGCTCGGCTCGCCCTCGGGCAGGAATTCCGCGTAGGCCTCGTCGACGATCACGATGCCGCGCGCCACGGCGCAGACCGCCTCGATCGTGTCGAGGCCGATGGGCGTGCCCGTCGGGTTGTTGGGGGTGCAGAGGAAGACGATGTCGGGGTCGAGCCGCTCGACGGCCGCGACGGCGGTGGCGGGGCTCAGGCGGAACTCGTCGTCGCGCTCCGCCGTGACCCACTCGGTGCCCGTGCTCGACGCGATGATCGAGTGCATCGAGTAGGTGGGCGGGAAGCCGAGCACGCGGCGACCCGGGCCGCCGAAGGCCTGCAGCAGCTGCTGGATGACCTCGTTGGAGCCGTTCGCGGCCCACACCTGCTCGCGCTCGACACCCTCGCCCAGATAGGTGGCGAGGTGCTCGCGCAGCGTCGTGAACTCGCGGTCGGGGTACCGGTTGACGGTGCGCAGCGCGTGCTCGACCGCGGCGGTCACGTGCGCGACGACGACCTCGGGAATCGGGTGCGTGTTCTCGTTGACGTTGAGAGCGATGCGCACGGGCTTCTGCGGGGCTCCGTAGGGGGACTGCCCGCGCAGGTCGTCGCGGATCGGAAGGTCGTCGAGGCTCGTCACTCGCCCATCGTAGACGGGCGTGAGCGGGGCTCGGCCCGCGGTGGGAGCCTCAGCCCGCGTAGCGCTCGGGAACGATGAGCACCTGGCCGGGCTGGACGCTCGCGGTGTCGAGGCCGTTGATCGCGAGGATGTCGGCGACGACGTCGGCGGGGTTCGCCTCGGGGGCGAGAGTGCCGGCGAGGGACCAGAGCGACTGGCCCCCCTGGACCGTCACTGTCGACGACTGCTCGAGCCCCGAGGTCGCCGTCGCTCCCCCACCGTTGAGGGCGAGCATGACGAGCGCGATGACGAGGGGCAGCGAGACGAGCACGGCGATGACCGCCCGTCCGCGGCGAGTGAGCCGCAGACGGGTGCGCGCAACCGGGAGCGCAAAGCCACCGTCGTAGGTGCCGGTGCCGTAGGTGATGGAGCTCATCGCGGTTCTCCTTCTGACAAGTGGGCCTGGCTGACAACTGGGCCTGGTGGGGGGTGCAGGTGCCCCGGCAGCGGGGGAGCTGCCGGGGCAGGTACCCGATCTCGGCCGGGAGACGCGGGTACGAACCTGTGTTCCGAACATACCTTCGATCGAACACACTTTCAAGCCCCCGGCCCCTTTTTCTCCATGAATCGGGCGACACACTCGAACAGATGTTTGAGTTGCGCCCCACTCGTGGATAGAGTTTCGAGGGTTCGAGTGCAGTCAACGGCAGACCACCGACATTGGTCACACCGGCAGTGACGGCGGGCACTCGACACGACACGAGGGAGAACCCCATGGCCGACGAGACCGTCGACATCAGCACGGCACCGAGCGCCGCCGCGCCCGGCACGCGCCGCCGCACGACGCTGAGCGACAAGCAGCGCGCCATCCTCGGGTTCATCCAGTCCTCGGTCGCGAGCCGGGGCTACCCGCCGAGCATGCGCGAGATCGGCGAGGCCGTCGGGCTCTCCTCGCTCTCGAGCGTCGCCCACCAGCTCGGTCAGCTCGAGCTCAGCGGCTACCTGCGCCGCGACCCGAACCGGCCGCGCGCCCTCGAAGTGCTCATCGACCTCGAGCCCGACACGACCATCACGATCGACACCCCGGTCTCCACGAGCCCCTCCGTCGGCGACGCCGCCATGGTGCCCCTCGTCGGGCGCATCGCCGCGGGCATCCCGATCACCGCCGATCAGATGGTGGAGGAGGTCGTGCCGCTCCCCCGCCAGCTCGTCGGCAAGGGCGAGCTCTTCATGCTCACCGTCGTCGGCGACTCCATGATCGACGCCGCCATCTGCGACGGCGACTGGGTCGTCGTGCGCCAGCAGAACACCGCCGAGAACGGTGAGATCGTCGCAGCGATGCTCGACAACGAGGCGACCGTGAAGGTCTTCAAGCAGCGCGACGGCCACACCTGGCTGCTGCCCCGCAACTCGGCCTTCGAGCCGATCCTCGGCGACCACGCGACGATCCTCGGCAAGGTCGTCAGCGTCATGCGGAAGGTCTAGCGGGCTCCCGCCGTCGCGGTCGGTGCCGCGGTCGTCGTGAACGGCTCGAGCTGCGCCGCCAGACCCGAGTTCACGAGGGCGTGCACGCGCGTGCCCTCCTCCTCGTAGGAAGTCTCGAGCACGCGGCCGCGCTCGTGCACGAGCGAGACGAGGTCGCCGCGGTCGTACGGCACGACCGCGGTCACCTCGACCTCGGGGTCGGGCAGGGTCTCGGCAATGCGCGCGCGCAGCTCGTCGACCCCCTCGCCCGTCTTGGCGGAGACGAAGACCGCGCCGGGCACGAGCCCGCGCAGCAGGAGGCGGGCGTCGTCGTCCAGGAGGTCGCTCTTGTTGATCGCGACGATCTCGGGAAGATGGCGCGCATCCACCTCACCGATGACGTCCCGCACTGTCGCGAGCTGCGCAGCGGGGTCGGGGTGGGCGCCGTCGATGACGTGCACGATGACGTCGCTGTCGGCGACCTCCTCGAGCGTCGAGCGGAAGGCCTCGACAAGCTGGTGCGGCAGGTTGCGCACGAAGCCGACCGTGTCGGCGAGCGTGTAGGGGCGGCCCTCGGGCGTCGTCGTCTTGCGCACGGTCGGGTCGAGGGTGGCGAAGAGCGCGTTCTCGACGAGCACGCCCGCGCGCGTGAGGCGGTTGAGCAAGCTCGACTTGCCGGCGTTCGTGTACCCCGCGATCGCGACGCTCGGCACGGCGAAGCGATCGCGGTTGGCGCGCTTGGCGGCACGGGCGGGCGCGAAGCCCTTGATCTGGCGGCGCAGCTTCGACATGCGGGTGTGGATGCGGCGGCGGTCGAGCTCGATCTTCGTCTCACCCGGGCCACGGCTGCCCATGCCGGCCCCGGCGCCGCCGACCTGGCCACCGGCCTGACGCGACATCGACTCGCCCCAGCCGCGCAAGCGCGGCAGCAGGTACTCGAGCTGGGCGAGCTCGACCTGCGCCTTGCCCTCGCGGCTCTTCGCGTGCTGGCTGAAGATGTCGAGGATGACGGCCGTGCGGTCGATGACCTTGACCTTCACGACGTCTTCGAGCGCGCGCCGCTGGCTCGGAGCGAGCTCGGTGTCGGCGATGACGGTGTCGGCGCCGAGCTCCTTGACGATGAGGCCGAGCTCGGCGGCCTTGCCCTTGCCCAGGTAGGTGCTCGGGTCGGGGTTAGGGCGGCGCTGCAGCAGGCCGTCGAGCACGACGGCGCCCGCGGTCTCGGCGAGGGCCGCGAGCTCGCGCAGCGAGTTCTCGGCCTCGTCGAGGGCGCCCTGCGCGTAGATGCCGATGAGGATGACGTTCTCGAGCCGCAGCTGCCGGTACTCGACCTCGGTGACGTCTTCGAGCTCGGTCGAGAGGCCGCCGACGCGGCGAAGGGCCGCACGATCCTCGCGGTCGAACTGGTCGCCGTCGCGGTCGTGCGCGTAGTCGTTGTCGACCTGCAGGGCGGCGGCACGGCCGCCGTGCAGCGTCACCGAGCGGGCGTGCGAGTCGGCGTTCGCCAGGACGCGCGCCACAGCATCCGCCCCCGCATCGCGCGGCGCGGATGTGTCGCCCGACTCGGAGGCCGGGTTCTGCGGGTCTGTCTCGGTCATCGTCGCTCACTGTACTCGCGTTACTTCGGTAGATTCTGGTGTCATGGCGGCCGATCACTACTTCAGCGATCAGCCGCGCGGCGAACTCGTCCTCTCCCCGCTCAGCGTCACGCTCGCCGACCGCGAGGTCGAGGTGGTCACGGCCGGCGGCGTCTTCAGCCCGCGCGCCCTCGACGCGGGCACGCGCGTGCTGCTGACCTCCGTGCCGCCCCCGCCCACGACGGGCCACGTGCTCGACCTCGGGTGCGGCTGGGGCCCGATCGCTCTGAGCCTCGCGCTGCGCTCCCCCGAGGCGACGGTGTGGGCGGTCGACGTCAACGAGCGCTCCCTCGACCTCACACGCCGAAACGCCGCCCGGCTCGGCCTCTCGAACATCACGGCGGTTCGGCCCGAGCAGGTGCCCGATGACGTGCGCTTCTCGTGTATCTGGTCGAACCCGCCCATCCGCGTGGGCAAGAACGAATTGCACGGGATGCTCGAGCACTGGGTTCCCCGCCTCGACGACGATGCCTCCGCCTGGCTCGTCGTCGCCCGCAACCTCGGGTCAGACTCGCTGCAGCACTGGCTCGAGGAGTCGTTCGGCGCGTGGTCGACCGTCAGCCGTGCCGCGACCCAGAAGGGCTACCGCGTGCTGCGGGTGCGGCGCACAAGCCCTGTCGCCGAGTAGCGGCGCGCGTCCCGCATCGAGCGAGTTTCTAGACCAGGAGCGTGCCGTCGAACACGAGCTCGGCGGGCCCGCTGAGGGCCGCGTGCTCGCCGTCCTCCGCCGCGAAGACGCGCACGCCGAGCACGCCGCCGGGCACCTCGACGCGCCACTCGGTCGGCGCCGAGGGCCCGGCCCAGTGCCGCACCGCGAGCGCCGCCGCGACGGCGCCCGTGCCGCAGGAGAGCGTCTCGCCGCTGCCGCGCTCGTGCACGCGCATGCGGATGCGCCCCACGCCGTCGACGACGAGCGGGTCGGCGGGCACGACGAACTCGACGTTCGCGCCGGCCTCGGGCGCGGGGTCGAGCACGGGCGCTTCGCTCAGGTCGACCGACTCGAGCTCGGCCTCGCTCGCGAGCGCGACGACGACGTGCGGGTTGCCGACGGAGATGCCGAGGCCCGGGCGCGGCACGGGCAGGGCGCGCGCGGTCACGGTCGGCTCGCCACCGTGGAGCGACCAGCGCCCGAGGTCGGCGGCGAAGCCGTCGGCGAGGCGGTGCACGTCGCGCACTCCCGACCGTGTCCCGATCGGCAGGGACTGACCCTCGTCGAGGGTCGCGAGTCCGTTCTCGAGCAGGTAGCGCACGAAGACGCGGATGCCGTTGCCGCACATCTCGGAGGGGCTGCCGTCGGCGTTCGTGTAGTCCATGAACCACTCCGCGTCCGGGTCCTCCGCGAGCGCGGCGGCACCCTCGGGAAGGTTCGCCGACCGCACGGCGCGGATGACGCCGTCGCCGCCGACGCCGCGGTGCCGATCGGCAAGGGCCGCGCGCTCCGCCGCCGTGAGCGGCCGGTCCCCGGCCGGGTCGGAGTACAGCACGAAGTCGTTGCCGGTGCCGTGGCCCTTCGTGAAGCGCAGGAGCGAGGTCATCTCTCCATCGTATCGACGCCGTCGCCTGCACCGTTGCTGTCGTCTGGGCCGTCACCGCCCAGAGCGTGCATCGCCTGGTCGAGCCGGTCGTCGGTCGCCGCATCGATCCAGCGCACGCTCTCGTCGCGGCGGAACCAGCTCACCTGGCGTCGCGCGTAGCGGCGCGTGAGGGCCTGCGTCTCCTCGATGGCCGCGCGCTCGCTGAGCCTGCCCTCAAGCTGGCCGATCGCTTGCGCGTAGCCGATGGCCCGGCTCGCGGTCACCCCGCGCGCGAGGCCCCGCGGCAGCAGGCCGCGCACCTCGTCGAGCAGCCCGGCACGCCACATGCCTTCGACGCGCGCGTCGAGACGCGGTACGAGCGCCGAGCGCTCAAGGTGCAGACCCACCTGCCGGTAGGGGCGCCAGGGGCGCTCCCGTGCGGCGAGCCCAGCGCTGAAGGGCTCGCCGGTGAGGTCGCCGACCTCGAGGGCGCGCACGATGCGGCGGCCGTTGTGCGGCCCGATCGCGTCGGCGGCGACAGGGTCGCGCTGCCGCAGCTGCTCGTGCAGGGCGGCGAGCCCGCGCTCGGCGAGCACCGCCTCCCAGTGCGCGCGGCGCTCGGGGTCGGTGCCCGGAAACCGGAAGTCGGTGAGCACGGCCGCGACGTAGAGGCCCGAGCCGCCCACGAGCAGGGGGGTGGCGCCGCGCTCGGTGATCGCGTCGATCGTGCGCCGGGCATCCTCTTGATAGCGCGCGACGGATGCCTCCTCGGTGACGTCGAGGACGTCGAGGAGGTGGTGCGGGATGCCCTCGCGATCGCTCGGGGGCAGTTTCGCGGTGCCGATGTCCATACCGCGGTAGAGCTGCATGGCGTCGGCGTTGACGATCTCGACCGCGCGCCCGGCGTCGCCCCAGCGCCGCGCGAGCGCGAGGGCGAGCTCGCTCTTGCCCGTGCCGGTCGCGCCGACGACGGCGAGGATCACGAGCGGGCGCGCAGCCCCGGCAGCCCGAGCGAGACCCGGCCGCTCGCCGCGCCCGGTGCCGCGCCGGGTGCGGGCACGGCGCAGGACTCGGCCTGCGCGCGAACCCAGGCGTCGCCCGATCGGGTGCGGCGGATGCGCAGCGGGCCGGGCTCGTCGGCGAGCAGGTGGAAGGGCGCGGCGTGCGTGACCACCGCGGTGACGATGTCGCCGGGCCGGGGCCGCTCGCCCTCCGCAGGTTGGGCGACGTGTACGAGGCGGCCGTCTTCGGCGCGGCCGGTGAGCCGCTCGCTCTCGGCGTCCTTGCGCCCCTCGGTGCTCGAGACGAGCACGTGCACCTCACGGCCGACCTGCCTCTGGTTCTCCTCGAGGCTGATGCGCTCCTGGAGGGCGACGAGGCGCTCGTAGCGCTCCTGCACGACCGCCTTGGGCACCTGGTCGTCCATGGTCGCGGCGGGCGTGCCCGGGCGGATGGAGTACTGGAAGGTGAAGGCGCTCGCGAAGCGGGACTGCTCGACGACGCGGAGGGTCTCGGCGAAGTCCTCCTCCGTCTCGCCGGGGAAGCCGACGATGATGTCGGTCGTGATCGCGGCGTGCGGGATGCGCGTGCGCACCCTCTCGAGGATCCCCAGGAACTTCTCGCTGCGGTAAGAGCGCCGCATGGCCTTGAGGATGCGGTCGGAGCCGGACTGCAGGGGCATGTGCAGCTGGGGCATGACGGCGGGCGTCTCGGCCATGGCGTCGATGACGTCGTCGGTGAAGGCGGCGGGGTGGGGACTCGTGAAGCGCAGCCTCTCGAGGCCGTCGATCTGCCCGGCGGCGCGCAGGAGCTTGCCGAAGGCAAGGCGGTCGCCGAACTCGACGCCGTAGGAGTTGACGTTCTGCCCGAGCAGCGTGACCTCGATGGCGCCATCGTCGACGAGGGCCTGCAGTTCGGCGAGGATGTCGCCGGGTCGGCGATCCTTCTCCTTGCCGCGCAGGGCGGGCACGATGCAGAAGGTGCAGGTGTTGTTGCAGCCGACGGAGATGCTCACCCAGCCGCTGTGGGTGGACTCGCGGCGCGTGGGCAGCGTGGAGGGGAAGGTCTCGAGGGATTCGAGGATCTCGAGCTGCGCCTCGCCGTTGTGCCGGGCCCGTTCGAGGAGGGCGGGAAGGGACCCCATGTTGTGGGTGCCGAAGACGACGTCGACGTAGGGCGCCTTCTCGAGGATGACGCTCTTGTCTTTCTGGGCGAGGCACCCGCCGACGGCGATCTGCATGTCGCCGCCGCGCTCGCGCTTGACGCTCGCGAGCATGCCGAGGTTGCCGTAGAGCTTGTTGTCGGCGTTCTCGCGCACGGCGCACGTGTTGATGACGACGACGTCGGCGTCGCCGTCCTCAGCCCGGACGTAGCCCGCGGCCTCCAGCGAGCCGCTCAGCCGCTCGGAGTCATGCACGTTCATCTGGCAGCCGAACGTGCGCACCTGGTAGGTGCGGGTGCGCTCGAGAACGGGGGTGGACACGCGGCCAGTCTACGACCGCACTGCGCACGGCACCGGCGCCGTGCGACTGCAGGTCGAGGCGATTGCTGCCCGTTCAGGGGGCCCGGCATGGCAGCGGTCGTGAACCGTCGACGATATCCATGCGTCTTACAGGTTGGCCGTCAAGAGAAGGGCGCAGGTGCTGGGCGGTCTGATTCGGCCTGGGTTTAGTGCCGTCCTCTAATCCAGGATGGACCACGATGCCGAAGAAGTTTGAACCAGAGATGAAGTCGCGTGCGCTGCGGATGTTCGCCGAGGCGCTGCCTGACCATCCGAGCAAGACCGAGGCTGCGAAGCACGTCGGCGGGTTGCTCGGGATCAGCCCCGAAACGCTGCGAACCTGGGTCCGCCGCGAGGAGATCGACGCGGGCCTTGCCCCGGGGATCACCTCGGAGGCCGAGATCGAGATTCGACGGCTGAAACGCGAGAACGCCGAGCTGCGCAAGGCCAACGAGATCCTCAAAGCCGCGAGCGTGTTTTTCGCCAAGGAGCTCGACCGCCCCACGACGAGATGATCCTCTTCATCGATCAGATGAGAGATCGCTTCGGGGTCGAGCTCCTCTGCCGCGTGCTGAGGCCGGCAGTGAGTGGGTTTCTGACGGCCCGCGGTTATCGCGCTGCGAAAGCACGAACGCCTTCGGCACGGCATCTGCGCGACGAGCTGCTCGTGCCGGAGGTTTCGCGGCTGCATGCGGAGAACTACGGCGTCTATGGGCGTCGGAAGATGCACGCTCTCATGCGCCGGCAGGGTTGGCAGGTAGGCCGGGACCAAACCGCCAGGCTCATGAAACTCGCTGGAGTTGCAGGCGTCAAGCGCAGCAGGAGAGCTTTCACCACCCGGTCTGATCCGGCGACGGTGAAGCCCGGCGACCTGGTGAACCGGCAGTTCACCGCGCTGGCCCCACGCAGGCTCTGGGTGGCTGACGTGACGTATGTCGCCACGTGGAGCGGGTTCGCCTATGTCGCGTTCGTCACTGACGTGTTCTCCCGCCGCATCGTGGGCTGGCGGGTCGCGTCGACTCTGAAGGCTGACGTGCTGCCGCTGCAAGCGCTCGATATGGCCGCCTGGGATGCCGGCGGGGACCTTGCCGGGCTCGTGCATCACGCCGATCACGGGTCGAACTATCTGGCCGTGGTCTATACGGATCGGATCCTCGAACTTGGAGCGACGCCGTCCACGGGAAGCATCGGCGATAGCTACGACAACGCTCTGGCCGAAGCGGTGAACGGCCTGTTCAAGACCGAACTGATTCGACGACGCGGGCCCTGGCGCACGGTCGAGCAAGTCGAGCTGGCAACCTTGGAATGGGTGTGGTGGTGGAACAACGCTCGCCTCCACGGCGAGCTCGATTACCGAACCCCGATGGAGATCGAGCAGGCCTACTACGCTGACCAAGAATCACCCCTGCCGGCGACCGCCGGACAGGAAACCGGATAGGCACTAAACCCAGGCCGAATCAGCGACCATCGTGCCCAAGTGAACGCCCGACAAGATGACGGCAAACATTCCGTTTACGACCAACAGTGCAGCCAGTGAGACATCTGCGACTGAACTAGAGAGGGTCAAGCTCAGAACCGCGTAGATCGACAGCATAAGGAGTGTCAGGATAAGGAGTGTTGAGACCCGTCTGCGCGTCGAAGCACGGCTCCAAACGCCATTTCCAGGTATCTTCATCTGACGCTCTCGCACTAGCAGTGTCCAAACTCTGAGCAGGGATACCAGAACGGTTCACCGGCTCGTCTACGTTTCCAATACTCGAGTTCAGCATCGGCAAATGCTGGCAATGATCCGCCAGCGAGCGCGGCACCCCAACCCTCCGGGTCTAGCTCGTTGCAAGCTGCGCCTCCTTGACGCATTGACCAGACGCAAGCTCCCACTTGCCCAACAGGCACGGCGAAATCAACCACTACTTGCCCGGCTCTGCGCTAGGTCTCGGCACAATAATGATCGCACTTGAAGGTTTGGCTCTCAAGCAGAACCTGGCGATTGACACATGATCCCGAGTAGGAATTGAGTGCTTCCCCCCATCCGCACTTGGGCCCCGTATTGTTCCAGGCCTTCTTGCCGTTCGGCTGTCCTTTTTTCCAGATCGTCAGGCCAGGGTCTGCGAGCATTCCCTTGTTATTGGTCAACTTCAAGTAAGAATCGACGGAAAACTTGCCGGTCAGGTCGAGCTTGTTCACCGGATCCGTCGGATACACGTACGAGTTGTCAACCCCACCCTCGACCGGGTCCACGCTCAGGAACCTGCCCAACGCCGGCACGAACCCTCGTGCGCCCATTTGCACGATCGCGACCGAGCCCTGGTGTTCGTAGAGCTTCCGATGCGCACCGACGAACGCGTAGTCCGCGTCGCCGTCGGCGTTGTCGATCACCGCGTCATCCGCA
>NZ_VIKT02000032.1 GCF_009371975.2 Microcella pacifica
GGTCGCCGCGGCCGTGGGTCGACGGCGTCCAACCCGTTGTCGCGGTAGCGGGCCAGGAGGCGGTGTATGTGGCGTCGGGATAGCCCAAAGCGTTCAGCGGCGGCGCTGATAGTGAGCTCTTTCGCGACGATCTTCAGGACCACGACCCGGTTCTTCGACATGAGGCCGACTGTGACCTATGTCGCGACTCAGCAGGGACCTATCAAGTGGGACCTATGTCATGAACTCAGACACCCTCAGGTCCACCATCCCACCGCACTGTCGCACGGCTCGTGCTCGACGCGTGACCGCATAACCTGCGGTCACGGGGTTCGATTCCCCTCAGGTCCACCATCCCACCGCACTGTCGCACGGCTTGTGCTCGACGCGTGACCGCATAACCTGCGGGCACGGGGTTCGATTCCCCTCAGGTCCACCATCCGTTTCGACTATCCGTTCCGACTGTCGCAGGTCGGGAATGGCGAGCATGGCGATCTCGTTCACTTCTGCAACGTCGCACGAGCGTGCGGTCGCTGACAGAAGAGGACCGACTGATGTCTCGCAAGCCCATCATCATCGCCGGCGTCATCGCGGCCGCAGTCGGAGTCGTCGCTGCCGTCGGCATCACCGGTTTCGCGCTGAACAACATCGCTGAAGAAGCTCCGCTCACAGTGCAGCAGCCTGCGGCCGTAGAGCCGCCGCCCACCGTCGACCCCGACGCCGGGCCTGTTGTGCTGCGCTCGGGCACGTTCGTCGACGGCGACGCGATTCATCGCGGGTCGGGTACCGTCTCGATCGTCGATGATGGCGAGCAGGTGCTGCTCGTCTTCGGCGACGACGTGTCGATCACCCCTGGCCCTGACTTGTTCGTCTATCTCTCGCCGAACGGACCGGGCGAAGACCTGGGCGAGTTCGTCTCGCTCGGCACACTCACTGCCGACACCGGCGCCCAGGCCTACGTGCTGCCCGACAACATCGACAACTACCGCACGGTCGTCATCTGGTGCCGGGCCTTCAGCGTCACGTTCGCGACGGCCGAGCTCACCTAGCGCGAGGCTTCGAGCGCACGAGCCGCCGCACGTGCGGGCACTCCGCGGATCAGCAGCGAGAGCATGATCGAGAACTCGCCGACGGTGGCGGGAATCACGAGAAGGTCGGCGACCACGGTTGCCTCGGGCGCGAGCGTGACGAGCACGATGCTCGCGATGTAGCCGATGCCGCCGACGACGAGCGCCCAGCCGATCCAGCGCCAGGCGTAGCCCGACTGCAGCACGAGCATTCCCATAGGGATCAGCCAGGCGCCGAAGAAGACGACGCCCGCGGCCCAGAACCCTTCGGAAAGAACGATGAGCAGGCTCGCCTGAACAGCGGCGTCGGCGCTCGTGCTCTCACCGAGCTGGATCGCGGTGCTCAGCGAGGCGGCGCTGCCGAGAATCGCGACCGCATTCATGAGGCCCAGGGTTGCGAGAGAGCCCGCGGCGAAGGCGTTCACCCCTCCAAAGAGCTTAAAGAACCACAGGGCGGTGAGTACTTGCGTGACGACGATGCCCAGCTCGAGCAGCAACCCCACGCGAGCGAGGGGCAGGTTGCCGGCGAGGGCCTCGAGCACGGCGGTGCTGTCGCCGGCGGTGAAGACCTGCGGCCTGATGAGCAGGAAGCCGAGCATCCCGGTGAGGGCTAGGCCGAGATAGAACGCGCCGGTGAGGCGGGCGGTGCGGGAGAGGGGGTGCATGAGTGCTCCGATCGGTGAGTGGTGCCCGTGACTCGCGCACCTTATGGTGTAAGGTAGCCATACATCGTAAGGTAGCGCAAGATGGAGGGGGTCGAGAGGATGCCGTGGCGACTGGAGAAAGACGACCGGTCACACGCGACCGGGTGCTCGAAGCAGCGATGTCGATCGCTGATGCCGAAGGGTTGTCGGCCGTGAGCATGCGCCGTGTGGCGACCGAGCTGCGCGTCGAGGCCATGTCGCTCTACCACCACGTCGCGAACAAGGACGCGCTGCTCGACGGGCTGGTCGAGCGCGTCGTGACCGAGGCGCTCGACGAGTCGACGTCGGCAGCGGAACAGGCGGGCTCGACGTCAGATGATTGGCGAGTGGATGTGCGCACGCGCAGCCTCGCGGCCCGCCGCGTGATGCTGCGGCACCCCTGGGCGCCCGCTCTCATCACCTCGCGCAGCACGATTCCTCTGCAGGTGCAATCGATGTTCGAGGCGGTGCTGGCCGCGATGATTCGCGGCGGAGTCTCGTACCGCACAGCGCACCGCGGCCTGCACGCGCTCAGCAGCATGGTGCTCGGCTTCGCCCAAGAACCGTTCAGCTCGTCGGACGGCGACCCGAGCATGGAGGGTGTCGAGATGTCGGACGACCTCGTGGCGCAGTTCGCGGAGAAGTTTCCGTACACCTCGGCCATGGTTGCGGCCGAGTTGCACAGCGACGGCGAGCCGACCCTCGGCTGGTGCGACTCGCAGACCGAGTTCGAGTTCACCCTCGGGCTGCTGCTCGACGGTCTCGACCGGGCCGCCCGAACGGAGGGATGACCCATGCCCATGCCGAGATGGTGGGCGCGCATGAACAAGTACACGTTCAACCCCGCCGAGCTGAAGAAGGGCAAGCGGCCCGTGATCATTCACGTGGGCCGCACCTCGGGCCGCGAGTACCAGACCCCGCTCGACGCCCACCGCGTCGACGGCGGCTACCTCTTCGTGCCTGTGTACGGCGTCGAGTCGGACTGGGTGCGCAACGTTCTCGCGGCGGGCTCGGCGCGGCTGCGGGTCGATGGCTCCGAAGTGTCGCTCTCCTCCCCGCGACTCATCGATGCCGACGCGGCCTTCGCGCTGCTGCCGGAGGGCACGGAGCGTCCGCCGAGATGGCTCAAGCTCGAGCAGTACTTGCTCGCCGACGGGCTCGGGGTCGAGCGACAAGAGCGACGATCAGAAGCCTGAGCTACCGCACACCCACCGTTTGGTGGCCGCGCCGGAATCGGGTGGCTACATCTCCTCGTGCGTCTACATCTCCTGATGCGTCGTGGGGTCGCCGCCGAACAGGCGGCCGTCGGGGCGCCCCAGGGCTGTGATGGCGGCGACCTCCTCGTCGGCGAGGGTGAACCCGCCCAGGTCGAGGTTCTCGCGCTGACGGCCGGGATCGCCCGACTTGGGGATCGGCAGGGAGCCGACCTGCTGGTGCCAGCGCAGGATCACCTGGGCGGGCGTCACTCCGTGGGCCGCAGCGGCGTCCGCCACGGGAGCAGACTCCTTGACCGGTGCGGCTTTGCCGAGCGGGCTCCCGGCCTCCGTCACGATGCCGTGCTGCTCGTGGAACGCTCGCAGCTCGACCTGGGGGAAGAACGGGTGCAGCTCGACCTGGTTGAGGGCCGGCATGACACCGGTCGCATCGGCCACGCGGGTCAGGTACTCCGGGGTGAAGTTCGAGACGCCGATCGACCCGACGCGGCCCTCTTCCTGGAGGCGCACCATGGCGCGCCAGGTGTCGACGTACTGGTCGACGCGCGGGTTCGGCCAGTGGATGAGGTACAGGTCGATGTGCTCGAGCCCGAGAGCGTCGGTGGATCGGTCGAACGACGCCAGAGTGCTGTCGAAGCCGTGGTCGCGGCCGGGGATCTTCGTCGCGACGATGATCTCTTCGCGGGGCACGTCGGTGCGCGCGATCGCGCGCCCGACGGCATCCTCGTTCCGGTAGTTGACGGCGGAATCGATCAGGCGGTAGCCGACCTCAAGTGCGCTGAGGACCGCGCTCGTGGCCTCCTCGCCGCGCAGCGGGTAGGTGCCGAAGCCGATGTCGGGCAGTGTCGTTCCGTCAGTGAGTGCAGGCATGCAGGGCACGGTACGCCATCGGCGCGTCCGCATGCATCGTGCGTACAGCCACGGCACAGCGGACGCTCATCGCACAGCGGTCTCGACACCGCGGGCGTTCACCCTCTACCGTGAGCGTGACCACCTCGGGAGGGGCACATGGCCAAGAACAGTGCGACGAATGCGGCACCGCTGGGGCTGCTCGGCCTCATGGCCTACATCGGTGCGGCGATCTACTTCATCGACCAGAGCGATGGCAGCTTCTGGGGCGTCATCCTCGGTCTGCTGCAGGCGATCGTGTGGCCGGTGTACGCGGTGTTCCACGGGCTCGCTGCGCTCGGCGCCTAGGTGCGGCCGCGTTAGACCGAGTAGTCGACGACGGCGCGGTCGCTGATGACCGAGGCGATGAATGCCGCCGCCTCCTTGTGCAGCGGGTGCACCTGGTAGGCCTCGAGGGCCGCGTTGTCCTCGTGCTCGGAGACGAGTGCGAGGTCCCAGTGCCCGTCGACGAGCCCGAGGTCGCGGTCGACGCGGATGCTCTCGATGCCGGCGATCTGCGAGTGGAGGGCCTCGAGCCGGCTCGCGATCTCGGCCGCGTCCTCCCGGCGCTGGGTGTCGTCCTCGGCGGCGAGGCGGAACAGCACGATGTGTCGGATCATGCGCTCAGCCTAGAGCCACGCCCGCTCGGGTGGCCCTTTCACCGACGGCGCTCGCCGGTAAGGTGCGAGACATGAGACCGCCGAGCTGCGAGGTGTGCGGGGTCGATTTCGACGACACGGCAGATCGGCTCGTGACGTTCGTGCTCGAGCCCGGCTCGGGCCGCTCGACTGCGGCGAGGGCCGAGCGTGCGGTCGAGCATCCCGAGAATCAGGGCTGGTTCTGCGGTGTGCACGTCGAGGCCGCGCGCGCACTGGCGGCGACCGCCACGCTCGCTGAGGCCGTGCGTGCGATGCGCTCCGGCGACGCGAACAGGATGCCCGACCCGAGCCCGCCGACCACCGAGCTCGCCGGGCCGTCGTGGGAGGCTGTGGCGCAACGACTGCGCTCGGCCCTCCCGGCGCTCGCCGCGGCGATCGGTCTCGAGGGCGTGCGGCCGGTCACGGAGTCGACGCGCGAGTGGACTCCCATGGATGGCGCGGAGCCGCCATGGTGCCCCTACATCGACCGGGTGACGACGGTCATCGAGCGCGAGGGGGCGAGCGTGCGCCTCGTCGTCGAGCGTGCCCACTGGAACGACGACGAGATTGCCCGTGCAGACGTGCGCCTCGCGGTCGACGCACCCGGGGTCGCCGCGAGTGTGAGCGTCGCGCGCGGGCCCGGCGACGGCTCGGTCGGAGACGTGCGCGGCGTCGACTCGCTGCCGGAGGGTGCACGCTCGCTCGTGCGCGACGCGCTGTCGGCCCCGCAACCCCGGCTGGAAGACTAGAGCGCATGCGACGACTGGGACTGCTTGGCGGCATGAGCTGGCAGAGCTCTGCCCTGTACTACTCGCTCATCAACGAGCTCGTGGCCCAGCGGCTCGGCGGCGTGCACTCGGCCGACCTCGTCATGGTCTCGGTCGACTTCGCCGAGGTGGAGCGACTACAGGCGGCCGGGGATTGGGAGCGCGCGGGCGAGCTGCTCGCGCGGGAGGCGCAGGGTCTCGAGGCGGCGGGCGCTGAGGCGATCGTGCTCTGCACCAACACCATGCACCTCGTCGCGCCGTCGATCGTGGCCGCGGTGAGCATCCCGCTACTGCATCTCGGTGACGTGACCGCGCGAGCCGTGCGCGCAGCGGGTCTCGAACGCGTCGGGATGCTCGGCACGCGCTTCACGATGGAGCAGCCGTTCATGCGAGACCGCATCGCCTCGCACGGGCTCGAGGTGCTCGTGCCCGGCGACGACGATCAGGCCGTCGTGCACCGCGTCATCTACGAGGAGCTCGTGCGCGGCGTGGTCTTCGAGCGGTCGCGCGCGGAGTACGTGCGCATCATCGACGGGCTCGTCGCCCGAGGCGCGCAGGGCATCGTTCTCGGCTGTACGGAGATCGAGCTACTCATCGAGCAGCACCACGTGGCCCGGCCGCTTCTCCCGACGACGCGCCTGCACGCCGAGGCCGCCGTCGAGTGGGCTCTCGCGCCGTAGGCGCACGCTCTACCCTGGAGGGGTGACTGTTGCGACGCCCATGGGCACCTCGACCGCCGCGCCGTTCACGGGCGCCGAGCTCGAGGCGATCCGCGCGCAGTTCCCGATCCTGCAGCGCGAGGTGCAGGGTCACCCGCTCGTCTACCTCGACTCTGCCGCGACCGCGCAGAAGCCGCAGCGCGTCATCGACGCCGAGAGCTCCTTCTACGCGACCGCCAACGCGGCCGTGCACCGCGGCGCGCATACCCTCGCGGGCGAGGCGACCGAGCTGTACGAGGATGCTCGGCTCACCATCGCGCGCTTCCTCCACGTCGACGAGAACGAGGTCGTGTTCACGAGCCACGCCACCGAGGCGCTCAACCTCATCGCCTACGCGCTCGGCAACGCGAGCCTCGGCATGGGCGGTGCCGCGGCAGCGCCCTACGCCCTGAAGCCGGGCGACGAGATCGTCACGACCGAGCTCGAGCACCACGCGAACCTCATCCCGTGGCAGGAGCTCGCCGCCCGCACCGGCGCGACCCTGCGGCACATCCCCGTGCGCGACAACGGCGCCCTCGACGTCGAGGTCGCCCGCAGCGTCATCGGCGAGCGCACGCGCGTGCTCGCCCTCAGCCACGTCTCCAACGTCACCGGCCAGGTGAGCCCCCTCGCCCAGCTCGTGCCCCTCGCGCGCGCGGTCGGTGCCCTCGTCGTGCTCGACTCGTGCCAGGCCGCGCCGCACGTGCCCCTCCACCCTCGCGAGCTCGACGTCGACCTCGCCGTCTTCAGCGGGCACAAGCTCTACGGCCCCACCGGCATCGGGGTGCTCTACGGCCGCGCCGAGGTGCTCGACGCCCTGCCGCCGTTCCTCTACGGCGGCTCGATGATCACCACGGTCACGATGGAGAAGGCCGAGTACCTGCCGAGCCCTCAGCGCTTCGAGCCGGGTACTCCGCGCATCGCCCAGGCGATCGGGCTCGCCGAGGCCGTGCGCTTCGTCGACGAGCTCGGCCTCGACCGCATCGCCGCGAGCGAGCACGCCGTCGCGCAGCGCCTGCGCGACGGCCTCTCCGTCATTCCCGGTGTGCGGCTGCTCGGCACCGACCCCGCCGCACCGAGGGTCGCGCTCGCGAGCGTCGTCGTCGACGGCGTGCACGCGCACGACGCAGGGCAGTTCCTCGACGACCGCGGCATCGCCGCCCGCGTCGGCCACCATTGCGCCCAACCCCTGCATCGGCGGCTCGGCGCCACCGCGAGTCTGCGGCTCAGCGCGGCCGTGCACACGACGGCCCAGGAGGTCGAGCTCGCGCTCGACGCGGTCGCGGGCATCCGGTCGTTCTTCGGAGCGGGAGGGAGCACCCCGTGAGCGCACTCGAACAGCTCTACCAGCAGATCATCCTCGACCACTCGAAGCACCCGCACGGCGTCGGCCTCGAGGTCGGCGAGGAGACCAGCCACCAGCGCAACCCCGTGTGCGGCGACGAGATCACGCTCGCCCTGCGCTGGAACCCGGCGGGCGCCCGCATCGAGGCGATCGCGTGGGAGGGGGCCGGATGCTCGATCTCGCAGTCGAGCGCGTCCCTGCTCGCGACCCTCGCCGAAGAGTCCGCCGACGAGGGCGCCCCGTGGACCCCCGAGGAGTTCACCGCCCTCATAGAGGAGTTTCGCGAAGCCCTGCGCTCGCGCGGCGCGATCGCCCTCGACGAAGAGCGCTTCGGTGACGCGGCCGCTCTGAGCGGAGTCTCCCGCTACGTCGCGCGCGTCAAATGCGCGATGCTCGCCTGGGTAGCCGCGGAGGACCTCCTCGCGCGTCGCGCGTAGCTCGCGCGGCGCCGCGCGCGAGCTACGCGCGCGAGCGCCCTTTGGCGCCAGATCTGGCGCCAAAGGGCGCTTGGCTCTGCGCGTTCGCACCATTTGCGGCAAATCTGGGCCGCGCGCGCCCTGGGGTGCGCGCCGCGAGGGGGGTGCGGGGTGCGGGGGTTGGGGGGTGGGCGCGAGCGCCGCGTCGCGCCAGATCTGGCGCCAAAGGGCGCTTGGGTCTGGGCGTACTGCCCGTTTGCGGCAAATCTGAGGCGCGCTGGGCCGCGCTGGGGCGCGCTGGGGCGCGCTGGGCGGCGCTACGTCGCGCCGCGCGCATAGCGCGGCGCGTGGCGCGGCGCTATGCGCGCTCGAGCACCCAGACGGGGATCTGCCGGTCGGTCTTCGTCTGGTAGGTCGCGTAGTCGGGCCAGGCGGCGCACGCGCGAGCCCACCAGGCGGCGCGCTCGTCGCCCTCGACGAGTCGCGCCCGGTAGTCGTGCTTCTCGGCCATGTCCTGCAGCTCGCACAGCGGGTGCGCGGCGAGGTTGTGGTGCCAGACGGGGTGCTCGGGAGCGCCACCCTTGGACGCGATCACGGCATAGTCGCCCTCGTGCTCGACGCGCATGAGCGCCGTCTTGCGCAGCATGCCGGTCTTGGCGCCGAGGGTCGTGAGCACGATGATCCTGCGCCCGCGCAGGTCGTTGCCCTCCTGGCCGTTCGTGCGCTCGTAGAGCTCCGCCTGCTCGCGGGCCCACTCGGATGTGCTGGGTGCGTACTCTCCGGTCAGCGGCATGCCACGAGGCTAGCGGGCGCCGTGCGAGGCGCGCCACCGCCAGGAGCGGGATGCTCAGCCGCTCTCGATGAGCTGCGCGAGCTGCTCGATGAACGAGTCGAAGTCGCTCGACTCGCGCACGAGCTCGGCGACATCGCGGCGGGCCGCGAAGACCTCCACGAACTGGTCGAACAGCGGCTGGAACCGTGCCCGACCCTCGGCGCTGAACGCGATGAAGGCGATGACCGAGACTCGAGCATCCCCCCACGGGATCGGGGTGGGGGAGAGGGCGAGGGCGATCGCGGTGCGGTCGGCCGTGAGCCCCATGGCGTGCGGCACCGCGAGGGCCTCGGTGAACGCGGTCGACGACATGCGCTCGCGCTCGAGCGCCGCGGCCACGTAGGGCTCGTCGACGACTCCCGCTTCCACGAGCGCGGCACCGAGCCCGCGGATGATCGACTCGGGGTCGTCGCCGGGAGGCGGCACGAAGAACAGGGAGGCGTCGAAGTACTCGAGCAGCTCGTCGGCGATGCGTGCGCGGCGGCGGTGCCGGCGCACGCGCGAGACGCCCGCCCGGATCGCGTCGATGTCGTCGTCGGTGAGGAACGGCTGCACGATCACGACGCCCTCCCGCACCGCGACGGTCGGGATCGTGGAGATCACGAGGTCGCTCGTGAGCTCGCGCGGGTCGACGTCGGTGCGGGTGACGACGAACTCGACGCTCACCTCGCTGCCGAGCTCGCGCTCAACGCGCGTGCGCAGGATCGCGTGCAGGTCGTAGTAGCTGGGGCACACGATCGTGCAGCTCACCCGCTCCTCGCGGCGCGAGAGCCGCTCGAGGTGCGAGCCCAGGTGCAGGGCGATGTAGGAGATCTCGTCGTCGTCGACGGTGATGCCGCGCTCGCGCTGCACGATCGAGGCGATGAACACGGCGATGTCGAAGATCATCGGGTACGAGCTCTTGATCGAGCGCGTGAGGGGGTTGCGCGTGTGGGCGTTCTCGCGTGCCCGGGCGACGAGGTTGCCGAGGTGGATCGCGAGGCGCGCCACGAAGGCGTCGTCGTGGAAGTCGACGCCGTACTCCTCGAGCACCTGATCGACGATGCGCCGCACCGTCGCGAGGTCGTCCTCGTCCACGTGCGCGTCACCCGCTGGCCCGTTGCCGGGCGCGATGACGCGCGTCACGAGCAGGCGCGCCAGGTAGTCGGTGTCGGCGGGCGTGAGCTCCACGGCGAAGTGCTCGCGAGCAAGCCGGGTGAGGATCGCGACGATGGGCACGTGCCGCTCGGGCACGACCGTGGCACCACCCGCGGGGAGGTGCTGGTCTCGTCGCGCCCGGTCGACGGCGATCGCGACGTGCAGGATGACGGCGTCGATGCCGTACTCGTTGACGAAGAACCCCGCGCCGTCGAGCTCCTGGATGAGCTCGGTCTTGAAGGCGCCGAGCCCGGAGAGCGCGAACTCCTGCTCGATCGTCTCCAGGTCGAGGACGCCCTGCGTCATCTCGCTCTGCAGCAGCCTGCTCAGCAGTCGACGTCGAGCACCCTCGCTGCCGGCCAGCGCGACTCTGCTGCCGCGCCGCTCGACCGTCGCCCCGCTCTCGTCGGCGAACGCTTTGACGCGCCGCAGGTCGGCCTCGAGCGTCGACTCGCTCACGAACAGGGTGTCGGCGAGGCCGTGCACGTCGAGCCCCGCCGAGGTCTCGGTGAGGCGCCGCACGATGTGGTGCACGCGGTCCTGCGGCGTCTCGGCGGAGGCCCCGCGCTCGCGGCTCACGGCGATGAACTCCGCGTAGGCCTCGCGGTTGATGCGATAGCCGGCGGTCGACGCAGTGAGGGGGGCCAGGGGATGCGCGGCCGTCTTCGCGGCCGCGACGTAGCTGCGCACGGAGCGCGTCGTCACCCCGAGCTGCTCGGCCAGTTCGGTCGCCGTCACCCAGTCGTCCGCCTGCAGCAGCAGTTCGAGCATCCGCTCGTATTTGTCGGCCATGTCAGGAGTCACTGTAGACCGGCCGCTCCCCGCGGCGGGAGGGCTGCCCCCACGCGCGAGGCGGCGAGGGGTCTTCCGCGGGGTGGGAAGCAAGTCTGCTGGCGGCGCTCGGGCGCGCTGGCGCACGATGGGAATCGCACGGCGACCACACGTGGTTCCCCTGTCCGTCCCACCGCTCGACCCGCTCCGCAGACCGCAAGGAGGCGATCATGACCCGCACTGTCGCGATCGTCTGCGGTGCCGGAGTCTCGAGCACCTTTCTTGCCCGCGCGGTGCGCGACATCGTGCGCGAGCGCGGCCTCGACTGGACGGTGGAGGCGCTCGCCGAAGACCAGCTCGTCGACCGCGCCTCGAGCCTCGACCTCGTGCTGCTCGGCCAGCACGTCGCCTCACGGCGAGACCTCGTGCGCTCGGCAATGGGCGAGGTGCCCGTCGGGGTGCTCGCGCACGCCGATCACCTGACCGCCGCGCGCGACGCCGTCGCGCTGCTCTCCTCCACCACTGAACGGGAAGGCCTCTCTCATGGCTGAACGCACTCTCACCGTCGCCTCCACCCACGGGCTGCACGCCCGACCGGCCGCGCTCTTCGTGAAGACCGTCACCGACTCGGGTCACACCGTCGAGCTGCAGAAGGGCGAGCGCGCCATCAATGCTGCGAGCATCCTCGGCGTCGTCTCCCTCGGGGTGAACCACGGCGACGAGGTGACGCTGCGCGTGCAGGGCGACGATGACGAGGCGGTGCTCGACCAGCTCGCGACCTTCCTCGAGAAGGACCACGACGCGTGATGGCAGCCGCGACGAACGCCAACCTGCTCCAGGGCGTCGGTATCGGCCGGGGCACGGCCGTCGGGCCGGTCATCCGTATGCCCGACCCGGTGCCGCAGCCGGCCGACACGGCGAGTGAGCGCACGCCCGACGAGGAGGCGCAGCGGGCGCGCGAGGCGCTCACCGCGACGGCGACGCAGCTGCGGCAGCGGGGGGAGAGCGCCGGCGGCACGGCCGCCGAGGTTCTGGATGCTCTCGCCATGATGGCGGAGGACCCGGCGCTCGCGGCCGACGTGCAGCACCGCACGGAGGACGGTGCGACCGCCGAGTACGCGATCCACGCGGCGATGGGCAGCTTCCGCGACATGCTCGTGGGCATGGGGGGCTACCTGGGGGAGCGCGCCGGTGACCTCGACGACGTCGCGCAGCGGGCCATCGCCCACCTGAGCGGGCTGCCCGCGCCGGGCGTGCCCGAGTCGGAGACTCCGTTCATCCTCGTCGCGCGCGACCTCGCGCCCGCCGACACCGCGACGCTCGACCTCGAGTTGGTGCTCGCCCTCGTCACGACCGACGGCGGCCCCACCTCGCACACCGCGATCCTCGCCCGGGAGAAGGGCATCACCGCGATCGTCGGCGCGTCGGGAGCCGCGGCGCTGCAGGATGGCGACATCGTGCTCGTCGACGCCGAGGCCGGCACGGTCGAGCGCGACCCCGACCAGGAGCGCGTCGACCTCGCCCTCCAGCGCACCGCGACCCTCGAGGCGATCCGGGCCCAGAGCTCGGGCCCTGGTGCGCTCGCTGACGGCCACGCGGTGCCTCTGCTCGCCAACATCGGGTCGGTCGACTCGGCCCGCGAAGCCGTCGCGCGCGGGGCGGAGGGCGTGGGCCTGTTCCGCACCGAGGTCCTCTTCCTCGGCGCGGAGAAGGCGCCGACCGTGGAGGAGCAGGCGGCGACCTACCGAGAGGTGTTCGCGCAGTTCCCCGGCCAGAAGGTCGTGGTGCGCGTGCTCGACGCGGGAGCCGACAAGCCGCTCGCGTTCCTCACCGACCAGGGGGAGGAGAACCCCGCTCTCGGCCGTCGGGGGCTGCGCGCCCTCGCCGCGCACGAAGAGATCCTCCGCGATCAGCTCACCGCGCTCGCTCAGGCGGCTGCGGGCTCCGACGCGATCGTGCAGGTCATGGCGCCCATGGTGTCGACGGCGCAGGAGGCGCAGTACTTCCGTGACCTCGCCCACGAGCTCGGCATCGCGATCGCGGGCGTCATGGTGGAGGTTCCGTCGTGCGCGATCCTCGCCGACCATGTCGCGCAGCATGCCGACTTCATGAGCATCGGCACGAACGACCTCACGCAGTACACCCTCGCGGCCGACCGCCTGCTCGGCACCGTCGCGACCTTCCAGAACCCGTGGCACCCCTCGGTGCTGCGCCTCATTGAGACCGTCGGCTCCGCCGGCGCCGCGCACGACGTGCCGGTCGGCATCTGCGGCGAGGCCGCCGCCGACCCGATCCTCGCCGTCGTCCTCGTCGGGCTGGGCGCCACTTCGCTCTCGATGTCCTCCTCCGCGATCGCCGATGTGCGTGCAGAACTCTCGATGCACTCGCTCGACGACGCCCGCAGACTCGCCGCACTCGCTGTGTCGGCCGAGAGCGCCGAGGCCGCCCGCGCGGCAGTGCTCGGCGCAATCCACCCGTAAGTCCGCACCACCCCCATCACCACTCACTAAGGAGTACGACACATGACGACGACGTCAGCCCCCGCGCGCCCCGGCGCACGAGTGAGAGTGCAGAAGTTCGGCACCTTCCTCAGCGGCATGATCATGCCCAACATCGCGGCCTTCATCGCGTGGGGCTTCATCACCGCGTTCTTCATCCCCACCGGCTGGACGCCGAACGAGACCCTCGCGAGTCTCGTCGGCCCGATGATCATCTACTTGCTGCCGCTCCTCATCGCCAACACGGGTGGCCGCATGGTGTACGGCACCCGAGGCGGCGTGGTCGCGAGCATCGCGACGATGGGCGTCATCGTGGGTACTGACATCCCGATGTTCATCGGCGCGATGATCGTCGGTCCGCTCGCCGCGTGGCTCATGAAGCAGGTCGACAAGCTGTGGGCGGGCAAGATCCGCGCCGGGTTCGAGATGCTCGTCGACAACTTCTCCGCGGGAATCCTCGGCTTCGGCCTGGCGCTCGGCGCATTCTTCGGCATCGCGCCCGTCGTCACGGTGTTGAGCGACGCGCTCGGCGCGGGCGCGAGGTTCCTCACCGAGACCGGTCTGCTGCCGCTCGCGAGCCTCGTGATCGAGCCGGGCAAGGTGCTCTTCCTCAACAACGCCATCAACCAGGGCGTGCTGACTCCGCTGGGCATCCAGGAGGCGAGCGAGACGGGCAAGTCGATTCTGTTCCTCCTCGAGGCCAACCCCGGCCCCGGCCTCGGGTTGCTGCTCGCCTTCGCGATCTTCGGCGTGGGCATCGCCCGTGCGACCGCCCCGGGAGCGATCATCATCCACTTCCTGGGTGGCATCCACGAGATCTACTTCCCGTACGTGCTCATGAAGCCCGTCCTCATCGTGGCCATGATCGGCGGCGGCATGACCGGCATCGCGACGAACCTCATCTTCGCGTCCGGCCTGCGGGCACCGGCGTCGCCGGGGTCCATCTTCGCGGTGCTCCTGCAGACGGCGAGCGACAGCTACGTCGGAGTGATCCTCTCCGTCGTCCTCTCCGCCTCGGTCACGTTCCTCATCGCCGGTGTGATCCTCCGCGCGAGCCGCAAGCGCGACCTCGCCGCTCTCGAGGAGGGCGGTGCCGACAAGTTCGGCTCGGCCGTTGCGCAGAACACCGAGAACAAGGGCGGCTCGAGCCGTGTGGGCTCGCTCCTGGGTCAGGAGGGCGCGACCGCGACCACCACGAAGGTCGAGAAGGTCGTCTTCGCCTGCGATGCTGGCATGGGTTCGAGCGCGATGGGCGCCACGGTGCTGCGCAAGAAGCTGAAGGATGCGGGAGTCACCGGGGTGACCGTCACGAATGCGGCGATCGCCAACCTCGACTCCTCGGTCGACCTGATCGTGACGCACCAGGATCTCACCGACCGAGCTCGCGCCGCGGTTCCCGACGCTCTGCACATCTCGGTCGAGAACTTCATGAACAGCCCGAAGTACGACGAGGTCGTGCAGCACATCAAGGGTCAGCAGAGCTGACCGCGACCGATCGAGTGAAGTGAAAGGCCAGGGATTCGCGTGACCACCACCGTATTGACCACCGACCGCATCGTGCTGAACGGCACCGCTCGCACCCGCGAGGAGGCGATCGCCGAAGCGGCGCGCCTGCTCGAGGCGGCAGGAGCCGTGACGCCCGCATACGAGTCGGCGATGACGGAGCGCGAATCCCTGGTCTCCACCTACATGGGCAACTATCTCGCCATCCCGCACGGCACCAACGAGGCGAAGGAGGCGATCCTCGCCTCCGCGATGACCCTCGTGCGCTACGAGCAGCCGCTCGACTGGGACGGCAACGAGGTGCGCGTCGTCGCGGCGATCGCCGGCAAGGAGGGCGGCCACATGAGCGTGCTCTCGGCGCTCGCGATGGTCTTCAGCGATGACGCCGCTGTCGAGCAGGTGCTCGCCGCCGAGACTCCTGAGGCTGTGCTCGCCCTCCTGGGCGACGTCAACGACGCCGTCGACGAGTAGGAGCCGCCATGAGCGCCGTCCACTTCGGAGCCGGCAACATCGGGCGCGGTTTCATCGGCCTGCTGCTCCACGAGGCGGGTCACGACCTCACCTTCGTCGACGTCAACGCGGAGCTCATCGCGGCGATCCGCGATGCGGAGTCGTACCGTGTGATCGAGATCGGCCCGAACGGGCGCGAGCACACGGTCACGGGCTTCACCGCGATCGACTCCTCCGCCGACCGTGACGCCGCGGTGCGCGCTGTCGCGACCGCTGACATTGCCACGACCGCCGTCGGCCCCACCGTCTTGCGCTTCATCGCGCCCGTCATCGCGGACGCACTGCGCGAGCGCAGCGACGATGCGGCGCCCCTCATCGTCATGGCGTGCGAGAACGCGCTCCAGGCCACGGATGCTCTGCGCGAGTCGATCGCGGAGTCCCTGGAGGGCGACCACCACGCGCTCGAGCGAGCCGTCTTCGCCAATACGGCGGTGGACCGCATCGTGCCGACCGCCGACCCGGCCGACGGCCTCGACGTGCGCGTCGAGCCGTTCTGCGAGTGGGCGATCGAGTCGGGGCCCTTCGCGGGCTCGGCCCCGAGCATCCCGGGCGCCCACTTCGTCGACGACCTCGCCCCCTACATCGAGCGCAAGCTCTTCACGGTCAACACGGGGCACGCGGCGACCGCCTACCTCGGCTTCCTCGCCGGGGCACCGACCATTCACGAGGCGATCGCCATACCGAGCGTGCGTGCCGCCGTCACCGCCGTGCTCGAAGAGACCTCGCAGCTGCTCGTCGCCCGGCACGGCTTCGATGTCGAGACGCAGGGCTCCTACCGCGCCATCGCGCTCGAGCGGTTCGCGAACGCCGCGCTCGCCGACCCGGTCACTCGTGTGGGGCGCCAACCGCTGCGCAAGCTCAGCCGAAACGAGAGGTTCCTCTCACCGGCCGCGGCGCTCGCCGAGGCCGGCACCACCCCCGTCGCCATCACCGCGGCCATCAGTGCGGCTCTGCGATTCCGCGCCGATGACGACCCCGAGAGCCTCGCCCTCGCGGTGCGGCTCGCCGCCGATGATGCCCCGACGTTCGTCACCGAGGTCATGGGCATCGACGAGGGTCACCCGCTGCGGTCAGCGCTCGTCGACGTCGTCACTGCAGCGCAGGCCGACCCCGCCGTCTAGGCCGATCGCGCCGCCTAGGTGTACTCGGTCATGACGTTGGTGACACTCGGGTGATCGGGGGTTTGCCTCCGCAGGCGGTGTGGGCTCGAGTGTAGTTGTAGTGCTCCAGCCAGGGCTCCAGGGCGTCGT
>NZ_VIKT02000033.1 GCF_009371975.2 Microcella pacifica
CGCCGCCGCCGCGAGCGGCTCGCGCAGCCCCGGCCACCGCGGCTACCGCCCCGAGGATGCCGACGCGCCCGCGAAGAAGGCGCGCTGGAGCCGCGAGGAGCGCGTCGACCGCGGCCACGCCCCGGAGCGCTCGCGCGGCGACCGCGAGGTGCGCGACGAGCGCGCTGCGCGCGGTGGGCGCGACGACGCCGGTCGGCCTGCTCGGGATGACCGTGCCCGCCCCGCACGCGATGACCGTGCCCGCCCCGCACGGGACGACCGCGGGCGCTCGGACCGCGCCTCGCGCGACGAGCGTGGCGGACGCCCGTCTCGCGGCAAGGACGTGTCGGTGCAGCGCACGGGCACGGGCCGCACGGCGCACCGCCCCGAGTGGCGCCCGCAGAAGGATTCCGCAAACGAGCGACCCGCGCGCCGGTACGGCCGCGACACGCGTCCGCAGGACCGACAGTTTGACGACCGCGGCGGCGAGTCGCGCGGCACACGCCGCGACAGCGGCCGAAGTGTCGGTGCAGCAGACACCCGCCGTCGGGATGACCGCCCCGCCCGCGCACCCCGCGACGAGACCCGCGCGCCTCGCGCCGAGAACCGCGACGCGGGCTTTTACCCGAGCAAGTCTGCCGCCGGCCCGGTCGACGACGTCGTGCTCGAACGTCTCGAGGCCGACGCCGTGCAGGCTCGTGACGTGGAGGGCGTGACCTTCACCGATCTCGGCCTCGGCGGCAACATCACGCGCACGCTCGAGGATCTCGGCGCGGTGACGCCGTTCCCCATCCAGGCGGCGACGATTCCCGACGTGCTCGCGGGCAAGGACGTGCTCGGCCGCGGCCGCACCGGCAGTGGCAAGACGATCGCCTTCGGGGCGCCCCTCGTCGAGCGACTCATGGAGAACGGCGGGGGCAAGAACCGCAAGGAGGGTCGTGCGCCGCGCGCCCTCATCCTCGCGCCGACGCGCGAGCTCGCCCTGCAGATCGACCGCACCGTGCAGCCCATCGCCCGCAGCGTCGGGCTGTTCACGACGCAGATCTACGGCGGCGTGCCGCAGGCCCGCCAGGTCGGCGCCCTGCGCCGGGGTGTCGACATCATCATCGGCACGCCCGGCCGCATCGAAGACCTCGTCGAGCAGGGGCGGCTCGACCTGAGTCGCATCGAGATCGTCGTCCTCGACGAGGCCGACCACATGTGCGAGCTGGGCTTCCTCGAGCCCGTGCAGCGCATCATCCGGCGCACGCGCACCGGCAACCAGAAGCTCCTGTTCTCGGCGACCCTCGACTCGGGCGTCGCGAGCCTCGTGACGGAGTTCCTGTCGAGCCCGAGCGTCAACGAGGTCGCGGGGGAGGACCAGGAGTCGTCGACGATCGACCACCGCGTGCTGCTCGTCGAGCAGCGCGAGAAGCGCGCCGTCATCGAGCAGCTCTCCGCGGGCCCTGGCAAGACGCTCGTGTTCGCGCGCACCCGAGCCTTCGCCGAGGAGCTCGCCGATCAGCTCGACGACGCGGGCATCCCCGCCGTGAGTCTGCACGGTGACCTCAACCAGGCGCGGCGCACGCGCAACCTCGAGAAGCTCACGAGCGGTCGGGTGAGCGTGCTCGTCGCGACGGATGTCGCGGCCCGGGGCATCCACGTCGATGACATCTCGCTCGTGATCCAGGCCGACGCGCCCGACGAGTACAAGGCGTACCTGCACCGTTCGGGCCGCACGGGCCGCGCGGGCAAGGTCGGCACGGTCGTGACGCTCGTCACGCGCCAGCGCCGTCGCCGGCTCGACGAGCTGCTGGGTCGCGCCGAGATCGACGCCGTCGTGCACGAGGTGCGTGCGGGCGACGCCCTGCTCGACGAGCTCGCGGCGCTCTAGCCGGGCGCCCGTTCGACGCGGTGCGGGATGCTCGGCTCAGGCGAGCGAGAGCATCGCGCTCGCCGCGAGCGCCAGCACGAGCCCGACCCACTGCAGCCGCGCGATGCGCTCGCGCAGCACGACCGCTGCGAGCAGGATCGTGCCGGCCGGGTACAGCGCGGTGAGCACCGAGACGACCGTGAGGTCGCCGAGCCGCAGCCCGATGAGCACGATCGCGTTGGCGGCGGCGTCGAGCACTCCGCACCCGACGGCGAGCCAGAACCCGGCGCGCCACCCGCCGCGCAGGGCCGCCGCGCTCGCGCGCAGGAGGGTCGTGCCGGGGCGAACCGCTGCGGGCGTCGCGCCGCCGAGCGCGTGCGGGGCGCCGTGGGTTCCTTCGAGGATCGCGAGCGGAGCATCCCGAGCGGTCACGTGACGCCGCCCCGCGATGACGGCCAGCACGACGATGACCGTGATCATGAGGGTCGCGTTGACGACGCGGTTGGCGACGAGCGGCACGAGCCCCGAGTCGTCGGGCGTCTGGTCGATGAGGATGTAGAAGGCGCCGATGAGGGCTCCCGACCCGGTCGCCATGAGCAGGCCGCGCAGGCTCGGCCGCACCGCGCCCTTCTCGGGCACGAATCCCACGAGCACGACCGCGATGAGGGCGAGGCCGAGGGCCGGGTAGGCGATCGCGCCGAGCCGTTCGCCCGTCACGAGGCCCCACGTCATGGGCACGATCGCCGAGATCACGGCGGTCAGGGGCGAGAGGATGCTCATGGGCCCGATCGCGAGGCACGCGTACAGCAGGGCGATCGCCCCGGCCCCGGTCACGCCCGAGAGTGCGCCCCAGAACAGAGCCTCACGGCTCCACTCCCCACCGACGACGACCGCGGCGACGGCGAGGAGAACGACGCCGGAGAGCGCCGCGAGGGCGGTGACGCGCAGTGCCGAGATGCGCCGGGAGGCGAGACCGCCGAGAAAGTCGGCGGCGCCGTAGACGAGAGCACCGGCCAGGCCGAGTACCACTGTGAGCACGCGTGCACCTCCCGCGGTCGTTCGGCCCGCCGACGATTCTCGCACCCCGGGGGAATGACTCGGTGTACGCGCCTGTTGAGGCGAGAGGGGCGAGCGTCATATTCGCGCGCGGGGCGCACGACTCTCGTAGCCTTGATGCTCGCGGGCGTGCGTCGTGCTCAGCCCCGCCCCCTCAGACTTCCACCGCCGACCCACCGAGGAGAGACCATCATGGCTCGCATCTATCACGACATCACCGAGGCGTTCGGCAACACGCCCCTCGTCACCCTCAACGCCGTCACGGACGGCGCCGAGGCGACCGTTCTCGCCAAGCTCGAGTTCTACAACCCTTCGGCGAGCGTCAAGGACCGCCTGGGAGTCGCGATCGTCGAGGCCGCCGAGAAGAGCGGAGAGCTCACGAAGGGCGGCACGATCGTCGAGGGCACGAGCGGCAACACGGGCATCGCTCTCGCGATGATCGGCGCGGCGCGCGGCTACCACGTCATCCTCACGATGCCCGAGACGATGAGTGAGGAGCGCAAGATGCTGCTCAAGGCGTACGGCGCCGAGCTCGTGCTCACCCCCGGGTCGGAGGGCATGAAGGGCGCCGTGTCGAAGGCGGCCGAGATCGTGGCGAACACCCCCGGCGCGGTGCTCGCGAAGCAGTTCGAGAACGAGGCGAACGCCGAGGTGCACCGCCGCACGACGGGCCCCGAGGTGTGGAACGACACCGACGGCGCGGTCGACATCTTCGTCTCGGGCATCGGCACGGGCGGCACGCTCACCGGCACCGGCCAGTTCCTCAAGGAGAACAAGCCCGGCGTGCAGATCGTCGGAGTCGAGCCCGAGGAGAGCCCCATCCTCAACGGCGGCGACCCCGGCCCGCACAAGATCGCCGGTATCGGCGCCAACTTCATCCCCGCCGTGCTCGACCGCGAGATCTACGACGAGATCATCGACGTCAACATCTCCCAGTCGGTGAGCATGGCACGTCGCCTCGCCGCCGAGGAGGGCATCCTCGCCGGCATCTCCTCGGGCGCGACCGCGCATGCCGCGATCGAGCTCGCGAAGCGCCCCGAGAACGCCGGGAAGACGATCGTGGTGATTCTCGCGAGCTACGGCGAGCGGTACCTGTCGAGCGTCCTCTACGAGGACCTGCGCTCCTAGATGCCACTGCGGGAGGACATCGCGACGGCGCGCCTGCGCGACCCGGCCGCGCGCAGCGGCCTCGAGGTGTTCCTCACCTCGGCGGGGCTGCACGCCATCTGGTGGCACCGCATCGCGCACCGGCTGTGGCGTTGGCGGTTGCGGTTGCTCGCGCGCATGATCGCGCAAGCGGCGCGCGCGTGGACGGGCGTCGAGATCCACCCGGCGGCGACGATCGGCCGACGCTTCTTCATCGACCACGGCATGGGCGTCGTGATCGGGGAGACGGCCGAGATCGGCGACGACGTCATGCTCTACCACGGCGTCACCCTCGGAGGCCGCACGCAGTCGGCGGGCAAGCGTCACCCGACGGTGCAGGACGGCGTGCTGCTCGGCGCGAACGCGACCGTGCTCGGCCCGGTGACGATCGGCGCGCGCTCGCAGGTGGGCGCGCTCGCGCTCGTGACGAAGGACGTACCGCCCGATTCGGTCGCGACGGGCATTCCGGCGACCTCGCGGCCGCTCGACCGGGGCGCCGGCTCGGGTGCAGGGCCCGACGGTTTCTTCATCGACCCGGCCATTCACATCTAGCCATCCACACGTGGCGGGCGCACGGTGGATACGTCGGCGGTGCCGACTAGCCTGGGGCGGGTGAGCATCGCGACCCAGACCCCCCAGCAGGTGCTCGAGACGGTGTTCGGCTACCCGGCCTTCCGCGGCGAGCAGCAGGCGATCATCGAGCACGTCGTGGGCGGCGGCGACGCCCTCGTGCTCATGCCCACGGGCGGCGGCAAGAGCCTCTGCTACCAGATTCCGGCCCTCGTGCGGGAGGGCGTCGGCGTCGTCATCTCGCCACTCATCGCCCTCATGAAGGACCAGGTGGATGCTCTCGCCGCCGTCGGCGCCCGCGCCGAGTTCCTCAACTCGACGCAATCGCCCGACGAGCGCCGCCGTGTCGAGCAGGCTCTGCTCGCGGGCGAAGTGGATCTGCTCTACCTCGCGCCCGAGCGCGTGACCGTGCCCGCCACGGGGCAGCTGCTCGACCGCCTGAACGTCGCCCTCTTCGCGATCGACGAGGCGCACTGCGTGTCGCAGTGGGGGCACGACTTCCGACCCGACTATCTGGCACTGTCGATGCTGCACGAGCGGTGGCCGAGCATCCCGCGCATTGCTCTGACGGCGACGGCGACGCAGGCGACCGCCGACGAGATTGTCGCGCGGCTCGACCTGGGGGCGGCGCGGCGGTTTACGGCGAGCTTCGACCGGCCGAACATCCAGTACCGCATCGAGGCGAAGAACCAGCCGGTGCAGCAGCTGCTGCAGCTCATCCGCTCGGAGCACCCCGGCGACGCGGGAATCGTCTATTGCCTCTCGCGCGCGAGCGTGGAGAAGACGGCGACGGCGCTCGCCGAGCAGGGCATCCCGGCCCTTCCGTACCACGCAGGCCTCGACGCACGAGTGCGGGCCGACCACCAGTCGCGGTTCCTACGCGAGGAGGGCATCGTCATGGTGGCGACGATCGCCTTCGGCATGGGCATCGACAAGCCCGACGTGCGTTTCGTCGCCCACCTCGACCTGCCGAAGAGCGTCGAGGGCTACTACCAGGAGACGGGGCGTGCCGGGCGTGACGGTCTGCCGTCGACGGCGTGGCTCGCCTACGGCCTGCAAGACGTCGTGCAGCTGCGGCAGATGATGGACCGCAACGAGGGCGACGCCGCGTACAAGCGCCGGCAGTCGCAACTGCTCGACGCGATGCTCGCGCTGTGCGAGACCGTCGAGTGCCGGCGCGTGCAGCTGCTGGCCTACTTCGGGCAGTCGTTGGGGGTTGACCGCTGCGGCAATTGCGATACGTGCCTCGCCCCTCCCGAGAGCTGGGATGGCACCGTTCCGGCGCAGAAGCTGCTCTCGACCGTCGTGCGGCTCGACCGCGAGCGCCGGCAGCGCTACGGGGCGGGGCAGCTCATCGACATTCTCACGGGCAAGCGCACGCCGCGTGTCGAGCAGCTGGGGCACGACTCGCTCTCGACGTTCGGCATCGGCGACGACCTGAACGATCAGGAGTGGCGCGGCGTCGTGCGGCAGCTGCTCGCGCAGGGGCTCCTCGCGGTGCACGGTGACGGCTACGGCACGCTCGTCATCACCGAGGCGAGCGCCGCCGTGCTCAAGGGTGAGCGCGAGGTGCGCCTGCGTCGCGAGCCGAAGCGAGCGCCTCGCTCGTCGCGCCGCTCGGCGCCCGCCGACCTGCCCAGCGAGGCGGCGCCCCTGTTCGAGCGCTTGCGCTCCTGGCGCGCTGCGACGGCGCGCGAGTTGGGCGCGCCCGCGTACATCGTCTTCGGGGATGCGACCCTGCGTGGCATCGCGCTCACCGAGCCGAGCTCGCTCGGCGAGCTGGGAGAGATCAGCGGCGTGGGGGCGAAGAAGCTCGAGCAGTACGGCGAGGCCGTGCTCGCGATCGTGCGTGGTGAGGAGCCGCCGGCGCTGCCTGATGGCGCCGGTGCGGCGTCGGAAGACTCCGGGGCGCCGTCGTCCGGGCCGGCGGACAGGTCGCGGGGGGCGAGCGGTGCGCGTGCGGGAGTTCGCGGCGGCGCCTCGCGCTCGGGCCCGCCTGTCGCGGCCGCCGAGCCGCCCCCGTTCTTCGACGAGCCGCCGCCGGAGGATGAGCCGCCCCCGCCGGACGACTGGTGACGCTGGGCGCCGCTGTGCGAAACGCGCGTGCGCTCTCCTTGCGACCATGCCTCGCGCGTGGACCGCGCCGTGACGGATGCACCTTTTCGCTGTGTGCCTCTCACGGCACATGCCTCGGCAGGCACACTGCCCGAACGGGGACGCCCCTCCGCTTCAGCAGGGCGCGCGGGGCCTAAGCCTCGCCTGCGCCCTGCGACGCTTCGGCGGCACCCTGCTGCGCCTGCTGCTCGGCGAGCTGCTTGCGCACGTCGTCCATGTCGAGGTCTTTCACGGCCGTGATGACCTGCTCGAGCGCGGGCGCGGGTAGCGCACCGGGCTGCGCGAAGACGAGCACGCCGTCGCGGAACGCCATAAGGGTCGGGATCGACCGGATGTTGGCGGCCGAGGCGATCGCCTGCTCGGCCTCCGTGTCGACCTTCCCGAACGTCACATCGGGGTGCTGGTCGCTCGCCTGCTCGTAGACGGGAGCGAACTGCCGGCAGGGCCCGCACCACTCGGCCCAGAAGTCGACGAGGGTGATGCCCTCGGCGGTGACGGTCTGCTCGAAGTCTGCTGTGGTCAGATTCACGGTAGGCATCACCCCATTCTGCCAGAGGAGCGCCATACCCCCGAGGGTATTCGCACAGAGCGAAGCGGCGTCGATTCGAGAGGTTGCGCACAGGGCGAACGCTCAGCAATGTGTGGATGTCCACAACCGAGGGCGGGATGCTCGGGCCGGCGTTCGTCGTCTGCTCACCATGAGCTGCCGCCCGTGCGTCGGTCGCTCTATCGTCGAATCATGGCCACTCGTGAATCCTCTGTTCGTGAACCGCGCACCGGCGACGCTCCTGTTGCCGAGCACGCCGAACCCGCCCAGCCCGCCACCGCCGCTCCCGTCGCAGAGCAAGGAGTCGAAGCGCACAAGGCTGAGGGGTCGACCATTCAGCTCGACGTCGCCGCGCTCGGCGAGCAGCTCATGGGCCGCTGGGCGGAGAGCCGTCGGGCTTCGCGCGAGCTCATGCGGCGCGAAGACTTCCACCGCATCCCGACCGACGACATGCACGCACAGCGTGAGCGCGTGCTCGGTCAGCTGGGCCTGCTCGTCGCGCACGGTTCGGTGCACCGCGCCTTCCCGAAGGAGTTCGGAGGCGAGGACGACCACGGTGGTTTCATCGCGAGCTTCGAAGAGCTTCTGCTCGCTGACCCGAGCATGCAGATCAAGTCGGGCGTGCAGTGGGGTCTCTACGCCTCGGCCATCCTGCACCTCGGCACGGAGCAGCACCACCAGGCGTGGCTGCCCGACGCCCTCGACCTCTCGACGCCCGGCGCGTTCGCCATGACGGAGACCGGGCATGGCAGCGACGTCTCGGCGGTCGGCACGACGGCGACCTACGACGAGGCGAGCGATGAGTGGGTCATCCACACGCCGTTCCGCGCCGCGTGGAAGGACTACATCGGCAATGCGGCCCTACACGGCAAGTCCGCCGTGGTCTTCGCCCAGCTCATCACGCGTGGCGTCAACCACGGCGTGCACGCCTTCTACGTTCCGCTGCGCGACGAGAACGGTGACTTCCTGGCCGGTATCGGCGGGGAGGACGACGGTCTCAAGGGCGGCCTCAACGGCATCGACAACGGCCGCCTGCACTTCAGTCAGGTGCGCGTGCCCCGCACGCACCTGCTCAACCGGTACGGCTCGGTCGACGAGAACGGCGTATACACGTCACCGATCACGAGCCCGGGGCGCCGTTTCTTCACGATGCTCGGCACGCTCGTGCAGGGTCGTGTGTCGCTCGACGGCGCGTGCGTTGTGGCGAGCAAGCTCGCGACGACGATCGCGGTGCGCTACGGCTCGGAGCGACGCCAGTTCGACGACGGCGACGACAACGAGGTCGTGCTGCTCGACTACCAGCGGCACCAGCGCCGCCTGCTGCCGCGCCTCGCGCAGACGTACGCGATGTCGTTCGCGCATGAGGTGTTCCTAGAGAAGTTCGACGGCGTGTTCTCGGGTCGCACCGACACCGACAGCGACCGCGAAGACCTCGAGACGCTCGCGGCGGCGCTCAAGCCGCTGAGCACGTGGGCGGCGCTCGACATCATTCAGGAGGCCCGCGAGGCCACGGGGGGCCAGGGCTTCCTCGCCGCCAACCGACTCACGCAGCTGCGGGCCGACCTCGACATCTACGCGACCTTCGAGGGCGACAACAACGTGCTGCTGCAGCTCGTCGCCAAGCGACTGCTGACCGACTACTCGCGCTCCTTCGCGAAGGCCGACGCGGGTGTCATGGCGCACTACGTCGCCGACCAGGTCAACGAGGCGGTCATGCACCGCTCGGGGCTGCGTCGCCTCGTGCAGTCGGTGGCCGACTTCGGCTCGACGGCCCGATCGGTGGGCTACGTGCGCGACACGGCGTCGCAGCGGCAGCTGCTGACCGACCGGGTCGAGACCATGGTGGCTGAGCTCGCGGGCAAGCTGCGCAGTGCATCCAAGCTGCCGAAGAAGGATGCCGCGGCGCTCTTCAACCGCCACCAGAACGCGCTCATCGAGACGGCGAAGGCGCACGGCGAACTGCTGCAGTGGGAGGCGTTCACGGAGGCGCTCGAGAAGGTCGAGCACGAGGGCAACCGTCAGGTGCTCACCTGGTTGCGAGACCTCTTCGGGCTGGGTCTCATCGAGAAGAACCTCGCCTGGTACGTCATCCACGGGCGCTTGAGCGACCACCGCGCCCAGGCGATCACCGACTACATCGACGACCGGTTGCTGCCGCGCCTGCGCCCCCACGCTCTCGAGCTGACGGACGCGTTCGAGCTGCGCGACGAGCACATTCGTGCCGACATCGCGACGGGCCAGGAGCGCGCTCGGCAGGAGGAGGCGCGCGAGTACTACGCCTCACTGCGGGCGCGCGGTCTCGCGCCGATCGACGAGAAGGACCTGCTCGCGGCGCAGAAGAAGCGCGCGGTCTAGTGGCGTCACGCTAGTGCCACGGCGCTAGTGTCGCGCGACGATGACGTCTTGCGGTGTTAGCGCTTCGCGGCCTTCGAGACGGCGTCGGAGCTCTCCATGCGGTTGCTCGCGGCCTTCTTGTCGGCCTTGGCGACGCGCTTCTCCTTGAGCGTCTTCGATGCTGCGGTCTTGGCGGTGTTCTTGCGTGCGGACTTCTCGCCCATGTGCTCGCTCGTCTCGATGTCGAGAGCCACGATGACTCCGTCGTGCTGAGCGTACGCCCTCGCGCGGTGAGCGCGTCGCGGAGTAGCCTGCGGGCATGACTCCCGCCCGGCGAACCGCGGCCGCCTGGACGCTCGTGGCCATCCAGTTCGCCCTCCTCCTGGTGCTCGTCGTCGTGCCGCCCGGGGCGCTGTGGGTGCGGGACGGCGTGACGTTCCTCGTGGGCGGGGCGCTCGTCGTCGTCGGGCTCGTGATCGCGGTCATCGCCGGCGTCGGCCTCGGACGCGCGCTCACGCCGAGCCCCGTTCCGCTCGCCGAGGCGGAACTCGTCACGACGGGTGTCTTCGCCCTCGCCCGGCACCCCATCTACTCGGGGCTGCTCGTGCTCGGCGCCGGCCTCGCCGTCATCGGGGCATCACCATGGCACCTCGGCGCATGGGTCGCGCTGCTCGTGACCCTCATGGTCAAGTCGCGCTTCGAGGAGCGGATGTTGCTCGAGCGCTACGACGCGTACGCGCAGTACGCCGCGCGCGTGGGGCGGTTGGTGCCGGGCGTGGGGCGCATCCGGTAGAACGTGGCGAGCCGGGCGCCCCAGCGGGTTGCGACGGCCTAGAGCGCGCCGAGCGCGGCGAGCTTGTCGCGCACGGCGGCGTCGCTCGGCTCGACCTGGTGGCTGCCGTCGGGAAAGACCACGACGGGAATGTTCATGCGGCCGCTGATCGCCTGCGCCTGCGCGGCCGCCTCGGCGGAGGCTTCCACGTCGACCTTCGTCCACTCGACGCCGAGGTCGTTGAGCAGGGCCTCGGTGCGGCGGCAGTCGCGGCACCAGTCGGCGCCGTACATGGTCACGCGGTCGGGAGCAATCGTGTCAGTCATGTTCGGGTCAACAGGGTGGCGCGCCGTTCTGTTCCCGCCAGGCGTGCGCGCCTTCGCGCCAACCCCGGTCGCGCGGGGCTCGCCGGCCTTAGCCTGGCGGCATGAGCATGAGCGCAGACGTCGCCCCGGGCATCCCGACATCGTCCCTGCTGGGGCCGTTCGCCGAGCCGTCGGCCACCGCCGCGCACTTCGCGGCGCGCCTCGCCTTCGAGACCGACCCGAGCGACGTGGCGGCGGCGATCGAGGCGGGCGAGCGGGTGCAGCTCGTGGATGTTCGGGGCCACGCCGCGTGGAACCAGGGTCACGCCGCGAGCGCCGTGCACATTCCCCGCGCCGAGCTGCTCGACCGGCTCGACGAGCTCGACCCGGCCTTGCCGACCGTCGTCATGTGCTGGGGGCCGGCCTGCAATGGCGGCGCGAAAGCCGCCCACGCCCTCACGAGTGCGGGGTGGCCGGTCAAGGAGCTGCTCGGCGGCTTCGAGTACTGGGCGCGTGAAGGCCTGCCCGTCGAGTCGGCGGAGGGGCACGTGCACCGCGAGGTGGATCCGCTGACCGCGCCTGTGCCCGCGGCGGGTTCGGCGGCGGAGGGCATTCGCTGCGACTGCTGACCCAGCCTTGCTGAGCGCGGGGCCGCGCGGGCTACAGTGCCGTCATGACCCTCACCGACGTCGCGATCCCGCAGCCCGGCGACCCGCGCCCCGGTGAGCTGCGCGGACTGCTCGGGGTTCCCGACGGCGAGGGCCCGTTCGTGCCGCTCGTCGTGCTGCACGAGGCATTCGGCGTCGACGACGCGATGCGCGACCACCTCGAGCGCCTCACGCGCCTCGGCTACCTCGTTCTCATGCCCGACCTGTACAGCCGCGGCGGCGCCCGGCGGTGCCTGGTCGCCACGTTTCGAGCGCTGCGACGCGGCACGGGCGCAGCGTTCGACGACATCGAGTCGGCCCGGGCGACGCTGCGGGCGCGCGCCGACACGACCGAGCACGTGGGGGTGGTGGGGTTCTGCATGGGCGGAGGCTTCGCCCTGCTGCTCGCGGGTCGCGGGGGCTTCGGCGCAGCATCCGTAAATTATGGGATGCTCCCCGCCGACCTCGACGACACGCTCGACGGTGCGTGCCCCATCGTCGGCAGCTACGGCTCGCGCGATCGCAGTCTGCGCGGCGCGGCCCCGAGACTGGATGCCGCCCTCGCCGCCCGCGGCATCGAGCACGACGTGGTCGAGTACCCGGATGCCGGGCACGCGTTCCTCAACGAGCGCCCGTCTGGCCCGGCGCTCCTGCGCGTCATCATGCGACCCGTCATGGGGCCCGGCCGCCGCCCGGTCGAGGCGGAGGACGCGTGGCAGCGCATCGACGCGTTCTTCCGGCGCACGCTCGCGTAGGGGCCGCGCCAGCTTCCCCTATCGGGCGATGCCGAGAAAGACGAGGAGTCGGCGCTCCAGCTCGACCAGTTGCTGTGGGTTGATCTCGCCCACCCGAGATCCGACGTTGGTGCGTCGGACTGTCGTGATTTTGTCGATCATGATGTGGCTGTCGGTCTCGATGCCTGAGACCTCGGTCGACGCAATCGGCAATCGCAGTAGCGGCGCATCGACCAGCGTGGACGTGAGCGGGCAGACAGTGACAGAGTCGAGCCCGTCGAAGAGCTCATCTTGCACGACTACGGCGGGTCGCGAGTGGAGTCCCGCATAGTGGTGTAACCCACGGTGGTCGCGCACGTCGTTGCTGACGTGAACGCGGTCACCGTGTGATCCTTCGAGAAGTCTCTTACCCCAACTCGAAAGGCATCAAC
>NZ_VIKT02000034.1 GCF_009371975.2 Microcella pacifica
GACCACTCCCGCTACCTCCTAGGCTGCACCGCAGCCAGCCGCATCACCGGCGACCTGGTCGTGACCGACTTCCTGCGCGTCACCGACCTACACGGCATCCCCGCCTCCACCCTGACCGACAACGGCAGCGTCTTCACCTCCCGCTTCACCGGCGGCAAAAACGCCTTCGAATACGTCCTGGCCCTGCAAGGGGTGAGGCAAAAGAACGGCTCCGCCTCCCACCCTCAAACGCAAGGCAAAATCGAACGGTTCCATCAGACCCTGAAGCGGTGGCTGGCCAAGCAGCCCTGCGCCGACACGATCCGCGACCTGCAAGAACAACTCGACAGATTCCGCGACCACTACAACGAGCGCCGACCACACCGAGCCAACGACCGCGCCACGCCCGCCACCGCCTACCGGGCCACCGTCAAAGCAGCCCCAGCGAGCACGACGGCAGAAACCCACTATCGGGTTCGCTACGACCACGTCGCAGAAGACGGAAAAGTGAGCCTGCGCCGCGCCGGACGCATGCACCACCTCGGCATCGGCGTCGAGCACCGACGCAAACGCGTCCTGGCCCTCATCGACGACACCACCGTCACCGTCGTCCACCTCGACACCGGCGAGGTGATCGCCCGCAACAGCATCGACCCCACTCGAAGCTACTGGCGCAACACGACCAAAAGCGCCGGCCGATGGCCGAGCAAATGAGACCCATGTCGCGACTCAGATGAGACCTATGTCGCGACTCATCACATGGTGGACCTGAGGGGAATCGAACCCCTGACCTCTTCATTGCGAACGAAGCGCGCTACCAACTGCGCCACAGGCCCGTGAACCGTCGACAACACTACCACCGGCGCGCAGAGCCGCCGAAACGTCGCGAGTCGGCTCAGCCGGCAGCGCGGCGGCGCTGCAGCACCTCGTCGAGGTCGGGTGCGCGAGTGGGAAGTCCGTCGAGGATGCCCATGCGCGCGAACCGCGAATCGCCCCGCTCGACCTCCGCCGTCGCGGCACTCGCTGCGGGCTCCTCCCGCACGGTCGGGCCCGGCGCCTCGGTCGGCGCGGCGGGAGGCTGCGCGAGTCGCTGAGCCTGCTCGGCCTCCGCGGCGGCGGCCGCGAGCAGTGCGGCGTGGTCGATCGTGGGCTGAGCATCCCGCACCGCCGCCGGAGCCGAGGGCGCGTCGAGGTAGGTGGGGCGCGGAAGCGGCACGGGAGTCCACGCGCGCTCGCGCGGAGCCTGACGACCGACGGCCGGCGCAGCGGGCGCATAGTCGACGAACCGCGGGGCGGTCGGCGCGACGGAGGCCGTGCGGCGGCGGCTCGCGCGGGCCAGGCCACGCAGCAGGAGCGTGCCGCTGAGGGCGACGAAACCGGCGAGGCCCGTCCACGCCCACGCTCCGAACGCGACGGAGACGCCCACGCCGACGAGTGCGGCGAGGGTCAGAAGGCTCGTCCCGGCGCGCGAGCGGCGCAGACGGCGCTGGCCGAGACGAGAGGCGTCCACTTCGGCGACGAGACCCGGAGCCGTTGCGGCGAGCTGCGCGCGCAGGGCGCGCTGTCGGGCGGCCTCGCGTGCCCGCTCGATCGCGAGCTGCTCACGCTGCCGCGCGGCGAGCGAGCGTTCCTGCGAAGCGATCTCGCGCGCTGTCATCTCCGCCCTCACGGCCTCCGGCAGCTCGGTGGTCTGCGCCATGATGCGCAGCGTCTGCTGCAGGCGCACGGCGTTGCGCTCGGTCGCCAGGTACTCGCTGCGTCGGCGCCACATCGGCACGAGGTAGAGCAGCCACAGGCCGGCCGCCACCGCGATGAGTATCGCTGTGCCGCTCGCCGAGTTCTCCACGGCCCAACGGTACGTCTGCCGCGCGCCTCTGGGCGGGATGCTCGGCGCGTGTCCGCCGGACGAACCTCGCCTACCCGGCCTGGAGGGCGCCGACGATCGCGCCCATCGCGGTGAAAGCCACGATCGCGTATCCAGCGTTGATCGCGAAGTGCCGGAAGGGTCGGCGCTCGAAGAGGTACACGACGCCGAGCAGGGCCGACACGAGCGTCGCACCGGTGACGAGGCCGGCGATCGTGCCGAAGAGCGGCCCCGCGGCGCCGATCAGGAAGGCGAGACTTGTCGCAGCGACGAGAGACAGGAGGAAAGAGCCGCCGAAGACGAGCGGTGCACCCCGACCGAGCTGCTCGTCGCTCACGCCCGCCGCACGCTGCCAGGGTCGCGCGAACAGGAGACCGAACCACAGCCCGCCCACGACGAACATCGATACCGCCGCGAGCAGGATTCCCCACACGTTGACCGCTGCTTCCATGACTCCTCCTTCGAGCACGCCGTCCGAGACGCTCGGCGCCGACTCTAGTGAGAGCGAAGGGGGTTCGTCTTGTACGGAATTACCCGTGCGCGGGGTGGTCGAGCGGCACGAAGGTGGCGTATTCGAGACCGAATTCGCGCAGGTCGTGCAGGAATCGCGCCGGTGGCGAGCCGGCGAACCGCGTGAAGGCGCGCGTGATGTGCGGCTGATCGTAGTAGCCGTACTCGGCGACGAGTTCGCCCCAGCCGGGCAGCGGGTCCCTCGAAGCGAGCGACGTGAGCAGAGCGTCGACGCGGGCCACGTCGGCGAATCGCTTGGGCGTCACACCGCACGCCCGCGAGAATCGCGCGCTCAGAGCGCGCGGGGTCAGGCCCTCCGCCGCCGCGAGCCCCCCGATCGACGCGGGCCGATCGCTCTCGAGCCCGACCCGCACGCGTGTAACCGCTGCGTCGGGGTCCGGCCGGTGCCGTGCAGCGCGCAGCAGGCCCACGAGGTCGTCGAGGAGGCCCTCCACGTCATCGCTCCGTCGGCCCCGGGCGGCGAGCGCGTCGACACCCGGCACGAGAGGCTCGGCCGGCAGCACGGCGTCGACGAGGTCACCCGGCTGCGCGCGGGCGAAGATGCCCACGCCATCCGCGGTGAACTGGGCCACGAGCATCCGCAATTCGATCGGATTCTCATTCACCAGGTACTGGGTCTGCACTCCCGCGAAGAACGGCCCCGCGAGCTTGACGCCCGTCGCCATCGCACCGCGCGCCAGTTGACGGTACGGGTCGGAGAGATTGACGATCAGGTGGGCGCGCGGGCTGGGAAGGATCTTCTCGAATCGGCGCTGCGGCGGCGCGTGGAGGTACCAGAGCGCCTGCACGAACGGCGCGAGGTCGCCCGGCACCGCGCGCGGCACGAAGAGCGGTGCCGTCACGGCAGCGGAAGCCCCCGCCGCGCCGCGATGAGGTCTGCCTCGGGCACGGTGGCCGCCCCCGCGGGCACGCGGCCGGCACGCCAGCGCTGCAGCACCCCCGTGGGCACCTCTTCGACGGTGAGCGCGAAGCAGAAGTGGTCGCGCCAGTCGTTGTTGATGTGGATGTAGCGCCGCCGCAGCCCCTCGTAGCGAAAGCCGAGCTTCTCGACGACGCGCAGGCTCGCCGCGTTCTCGGGTCGGATGCAGATCTCCATGCGGTGCAGCCCGACCGAGAAGAAGACGTGATCGGTCGCGAGGGCCACCGCCGTCGGCGTGAGACCCCGCCCCGCGAAGCGCTCCCCCACCCAGTAGCCGATCGTCGCCGAGGCGAGCGAGCCGTAGCTCATGCCCGACACGTTGAGCTGGCCCGCCAGGCGGCCCTCCGTCTCGATGATGAAGGGCAGGCCCTGCCCGGAGCGCGCCGCTGCGAGGAGGCTGCGGATGCTGCCCTTCGTGTCCCACGACATCGGCGCGACGGGGCTCGTCGCCTCCCACGGGCGCAGCCACGTGCGGCTCTCGATGAGCTCGCGCTCCAGCGCGCGGGCATCCCGCAGGCGGATCGGGCGCAGCACGGTGACCCCGTCGCGCAGGGTGGGGATCGCGTTCACATCGCCTCGAGGTCGGTGGTGAGGGCCGGCGGTCCGGTCAGCGCAGAGTGTCGGCGAACTCGACGAGCCACGGCCGAAGCTCCGGCCCGAGGTCGTCGCGCTCGGAGGCGAGCTGCACGATCGCCTTGATGTAGTCGAGCCGGTCGCCCGTGTCGTAGCGACGGCCGCGGAACACGACGCCGTAGACGCCGCCGTGCTCGACGTCGCCCGCGAGCTCGAGCAGGGCATCCGTCAATTGGATCTCGTCGCCCTTGCCCGGCGGCGTGTTCTCGAGAATGCCGAAGATCTCGGGGCGCAGCACGTAGCGGCCGATGATCGCCAGGTTGGAAGGAGCAGTGCCGGGGGCCGGCTTCTCGACGAGACCCGTGATGCGCACCACATCGTCGGTGTCCGTCGGCTCGACCGTCGCTACGCCGTAGAGGTGCGCCTGGTCGGGCTCGACCTCGAGGAGGGCCACGATCGTCGCGTTGCGCTCCTCGTGCACCTCGATCATGCGCTCGAGCAGCGGGTCGCGCTCATCGATGAGGTCGTCGCCGAGAAGAACGGCGAACGGCTCGTGCCCGACGTGCATCTTGGCGCGCAGCACCGCGTGGCCGAGCCCCTTCGGGTCGCCCTGCCGCACGTAGTGCATGTCGGCGAGGTTCGTGGAGTGCATGACCTTGGCGAGCCTCTCCTGGTCGCCCTTGATCTGCAGCGTGTTCTCGAGCTCGGTCACCCGGTCGAAGTGGTTCTCGAGGGCGTTCTTGTTGCGCCCGGTGATCATGAGCACATCGGTGAGGCCCGCGTGCACGGCCTCCTCCACGACGTACTGGATGGCCGGCTTGTCGACGACGGGCATCATCTCTTTCGGCATCGCCTTGGTCGCGGGGAGGAATCGCGTGCCCAGGCCTGCAGCGGGTATGACGGCTTTCGTGAGGGAGGTCGACATGGCCTCAGCGTATCGGGGGCTGGCACCTAGCATGGTGAGCATGATCAGCGAACCCGCAGGCGCCAAGCGCGCCCTGCGCGCCGAATTGCGCGAACGGCGGCGGATTCGCCCGTCTGCGGAGCGCGACGCCGCCTCGGTCGACCTCACCCGCCAGCTCATCGCCCTCACCTCGGCACTCGGGCCCCGCTCCCTCGCGTGCTACCTCTCCACCCCCGACGAGCCCGAGACCCGCCCGTTCCTGGCGTGGACGGCCGAGCAGGGCCTCGAGGTGCTGCTGCCGATCTCCCGCGACGACGGCCTCCTCGACTGGGCCCCCTACGACGCGAGCGACGAAGGCAGCGACGTGATCGGGATGCCCGTGCCGACGAGCGACATCGTGGCACCCATCGCGATCAACGACGTCGGGCTGATCCTCGTGCCGGCGGCCGCGGTCGACCGCACGGGCATGCGCATGGGATGGGGTCGCGGGTACTTCGACAAGACGCTCGGGTCCATGGACCGCCGCCCACCGGTCTTCGCGGTGCTGTTCGACGACGAACTCGTCGACGAACTGCCGCGCGAGAAGCACGACCAGCCCGTCGACGGCGTCGTGACCCCGGGCGGCATCCAGCGCTTCTGAGCCGACGTATCCTTGTCGGCGGAGGTCCACATGCCCACCTATTCCTACCGCTGCACGGAATGCTCGACCGCGTTCGACATTCAGCAGGCGTTCACCGACGACTCACTCACCGAGTGCCCCACCTGCGAGGGGCGACTGCGCAAGGTGTTCTCGTCCATCGGCGTGACCTTCAACGGCTCGGGCTTCTACCGCACCGACAGCCGGGCTGCGGAGCGCTCGGGCTCGACCGGCGGCTCAGGGTCTGGCGGCTCAGGGTCTGGCAACTCAGGGTCGAAGGATTCCGGGTCCTCGGGCTCCGGCTCCGGCACCAAGGAGTCGAGCTCCTCGTCGACGCCGGCGAAGAAGGAGACGGCCAGCTCCGGCGCCAGCACCTCCACGTCGGCCGCCGCCGCGAGCTGATCACGACCATCACGAACCGCTTCATCGGCTGAGGAGGCACCCATGCTCAAGGGCTTCAAGGAATTCATTCTGCGCGGCAACGTCGTCGAGCTCGCCGTGGCGGTCGTCATCGGGGCCGCGTTCACCACGGTCGTGCAGTCCATCGTCGGCTCGGTCATCAACCCGGCGATCAGCGCGCTCTTCTCGGCCGAGACGCTGGCCACGGCTCTCCCGGTCGCGATCCCGACCGTGTCTGGTGGTGAGGCCGTCATGTACTTCGGCGCCGTCATCGGGGCTCTCATCAACTTCATCGTCGTCGCGCTCGTCGTCTACTTCGCGCTCGTGCTGCCGATCAACACGCTCAAGAAGCGCGCGGAGGAGCGCCGCAAGGCGGGCGAGCCGCCGGTGTCGGCGGACGCCCCGCCGACCGAGCTCGACGTGCTCACCGAGATTCGCGATCTGCTCACCGAGCGCGCCAACCCCTAGCCCCCACCGTCGCCCTCGTTCACGCTCTGTCGCGCGCAGACAGCTGCTTGAGCGCCACTAACGCGTCCTCCAGCCTCGCGGCGGGCACGAAAAGGTGGTCGTGGAATGCCCCCGCCATGACATTGCAGCTGATGCCGTTCTCGGTGAGGGCCGCAGCGACGGCGGCCGTGAGCCCCACTGCGTCGAGTGACGAGTGCACCCGCAGAGTGATCCAGCGGTAGGCGTGCGTCGTGTCGAACCCGAGACGATCGGCCTCCGACCGTCCGACGACGACCGAGAGCCCTTCAGGCTCGAGCACCGTCGCCACGGCGTCGACCATCGTGCCCGGCTCGATCGTGCCGAAGAACCAGTGCCCCGGCACCGCCTCGGGGCTCATCGACGCGACGAGCACCCGCAGGTCCGTTTCACCGGCCACGATCGGCCACCGTCACCCGCGTCATCAGTAGTGCGGCGGCTTCTCAGCGCGCAGACGCTCGTCGTTCTCATCGACCCGATGCCGCGACGGTTCCGCGCTCGGCACCGGGTCCGAACCGGGTGGGGCCGCTGTCGTCGCGCGGCGCGCACTGCGGCGCTCCGTGCTTCGCGCGTCCCGCTCACTCATGCCCCCAGGGTACGCGCCGCGGATCGCGTCGGTGCCCACTCGCGTGCGCGCCCCGACGACCCACGGACAGACCCGGCGGGATGCTCGGCTCAGGTGACCGCGGGGCGCGGGCGCGGCGTGTCGGGCGCGAGGGCCTTGCCGGCCATCGCCACGATGCGGTCGGCGACGCCGTCCGGATCGCTGAACAGCTCGAAGACGTGCACGCGCGCGTAGTGCCAGCCGAGGCGCCGCAGCAGATCGGGGCGCAGGCGCAGCGACTCGCGCAGGCTCGTGCCCGCCAGCGACGCGTCGGTCTCGACCGCGATGCAGTAGCCGCCGCGGCTCGCCACGAGGCTGAGCTTGCCGCGGTGCCCGAGGGCGGTCTTCAGCCCGCGGGCCTCGAGGCGCCGTGCGAGGTCGATGAGCATGGGGTCGCTGTCGTCCTGCAGTTCGACCGCGGAGCGCCGCGCCTCGATGTCGGCGAGCAGGTCGCCGAGGGCGCGAGCGCCGTGCGACAGCCGGTCGTCGTCGAGGTCGCCCGCGCGCAGGCAGCTGACGATGCGCACGAAGCGGCGAGCGCGCGTCATCGCGACGGCGAGCAGTCGGTCGCCGCCGGGGCGGCCGAGCGCGCCGATCTCGCTGAGAACGCGGCCGTGCGGGGTGCGGCCGTAGCCGATGGAGAAGATGACGCGGTCGCGCGACTGGGCGACGGCTTGCTCGATCGTGAGCACGCCGAACGGCTCTGCCCGGTCGCCGAGCACGAACTCCTGCAGGTCGGGCCGGGTGCCGATCGCCTCGAGCACGGCGTCCTGCACGCGCGCGGCGTGCCGGTGGCTCGCGGTGATGACCATGAGCGACTCGGCGGGGCGCGCGGTGGCGTGCTCGAGCACCAGGGAGACGACACGACGCACCTCGGCGTCGACGCTCTCGATCGCACCCGTCTCGTCGTCGGGCATGCCGTGGCCCTCGTCGAGGTAGTCGACGGCGATCGACGGATGCCCGAGGAACGAGCCGGCCCAGGGAAGCGAGTCGATGCGACCCGCGTAGAAGCGGCGGTTGACGAGCTCGGCGAGGTCCTCGCCGCCGGCGCGGTACGAGCGCGTGAGCGACTGCACCGGCAGGAGGTCGGCGAGCTGGAAGAGGGCGGAGGAGGCGTGCCGGGCATCCTCATCGGCGCTCGAGGCCCCGGCCGCATCGCGGCCGGCTGCGGGAGCCGCAGCGTCCACGGCCACCGAGAACGGTGCGGGGGTCTGGGTGACGGGGTCGCCCACGGCGACCACCTGCCGGCCGCGGCGCACAGCGCCGGCAACCTCGGGCACCGTCACGGCACCCGCGTCGAGCACGATGACCGTGTCGAAGGGAATCTCGTCGCTGATCTCGTGCACGTCGTACGGCGAGGCGAGCCACACGGGCGCGATCGGCCGGGACAGATGGGGAGCCTCGTGCTGGAGCTCGTGCGGCGTGATCGAGCCGCTCTTCAGCCGGGCCCGCAGGGCGTCGGCCTCGTCCGGCCAGTCGGTGATGCCGATCGACCAGTTCTCGGCGAGCTGCCACCCCAGCAGCGAGGCGCTGCCGGCGGCGTGCGCCTCGTCGACGAGGCGGAAGTCGGCCTCGAGCCGGTCGAGCACGGCGGTGTCGGCGCCGAGCAGCGCGCGGTCCTGCTGCAGGAGGCTGTCGAGGGCTGAGCGCCACCACGCGAGCTCGAGCTCGGCGGCGACCTGCGACTGCGGCACGTGGCGCTCGGCGAGGTCGGCGAGCAGCGGCTGAACATCCCAGCCCTCGAGCAGGCGCAGCAGCTCGGTGCGCTCCTGCAGGTTGGCGAGCACGTCGCTCTCGGCCGCGAGGCCCTCGAGCAGGGCGTGCAGCTCGGCCAGGGGTCGGTGCACGAGCGACCGGTCGCGGCTGTCGTGCCCGAGCGGAGCATCCAGCTCCTCGAGATCCTGCTCGACCTGCTGGTAGGCGTGGTGCACGTCCGCGATGCCCACCGGCACCGTCGGGGTGAGACCGGCGGGAACGAAGCGCTGCCACAGCACGCGCTGCTGCTGGATGCGCGTGAGCGCGTCGTGCAGATCGCCCACGTGCACGCCCGGCCGCAGGTACTCCTTGGCGAGGCCCTTCAGGCGGCGGCGCGTCGCGGCGGGCATCGTCGAGCCCTCTCGTCGCGGAGCGGTCGCCGCGATGAGCTCGCTGAGCGAGCGGTCGAAGACGGCCGGCTGGAACCGGTCGAGGGTGTCGCGGATGTCGGTGAGGAGCCGCAGGTACACACCGAGCTCGGCGAGCGTCTCGAACGGGCGCAGCGGGGTGGAGGCGATCAGGGCGCGACCGCGCTCGACGAGGCGCGGCAGCAGGTCGGCGTGCAGGCGGCGGGCGCGCTCCTGGGCGCGCGTCGCGTCCTCCGCCTTCGAGAACCGCGCGCCGTACCAGGGCGAGTCACCGGGGCCGTAGCTGAACTGCCCGAGCTCGGCGGCCTGCACCATGGCCTCGGCCGCGGGGCGGCGATCGGTCGCGAGCAGTTCGACGGCCTGCCTGCTGAGGCGTGCCCGCGTGGAAGGCGGCGTGGGCAGGAGCGCGAGCCGACTGAGCTCGGTGACGCAGTCGAGCACGCTGATGCCGAGCACCGAATCGGGGCGTGCGAGAGCCTCGCGGTAGTCGAGCAGTACGCCGCGGAGTCGCACGAGCGCCTCGTCGACCTCGACGACGCGGGGCCGCTTCGCTTTCTCGTTGCGACCGATCGCCCGGATGAGGTCGCGGCGCAGCGTCGGCGCGGTAGCCGTGATGCCGGGCAGGCCGATGTCGGCGAACCGCTGCGAGATGCTGCGCAGGGTCGCCCGGCGCGGGCTCACGACGAGCACGCGCTTGTTCTGCGCGACGAGGGCGCCGAGCGCGTTGACGACGGTCTGCGTGCTGCCGGTGCCGGGGAGCGTCTTGACGACGAGCGAGGCACCCGACGCGATCGTCGCGATGACCTGCTCCTGCTCGGCATCGGCGTCGAGGAGCAGCAGGTCGGTCCCGGGCGGGCGCTCATCGGCGTGCACGGGTACGACCGGCTCGCCGCCCTCCTGCACGGCCCAGCGCGCGCTCGTGTTGCCCGCGACCGCGTCGAGGATGGGATGCCCGAGCTCGTGCGCGTCCGCCGCCATCGGCGCACCCACCTCGGCGAAGGTCGAGACCACGAGGCGCGGCGTGATCGTGAAGCCCTCTAGGTGCGCCGTGAGACCGCGGAGGCGGTCGAGTGGCGGGTTTGGCTTGAAGGCGTCGCCGTCGTGGGCGAGCGCGACGAACGCCGCCTCGTCGAGGTGCAGTGCGTACTGCTCGGCGAGCGTGCGCACGAGGGCGGGGTTGAGGCGCACCCGGCCGCGCAGCGTGAGCTCGACATCCCGACCGCGACGCCGCAGAGCCAGCGGGCGCAGCAGCAGGGGGGCTCGATGGTCGACGCCGTCGTGGCTCCAGGCGACCATGCCGATACCGAGGGCGATCGCGTCGATGCCGCGCACGCTCGAGAGCTCGAGGCCCTTGTCGACGATGCGCTCGGCCGCGACGCGCGCCGACCGCAGGGCCACATCGTCGCGCACGAGGTTGCTCAGCAGGGTGGGGCTGCCCGCGATGAAGCGCGCGAGGCCGCCAGGGTGGCTCGTGCCGAGCTCGATGCGGCCGCGCGAGTCGTCGTCGAAGTGCAGGAGGGTGCTGCGCCCACCCAGGGCGGCGAGGTCGGCGCGCCAGCGCTCCCACGTCGGGGCCGCCACGTTCATGGGCAGCACGCGGGGGTCGCCGACGCTGATCGACGAAGGCTGCGGACCGCCGTTCGCGGTCGCGGGCTCGTCGATCTCATGATCGTCATAACTGTCGGCACGCCACACGCCGTCACCCTATGGCCGTCGCCGCGAAATACTGGGGATTCCCGGCGGTCTGCCGTCGAATCGGCTGCGACCGTAGACTCACCAGCGTGCAGCTCTTCGACGGCCTCGTGTCGATCATCGTCACCGGCGTCGGCACCGTGCTCGTCGTCGCCGCGGCCGTGCTCGTGGGCGGTATCGTCGTCGTCTCGCGACGGCGCGCCCGGCCGCAGGCGGCGATCGATGCGGTGCGGCGCCGAGCAGGGTCGGCGCTCGTGCGCGCCGACGACCGCGTGGATGCGGCTGCAACCGACCTCGACTTCGCGCTCGCGCAATTCGGCGAGCGCGAGACGGCCGACTATCGCGCCGCCCTGTCGCGGGCGCGAGAAGACCGCGCCGAGCTCTTCCGCCTGCACCGCATGCTCGAGGACGAGCCGGGAGCCCGACTGCGCCACCGCGAGCGCGCCGACCGCATCGTCATGCTCGCCGACCGCATCGAGAGCTCCCTCGACGCCGAGGCGGCGCGCTTCCGCGATCGCCGCACGGTCGAGAGCGGCGCCTCGGCCCGCGCCCGCGGGCTGGTTGAGCGGGTGACGGCACTGCGGGACGCCGTGCGCGAGCGCGCCCGCGAGCGGGATGCCCTGCGCGAGCACTTCGCCGAGCCGGCGCTCGGCGCGGCGGCGACGGCACCCGAGCGTGCCGCGGCTCTTCTCGACCGTGCCGATGCCCTCGCCGCCGAAGCGAGCGCCGAGCTCGCGGTGGCCGCGGCGAGTGCCGTCGGCCCGCTGCTCGCCGACGCCGAGCGACTCGCCCACGAGGCGCACGAGCTGCTCGCCCTCGTGCCCTCCACCGCCGCGCGACTGGACGACGCGCTCGCCGCACTCGAGGCGCTGCGCGCCGACGCCCGCACGGCCCGCACCGAGGCCCTCGCCGATCTCGATGAAGCTCCGGATGCCGGCACGGCCGCCGCCATCACGTCCGCCGTCGCCGAGATCGATGCCGCGATCGCGGCCACGGGGGCGGACGAGGCGAGGCATCCCGTTCCGGCACTCGACGGCATTCGCGCGGCGATGGATCAGCTCGAGGTCGCCCTCGCCGCGAGCCGCACGCAGGCGCAGCGGCTCGCCCACGCGCGCGAGGCCTACGCAGGGGCGCGCGTCTCGGCGCAGAGTCAGCTCGCCGCCGCGCGCGCCGCACTCGGCCGCGGAGGCAGTGCGGGAGCTCGCGCTCGCCTCGCCGAGGCGGAGGAGGAGCTCGCCCTCGCCGAGCGCTCGACCGATCCCGTCGAGGCACTCGACGCCGCCCGTCGCGCCATCACGCACGCGCGCGACGCCGAGGTGCTCGCCCGCTACTAACGGGGCGCCGAGCGCCCCTGCGTGCCAGATCTGGCGCGAAAGGGCGCTTGGCGCCGTCGTTCACACCACTTTGGGGCAAATCTGGGCCGCGCGGCGCGCGTGCACGTGCGCGGGCACGTGCGCGGCGCGGGTGCGCGGCGCGGGTGCGCGGCGCGGGTGCGCGGC
>NZ_VIKT02000035.1 GCF_009371975.2 Microcella pacifica
CTATAAGACCGAGTTGATCCATCACGAAGGGCCCTGGCGAAACGTCGATCAGGTCGAGGCCGCGACCGCGGACTGGGTGCAGTGGTTTAACACCGAACGCATCCACAGTTCGATCGATGGCCTCACCCCGATCGAACTGGAGCAGCTCGAATATGCTCTGACCGAGCCCCTCGAACAAGCGGGCTGACACCAGCAATACGCTCTCCGAACACGCCGGGGGGATTCACACGTCCGACGGCGGCGCGGTAACCGCGGGAGGTGAGGAACCCCTGGACTGCCGGTCCAAGGACTCGGCAGATGAGCTCGACCCCGAAACGATCCCGGTGCAGGTCAATGAACCGGATCATCTCGGTCAGGGGCGGTCGAGCTCCTTCGCGAAAAACACGCTCGCAGCCTTGAGGATCTCGTTCGCCTTGCGCAGCTCGGCGTTCTCCTTCTGCAGCCGCTTGATCTCCGCCGCCGCATCCGTGGTCAGACCGGGCTTGACGCCCGCGTCGGCCTCGTAACGGCGCTGCCACAATCGCAGCGTTTCCGCGCTCATGCCCAGCAGCCCGGCCACGTGACGCACCGCGCTCATCATCGTCGGGTGCTCCGGCCGTGCCTCCGCGAGCATCCGCAAAGCCCGCTCACGCATCTCCGGCGAATATCTTCTGTTCATCGTGTTCCATCCTTGCTTGAAGAACGGAACGAAAGTCAGGCCGATTCACAGTCCCCCTTGTTGGCCGGGAAGCTGCGTATCCAAGACCGGGACCTTCGACCCTTGCGCCACCTCGGCAAGAGCGGGACCATGTCATTGACATGATCAGGCACACATGAACTCCGCTCTCTCCACGGTCAGCCTGACCCGGCGCGGGTTCCTCGCGGTGGGTACCGGCACGCTCGCTGCTGTGGCTTTGGCCGCATGCGCGGCACCGCCGCGGTACATCACCCCCTCCGGCCCAGCGGTGCGAGCAGCGGAACTTGCTCGAGGCGGCACCGGCCGCGTCACGAGCATCGATCTCGTGGCAGCTCCCACCCAGATCGATCTCGCTGGCACGATCGCGAACACGTGGAGTTACGGCGCGATACCCGGACCAGTCATCCGCGTATCGGCAGGCGACACGGTGCAGGCGAGGCTCCGAAATGGGTTGCCGGCCGACACCTCGGTGCACTGGCATGGACTGGCTCTGCGCAACGACATGGACGGTGTGCCCGGGGCGACCCAAGCTCCGATCACCTCGGGCAGCGACTTCAACTACGAGTTCGTCACCGACCAGCCCGGCACCTATTGGTTTCACCCGCACGTCGGCCCGCAATTAGACCGAGGTTTATACGGGGCGCTGATCGTTGAGGATCCCCATGAACCACTCAGCTATGACGACGAGTGGGTCATCATTCTCGATGATTGGCTCGACGGTGTGACGGGTACCCCTGACGAGGTGCTCACCGAGCTCAGTAGTGGGATGGGCGGGATGATGAGCGGGTCGGGCAGCCACATGTTGATGGGCGCGCGTTCGAGCCTTCTCGGCGGTGACGCCGGTGACGTCGCCTACCCGTACTTCCTCATTAATGGGCGTCCCTCCGCCGACCCCGAGACCTTCACGAGCATCGCCGGCACTCGAATTCGCCTGCGCATCATCAACGCAGCCAGTGACACCGCATTCCGGGTCGCGCTTGGCGGTCACCGGCTCACCGTCACCCACAGCGACGGCTACCCGGTGAACCCGGTCGCCACCGACGCGATCCTCATCGGAATGGGCGAACGCTACGACGCGCTCGTGACGCTGGCCGACGGCGCGTTTCCGCTTATCGCCGCCGCCGAGGGCAAGGACTCGAACGCCCTCGCGATCGTCCACACCGGTTCTGGCGGGCTGCCGGTGTCGGCGGCGTCGATACCGGAGCTCTCTCGCACAGTCCTGACGGCGAGCATGCTGTCCGCAACATCTGACGTCTCCCTCCCACAGCGCACCGCCGATCGGGAACTCACGGCAACGCTGACCGGCTCGATGATGGCGTACGACTGGTCGATCAACGGGCGCCGGTTCGACCCGGCCAACCCCCTGGCAGGCGCCTTGGGCGTGCTCGAGGGCGAACGCGTGCGGTTGCGCATCGAGAACACGACCCAGATGTGGCATCCATTTCACTTGCACGGGCACACGTACCAGCATGCTGGCGGCGGCCCGCGGAAGGACACCTCGATCGTCCTGCCCGGCAAGACCCTCACCGTTGAATTTGACGCCGACAACCCTGGCCTGTGGGCGGCGCACTGCCACAACGTCTACCATGCCGAGTCCGGGATGATGACCGTCCTGGGCTACCTGGTGTCGTGACCACCACCGCGAGAGAGAAGATTCAAATGAGCACGGATATCCGCACTGTTGTCCTGGAAGTCTCCGGCGTGCAGTGGGCCTCTTCGAAAGCCATCGTCGAGACAACGCTGCGCCGCCGACCTGGGGTTATCTCCGTGGAAGCCAATCCGGTCTCGCAAACCGCCACCGTCACCTACGACCCGGGGGCGACCTCGCAAGCTGACTTGCGCACGTGGATCACTGACTGCGGGTACCACTGTGCCGGGCAATCGGTGCCCGAGCACATCTGCGACCCGACGGGCGGCTCGCACGCGGGGCACGCGGCACCCTCCCGAAGCAGCCAAGACGTGATGGGGCACGGTGGCGGACACGGCGACATGTCGATGGCATCGATGATCCGCGACATGCGCAACCGCTTTCTGGTGGCAGCAATCCTTTCTGTCGCCATCACTCTGTGGTCGCCGATCGGCCGGGAAGTGTTCGGGTTTACCGTGCCCGCGCCCTTCGGTCTGCGGGACGACGTCTTCGCGTTGATCCTCTCTCTGCCGGTGATCTTCTACTCGGCGTGGATCTTCTTCGACGGGGCGTTCCGGGCGTTGCGCGCACGAACCCTCGACATGATGGTGCTGGTTGCCGTCGGTGTCGGCACCGGCTGGATCTACAGCCTTGTCGTGACCCTGACCGGTGGCGGCGAAGTGTTCTATGAGGCCGCCACCGTGCTGACATCGTTTGTGCTCCTCGGGCACTGGGTTGAAATGCGTGCCCGCGGCGGTGCTAACGACGCGATCCGCACTCTGCTCGAGCTGGCACCCCCGCGCGCGATCGTCCTCCGTGATGGTGAGCCGGTCGAAATTCCGACCGCAGAGGTGGTGCCCGGGGATCTGCTGCTCGTTCGCCCCGGCGCAAAAGTCCCCACCGACGGCATGGTCGAGGAGGGCGACTCGGATGTCGACGAATCGATGGTCACTGGCGAGAGCCTCCCGGTAACAAAGTCGCCCGGGTCAGCGGTGATCGGCGCGACGGTGAACACCACCGGAACCCTGAGGGTACGGGCCACCAAGGTCGGCGCCGACACGGCCCTGGCGCAAATCGTCGCCCTGGTCCAAGAAGCACAGAACTCCAAGGCGCCCGGGCAACGCCTCGCCGACCGGGCCGCGTTCTGGCTGGTGTTCGTCGCTCTCATCGGCGGCAGCCTGACCTTCGCTGTGTGGCTATTCCTTGGCGCCACACCTCAGGCCGCGCTCCTGTTCGCCATAACGGTGGTCGTCATTACCTGCCCTGATGCCCTCGGCCTGGCAACACCAACAGCGATCATGGTGGGAACCGGCCTCGGCGCCAAACGTGGCGTGCTGTTCAAGAACGCCGCAGCGCTGGAAACCGCAGCCCGCATTGACACGGTCATCATGGACAAAACCGGAACCCTCACCAAGGGCGAACCAGAAGTAACGGACGTCATCGAGGTGGGCATCCCTCGCCTAGAACTACTGGCACTCGTGGCGGCAGTGGAGAGGGAGTCCGAGCATCCTCTTGCCGCAGCGGTCGTCTCTTACGCCGAAGGCCAGGGTGCCGAGAAGCTTGACGCCAGCGAGTTCCGCAACGTCCCCGGGCATGGTGCCGGGGCCACCGTCAGCGGGCGCCGTGTACTCGTCGGTAACCGCAAACTCATGGCCACCGAAAACGTAGACATCAGCACGGTCCTCGACCAGCGCGAACAGTTGGCCTCGACCGGACGCACCGCGGTTCTCGTCTCCGTCGACGGAAAAGCCGCGGGGGTGATCGCACTGGCGGATGCCGCCCGAGACACGGCCCAAGCGGCTATCGCGGCCCTCCACGAAGCTGGCATCGAGGTGGCGATGCTGACCGGTGACAACGAAGCGACAGCCCAACGGATCGGCGCTCTGCTGGGCATCGACACCGTCATCGCCGAAGTCCTCCCGCAAGACAAGTCTGCCAAGGTCGCCGAGTTGCAGGCCGCCGGCAAGAAGGTCGCGATGGTCGGCGACGGAGTCAACGATGCTCCCGCCCTAGCACAGGCAGACCTCGGAATCGCCATCGGAGCGGGAACCGACGTGGCCATCGAAACCGCGGATGTCGTGCTCATGCGCTCGGATCCGTTGGATGTTGCGATCGCGTTGCGAATCGGCAAGGGAACGGTGCGCAAGGTGCGGCAGAACCTCGGTTGGGCAATCAGCTACAACGCCATCGCGTTACCGATCGCCGCCGGAGTGTTCGTGGGCGTTGGCGTCATGCTCAGCCCCGAGATCGCGGCAATCTCGATGTCTGGCTCCAGCGCGATCGTCGCTATCAACGCCCTCCTGCTCAAGCGGCTACGGTTGCCCGTGCAGCCCGCACCCTCTGCTCGCCCGCCCCTCGACACCATCGAGGCATCCGTGGCAGGCCTGAAAGAGGGCATCCGATGAAAAAGAAAACGTCGGCGCCGCGCCTGCTTGGTGATTCTCAGCTCGCGCAGATCGACGCCTGGTGGCGCGCCGCCAACTACCTCTCGGTCGGTCAGATCTACCTGCTCGACAATCCGTTGTTGCGCGAGCCGTTGCTGCCCGACCACATCAAGCCGCGATTGCTGGGCCATTGGGGCACGACGCCTGGCCTGAACTTCATCTACGCCCATCTGAACAGGGCCATAATGCAGCGCGATCTCGACACGATCTATGTCATGGGTCCGGGCCACGGTGGCCCCGGTCCGGTCGCGGCGTCGTGGCTGGAGGGAACCTATACCGAGACTTACCCCGACATCACGCAAGATGCCGACGGCATGCGCCGCTTGTTCCGGCAGTTCTCGTTCCCGGGCGGCATCCCCAGCCACGTCGCGCCCGAGACGCCCGGGTCGATCCACGAGGGCGGCGAGCTCGGCTACGCGCTCTCGCATGCCTACGGGGCGGCGTTCGACAATCCCGACCTGATCGTCGCCGCGGTGGTCGGCGATGGGGAGGCGGAGACAGGACCACTCGCGGCCAGCTGGCAGTCCAACAAATTCGTCGACCCGGCCCGTGATGGCACGGTGTTGCCGATCTTGCATCTGAACGGGTACAAAATTGCCAACCCGACCGTGCTGGCAAGAATCACTCCAGAAGAGCTCGATCATTTGCTGCGCGGGTATGGGCACACCCCGTTCTACGTCGAGGGTGACGATCCGACGCAGATGCATCACGACTTCGCGCGCGCGCTCGACGCCTGCCTCGATGCGATCCACGAGATCAAGGCCCGCGCGCGCGACGGCGACGTGCGCCGACCGCTCTGGCCGATGATCGTGCTGCGTTCCCCGAAGGGGTGGACCGGGCCGAAAGTGGTGGACGGAAAAAAGGTTGAGGGCAGTTGGCGTTCTCACCAGGTGCCGTTCACTCAAGCACGCGAAGACGACGAGCACCGCGCGATTCTTGAAGAATGGATGCGCAGCTACCGGCCTGAAGAACTCTTCGACAGCGACGGCGCCCCGATCGAGGCGATCGCGACCCTGCATCCGGACGGGGACCGCCGGATGAGCGCCAACCCCCATAGCAACGGCGGCATTCTTTTGCGGGGGCTGCGGATGCCCGATTTCCGCGACCACGCTGTGGCGGTCTCCAGCCCCGGGACGACCACTGGCGAGTCCACGCGCGTGCTCGGCGGCCTGCTCCGCGACGTGATGCTCGCCAACATGGAGAACTTCCGGGTCTTCGCCCCAGACGAGAACAACTCCAACCGGCTCGACGCTGTGCTCGAAGCCACCGACCGCGCCTGGAACGCCGCCACCGTCGCCGACGACGATCACCTGGCTGTCGACGGTCGAGTGATGGAGATCCTCTCTGAACACACCTTGCAGGGCTGGCTAGAGGGTTACCTGCTCACCGGTCGTCACGGGTTCTTCTCCTGTTACGAGGGCTTCATCCACATCGTCGACTCGATGTTCAACCAGCACGCGAAATGGCTGACCACGACGAACCGCATACCGTGGCGGCGTCCGGTCGCGTCTTTGAACTACCTCCTGACCTCCCACGTGTGGCGGCAAGACAACAACGGCTTCTCACACCAAGACCCAGGATTCATCGACCACGTGGTGAACAAGAAACCCGACGTGATTCGCGTGTACCTCCCACCCGACGCGAACACCCTCCTGTCGGTCGCCGATCATTGTCTGCGCAGCCGGCAGTACGTCAACGTCATCATCGCCGGCAAGCAACCCCAGCTGCAGTTTCTGACCATGGAACAGGCGATCGAGCACTGCACCAAGGGCATAGGAATCTGGGAGTGGGCCAGTAGCGACGACGGGCAAGAACCCGACATCGTGATGGCGTGCGCGGGCGACGTGCCGACCATGGAGACCCTCGCGGCCGTGATGATCCTGAAATCCCATTTCCCTGACTTGCGGATCCGAGTGGTCAACGTCGTCGACTTGATGCGGTTGAAGGATGACCGGGCACACCCTCACGGCCTGTCTGACCAAGACTTCGACGCCCTGTTCACCACACACGCGCCCGTCGTGTTCGCTTACCACGGTTACCCGACGCTCATCCATCGCCTTACCTACCGTCGCGCGAACCACGCCAACCTGCACGTTCACGGCTACCAGGAGGAGGGGACGACGACGACCCCGTTCGACATGTGTGTGCTCAATGAAATCGACCGCTTTCATTTGGCGATCAACGCCATCGACCTCATCCCGCGTCTGCGAGACATTTCAGGGCATGCGCGAGAAGAACTACGCAACGCCTTAATTCGGCACCATGTCTACATTCGAGAACACGGGCAAGATCTCCCCGAGATCCGCGAGTGGACATGGAGCCAGGATGGCGGCGGAGCGCCGCTCACGGACGACCGACCTCGATGAACCCACTTCCGCCGCCCCGAGACCCTCACGATCTTGACCCCTACGAGGCGGTGCTGTTCGACATGGATGGCGTGGTCACCAACACTGCCTCGATTCACGCGGCCGCGTGGAAACAGCTATTCGATCAGGTGCTTCGCGACCCACGAGTTTCTGTGTTGGATCGCGACAGGCCCTTTGATGTGGTTGTGGATTACCGCCGTTACGTCGATGGGCGGAGCAGAGAAGATGGTGTGACTGGCTACCTGGCGGCCCGAGGAATCACTCTGGAGCCGGGGACGCCGCAGGACTCGCCTGAGGCGTGGACCGTGGCGGGACTCGCGGCACGCAAGAACGCGTTCTTCCTCGCCGAGCTGCGCGCGCGAGGGGTGACGGTTTACCCCGGAACCACGGCGCTCCTCGGCAGACTCCGCACGGCTGGAGTCCCGGTCGGGTTGGTCACGGCAAGTCGCAACGCGCACGAATTGCTTGCGGCGGCCGGGCTTTCCGCACAATTCGACACGGTGGTCGACGGTCAGGTCGCGCTCGAACGGCGCCTTGCGGGCAAACCCGATCCGGCGATGTTTTTGGAGGCAGCGCGCCTGCTGGGCGTCTCGCCGGAGCGCACGGCAGTCGTAGAGGATTCCGTTTCCGGTGTGGAGGCAGCCCGTCGGGGTGGGTTCGGACGTGTCGTCGGCATCGCGCGTCAGGGACACCGTGAAGAGTTCGAGGATGCGGGCGCCCACGTGGTTCTGAACGACGTGGGCGAGCTTGACCTGGGTGCCGTGACGACCGACCCGTGGGTACTCACGTACCACGGTTTCGACCCAGCTCATGAGGGCCATCGAGAGTCTTTGACGGCGCTGGGCAACGGATATCTCGTCACCCGAGGTGCACGCCCGGAACACTCCGACGATGGAACTCACTACCCGGGGACCTACCTCGCGGGGGTCTATAACCGCCTGACCAGCAGCATCCACGGTCGCAGTCTGGAGGAGGAGCACCTCGTCAACGTGCCCAATTGGCTCCCGCTTGACATTCGCGTTGGCGCCGGGCCGTGGTGGTCCAGCGGAAGACTGAAGACGTATGACGAACGGCGCGAGCTCGATCTGCGTCGGGGCGTCTCGACTCGTCATGTGACCCTGATCGGTCCGCAGGGCCGGCAACTGAGCGTCGTGCAACGCTCCTTCGTCTCCCTGCATGATCCCCACCTGGCCGTGCTCGAGACGACGATCCGCGCCATCGGATGGAGTGGACCCGTCACTCTCAGCGCGGGGATTGACGCCGGGGTTCGCAACACGAACGTGACCGCCTACATCGGGTCAGACAGCACACACCTGACGTCACCGACGTTCACCCGGGTCGGCGACACGCTGCTCTGCGAGGTAGAGACCCGGAACAGCCGAATTCGGGTCGCCACCGCCCTCCGCGTGAATCTCACCGGCGCTGACGCACAGCGGCCTCGGGAGGTCGAAGAAGCTGGGCGGCGGTTGAGCACGACAGTCGAGCTCGAGCTGACAGAGGGGCGGCCGGCGACGCTCACGAAGACGGCCTCGATCTTCACCTCCCGCGACTCGGCCGTCGCTTCGCCAGGAACGGCCGCAGTCGAACGACTCCAGGTTCTCGCGCGCGACACGGAAGGCGAGCTGCATCGTCACGAGGCGGCGTGGGAGCGTTTGTGGGAGCGCTTCGCGATCACGATCGACGCTGACCCGCGCAGCCAGCTCGCGCTGAACCTTCATCTCTTCCACCTGCTGCAGACACTGTCACCCCACACCGCCGATCTCGATGCCGGCGTGCCGGCTCGCGGCTTGCATGGAGAGGGGTACCGAGGGCACGTGTTCTGGGATGAGCTGTTCGTGCTGCCCGTGCTCGGCCCGAGAACGCCGCACGTTGCCCGGGGGGTGTTGAACTACCGATGGCGCCGGCTGGAATCTGCCCGCGCAGCAGCACGAGCGACCGGATTACCCGGAGCGCTGTTCCCGTGGCAGAGCGGCAGCGACGGGCGCGAGGAGACACCGCACGAGCTCTACAACCCTCGATCCAAAAGATGGATGCCCGACCACTCCCGCCGTCAACAGCACGTCGGCCTCGCGGTCGCGTACAACGCCTGGCGGCACTACCAGGTGACGGCCGATCGTGACTGGCTCGCCGAGCGAGGTGCCGAACTTATCATCGAGGTCGCCCGATATTTCGCCGCCTCCGTCGAGTACGACGAAGCGACCGACCGCTTCCACATCACGGGTGTGATGGGTCCAGACGAATACCACGACGGTTACCCAGACACCCCGGGTGCAGGAGTTCGAGACAACACCTACACGAATGTGATGGTCGCATGGGTGTGCCAGCGCGCTGGCGAAGCACTCGCGGAACTGGCCGGTCATCTCCGCGACGACATCACCGACCGTTTGGGAGTCGGTCATGACGAGATCGAGCACTGGGCTCACGTGAGCGAACGTCTCGCCATTTGCGTGCACGCTGACGGGATTCTCAGCCAGTTCAATGGCTACGAGAGTCTCGTAGAACTGGACTGGGCCGGCTACCGGGAGCGCTACGGCAATATCGGGCGGCTTGATCTGATCCTCGAATCCGAAAACGACACCACCAATCGGTACAAGCTTGCCAAGCAACCCGATGTCGTCATGCTCGTCTACCTGCTCGGCCACGACCAACTGAGGCACCAGCTCGCCCGACTCGGCTACCCCTGCTCGCACGACGACATTGTTCGTACCGTCACGTATTACCTAGAGCGCACCTCGAACGGTTCCACCCTCAGCCAAGTCGTGAACGCATCCGTTCTCGCCGACCTTGATGAAGCCCGCTCATGGTCGCTGTTTCGAGAAGCGCTCATCGCCGACCTTGACGACACGCAAGGAGGAACGACCCGCGAAGGTATCCACCTCGGCGCGATGGCCGGCACCGTAGATCTCGTCGCCCGATCTTTCGCCGGCATGCAACTCCACGCAGAGGTGACCACCTTCGCGCCGAGGCTTCCGCCGCGATTGGCGAGAGTGCGTTTCCAGTTCGCCGTTCGCGGGCACCGGATCGACGTGGATCTCGACCACGAAGCTCTGCGACTTCACCTGTTGCCGAGCTCGGCACCCCCCATACGCTTCAGAACCGAGACGGCGGAGGTACTGCTCGCCGGCGGCGAATCCCACCGATTCCCCCAGAACCCTGATTCCAGCGCCGCGGCGCGCGATGAGAGAAAGGCACGTCCATGAACAAAGTTGCCGTCGGCGTCAACGGATACGGAGTCATCGGCAAGCGCGTCGCCGATGCGATCCTCATGCAACCCGACATGGAACTCGTCGGCGTCGCAGACATCGCCACCGACTGGCGGATCGCATCCGTAGCCAACCGACTGCCGATCTTCGCGGCCACGGAAGACGCGAGGCTGGCGATGACCGTTGCGGGGCTGCGCCCACGGGGAACGCTCGATGAGTTGGTCGAACTGTCGGACATCATCATCGACACCACCCCCAAACATGTCGCCGCCGGCAACCTGGAACGGTATCGAACCGCCGGAGTAAAGGCCGTCTTCCAAGGGGGCGAGTCTCACGCGACCACCGGGCACTCTTTCGTCGCTCAAGCCAACTACGACAGCGCCCTCGGACGAGACACCACGCGGGTGGTGTCGTGTAACACCACGAGCATCGTGCGGGTGCTCGGAGCGCTCGACACCGCCGGGCTTTTGCTGCGCGCCCGCGGGGTCCTCATCCGGCGCGCGACCGACCCGTGGGAGTCGCACTTGGGCGGCATTATGAACACGATGGTGCCGGAGCCGAGCATCCCCTCGCATCAGGGCCCCGATGCCCAAACCGTTCTGCCCGGGCTTGACCTCGTCACCATCGCTGCCAAGGGAGCCCACACCCAGACGCACAATCACTACTGGACGATCCAACTCACCCGCCCCGCAACTCGCGACGAGGTGATTGCCGCGCTTCGGGCGGCACCGAGAATTGCATTCATCCGCATATCCGACGGGCTCGTGGCGCTGAACTCCACTATCGAACTCATGCGTGACCTCGGCCGTCCCCGAGGCGACATGTGGGAGGTCGCGGTATGGGAAGACCTCGTGACAGTTCAGGGCGACGAGGTCTTCTTGACGTACCAGGTCTACAACGAAGCGATCGTCATTCCCGAGACCATTGACGCCATCCGCGCGCTGACGAAGCTCGCTCCGGATGCCGCGTCATCGATGGCGATCACCGACTCGACGCTGGGTATGCGAAAGGATTTCCTCTCAGCGCAGCTTCCCTGATCGACGGTCTCGAGTGTCTGAGTTCATGACATAGGTCTCACTTGATACGTCCCTGATGAGTCGCGACATAGGTCACAGTCGCCCTCATGTCGAAGAACCGGGTCGTGGTCCTGAAGATCATCGCGAAAGAGCTCACCATCAGCGCCGCCGCTGAACGCTATGGGGTATCCCGACGCCACATACACCGCCTCTTGGCCCGCTACCGCGACAACGGTTTGGACGCCGTCGACCCACGGCCGCGGCGACCCCACTCGAACCCGACCGCGACCACCCAGTTGGTGCGCGAGCGTGTCGTGGAACTACGCCTGGAGCTGACCGCGCAAGGACTCGATGCCGGCCCGCTGACCATCGCCTGGCACCTCGAGCGCGAAGGCCACCGGCCACCGTCGACATCAACGATCCGTCGCATCCTGCACACTGCCGGCCTCATCACCCCCGAGCCGCGCAAAAGACC
>NZ_VIKT02000036.1 GCF_009371975.2 Microcella pacifica
CGCGCAGCTGACTACCCGAGGTGGCTGCATCACTACAATCACCACCGACCCCACACCGGCATCGGCGGATCAACCCCAGCCTCCCGCGTTCACAACCTCACGGGGAAATACAGCTAGGCGGGGCGGCAGATGCCCCACGAGCTGCTCCACGACTCGCCGGGGGCGAGCCAGCGCACCCCGTCACCGGAGACGAACGCATTCGCGGGAGCCGTCATGGGCTCGACCGCGATCGCCGTGATGGGCCCGTCGTTCGTCGGATAGGAGCGAGTGATGAAGACCTGCAGCCACTCCCACTCGCCCTCCTGCCACAGCTCCGTCTCGGTGCCGTCCTCGGCGCTCAGGATCGTGCGGATGACGCCGTCGGCGTCGGGCTCCACCCGCCAGGCGTCGTCGAGCTCGAGTTCGGCGATGAGTCGGCCCGTCGAGAGGTCGAACTCTCCGCCCGCGGTGGGTTCGAGCCCCGTGGGGTTGAGCCGAGCATCCACGATCACGTGCTCGACGGTGCGCGCGGTGATCGTGAGGGAGTCGATCGGGTGGTCGCCCACGCGCAGAAACGGGTGAGTGCCCACGGCGTAGGGGGCGGCCTCGACGCCGACGTTCGTGACACCGTGCTCGACGCGGATGCCGTTCCCGGTGAGGCGGTAGGTCACGGTCGTCTCGAGGTGGAACGGGTAGCCGTGCTGCGGCACGACCGAGGCGCCGAGCGTGATCGCGTCCGCACTGCGCTCCACCACGCGGTAGGGAGTGTTGCGCAAGAGGCCGTGGATCGCATTGCTCTTGTCGACCTCGGTGATGTCGAGCTGCAGCTCGCGCCCCTCGTGGGTCCAGCGACCGTCGCGCACCCGGTTCGGCCACGGCACGAGCACGATGCCCGTCGCGTACGGCGGCATCGCGCTCTCGGGGTATCCCTGCACGAGATCGTGGCCGTCCACCGAGAGCTGGCGCAGGCCCGCGGCGACCTGCACGATGGTCGCGTCGACCGGCCCGTGGGCGCCGTCGTGGTGCAGAGTGAACTGCTCGCCGGTCGGGGCTGACGCGGCGGGGGCTGAGGCGGCGGCGGGCGAGGCGGTGGGGCTCATGACCCCAGAGTACCGAGGCCCCGCGCCGCAACGGCCGTCACGTCGAGACCGGTCGAGCGCAGCACGTCGAGGTGCGCCGGGTCGGCATCGGCATCGGTGATGAGCGCATCGAGCTGCTGCACCGTCGCCACGCGGCCGAGGTGCACCTGACCGAGCTTCGAGGAATCGGCGACGAGGATGCGCCGGGTCGACGCCGCGACCATGCGCCGCTTGACCTCCGCCTCGGGCAGGTTGACGTTGGTCACCCCGTGCTCGGCGTGCACGCCCGTGGCTCCGAGGATCGCCGTGTCGGCGCGCACCTCGTCGAGCAGACTCGTCGCGAGCGGGTTCACGAGGGAGTGCTGCAGCGAGCGCAGGGTGCCCCCCGTGACGACGACCGTGAAACGCGGGATGGCCGGCTCGAGCGCGAGCGCGATCGCGAGCCCGTTCGTGATGACGACGAGCTCGGTGAGCTCGCGACGGTCGACGAGCGCCTGGGCGACGGCGAGCGTTGTCGAGCCGACGTCGAGCAGCACGCTCTCCCCCGACCGCACCCGCGAAGCGGCCTCGACCGCGATCGCGCGCTTGAGTCGGCTCGCGCGGGCACTCGACTGCTCGAGGCTCGACTCGCGCGCGGTCACGAGGCCGCGCGGCATGGCGCCCCCGTGCACCCGCGTGATGCGACCCTCGGCTTCGAGCGCCGCGAGGTCGGTGCGCACGGTGACCTCGCTCACGCGAGCCCGACGGGCGAGGTCGGTGACGCGAGCGAAGCCGCGCCGCGACACCTCGACGGCGATGCGCTCGCGTCGGGCTGCGGCGGAGTCGGCCACGGGCATCCTCTATCTCTCGTATGGCGCTGCCGTCATCGCGGCGGCAGGGTCTCTCGTCAGGCGCTCGCCTTCGAATCCTGTCGATATCGAAAGCGATCTGCTTGCACAAGCGTAAGCGATGCGGCCTAGGCTCGGCGGGTGCCCATCACCTTCCGCCCCACCCGCCTCGCCGACGGTCGCGAGCTCATCTACGTCGACGACGCCGACACGACTCTGCCGCCCGGCGGCGAGCGCAGCGTCGACGCCCGCACGCTCGACCCGCGCCCCGCGACCGCGACCATGCGGCAGGACCCGCTCACGGGCGAGTGGATCTCGATCGCGAGCAACCGCCAGAACCGCGTGTTCCTGCCGCCCGCCGATCAGGACCCACTCGCGCCCCAGACCGCCGCGAACCCCAGCGAGGTTCCGGCGCTCTACGACGTCGCGGTGTTCGAGAACCGCTCCCCCAGCTTCGGGCCCGCGCTTGAGGACGCCGACGCCCCGCGAGATCTCGCCGACCTCGCCGAGATCGGTCTCGAGCGCTCGCGCACGAGCGTGGGTCGCTGCGAGGTCGTATGCTTCTCGCCCGAGCACGAAGGCTCCTTCGGCTCGCAGACCGTCAGCCGGGCACGCACGGTCGTCGAGGCGTGGGCGCAACGCACTGAGGCTCTGAGCGGGATGCCCGGGGTTCAGCAGATCTTCCCCTTCGAGAATCGCGGGCAGGAGATCGGGGTGACCCTCCCCCACCCGCACGGCCAGATCTACGCCTACCCCTTCATCACCCCGCGCACGACTGCGCTGCTGCGGGCGATCGAGGCGCAGGGCGACGACCTGTTCGCGCGCATCCTCGACCGCGAGCAGGCCGGGCCGCGCGTGCTCCTGCAGGGCGAGCACTTCACGGCGTACGTGCCGTTCGCGGCGCGGTGGCCCATCGAGATCCATGTGCTGCCGCACCGCCAGGTGGCCGACTTCGCGGGCCTCACCGAGGCGGAGAAGGATGAGCTCGCACCGTTCTACCGTCGACTGCTGCGCGGCCTCGACGAGCTCTACCCGACCCCGACGCCGTACATCGCCGCGTGGCACCAGGCGCCCGTACACGTGGGCCGCGACACCGTGCGGCTCATGCTGCAGGTGACGAGCCCGCGTCGCTCCGCTGACAAACTGAAGTACCTGGCCGGCTCGGAGGCGGCGATGGGCGCCTTCATCGGCGACGTCGCGCCCGAGGCTCAGGCCGAGTTCCTCCGCTCCGGAATCGAGAAGGTGCATGACTGACATTCGCGACGACGCCCGCGCCGGATTCGAGGCCGTCTTCGGCCGCGCGCCGGACGGCCTGTGGTCGGCCCCCGGCCGCGTCAACCTCATCGGCGAGCACACAGACTACAACGAGGGGTTCGTGCTGCCGTTCGCGATCGACCGCCGCACCCTCGTGGCTCTCGGGGTGCGGGACGACCGCCGCGTGCGGGTCGCGAGCACCTTCGCCGACGAGCTCGCCGAGATCGACCTCGACGCGCTGACGCCCGAGAGTCTCGACGGCTGGTCGGCTTACCCGCTCGGCGTCGCGTGGGCGCTCGGCGAGCACGGCGCCGACCTGTCGGCCGTGCCCGGTGTCGACCTCTTCATCGACTCGGATGTTCCCGTCGGCGCCGGCCTGTCGAGCTCGGCCGCGATCGAGAGTGCTGTCGCGATGGCGCTCAACGACAGCTGGCGCCTCGGCCTCGACCGCCCGACTCTCGCGCGCGTCGGCCAGCGCGCCGAGAATGTGGCCGTCGGAGCTCCAACCGGCATCATGGACCAGTCGGCCTCCCTGCTCGGCGCGGCCGACCACGCAGTCTTCCTCGACTGCCGCAGCCTGGTCAGCGAGCTCGTGCCGCTCGGGCTCGCCGAGGCGGGGCTCGCGATTCTCGTCATCGACACCGGCGTCAAGCACGCTCACGCCACGGGAGGGTACGGCGAGCGCCGTGCCGCGTGCGAGCGCGGGGCGGCGGCGCTGGGCGCATCCTCGTTGCGCGATCTCACGGTGGACGACCTGCCGCGCGCGCGACAGCTGCTCGACGACGTCACCTTCCGCCGCGTCCGGCACGTCATCACCGAGAATCAGCGGGTGCTCGACACCGTGGAGGTGCTGCGCGAGTCGGGTGCGGCGGCGATCGGGGGGCTGCTGGATGCCTCGCACCGCAGCATGCGCGACGACTTCGAGATCTCGGTGCCCGAACTCGACCTCGCCGTCGAGACCGCGGTAGCCGCGGGAGCGATCGGCGCCCGCATGACGGGAGGAGGTTTCGGCGGCTCAGCGATCGCGCTCGTGCGCGTCGACGACCTCTCACGCATTCAGGTCGCCGTCGACAACGCGTTCGGCGAGCACGCCTACGGGCAGCCCGACACCTTCGTCGTCACGGCCTCGGACGGCGCGACCCGCAACTGAGGCTCAGCGGGAGATCGCGAGTGCCGACGCCGTCTCGGTGAGGAGCTTCTTGGCGAGCTCCGGGTCTGCCGAGACGGTCGTGCCGTAGGACGGCACCATGCGCTGCAGCTGCGGGCGCCAGGCCTCGATCTTGTCGGGGAAGCAACGCTCGAGCACGTCGAGCATGATCGGCGCCGCCGTCGAGGCTCCCGGCGAAGCGCCGAGCAGGCCCGCGATCGAGCCGTCGGCTGCGGCGACGACCTCCGTGCCGAACTGCAGCACGCCGCCCTTCTCGGGGTCCTTCTTGATGATTTGCACGCGCTGGCCGGCGGTGAGCTCGTACCAATCCTCTCCTCGCGCGTTCGGGTAGAAGGCCCGCAGCGACTCCTCCTTGGCGGAGCGGCTCGCGAGCAGCTCGCCGATCAGGTACTTGAGCAGGTCGAGGTTGCGCAGGCCCACCTGCATCATGGGGATGAGGTTGTGCCAGCGGATCGACCCGAACAGGTCGAACCACGAGCCCGTCTTGAGGAACTTGGGCGTGAACCCGGCGTAGGGGCCGAAGAGCAAGCTCGTCTCCCCGTCGACGACGCGCGTGTCGAGGTGCGGCACCGACATGGGCGGCGCGCCCACCGATGCTTTGCCGTACACCTTCGCGCTGTGCTGAGCGACGACCTCGGGGTTGTCGGTGCGCAGCCACTGGCCGCTCACGGGGAACCCTCCGAACCCGCGGATCTCCGGGATGCCCGACTTCTGCAGCAGCGGCAGCGCATGCCCACCGGCACCGACGAAGACGAACTTCGCGCGCACCTGGAGGGGGGTGAAGCCGACCTCGTGCCGCAGCTTGAGCAGCCACCCGCCGTCACGGTCGCGTGAGATCGAGGTGACCCTGTGCTCGAGGTGCAGCTGCGCGCCACCGTCGACGAGACCGTCGATGAGCATCCGTGTGAGGGCCCCGAAGTCCACGTCGGTACCCGCCGCGATCCACGTCGCCGCCACGGGCTGGGTCTTCGACCGGCCGGGAATCGTCAGGGGCGCCCAGCGACGGATCACCGCGGGATCCTCGCTGAACTCGAGCCCGGCGAAGAGCGGGTGGTCGCGCAGGGCCTCGTAGCGCTTGCGCAGGTAGTCGACGTTGTCGCGCCCCCACACGAGGCTCATGTGCGGCGTCGCGCTGAGGAAGGCGCTCGGGTCGGGCAGTCGGCCCTCGTTCACGAGGTACGACCAGAACTGCCGGGAGACCTGGAACTGCTCGTTGACCTTCACCGCGTTGGTGATGTCGATCGAGCCATCGGGCTTCTCGGGCGTGTAGTTCAGCTCGCACAGCGCGGCGTGCCCGGTGCCCGCGTTGTTCCACGGGTTCGAGCTCTCCCGGGCGACGTCGCCCAGGCGCTCGTAGATGCGGATATCCCACTCGGGCTCGAGCTGCTGCAGCATGGTGCCGAGCGTGGCGCTCATGATGCCGCCGCCGATCAGGGCAACGTCGATGTGGTCAGTCACACTCGCCAGTTTACTCGCGCCCGTCGGGCCGCCCTCCACCGCGCCGCTAGGCTGGCTGGCGTGATTCTGCCCCTTCTTGCGACCGGAGCAATGGGCGGGGTTCTTGCCGGCATGTTCGGGGTCGGCGGCGGCATCATCATGGTGCCGCTGCTCATGCTGTGGGCGCGCATGGATCAGCGCCAGGCCGCCGCGACGTCGCTCGTCGCGATCGTGCCGACCGCCGTCGCGGGAGCGACGACGTACGGCATCGCGGGCGAGATCGACCTCGTCGCCGCGGCCCTCGTCGGCGCCGGTGCCTTCGCCGGCGCGCCGCTCGGCGCCTACCTGCTGCGGGCGCTGCCGCTCGCGTGGCTGCGCTGGGCCTTCATCGTCGGGATGCTCATCGCCGCAGCCCGGCTGATCCTCGTCGAGCCCGAGCGCGGCAGCGACATCGACCTGAGCGTGCTCATCTCGCTCGGCCTGCTGCTGCTCGGCATCGTCATGGGCGTCGCCGCCGGCATGTTCGGCATCGGCGGCGGCGTCATCGCCGTGCCCGTGCTCATCGCCCTCTTCGGCATGGGCGACCTCGCCGCGAAGGGCACCTCGCTCGCGGCGATGATTCCCGCCGCGATCTCGGGCACGATCCCGAACCTGCGCGCCGGGCTCGTGGATGTTCGGCAGGGGCTGATCGTCGGCATCGCCGCCGTGCTCGCCTCCCAGGGCGGCGTCGCCCTCGCCTTCCTCGTGCCGCCCGCGCTCTCGGGCATCCTGTTCGGCTCGCTGCTCGTGCTCGTCGCCGGGCAGCTCGCGATCCGGGCAGTGCGTGCGGGGCGTCGCGAGCGCCGGGAGCGGGACGGCGACGACCGCCCGACGCCCTAGAGCCCGAGCTCGAGGAGCGCCGCGTCCATGCGCCGCGTCATCTCCGCATAGCCGTCGTCATTGGGGTGGAGGCCGTCGGCGGCCATCTCGCCCTGCCGACCCTGGATCCAGGTGGAGGCCCCCGGGATATAGTCGGCGCCGTAGCGCTCGGCCGCATCCCGCACCCAGTCGATGATGATCGGCACCGACGGCGGGCGCTCGGCGGTGTACCAGAACGGCTCGACGACGATGAACCGCGCCTCCGGCAGCGCTTCGGTGAGCCGGCGCAGGTCGGTGTCGATCTGCGCCTCGATCGCGTCAGCGGCGAACGAGTAGCTGAAGTTGTCGTTGAGACCCATCGTGATGACGACGATGTCGGGGTCGGCGTCGATGATCATGCTCGGCAGGTCGCCGTCACCGAAGAGCTCGCGATTGTTGATGAAGCCGAGACCGTTGACGCTCGGGTTCACCTCGACCCAGCCGCGGCTCTCGCTGATGCGCGTCGACCAGCGCACGCTCGGATCGCTCGCGCCCGTGCCGAGCGTGTACGAGTCGCCGTAGAACGCGACGACGGGGCCGTCGCCCGTGGCCTGCGGGGTCGGGGCAGGCGACGCGCAGGCCACGAGGCCCGCGGTAGCGAGCGCGGTGGCGGCGGTGAGCAGGGCGGGATGACGGCGCATGGTCACTATTCGACGCCGGACGCCTGAGGGTTGGCCGTGCCCCCGCGGGCCCCGGTCCGCCTCACAGGTCGCCAGCAGCGACGGCGTCAAGGCGCGGGCGCTTCGGCTCGCGGGAGTCTCCCGAGGAGCGGCCCGTGAGTCGTCGGCCGATCCACGGCAGCACGTAGCGGCGCCAGTACTCGGCCGTGCGGGGGCGCTCGAGGTCGTCGCCGGCGTCGGGCGCGCCCTGCGCGGCATCCGCACCCGCGATGGGCACCTCGAGAGCCGCGAGCACGTTGCTCGCAGCGATCGCGTGGCCGCGCGCGTTCAGGTGCAGGCGATCGATCGACCAGTAGTGCAGCTGCGGCAGCCGGGGGTCGAACCAGTTGTCGACGAACACGACGTCGGTACCCACCAGGCGCGTGCGCACGGCCTCGGCGAGAGCATCCCCTCGCCGCTCGAAGGCCGCACCGAGCGGCAGGTGACGCGTGGGGTTGCCGCCGCTCACGACCATCGTGCGGATGCCCGCCTCGCGCGCCGCGAGCGCCGCCGCGACGAGTCGGTCGGCGACCGCCGCGATCGAGACGCGCGGGCGCAGGATGTCGTTGCCGCCGCCGTTGATGCTCAGCAGCTGCGGGCGCAGAGCCATCGCGGCGGGCAGCTGCTCGTCGAGGATGGGGGCGAGCAGTCGCCCGCGGATCGCGAGGTTCGCGTAGCCGATCGGCTCGCCCGCAGCATGAGCGAGCGCCGCCGCGACGAGGTCGGCCCAGCCGCGAGGCGTGCCATCCGGACGCTCATCGCCCATGCCCTCGGTGAAGCTGTCGCCGATCGCGGCGTAGCTGGCCACCGGGGCGGGCACGCGACCTACTTCTGGGCCGCGACGAGTTCGGCGATCTGCACGGCGTTGAGCGCGGCGCCCTTGCGCAGGTTGTCGTTGCTGATGAACAGCGCGAGGCCGCGACCGCCCGGCACGCCCTCATCGGCACGGATGCGCCCCACGAGGCTCGGGTCGATTCCCGCCGCGTCGAGCGGGGTCGGCACGTCGGCGAGCTGGACACCGGGCGCCTCCGCGAGCAGCTCCCGGGCGCGCTCAGGGCTCAGCGAACGGGCGAACTCGGCGTTGATCGCGAGCGAGTGGCCGGTGAACACGGGTACGCGCACGCAGATGCCGCTGACCAGAAGCTCGGGCAGCTCGAGGATCTTGCGGCTCTCGTTGCGCAGCTTCTTCTCCTCGTCCGTCTCACCCAGACCGTCGTCGACGAAGCTGCCGGCCTGCGGGATGACGTTGAAGGCGATCGTCGTGGGGAACTTCTGACCGGCCGGGAAGTCGACGGCGCGCCCGTCGTGCACGAGCTCGATCGCGTCCTGGGCCACCGCGGCGGTCGCCTGCTCGAGCAGCTCCTCGCCGCCGGCCAGCCCCGCTCCGGACACGGCCTGGTAGGTACTCACGATGAGGCGCTGCAGCCCGGCCTCGGCGTCGAGAACCTTGAGCACGGGCATCGCGGCCATTGTCGTGCAGTTCGGGTTCGCGATGATGCCCTTGACCGCCTGATCGATGGCGTGCGGGTTGACCTCGCTCACGACGAGGGGCACCTCGGGGTCCATCCGCCAGCCGGACGAGTTGTCGATGACGGTGACGCCCGCCGCCGCGAAGCGCGGGGCCTGCGCCTTGCTCGTCGTCGCACCCGCGCTGAAGATCGCGATGTCGAGCCCGCTCGGGTCGGCTGTCGCAGCGTCTTCGACCGTGATCGGAGTGCCGTCGAAGTCGATGGTCGTGCCGGCGCTGCGGGCGCTCGCGAAGAAGCGGATGCTCGCGATCGGGAAAGCACGGTCGACGAGAAGCTGGCGCACGACGGCGCCGACCTGTCCAGTGGCGCCGACGACGCCGAGGTTCACGGGGGTGGGGCTCATGGCGTCAAGCGTAGCCGGGGCGCAGGGGTGGCTCGGCCGCGTGGCGGCTTCGCGCGGGTGGATGGCCGAGGTGCGGTGCTCAGCGCCCGGTGCCGGCGTACACGATGGCCTCTGCGTCGCCGTCCAGGCCGAAGGCGGTGTGCACGATGCGCACGGCGTGGTGCAGGATGTCGGCGCGCGTGACGACGGAGATGCGGATCTCGGAGGTGCTGATCATCTCCATGTTGATGCCCGCATCCTTGAGCGCCGTGAACAGCTGGGCCGAGACGCCCGCGCTCGTGCGCATGCCGCCGCCGACCACGGAGAGCTTGCCGATCTGATCGTCGTACTGCAGAGACTCGAAGCCGTAGTCCTCCTGCTCGGCGCGCAGAGCGGTGAGCACCTTCTCGCCGTCGGTCTTCGGCAGGGTGAAGCTGATGTCGGTGCGGCCGGTCGCGGCGGCCGAGACGTTCTGCACGATCATGTCGATGTTGGCGCCCGTCTTCGCGACGGTCGTGAAGATGTCGGCGGCCATTCCCGGGGTGTCGGGAACACCGACGACCGTGATCTTCGCCTCGCTGAGGTCTCCGGCCACTCCCGTGATGATGGGCTCTTCCACTTTCTCTCCCTTTTTCGGGGTGATGACGTACGTGCCCTCGGCGGGCGTGAACGACGAGCGCACGTGCAGCGTCACGCCGTGCCGCCGCGCGTACTCGACGGCGCGAATGTGCAGCACCTTCGCCCCCGCGGCCGCGAGCTCGAGCATCTCTTCGCTCGTCACGCGGTCGACCTTGCGGGCGAGCGCGACGATGCGCGGGTCTGCCGTGAAGACGCCGTCGACGTCGGTATAGATCTCGCACACGTCGGCCTCGAGCGCCGCGGCGAGCGCGACGGCGGTCGTATCGCTGCCGCCTCGACCGAGGGTCGTGATGTCGCGGCTGTCGCGGTTGAACCCTTGGAAGCCTGCGACGATCGCGATGGCCCCGTCGTCGAGCGCCTCCCGCACGCGGACGGGGGTGACGTCGACGATGCGGGCCTGCCCGTGCTGAGCATCCGTGATCATGCCCGCCTGGCTGCCCGTGTACGAGCGCGCCTCGTAGCCCATGCTCTTGATCGCCATCGCGAGGAGTGCCATCGAGATGCGCTCGCCGGTCGTGAGCAGCATGTCCATCTCGCGCGGGTCGGGAATCGGTGCGACCTCGTGCGCGAGGTCGATGAGCTCGTCGGTCGTGTCGCCCATCGCGCTCACGGCGACGACGACCTCGTTGCCCGCCTTGCGGGTCTCGACGATGCGCTTCGCGACCCGCTTGATGCTCTCGGCGTCCGCGACCGAGGAGCCGCCGAACTTCTGCACGATGAGACTCACGGAACGAACTCCTGGAAGGCGGTGGCGGCGGGCGAGGGGATGCGCGGCTCGGGCGCATCGGAGGGGGCGCGGCGCAGCACGAACCCGAGTGTCGAGTCTAGCGCCGCCCCATGCGCGCGGTGGAATGCTCGAGCTTCGCTCAGTGCTGCGCGCGGTGCACCAGGTCGGCTCTTGGGAGCCTTGTGCACAATGGTGGCGTGGAAAGCACTGACACACTCATCGCACCTGAGCTCTCGGGCCGCGCTCTCGCAGACATCCTACGAGTCGCCGAACCGCACTACCCGATTTCAAGTGGATACGAGCAAGAGCACTTGCCCGGCGATCACTGGTGGACAAGCCAACGCGAGCACGTCGTCGCGTGGCTTGAGGAGATAGACGGCCCAGGTGCATACAACCGCAAGAGTCGCGGTCTCGGTGCTCGGCACGCATACACGCACTTTCAGTGCGCTCCAGGCCTGTTGTGGATCGCAGAGGCTCTCCGGGAACAACCCGGCACAGTAAGAGCTGCTGCCGAGAAGGCCGCGGGCACAGGTCGTCCTGCCACGCAATGCGCGGCGATTCGTGCAGTGATTCCCTGGAGCCGAATTCAAGCGCTTGCCCGTCAGGCGGCGCCCTAGGCTCGTTGCCTGCTAGTGGCGATGCCTTGTCTCGTAGCCGTTCGCACCACCAGGATCGGATCCTCAGGGATCTGACTAGATGGCGAGTTAATCTCCCTTGCCGACGCCACTGTCCTTGACTGGTGGCGGAGGTAGTGGCGCGGCCGGGGGCCCACCAGGCTTGAGGCCGCGCTCGGTTAGCCTTCGTGGCGGCTGAGGGGGCTCACTCGCTGGGGGATCGCTGGGGCGACGCTTCTCGGTCATTGACTGTTTCCTCCTTTGTTGACTTCTGATGGTGTTGAGGTCCAGATCACTAGGTCACCATCGCCCAGTGGCAGCCATAGTCCGGTATCCGGAATGGCATGAAGGAGGGTCTGCTGCACGGATAGGTGACATCTGACATGGCTTGCCCGAGGGGGTGGGCCTGGAAGGATGCCATCGTGCCTAAGCCCTATCCGAAAGAGTTCCGCGATGACGTTGTGCGCGTCG
>NZ_VIKT02000037.1 GCF_009371975.2 Microcella pacifica
GAGGCATCGACAGTCTCCCCAGCAGCCGCACCACGACCGACAACACCGCTGGCTAGACTGCCCGCAACCGTTCACTTTTCCAGCGTCGGAACCGTCCAGAACTCAAGCGTCGTCGACACGAGAGTGCTGGGGTGGGAGGATGAGGGCATGAGTGATCGCGTGCGCGTCGGTGTTGTGGGGCTCGGCGAGGCCGGGTCATTGATTGCCACGGGGTTGCTCAAGGCGGGTGCCCAGGTCGTCGGCTTCGACCCCGCTGTCACCAGTCATGCTTCGGTTCCCCTTGCGGACAGTTTGCCGACGGTCGTCACGGAAGCCGACATCGTGTTGTCGCTCAACTCGTCGACTGCGTCTCTGAAGGTGGCCGAGCAGGTTGCTCCACTACTCGAAAGCGGTGCGATCTTCGCCGATCTCAATACGGGCACGCCGGCGCTTAAACGCAGACTCGCGGGGTTGTTCGCCGACGACGCGTTCGTCGATGTGGCAATCATGAAGCCGGTACCCGGCCTCGCCGAGAAAGTGCCCATGGGCGTCGCCGGGCCCGCTGCCGCGCGATTCGTCGAGCAGCTAGCGCCCTTCGGCATGACTCTCGAGTACGTGTCAGAGGTGCCCGGCGAAGCCGCTGCGCGCAAGCTGATTCGCAGCATCCTGGCCAAAGGCATGGCGGGCGTGCTCATCGATTGCCTGTGGGCTGCCCAGAGCATGGGTCTCGAAAACTGGGCGTACGACGAGATTCTCCGCGAGTTCGACGCCAGCTCGAGCGACACGGCCAAGCGGTACCTGTCGGGCACCGCCCAGCACCTGAAGCGCCGGCAAATCGAGATGATGGATGTCGTCGAAATGCTCACCGAGACCGGGTACGAGAGCACGATGGTCGCCGCGATCGAAACCAACTACTCGCGCATTCTGCACGGGAAGAAGATTCCGTTCAGCCAGAACGTCAGCTAGCGGCCCGCGCGCTTGTCGCGCGCGCCCCCGCTAGTAGTCGAGCTGCTTTTGCAGTGCGTCGAGCACGACGTAGCACGGCAGCACCTGCGCGACACTCGAGTTGGGCTCGCGCCCCTCGCTGATCGCAGCCACGAACTCACGGTCTTGCAACTCGATGCCGTTCATCGACACGTCGACGTGCGACACGTCGATCTGCTCTTCTTTACCGGTGAACAGATCGTCATAGCGCGCGAGGTAGGTGCCCGTGTCGCCGATGTACCGAAAGAACGTGCCGAGCGGGCCATCGTTGTTGAACGACAGCGAGAGGGTGCAGATCTTGCCCGTGTCGGTCGCCAACTGAATCGACATGTCCATCGCAATACCGAGCTCGGGATGCTTCGGCCCCTGCACCGCGTTCGCCGTCACGATCTTCTCGCCGGTCTGGTACTGGAACAGGTCGACCGTGTGGGCGGCGTGGTGCCACAGCAGGTGGTCGGTCCACGAACGCGGCTCACCGAGCGCGTTCATGTTCGAGCGCCGGAAGAAGTAGGTCTGCACGTCGAGCTGCTGAATCTCGAGCTCGCCCGCAGCGATTTTGTGGTGCAGGTACTGGTGCGAGGGGTTGAAGCGGCGCGTGTGGCCCGCCATCGCGATCAGGCCAGTCTCGCGCTGCACGTCGACGATCTCTTGCACGCCGGCAAGCGAATCGGCCATCGGAATCTCGACCATGACGTGCTTGCCCGCACGCAGGGCCTCGAGCGTCTGCGCGTGGTGCATGTGGGTCGGAGTCGCCAGAATGACGCCGTCGAGGTCGTCCTGCGCGAGCAACTCGGAGTAGTCGGTGAACGCTTTCTCGGCACCGTACTTCTGCGCGACCTCGGTCGCGACCTCCATGCGACTGTGGGCGACGTAGCGAATCGTTGCGTCGCCGATCTGGGTGAGCGCGTCGAGGTGCTTGTGGCCAAACGCTCCGAGTCCGACGACGGCAAGATTGACGGTCACGAGTGCTCCTTCGGAGTGAGAATGAGGTGGCCGACCGAGGTATTCGAGGCGGGCACGTGGTTGAAACGGTAGACCTCGTCGACGTGCTCGCCGAGGGCCCCGCGCATGATGAGCCACATGATGAGCTCAACCCCTTCAGAGCCCGCCTCGACCATGTACTCGAGGTGCGGCTTGTACTGCAGCACCTCGGGCTCGTTGATGAGGTCGTCCATGAACTGCTTGTCCCAGGGCAGGTTGATGAGACCCGCCCGAGCGCCCTGAATCTGGTGGCTCATGCCGCCGGTACCCCACACCTGAACATCGAGATCGCCGTCGAACTGTTCGACCGCACGGCGAATCGCCTTGCCGATCGAGAGGCACCGCTCGCCTGACGGCTGCGGGTACATGACGACGTTGACCGGCAGCGGAATCACCTTGGTGGGCCACTTATCGGGCGTACCGAACATGAGTGACATCGGCACCGTGAGGCCGTGGTCGACTTCCAGCACGTTCAGCACCGTCATGTCGAAGTCGTCAAGAATGAGGGATGCCGCCAGGTGCGTTGCCAACTCGGGGGCACCCTCGACCACGGGAACCGGTCGCGGGCCATAGCCCTCGTCGCAGATCGCAAACGAGTCGGCAATTCCCATCGCAAACGTCGGCATGATCTCCATGCCGAAGTACGAAGCGTGGTCGTTGTAGACGATGATGGCGACGTCAGGAGTGTTCTCGCGCATCCACTGCTTCGAGAACTCGTAGCCGTCAAACATCGGCTTCCAGTAGTCCTCGTCGGTGCGACCCATGTCGATGGCCGCGCCCACTGCGGGAACGTGACTGGTCGCGATACCTGCACTGATGCGTGCCACTATGCCTCGCCTCTTTCTTTCTTCGAACGCCAGCCCTCAAGGTTGCGGCCGCCCGCGAGCATCATGGCTTGGTACTGCTCGGTGGTCATGTCGGTCATCGTGCTGACGGCCTGCACGTACGACAGTCCCTCAGACGCAAAGATCTTCGACAAGAAGTAGACGTTGCCGCCGGTGTCGAGCATCTTCTGAAAGTCGCGGTCGATCACCGCTTGCTTCTGCTCTTCCGTCATCTCCCACTCGTCGAGGTAGGTGCGCTGATCGGCCAGAAAACGCTCGCGGTTCTCGGCGCTGCGCAGACTCATGCAGAACTGGTTCAAGTGAAACCCCGCGCGGGCCTTTTCGATCGTGAAGATCGTGGTGCCCGGGATGTCGTCGAACTGGTGAAAGTCAGGTTTCATGATCAGCTCCAATACAGAGTGGTCGGGTTGGTGACGAGCAGCTTCTGCTGCAGTGCCGCGGTCGTCGCGATCGATGGCACGTAGTCGACGAGAATGCCGTCGTCGGGCATCTCTTTCTTCATGTTCGGGTGCGGCCAGTCGGTACCCCACAGCACTCGATCGGGAAACTCGTCGACGATCGTCTGGGCGAACGGAACGACGTCGGCATAGAGCGGAGAGCCCGTCGCGGTGAGGCGATCGGGGCAGCTGACCTTCGTCCACACGTCGGGCGTGTTTTGCACAAAGTCGACGAACATCGCGAACTCAGGGTTGTCGAGTGGTTTCGTGACATCGGGGCGGCCCATGTGGTCGATGACGAGGGGCACCCCGAGCGAGGAAAAGAAGCCTCTCTTTTCGGCCAGGTCAGTGGGCTCGAAGTACAACACGACGTGCCACCCGAGGGGAGCGATCTTAGCGATGATCTCGCGGTAGTACTCGTCGGGCCGGGGGTCAACGAGTCGCTTGACGTAGTTGAAGCGCACTCCGCGCACGCCGAGCTCGTGCATGCGCTCAAGCTCGTACTGCGTGACATCGGTCGTGACCGTCACGACGCCTCGCGCCTGATCGTCAGAGTGCTCGAGCACATCGAGCAATGCCGAGTTGTCGGCTCCGTGGCACGTTGCCTGCACGACGACGTTCTTCGTGAACCCGAGAAAGTCGCGAAGCGCGAAGAGTTGCTCGCGGCTGGCGTCGCACGGCGTGTACTTGCGCTCAGGAGCAAACGGAAAGGTGTCGCCCGGGCCGAACACGTGGCAGTGAGCATCCACCGCGCCCGCGGGCACAACGAAGCGGGGTGTGGTCGGCGACGGGTCCCAGTCGAGCCAGTCGGCATCTTTCACAAAGGCTGGCGCGTTCATCGGCCGCGAGCCTCCAACGCCTGATTGAGGCGAGGGAACACCGCTCGCGCGTTGCCCGCGAAGATGCGCGCCCGATCATCGTCAGTGATGTCGGCCGCATCGATGTACCGCTTCGTGTCGTCGAAGTAGTGACCGGTCGTCGGGTCGATGCCGCGCACAGCGCCGATCATCTCCGAACCAAAGAGGATGTTCTTGTTCTCGATGACCTCGACGAGCAAGTCGATGCCCGGCTGGTGATACACGCACGTGTCGAAGAAGACGTTGTTCATGACGTGTGTGCTGGGATCGGGCTTCTGCAACATGTCGGCGAGACCGCGGTAGCGCCCCCAGTGGTACGGCACCGCGCCGCCGCCGTGCGGGATGATGAGGCGCAGCGACGGGAAGTCGGCGAACAGGTCACCCTGAATGAGTTGCATGAAGGCGGTCGTGTCGGCGTTCATGTAGTGCGCACCCGTGGCATGAAAGTTTGGGTTGCACGAGGCCGAGACGTGCACCATTGCGGGCACATCGAGTTCGACCATCTTTTCGTAGAGCGGGTACCAGTACCGATCGGTGAGGGGCACGGTCTGCCACTGGCCTCCACTGGGGTCAGGGTTGAGATTGACGCCGATGAACCCCAACTCGTTGACGACGCGCTCGAGTTCGGCGATCGTCGCGGTGAGGTCTGCTCCCGGCGACTGCGGCAATTGGCCGACACCGATGAACGTGTCAGGAAACAGGTCGACGACGCGCTTGATCAGGTTGTTGCACGCGATCGTCCACTCGAGGCTGATGCGCTGGTCGCCCTCGTGATGCCCCATCGCTGACGCGCGCGGCGAGAAGATGGTCAGATCGCTGCCTCGCTCGGTGATGAGCTTGAGCTGGTTCTGCTCGATCGACGCTCGAATGATGTCGTCAGAGATCTCGGGGTACGCGGGGCTCGGCTCACCAGCGGCAAAGGCCGCCAGCTGGTCGATGCGCCACTGGTTGTGCAGCTCAGGAGCCGTTGTGTAGTGGCCGTGACTGTCGATGATCATGAGGTGCTCCAGGCTGATGCGGGTACGTAGATGTCGCCCGACATGAGCATGCGAGCGGTGCGAAGCAGAGCAGATCGGGTCACCACGGGTTCACCGCTGGAGGTGTCGACCTGCATGTGCACGGTGAAGAATCCGGTCGGATGCTCGACCACGACCTGGAGCTCATCGCCGATGCTCGCGAGGCCCGCGATGCGCGCAGCCACGCTGCCCTCGAGCATGCACGCGGTCGCCACCGACACGGCCCCAAGAACGCCGATCGACTCGTGAACACGATGCGGAATAAAGGTGCGCGTGCTCAGCAATCCCCCGTCACGCGCCGGCGAGAGCAGGCTCATCTTGGGCACGGTCTTGTTCGTCACGTCACCGAGGTTCATGAGTTCTCCGACCGCGAGCCGGACGCTTTCGATGCGCGCTCGTAGCTCGGTGTTCGCCTCAAGCTCGGCAGGGGTCTCGTAGCCGGTGATCCCGAAGTCTGACGCCGTGAGACAGACCACGGGCATCCCGTTGTCAATGCACGTGACCTCGACGCCGTCGACGACGTCGATGGCATTGCCGGTAGGCAAGAGCGCCCCGCAACTCGAGCCTGCAACATCTTCGAAATTGATCATGACCGGCGCATGGGTTCCGGGCACACCATCGATGGCCGCGGTGCCGGCGTAGTTCACGATGCCTCCGGGGGTCTCGATGAAGGCCGTGGCGGTTGAGTCGGTGTTGACCATGAAGATCGTGACGGGAGTGACGTCGTGCCGTGCAGCAACGAGGCCGCGCTCGAGGGCGAACGGTGCGACTCCGGCGAGGATATTGCCGCAGTTCTGCTGGTCGCTCACCTCGGCACGATCAGGCCAGACCTGCAAGAACAAGTAGTCGACATCGATGCCCGCGCGCTGCGACCGACTCACGACCGCCACCTTCGAGGTCAACGGATGCCCGCCGCCCATGCCGTCGATTTCGCGCACGTCGGGCGAGCCCATGGCCGCGAGCAAAAAACGGTCGCGCGCCGCGCGATCGGTCGGCAGGTCGTCGGCGATGAAGTACAGCCCTTTGGATGTTCCACCTCGCATGACAGAACACGGCACCGCCACCTGCGGGGAGGCTGCCGCACTGACCGCCGGCCTCGCCGTCATTCGGCGTAGTCCTCGTAGATGAGGCCCTTCGCGGCGAGCGCCTCGCGCATGCCGTAGATGTCGAGACCGAGCTCGCCGGCTCGAAGCCGCTCGCGCTTGCTCGTCTCGTTGGCTTCGCGAGCGAGGCCCTTCTCGAGCACGGCAGCAGCATCCTCGCGGCGCACCACGACAACGCCGTCGACGTCGGCGATGACCACATCACCGGGGTTCACGCACTGATTGGCAATGACGATAGGCGTTTGCACGTTGGCCGGGGTCGCCTTGACGGTGCCTTGCGCACCCACGTTCTTCGACCACACCGGAAAGCCCATCTCGGTGAGGGTCGCGACATCGCGCACGCCCGCGTCGATGACGAGGCCGCGCACACCATGAGCCATGAGGCTCTCGGCAAGAAGGTCACCGAGGTACCCGTCGTCGCACGGGCTCGTCGGGGTGACGATGAGCAGGTCTCCCTGTTGAGCTTGTTCGACCGCGACGTGAATCATCCAATTGTCGCCGGGAGCGACCTCACACGTGAGCGCGTTGCCCGCGACCTTGGCGGCAAAAATCGGGCGAAGGCGGATATCCAGAAGTCCGATGCGGCCCTGCGCCTCGTGAACGGTCGCGACACCGAGATCGGCGAGTCCGTCAACGATCTCGAGAGGGGTGCGGGGCGTTCCTCGAACGACGCGGGCCATGGTTCTCCTTCGAACTGCGCACGATGCGCGTGAGAACAGATAACGGCAGATCGAGCGACAAGGCTAGAGAGAATTCCGCTCAGCGGAAGGTCGGATCGTGTCTACTCAGCGCGCAGTCGAGACGCCTCGCCGAGGCCGATCTGTGCGAGCTTCTTCGAAATGGCGGCCGCCGTGATCTGCAACACCGGCACCATGCGCGAGATCGCCGTGTTATCGCTCGATGAGACAACGCCGAGCGCCGCGATCACCGCGCCCCCCTTGCCCCGCAAGGGCACGGCGACCGAGATGGCGCCCGGTGCGAGTTCTTCTCCCGTGATCGCGAAGCCCTGGGAGGTGATGGTCGACAGTTGCGAGCGCAGGGTCGCGGCGTCGGTTATCGTTTGGTCGGTGTATCGATCGAGCGAGCCGAGCACAGCGTCCTGGAGCTCAGCACCCCCGAAAGCCAGCAGCACCTTGCCGACGCCCGTCGCGTGCAGGGGCAAGCGCGAGCCGGGCTTACTGAGCACCGAGATCGTGCGCGAGCCGGCGATACGGTCGACGACGAGGCAGCGCAGGCCATCGAGCACGGCCACCTGAACGGCATCATTGCCGAGCTCGTAGACGTCTTCCATGTAGGGCAGCGCGACTTCGCGCAACTCAACGTGCACCGACGAGAGCGTGCCAAGGCGCCAAATCTTGCTGCCAATCTCGTAGTCTCGGTCGGCCCCTCGCACAAGTGCCGCATGCTTCTCGAGCTCATGCACCAGCCGGTGCACGGTGGTGAGCGGCAACCCTGTTCGACGCGAAATCGCAGCGAGAGACTGTCGTCGGTGAAGGGAATCGAAAGAGTCGAGCACCGCGAACACGCGCCCTGTCACTGTATGAGAGGCAGTCAGCGGCTCGACCATCTCAGGAGTTTATCGAGGCGTCACTCGAGCCGGTCCGTTTCGGCGACGGTTGATGTGACTGACCTCCGCCACGGACTATTCCCCGGCTGGGCGCGAGGAAGGAATCGGTGACAACTTGACCTGCCGGACGAAACGGAACCTAGCTCAACCTGTCCAAGGATCTGGCTGCCGGTCATCGCCTAGAGACCAAGCATGACTTCGTCCGCAAACGAAGGTTTTCGGACACCCGAAGCAGTGCCGGCCCTGAAGCAGGGATTCGCTGGGCCGTGGAGTTGCAGAACTCGCGTCCGAAATCAGTGTGCCGCGGGCAGCGTTTTCGGACGCGACCGACGACGCATGACGTGTTTGCTTTAGGACTCGACGAGCACCGTCCATGCTCGGCTTATTGCATGTCTGGCAGAGCCGCAGGTTTGCTGTCGCGTTTGCGGGGCGCAGCGACCGTTAGCTCTCCGATCGGATACTCGGATCTTCGGGCCGCGCCTGCCTTTTCAGCTGCGGACCGTTCATCGGCGCAGTCATCGCCACCGACTTTTTGACGGCCAAGGGATAGTCGACCTGGCCGAGGTTCTGTAAACGCACCTACCTCTCGATGAGAGCTAGGAAGGCGGTGGCTGAGATGAGCCACGATCAGCAGGAACGAACCGCAGGCAATGAGCCGAACGACCAGGCGACGGCGCAGGCGTCGCCGTCGTTGCGGGCGGTGGTGTATGTGCGGATCAGTGATGATCCCGAGGGCACCGAGCGCGGTGTTGACCGGCAGGAAGCTGACTGCCGGGCGTATGCGGCAGCGCACGGGTGGGAAGTCGCCCAGGTGTACCGGGAGAACGACACGTCGGCGTTCAAGCAGCGCACGATCACACTCCCGACGGGTGAGCGGGTGCGGCGCGTGGTGCGCCCGGAGTTCCGCGCGATGTTGAAGCACCTCAGCGAGCAGCGCGCCGGGGTGATGATCGCCTACGACCTGGATCGGGCGGTGCGCGACCCGAGAGACTTGGAAGACCTGATCGACGCCAAGGTACTCAACGGCTTCAGCGTCCGCTCCGTGACCGGCTCGCTGAGGTTGGATACGGATTCTGATGTGGCGATGGCGCGGGTGCTGGTCGCGATGGCGAACAAGTCCTCAGCCGACACCGCCCGCCGTGTCGCTCGGGCGGCGAAGCAGCAGGCCATCGAGGGCACTTGGCATGGTGGGCAGGTGCCGTTCGGCTACCGCGCCGAGAACCACACGCTCGTGATCGACCCCGAGGCTGCCGAGTTGGTGCGGGAAGCCGCGCGGCGGGTGCTGGCCGGAGAGACGTTGTACCGGATTCTCACCGACTGGAACCGGCGGGGTATCCGTACGACGCACGGGTGCCGGTGGTCGGATCGGACACTCAAACTGGTGCTGCGCAACCCCTCGATCAAGGGGGTACGGGAGTATCGACCGTTGTTGCCGGACGGCACCCGGTCGAAAACCTCCCTGATGCAGACGACCGCCGCGTGGCCCGCGATCTTGGACGAGGACACCTGGCAGCAGGTCTCCGATGTGCTCGATGCCCGCAAGCAGGCCCGAAACTTCCATCAGCCCGGCAGTGGGGCGGCGAAACGGCTGTATCCGTTCTCGGGTCTGATCCGCTGCTCGACCTGCGGACGCGCCATGCTGCATCGCGGCCAGGTGTATCAGTGTGTGCAACAGGTGCCGGGCGGGTGCAACCGCTCGATCCGTTCCGGCGACCTCACCAAACTCGTGGAGGAAGCCGTGCTCGCGACGTTCGAGCAGATCACCCTCAACCCCGCCAAGCGCCAGTCTCCGGGCGCGGATCAGGCCGCACGAGTGGGGCTTGCCGCGACGCTCGATGCCGACCGGGAACGCCTCGCCCGGCTCGATGATGACTACTACGACGGGTTGATCGACAAGTCGATGTGGGTGCGGCAACGCTCACGGATCGCCGAACGCATCGAACGCACCCGCCGCGAGTACGCCGCCACGGTGCCGGAGCACACTGGCCCGTCGATTGATATGACGACCGTCGCACAGGAGTGGGCCGACCGTACCCCGATGTGGCAGCACCAGGCCGCCAGTCTCGTCCTTGAAGCCGTCCTCGTTCACGCCCTGCCCAGGGGGATGAACGGCGCGACACCGGCGAGGCGGCGCAATGAGACCGTCGAAGCGTTTCATGCCCGCCGTGAGGTGTACCGGGCGGGGATTCTCGCACATCGGGTCGAGTTCGTCTGGCGCGCCTAACGCCCCCGCGCCTTCGGCAGGCCGCAGAGGGCTTGCAGTTGCTCACGCACCCGTGGGTCAGCGATGACCGGAGGCAGGCCCTGCGCTGCGCGGCTCTCCCGCGCGAGGCGTGCGCCGAGTGGTTCGGGGGCATCGGTCGAGGCTGGTTCGGGCGTGGTTGTGGTGGTCTGCGTCGAGGTATCCATGTAGACAGGTACGACAGGCAAACCACAACATCTAGTTGTACGGGGTCAGGACGTTGGTTGCAGTCGGCTGATCGGGGGGTTGCCTCCGAGGGCTGAGTGGCGTCGTCCAGTGTTGTAGTGCTCGAGCCAGGGGTCAAGTGCTGCGGTGCGGTCGTCGTTCGAGGTGAACGGTTGCCGGTAGGCCCATTCGGTTTGCAGGGTCCGGTTGAACCTCTCCACCTTGCCGTTCTGCCACGGGCAGTGCGGTTTGATGAACTTCTGCCGGATGCCGTGCGCGCCGCAGACGCCGCGCAGCGACCATCGGTAGGCCCAGGCGTTGTCGGTGATCAGCCGCTCGATGCGGGGGATGCCGTGCGCGGCGAAGTAGCCGATGGCGCGTTCGAGGAACGCGGCGCAGGTCGGGCCCTTCTCGTCGGGGAGGACCTCGGAGTATGCGAGCCGGGAGTGGTCGTCGACGACGGAGTGCACGTAGTCGTAGCCGACGACGGTCTGTTTCCGGGCGGCTGTGGAGCCCATCGCTCTGCCGTGCGCCTTCCACCCGCCGCCGTCGGGGATGCGACCGAGCTTCTTCACGTCCATGTGCACCAGCTCGCCGGGCTGCTCGCGTTCATAGCGGACCGCTGTGGTCTTCGACGCGCGGATCCGCTCCCCGGTCATCGGGTCCAGATCGACCAGACGAGGCAGCCCGGACCGGGCGATGATGCGCGACACCGTCCGCGCCGGCACCCCGGTGCGGGCCGCGACCTCGTCACGGCCGACTCGTTCCTTCTTCCGGATCGCGACCACCGCCGCGGCCCTGGCATCGGGGGTGCGGTTGGCGACGTGGTGAGGCCGCGAGGAGCGATCGTAGAGACCGGCTTCACCCTCGGCGCGGTAGCGGTCCAGCCACCGCTTCACGCAGCGTCGGGACACGCCCATTGCCGCGGCGATATGCGCCTGCTTCCACCCGGCACCGGCACGATGGACGATGAGCAGCCTGCCGTGCACGGTCAAGCGGGCATTACGGTGGGACACGAGAACCTCCGAGTTCGTGAAGACGTCAGACATCTCCACTAAGCCCGGAGGTTCTCCCCTTTCACAAGACCGGAAACGCCACCAACCTCATGGCCGGGTACATCCGAGGTGCCTCATGTAGGAATGCCCGCGAAATGGTTCCCGTGCCCCAGTTAAGTATGCCCGCGAAGCCGGGGGTCAGCTCGCGGGGCGTAGTTTGATGCCGCGGGTGGTGTCGGGCA
>NZ_VIKT02000038.1 GCF_009371975.2 Microcella pacifica
GAGGTGTCCTTCCGGCTCGGCATGAATCTGGCTTCAACACCCCCATTCTCCCCGGTCAGAAGGACATTTCGCTGCTCCCACACCCACGCGAAAGCGGACCCGCTCGGTGGATCAGGGCTCAGTACGCGCAAGCATCGCTGCAGGCTCAGCAGACCGGGGTGCCGGTCGACGAGTCAGCTCTGCAGCGCGAGGTGGCGGAGAACCTCGTCACCGTCGAACTGCTGGAGCGGTAAGCGGAACGAGAGGGGATCGAGGCGTCGGAGGCCGACGTTGATCGCCTCGCGGAGACGCTGGCCGCGCAGAATCAGCTCGGCTCCGTGGAGGAGCTGTTCGACCTGCTCGCTAAGCAGGGTCTGAATGAGGAGCCGGCTCGAGAGGAACTTACGGCACAGGCCACGATCGACGCGGTGATCGCCACGGAGGTCGGTGAGCTCACGTTCACAGAGGACGAGCTACGCGAGCTCTACGAGGCCGTCCTCGCCCAGCAGGAGGAGTCAGGCGCGGCCGCGGAGGTGATTCCACCGTTCGAGGATGTGCGCGATCAGCTGCAGCAACAGGCAACGGCGCAGGAGCGGTCGCTCATCGTCGAGCAACTCGTAGCCTCGCTGCGTGACGAGGTCGAGCTGGAGTTCTTCGTCTAGCGGACACAGAAGGGGGTTGCCCCGCCGGGGGGCGGGGACCCCCTTCTCGTGAAGCGTGCCTAGTGCTTCTGCTGCTCCAGCTCGCGCACCGTGACGGGCGCGATGCGGTCTTCGAAGAACCAGCGCGAGAGACCGGCACGGACGCGCTGACGGACGGTGATGCGTCCGCGGTCGTCCGGTCGGACCATGAGCGGCTGGTACTCCTCGTAGCTCACTAGCTTCCAGCGCTCGTAGTCGTCGAGCTGCTCGTGCACCTCGATGTACTCGCCGCCGGGCAGGCGCACGATGCGGCCCGATTCGAACCCGTGCAGGGCAATCTCGCGATCCTTGCGCTGCAGGGCGAGGCACACGCGCTTCGTGACGAGGTACGCGATGATGGGGCCCGCGATGGCGAGGGTCTGCAGGGCGAGGATCACCCCCTCGATCGACAGCCGGAAGTGCGTCGCGATGAGGTCGGAGCTCGCAGCAGCCCACAGCACGGCGTAGAACACCACGCCGGCGGCGCCGATGGCGGTGCGGGCTGGGGCGTTGCGAGGGCGCTCAGCGATGTGGTGCTCGCGCTTGTCGCCGCTCACCCATGCCTCGAGGAACGGGTAGAGCGCCACGACGGCGAGGAACAGCACGAGGCCGACCAACGGGATGAGCACACCCCACGACCAGGTGTAGCCGAAGATGACCGACTCCAGGTTCGACGGGATAAGTCGCAAGGCGCCGTCCGCGAAGCCGATGTACCAGTCCGGCTGGGTGCCGGCCGAGACGGGGGAGGGGTCGTACGGCCCGTAGTTCCAGATCGGGTTGATCGTGAAGAATGACGCGATCAGCACGATGACGCCGAAGACGATGAAGAAGAACCCACCGGCCTTGGCGGCGAACACCGGCATGACGGGGGCGCCCACGACGTTGTCATTGGTGCGGCCCGGCGCGGCGAACTGAGTGTGCTTGTTGACCACGAGCAGAACCATGTGAATACCGATGAGAGCGATCGTGATCGCCGGCAGCAGCATGATGTGGAGCACGTAGAGGCGCGGGATGATGTCGGTGCCGGGGAACTCGTTGCCGAACAGCAGGTAGGAGATCCAGCCGCCGGCGACGGGAACCGCCTTGATCATGCCGTCGATGATGCGCAGGCCGTTGCCCGAGAGGAGGTCGTCGGGGAGCGAGTAGCCCGTGAAGCCCAGCGCCATCGCCATGACGAAGAGCAGGAAGCCGACGATCCAGTTGAGCTCGCGCGGCTTGCGGAAGGCACCCGTGAAAAACACGCGCAGCATGTGTAAGCCGATGGAGGCGACGAACAGCAGTGCGGCCCAGTGGTGGACCTGGCGCATGAGGAGTCCGCCGCGGATCTCGAACGAGATGTCGAGCGAGGTCGCGTAAGCGACGGACATCGGAATGCCGTTGAGCGGCAGGTAGGAGCCCTCGTACTCGACCTCGGTCATCGAGGGGTCGAAGAAGAAGGTGAGGAAGGTGCCGCTCAGGAGGATGACGATGAAGCTGTAGAGAGCGACCTCGCCGAGCATGAACGACCAGTGGTCGGGGAAGATCTTGCGCCCCAGGGCCTTGACGGCCGTGGACGCGCTCGTCCGCTCGTCGACGTAATTCGCCGCCCAGCCGGTGAACCGCATGCCGCGCGACGGCACGGCCTCGGTCGACCCGGTGGCGGGTGCAGCGGCAGTGGTGCTCACAGTTCACGCTCCCAGAAACTCGGTCCCACAGGTTCTTCGAAGTCGCGTCGCGCGACTAGGTAACCCTCGTCGTCCACAGTGATCGGGAGCTGGGGAAGAGGGCGTGCCGCCGGCCCGAAGATGACCTCGCAGTGGTTCGCGACGTCGAACTGGGACTGGTGGCAGGGGCACAGCAGGTGGTGCGTCTGCTGCTCGTACAGCGCAACGGGGCACCCCACGTGCGTGCAGATCTTGGAGTAGGCGACGATGCCGTCGTACGACCAGGTCTCGCGGCCCTCGCGGATGTTGAGCTCGTCCGGAGGGAGGCGCATGAGGAGCACGGCGGCCTTCGCCTTCTCCTCCAGGCGGTGCGACTCGAGCTCGGCTAGGCCCTCGGGAATGACGTGGAACACGGAGCCGATGGTGACGTCGGAAGCCCGGATGGGCACGCCCGAGGGATCGAGGGCGAGGCGCGTGCCCTCCTCCCACATCGTTTGCTTGAGGAGCGCGATCGGGTCTTCCTCTGGCGCGAGGTCGCGGAACAGGGCGACTGCGGGGATCGGCGTGGCCACGAGAGCACCGATGAGGGTGTTGCGCACGAGGCTGCGACGCGTGAAGCCCGACTCCTTGTTGGACTCGCGGAAGATCTCGACGGCGCGCGTGCGCGATTCGTCGCTGCCGCGCGTGGGGTGGCGTTGCTCGACGAGCTCGTGGCCGTGCATGAGCGCCTTCGACCAGTGCACGGCACCGATGCCGATGCCGAGGAGGCCGAGGGTGATGCCGACGCCGAGGAAGAGGTTGTTGAGGCGGACCGAGCCTGGGTTGCCCTCCTCGATGGGGAGCACGATGTACGCGACGACGGCGATGATGCTGCCCACGATCGACAGCAGGAAGAGCCCGCTCACGGTGCGCTCCGCCTGCTTCTCCTTCTTCGGGTCGAGATCGGTGACCCTCAGGCGCTCCGGCGGGAAGCCGGGGTTGGGGATGCGATCGGCACGCACGACCGCGGTCGCCGGTGCGGGCGCCGCAGTCTCGTGCTTCTCGACCTCCGAGCCCGCGGCTCCGTCGTGAACCTCCGCCATTGCCAATCCTCTCGTCAGGTATGTGTCGCGGCTCAGTTGGACTTGGCGGTGAGCCAGATCGTCACCGCGACGAGTGCTCCGAGGCCGAAGATCCAGATGAAGAGGCCCTCCGAGACGGGGCCCAGGCTGCCGAGGTCGAAACCGCCGACTGACGGGTTCTCATCGAGGTACCGCAGGTAGGTGATGATGTCGTTCTTGTCCTCGGGGGAGAGGTTGAGGTCGCTGAAGACGGGCATGTTCTGGGGGCCGGTGACCATGGCCGCATAGACGTGCACGGGATCGATGTTCGACAGCCCCGGCGCCCACTTGCCCTCGGTCAGCGCACCACCCGCGCCCGCGACGTTGTGGCACATGGCGCAGTTGGTGCGGAAGAGCTGGGCTCCGTTGGCCGCGTCGCCGTCGCCGGCGAGGTAGCGGTCGGCAGGGATGGCGGGGCCCGGTGCGAGCTCGGCGACCCAGGCCGCCATCGCGTCGATCTGCTCCTGGGTGAACTGCACGGGCTTGACGTCGGCCTGGGGGCCGGAGGCGGCCAGCGGCATGCGCCCGGTGCCGACCTGGAAGTCGACGGCGAGAGCACCAACGCCGATGAGGCTCGGCCCTGCCGCGGTTCCTTGTGCTGCGAGGCCGTGGCAGGTCGCACAGTTCGCGGCGAAGAGCTTGCCGCCCTCATCGACAAGCTGGGCACTCGCCGCACGCGTGTCGGCAGAGGCCGAAGTCGCGACCAAGGCGTACACACCACCGGTGGCGAGCAAACCCGCGACCAGCAGAGCGGTGGTGACCAAGGGGCTACGTCGACCGGCTCGTCGGGAGGAGGCTGTTGAGGAGAGTGCCATGGTGTGGTGCGTCTCTTTTCGTCTCTCGGGGGAGTCTCGTCGAAGCGGTGCGGAGTGAAGCTGGCTATTGCAGGATGTAGATGACGAGGAACAGGCCGATCCAGACCACGTCGACGAAGTGCCAGTAATAGGAGACCACGATCGCGCTGGTCGCATCCCGATGTGTGAAGATCTTCACGGCATACGCGCGGCCGATCACCAGGAGGAAGGAGATGAGACCGCCGGTGACGTGCAATCCGTGGAAGCCGGTCGTGAGGTAGAAGGCCGAGCCGAAGGCGTCGGAGTTGAGGGTGACGAACTCGCTCACGAGCACCGAGTACTCGTAGACCTGACCGGCGACGAATACCGCGCCCATGGCGTAGGTGAGGAAGAACCACTCGATCATGCCCCACTGCGTGGGCTTCCACCCGGTGCGGCGCGGCTGCAGGCGCTCCGCGGCGAATACGCCGAACTGCGCGGTGACGGACGACAACACGAGGACGGTCGTGATCGTCGCCGCGAACGGGATGTTTAACTTCTCGGTTCCCGCCGTCCACAGGTCGGGGGAGGTCGACCTGAGCGTGAAGTAGATGGCGAACAGGCCCGCGAAGAACATGACTTCGCTGCCCAGCCAGACGATCGTGCCCACGGCGACGACGTTCGGTCGGTTGATCGTGGGCGCGCTGAGCGAGCTGGAGAGAGAGGTGCTGGTCACTCACCCATTATGACCGATGATCCTGATGGTTTGAGCCCGACGACATGCCCAATGGCGCCGATTCAGTAGCCTGGGGCCATGCCTGCGACGCTCACCTGGCCGACTCTGCTCACTCGACTGCTCGAGCGTGAGGATCTCTCGATCGCCGATGCGTCCTGGGCGATGCGCCAGGTCATGTCGGGGGAGGTCACCGAGGCGCAACTGGCCGGCTTCCTCATCGCGTTGCGGGCGAAGGGCGAGACGGTCGATGAGATCGTGGGGTTTCGGGATGCTGCGCTCACCCATGCACGTGAGGTGAGCATCCCGCCCATGGTTCTCGACATCGTCGGTACCGGAGGCGACCCGTACGGCGCGGTCGTCAACGTCTCCTCGATCGCCTCCATCGTGGTTGCGGCGACCGGCGTGCCCGTCGCCAAGCACGGGAACAAGGGTGCGAGCTCGGCCTCGGGCGCTTCGGATGTGCTTGGCGTGCTCGGCATCGACCTCGAGCTCGACCCCGAGGGGGTGGCGCGCGTCTTCGACGAGGTGGGGCTCACCTACCTGCACGCGCCGACGTTCCACCCGGGATTCCGGCACGCAGGCCCTGCGCGGCGCGAGCTCGGCGTCTCCACGGTCTTCAACATTCTTGGCCCGCTGTGCAATCCGGCCCGCCCCGAGGCCTCGGCCGTCGGGGTCGCGCACCTCGATCGGGTGCCGCTCATGGTGGGCGTGTTCCGCACGCGCGGCGCGACCGCGCTGCTCTACCGGGGCGATGACGGCATCGACAAGCTCACGACCACGGGGCACTCGCACGTGTGGGAGGTCTCGCGCGGCTCGGTGACGGAGCACGACCTCGACCCGAGTGAGCTGGGGATCGCGACAGCGCAGATCGACGACCTGCTGGGGTCGACGCCCGAGCACAACGCGGGTCTCGCGCGCGCGGTCCTCGCGGGGGAGTCGGGCCCGGTGCGCGACATCGTGCTGCTCAACGCCGCGGCGGGACTCGTCTCCTTCGCTCTCGCACAGGATCCCGATCAGGTGCGCAGGCCGCTCGTAGAGCGCCTCGGCGAGCAGCTCGCGGTCGCGGCCGAGGCGGTCGACTCGGGGCGTGCTGCGGCGAAGCTCGATGCGTGGGCACGCGCGACGCAGTCGGGGCCGAGCTGAGATGAGTGCGCGTCAGCTACGCGCGCGGAGGTAGTTCCAGAGCCCGTCCTCGAGGACGAAGCAACTGTTCCCGCGCTGCGACCCGGCGCCGGCGGGGGAGCGGTAGTGCGCTTCGAATTCGACGGTGCCCTCAGAGTCGAGCGGCCCTCCGCCGCTGCGCTCCGTGATGTCGAGCCGATACCAGCGCAGCTCGGAATCCAGCTCGAGCGCCGCCGGCCGCGTCGACGGATGCCATGACTCGAGCAGGTAGTCGGCATGGCCGACCGCGAAGGCTGAGAAGCGCGAGCGCATGAGCTGCTCTGCGGTCGCAGCAAGCGCCTCATCGCGGTGCAGTCGGCCGCAGCAAGCGCCTCATCGCGGTGCAGTCGGCCGCAGCACTCGTCGTAGGGCAGTCCGCTGAGGCAGGGACAGCGTGTCGGCATACCTCAGTGCCGCAGCACTTTCTCCATGGCTTTGCCCTTGGCGAGCTCATCGACGAGCTTGTCGAGGTAGCGCACACGCTGCATGAGGGGTTCTTCGATCTCTTCGACCCTCACGCCGCAGATCACTCCTGTGATGAGCGATGCATTCGCGTTAAGGGTCGCACGATCGAAGAACTCGGCGAACGTCACCTCGTCGCGCACCAGCTGGGCGATCGTGGCCTCGTCGAACCCCGTCAACCACGTGATGACCTCGTCGAGCTCCGGCTTCGTGCGGCCCTTTCGTTCGAGCTTGGCGAGGTAGAGCGGATACACACTCGCCACGGTCATGCGGGTGACGCGTTCGAGCGTTACGGGTGCCGTGGCCATGCCCCGCACATTACCGCGCAGGGCCTCCCGGGCCCCGGGATACCTGGCGGGGACCGCGACCTCGTGCCATTCTGAGCGAGTGCGACTGCTCCGGTACTCGATCACCGTCTCGCTCGACGGCTGCGTCGACCATATGACGGGCCATCCCGACGAGGAGTCCCATCAGCACGCGGCGCAGACCATTGACCGCGCCGACGCGATCATTCTCGGTCGTACGACCTACGAGCTCATGGAGTTCTGGCGCACCGCCGACGACCTGCCGCCGTGGATGCGTCCGTTCCAGGAGTCGATCACTGAGGTCAAGAAGTACCTCGTCTCGAGCACGCGCGAACCGGACGGCTGGAACACCGAACTGATCGACGGCGATCCGGTCGAGGCGGTCAGGACGCTGAAGGAGCAACCAGGGGAGGGGCTGTACGTAGGTGGCGTCACGCTACCGCTGGCTCTCGCCGACGCCGGGCTCATCGACGAGTACGAGTTCGTCGTGTACCCGACGCTCGTGGGTCACGGGCCGCGACTGTTCGAGGGACTCTCTGCGCCGCTCGACCTTCGGCTCGTCGACGTCATCGAGTTCACGTCGGGCACGCGAGCCGAGCGCTACGTGCCCGCGACCACGATGTAGTCGCCGACCCGGCCGTACCTCTTTAGCCCCTGTGTCGACGACTACCGGAGCTCAGGACGTTGTGAGTAGAACTCACGCATCCCTCGGCGCACGGCGCGCCAGATCACCGTGTAGGTGATCCACACCGACAGCACGATGATGCCGGCGGTGAAGACGAGCCAGAGCACGAGGCCCAGGATGCCCACTGCGGCGAATGGTCCGAAGTCAGGGGAGGTGTTCATGAGCGTCACTCTAGACCCGGCTGACGCACCCTCCGGATGCCAAATTGGGGCTGTTGGGGATGAGCGAAATCACTTTGAGTAGAAATCACCGCATTCTGTCGGAGAGTCGGCCGCTGACGTATCGCTCAAACCGCAGACCCCGGAAGCCTTCGTGCGGAACCAAGGCCGAATAGCCGTAGCCTGTGAGTCGCGGTTAGCCCGTCTTGGGGATTCGTCGCCGCGACGTTCCGTCACGCGAATGCGACCGCGGCTCGGATTCGGGTGAAGCCCGTCACGAAAGTCTTGCGATTCGGTGTCTTGAACTCCAAGCTCAATGGCCTCGAGCGACTCCGGCGGAGGCCGCTACTGCTTGCAGGACTTGTAGATCGAGGTACATGATTGGCTCCATGCGCGGAGGCAAAGTGAAGTCAATCGGGATAGACCCGCGGGATGTAGTTGAGGAGATCGATGCTCCGGTTTACCGGGTCTACTTTTTTTTCGACGATGGCTCCGTTGACGAACGGCAGCTAAATGGAGCCGATTCCGTCATTGATGCGCTGGATTGGGCTGGACGCGACGGCCGTGATTTCGTCCTCTACATGGAGTATCCCGCGAAGGGGGGGCCTGGACTAGGGCTTTTGCACGCAACCCGTTCTAGAGCGAAATCAACATAGGCGGCGGCTAGCCGCGCGCTATGGCACCCACAAGAACGCCGAGGCAGCACCCGGAACAGAAAATGGAACCAGAGGCGGCGCCGGGCTTGCTGAGGCAGCGCCGCGGAAGTATGCCCCTCGGGCTATCTTCTGAGAGCTAGTCTGCGCGGGAACGTACCAAGTAGCAAGAGGGCCCCAGTTTGTGGCGCTTGTAACCGTCACGTTCTGAATGTAGTCCGAGCTTGCGACTACGACCAACGAAGGGATGCTGTTGGTTGTCGTCCTCGCGAGTACCCCGTAAACGCGCATTGGAATAGTACTTGTTGGACCTTTGCATTGAACGCGCGGCTTCGTAATGACGCTTCGGGCTCCAGTTGACCAATGCGGATTGTCAACAGTCAGCTTGCAAACGTATGTAGCGGACGCTTGGACGGTCACTCGCTCACCACTCGGGCCGCGATAGTCGCCTGCCTGTACCGAGTATTGGACCACCGTTGCTGATTTGTTGCCGTCAAACAAGGCTTCCAATGCTGGGAACTCTGGAAGGTCCTCTACCGGCGTCACTTTCGCTGACGCCGGTCCCCCCACGCCCAGCGACAAGATAAGGCCAGCGGTGATCGCTATTCCGATCAGACCTCGTGGCTTCCCTTGACGGAGTGTCACGCTCATGTCCATACTCCCCACCGCGATTTTCAACCCTAGATGCCTCTGAGGCTAAGGCCATACGTCTTCGGGGGGCAAGCCTTAATGAGGCTTGATCCGAATTAGCCGGAGCGCTCTGGTCGCTCATCATCGCCCCCGTTTGGAGCGCCTTCACGCGACACTCATCGCTGACATCGACGCAGTTGACGAGCAGGATAATTGTTCAATCGAGTTGACCGTCGTGTGGGTTCGAAACAAGTCTCCAAATGTGAGATCTGGTTGATGAGATCGCTCGTCCTGCGTTTCCAGTCGGAGAACAACACCAGGAGTTCATCTTGCTGCGGCGGAGCGAGATCGCCTTGTGTGGAAGATATCGATGTCAGTCGGAGTACCGGCCGGCGACGTACCTCTCAAAGCGCAGACCCTGGAAGCTTTCGTGCTGAGCCAGGGCGGAGTAGCTGAAGCCCAGCGAATCTGCCACCAACGGGCTGGGCATGGCGGCTACAAGTTCGTCGAGGGTTGTGTTTCTGGTGCCGAGCAGGTCGATTCCCAGCCGGTTGAGTGCTGTTTTCAGCGAATCGCGATGGATGTGCTGACCTGGGCGAGACCCTGGGAACACGTAGTGGCTTTGATCGACCGCTCGTGTCATCGTCGGTGCGCGGTTCTCTAGATGATCAGCCACAAGCTTCGCGACAGCAGGAGGCAGTTCGATCCAGTCGTCAGAGAACCGAATTTGCGCGCCTGTGTCCGCAAGGTTGAAATCGTCGATGGTCATGCTCACGATGCGGGTGATGGGTTGGCCGAAGATCAGCAGCAGAAGTGCAGCGAGGCGATGCGAGGTTGGATGCGATCTGTCATCCAGGATGCGTCGGATCATTTCGATGCGCTCGAGCTTGTCAACTCGGCGAATCGATTTCACGGTTCGGCGCGGAACGACGAGCGAACGAGATAGCTGGCTTGCGGCCGTGTAGGTGAGAAAGTTCCTGACCGTGTAGCGGGTCGTCGGACCGTTGCTGACCCAGAGATCGATGTGTTCCTGTCCGCACGAGCTCAATGCCGTTCCGCGATCCCCGAGCCAGTTGAGAAAGTTGGCTGCAACAGTGATCTCCTGCTTTGCGTTGTGGGCAGCAGACGTGGCGCCTCGATCCTTTTCAGCGCTCATCCGAACACGGCGCAAGTGATGCCAAGTTGCGAAGCGGCGAAGAGCGTCTCGGCTTTCAGGTGCGCGAACGGTGTCAATTTTCATCGGAATCCAGGCGGTGAATCGCGCCAATGCTTCGTCGCGTGACGGGAGCTGGCCACGGTCAATCAGCAGCGCGCGGATATGCGCAAGGGAGGCGTTTTGGGGCAGTTGGTCGAGAGATTCGTGCGTGGCGTCGACGTCGCCTCGGGCGAGGCCGGAGAGCAGGTCCCTTACTTGAACGTTCTGCAGCCATCGCACGATGCTCCTCGGCCTTGCGGCTTCGAGCAGGTGACTTCGCAACGCGCTGCCGAACGCAGACTCGGGGCTGAAGGCCGAGGGCTGCAACACTAAATCGAGGTCGTCGGCGAGAGAGCACCACTCGCAGAGCCCTCTCCGGTACGGCGCCCGCTCCTTCGAGCATCGCGAGCAGGTGAAGTTGCGCGTGTAGCCGGCACAATCTGAGCAGATCGACTGTCCTTCTGAGTCCAATCCGGGAAGGAGTGTGTCGGTGGTGCAGCCGGGGCATGTTCCGTGTGTGTGGAGTGCGGTCTCGATGCAGCTACGGCAGAAGACGTGGCCGGGGGACAGCGATTCGAGTCGGGTGGTCGCACGCTCGCAACGTGGACAGAGCTTGTCGCCTGTATCCCGAGGGCGTCCACGTGGCCTGCGGGGCGGCAGTTGCTCAGTCGCCATCGCGGATTATGCGAGCGCGTCGTGGCCGATGTCGCGACTCAGGGAGTTCGCTGGCTGGCCGCTGATTGACCTGAATCCTTGCGGCTTCATCGACCGCGGTGACCGAAATCAAGTCGGCGGGGGAGCAGTGGAAGATGTCGCAAAGTGCCGAGAGCATCTGGATAGAGATGCGTTCAGGGCGTTGGGTGACGAGTCTCCAAATCTGGGCTGACGACAGGGTGATCCCGCGCTGTTCCAGGTGCGGGGCAAGGTCGGTGCTGTTGTGCATGGCGTTACGCGCCATTAGGGTCAAGTCCCTGGAAGTGGTGTAACGGCTGATCCTTCGCTTTATGCGCTGAGTGCGATGAAGGTGTCGGCGACCACCTCGCTTTCGGTGTCGGGCAGGACGCGCATGCGGGAGCGGG
>NZ_VIKT02000039.1 GCF_009371975.2 Microcella pacifica
CCCGCTCCCGCATGCGCGTCCTGCCCGACACCGAAAGCGAGGTGGTCGCCGACACCTTCATCGCACTCAGCGCATAAAGCGAAGGATCAGCCGTTACACCACTTCCAGGGACTTGACCCGGAGTTGTAGTGCTTCGTGAATGCCCACCCGTCGGCCATGGTGCGGTGGAACCGTTCGATCTTGCCGTTGGTCTGCGGCCGGTAGGGGCGGGTCCTCTTCGGCTTGATGCCGAGCTCCAGGCAAGCATCTCGCCAGGCGTGTGACCGATAGGCGGGACCGTTGTCGGAGAGAACGCGTTCGACAGTCACGCCGCGATCAGCGAACCACGACGTCGCCCGACGCAAGACCCCGATTGCGGTGGCCGCGGTCTCGTCGTCGTGGATCTCGGCGTAGGCCACGCGAGAGTTGTCATCGATGACGGTGTGAACGAAGGCATGTCGCATGAGCACGTGGTGGTGCTTGCTGCGTGCCAGCCCGGGTGTTGATCGTCGGTTCTGCCGGCCCTGCTCGCGGCCCACGAACCGCCAACCGCCGCCGTTGGGAATGTTGCCCAGCTTCTTCACGTCGACGTGGATCATCGCCCCGGGCTTGTCGTGCTCGTAGCGGCGAGCCGGCTCTCCGGTCTTCACGTCCACGTGCGAGAGGCGGTTCAGTTTGCAGCGCACCAGAACCGCATGCACGGTCGAGGCCGGCAGTTCGAGCCGGCCAGCGATCTGCACCGGGCCCAGGCGCTTCTTGATGCGCAAGTGCACGATTTTCTTCACCACCAGCTGCGGCGTCTTGTTGGGATGCGTGTGAGGTCGGCTGGAGCGATCGGCCATGCCTTCAGGGCCGAGCTCGAGATACCGTTTGGCCCACTTCGCCGCCGTCGGATAGGACACGCGAAAATAGTCGGCAGCGGCGGAGATCGACCAGCCATCATCGACAACCTGCCGAGCAAGGCGAAGCCGTTGGCGAGGAGTCAGAGCAGCATTACCGTGGGACACGAGAACCTCCTTGGTTCAGAGCGGAAGCAGTAAGCAGCTCCACTCTGCCTCGGAGGTTCTCGCTATGTCAGGACGTCCAGACCAAACAACGTCCCTGGGCACTACAGCTGATATGTGAGTTGTTCCTGTCAAGTGGCAGGGGAAAGAGCGCCCGGAGTGATCATGCTCCGGGCGCTCTTTCGTGTGGTCGGCGCAGGTCGCGTGGGTGTCGTGCGTGTCGTGGGCGACGCGCGGTCAGACTGATATGCGCGGGTTGGATACCGCAGGACGTGCTGTTCGGCTGGAGCGGTTCCGCTTGTCTAGGATCGAGCGTCGCCTGCCCGTAGGCGGGCTGCTCATAGCTGTTCCGCGGGTCGCTCCTCGCGCTGCCGTCACCCGTTGCCTTTGCCGACAGGTCAGGGGGCCCAGGTCAGTCGGGCATCACGGCCAGGGACCAGCACCAGCCGGCGAGCTCGCGGGCGATGGCGACGTTGGCGATCGTGGGCCGCTTCTTGCGTGCGGTGAAGTGCTGCCATTTGTGATGCAGGCGCCGGTTGCCGTCGTCGCCGCGGGACGCGGCAAGGCTGGGCGCGGCAGCCCACCGGGCCTGCATCACGGCGCCGGGACGATACGCCTTGCGGTGATGCCAGGCCGCTTCCACCAGCAGGCGTCGGGCGTGAGTGTTGCCGGTCTTGGTGATCGAGCCTTGGGAGCGGGACTGCCCGGAGGAGTGCTCCGAGGGCACCAGCCCGACGAACGCGCCGATGCTGGATCCCGTGAAGCGCTCCCAGTTGCCGATCTCGACCGCGAGGCCGAACCCGGTCAAGGTCGAGATCCCACGCAGGCACCCCAGGCGTCGCACCACGGGCGCGTAGTCACTGGTGGTGGCCATCTGCTCGATGATCGCGTCGAGTCGGTCTTTGCGGGCGCGCACCTGCTGCACGGCTTCGTAGTCGGCATCGAACGCGGCCTGCAGTCCTGCATGGTCGAACCTCTGCCGGCGAAGCCAGGCATCATGCGCGCCGGTCCACGCCTGTTTGCCGTCATAGATGATCCCGTGGCGCAGCAGCAGCTTCGAGAGTCGATGCCGGGCGGCCATCAGCTCACCTCGGTTGTCTTCTCTGGCTCGCACCAAGTCGCGCGCGGTTTCCTGCTCGATCGACGGCACGGCAACCGCGACGATCTCCCCCAACCGCAGCAGCCTTGCCAAGTGCATCGCGTCCCGCGCGTCGGTCTTGACCCGATCCCCGACCGGGCGCTGCAACTTCGACGGCGCCGCCACGACACACTCGATGCCGGAGGCAGTGAATAGGCGGGCCAGAGCGAACCCGGTCGGCCCAGCCTCATACGTCACCGCCGCCGGCTGGGGCAGCGACCGCACCCACTCCACAACGGCAGCCGGGTCGTAGCCGAAACGGTGGCGGAGCACCTCCCCGGTGTCCTCGTCGATCGCGCATGCCACAACGCTGCGCGCGTGCACGTCCAGACCGACGCTCGTACGCTGGATTCTCAACTGGGGCCTCCATTCGCCTGGTGGATAGGCCAGCCCCCACAGGCTGGCAACCCACGACTACTCGAATCGAGGCCCCAGCCTCAAGAACCGGACCGAAGACCCATATCGTCTAGGGAGTGTGCGCGACGGCCGCACGGCGGCGGCGCTCGACGAGGACGAGCGCCGCAGCGGTGAGCGCCGCGAGGCCCTGCGCGAGAGCCGCGATCACCTTGTCGGAGTACCACACCGGCTCGAAGATCGCCGGCAGCCCCAGGGCGGTGAGGTCGAGGGGCACGAGGGTCGTGAGCACGAGCATCCCGAGCCCGCCGAGGGCGATGACGGCCGCGATGACCGCCACCCAGGCGCGGCGCGCGATCACGAGGGCGACGGTGACGAGGATGCCCGCCGCGGCCTGAATGCGGAAGAGGTCGCCCTGGCTCAGCAGAGGGCCCGCGACCGCGTCGAAGGTCGCCGCGAGCTGCAGGTGGATGACGGCGTTGACGATGAGACCGGCGCCCGTGAGGGCGTAGAGGGCGATGCGCAGAACTCGCATGGCTCTGCTCCTTTCGGTGGGAGGTGCGTCGACGGAGACGAAACGAGAAAGGCCGGGGGCGAGAGGCGCAGTGCCCCTCACCCCCGGCCCGGAGGAAACCAGTTGTTACTCGATACCGGCGTTCGCCGCGATGCCACCGGCGAGAGCCGTGGCGGTCATCGGCATGTGGCCCGCGGCCTCCTTGAGGAGGCTGAAGTACTCGGGGTCACCGGCGAGGTTCGCGTCGATCGCCGCGAGCAGCGAGACGGCGTGCATCTCGAGCTCACCCTGAACGGCTTCGGCGGGCAGCTCGGGAACGACCGAGTTGATCAGCTGGCCGAAGGACACGGCGTAGCCGTTGAGGTCCTCGACAGCCTGCGCCGCCATCTCCTCGTCACCCGTCGCCTTGCCCAGCGTGTAGTTGACGAAGAACGGGATGTGCGAGCGCCATGAGTCGAGGAACGGCTGCTCGGCGTCGGGGTAGACCGAGCCGACGAGCGCGGCGATCTCCACCGAGTTCTCGTCGACGGTCGCGACAGCGGCCTGCACGTCGGCAGTCTCGAGGTCGCCTCCATCGGCGAGCGCCTGGTCGATCGCGGCACCGGCGAGGTACACGTGGTCGGCGAGCAGCGCCGTCAGCTGGGCGCGCAGCGCGGCGCCATCGCTGTTGACGGTGTCGACGACGGCGGGCTCTTCCGACATGGACTCGTCCATCGGCTCCTCGGCCGTGGCAGAGCATCCGGTGAGGACGAGGGCGGCGGCGAGGCCGAGCCCGGCGAATGCGGTGGTCTTGCGCATGATGTGTCTCCTTCAGTGAGTTGATCGTGCAGGTGTCGTGCGGTGCAGGGGTCGGCTATTCCTCGACGATGACCATGGCGTTCATGGTCAGGTGCGGCTGGCAGAAGTACGGATACTCGCCGGCCTCATCGAAGGTGAACGAGAAGGTGTCCCCCTCCTGTCCCATCGGCGCAAGCGCGTGATCGAACAGGCCGTCAGCCGTCTGGGATCCCCGCAACCCGGTGCTCTCGTTCACGTCGCCCCAGGCACCCGAAGTGACGGTGTGCCCGATGGTCTCGCCGTTGCGCCAGGTCACTGTCGTGCCCACGGGCACCGTGATCGTCTCCGGCATGAACTGCAGCCCGATCGTGATCACCTCGTCGTCGCCCTGCTCCATCGACTCCTCCGCGGGTGCGGACGCGCTCGGCTCGCTGGTCTCGCTCGGCTCGTCGGAGGCGCCGGGCATCGAGCCCGAGCATCCGGTGAGGGCGATCAGCAATGCCGGGAGCGTCAGCGCCGCGGCGAGGCCGGTGAGGCGGGGGCGGGATTCCCGTGCTGTGGTTGACATGCCCGGTGTTCGGCACCCTGGGGCCCGGGGTTTGCCGGGGGCGCAAGTGCTCAGGTCTCTGTCAGGTTCGCGGGGCGGGCGCGAGCCGGGCGCGGAGCGACTGAGGCGAGCGCGGGCGGGCGGGCCACGGGCCCATGCGAGCACAGAAAAACCGGGCCGCAGAACGCCTCTCGGCGCGTGGCCGCTCGAAGCGGCGAATAGTGGAGCCCGGGGTTACTGCGGCCCGGCTGTTCCAGTGTAACGAGGGCTCCGCGCGGCGTATTCCGCTCGCACTCAGGCTCGGTCGGCGCGCCCGTCGAGCCGTGAACGGGCGCCGGATGCCCGGACGGCGTCAGTCGAGGGAGCCGCGGCGCTCGAGGCGCGCGCACGCGGCGAAGTCCTCCGCGCTCGTCGCGAGGCGGGATGCCCGGCTCGTCAGCTCCACGGCTCGCACGTCGTCGACCGCGGCATCCGCGTCGTCGGCGAGATCGGCCGCGCCGGCGGATGCCGTGCGGCAGAACGATGCCGCGCGCTCCAGGGCGATCGCGAAGTCGCCCACGTAGGCGCCGTGCAGCACCTGGTCGGCGAGCACGCGGATCTCCTCCGGGCCGGTCGGGGACTCGGCGCCCGCGACGACGACGTCGGCGGTCGCGAGCACTTCGCTACCGCGCTGGAAGAGCAGCGACGTGCCGAGAGGGTCCTGCCGGATGAGCGCGCGCAAGAGAGACAGCCGCCACAGCGCACCCGGCAGCGACCGCGCGCTCGCCCGCGCCCACAGCTCGGCGAGCGTGTCGAGCCCGTGCTCGTCCGTGTAGGCGACCATGCGCTCCACGAGGTCGGGGTCGTCGCTCTCGCGCACGCGATGCACGAGAGCGCGGGCGCTGTCGTGGGCGATGCGGAGCTCGACGGCGGGGTCGAGCCCGCCCTCGATGCCCTCGAACGCGGTCGCCGGTACCCGCACCGGGCGGTGCGGCCGGGCAGGCCCATTGCTCGGGTCGTCGCTCATGGCGGCCACGCTACCCGGCCCCGCTGGGCCGTGCTCCACGGTAGATTGAGGGGGTAGCGGGCCTCTAGCTCAGTTGGCAGAGCAGCGGACTTTTAATCCGCGGGTCGTGGGTTCGAGCCCCACGGGGCCCACCTGACAGGTTTTTCGTCCGCGACCGCATAACCTGCGCTCGCGCCCACGGGGCCCACCCCGCACGCACACGCGTGACCGCACAACCTGCGCTCGCGCCCACGGGGCCCACCCCCGAGTCGATCGTTCGGCGATCCTCCATCCTCTTTCAGACAGCGCACCTACCGTGAGCGACCCATCGAACGCACGGGAGGAACCACCATGGGAAAGTCTGACGACCACGCCGACCTCGACGACTTCACGGGGGACAACAACCCGTCACAGGCTGAGGGGGACGATCCGGCAGGGAAGGACGAGCACACCGTGATCCCTGCGGAGGGCAAGCCCTCGCCGGCCGAGGGCGGCGGAGACGACGCGCGGTAGCCGCGCGACCGCATAACCTGCGGTCCACGCTCGACATCGCACCCAGCCGCACGCACGCGCGCGACCGCATAACCTGCGGTCGCGCTACTGGATGACCATGCCGCCGTCGATCATGATCAGCTGACCGGTCATGTAGTCGCTGTCGGGGCTCGCGAGGAACGCCGCCGTGCCGATGACGTCCTCCGGGTAGGAGTACCGCTTCATGAGGATCATGTTCTCCGCGATCGAGTCCATCGACTGACCAGGCTTGTCGAACATGCCCATCTCGACCAGATCCTTGTCGAGCTGCTCCCACATCTCCGTACGCACGACCCCGGGGCCGTAGCCGTTGACGGTGATGTTGTGCTCCATGAGCGACTTGGCGCCGGCCTTGATCATGCCGAGGACGGCGTGCTTGCTCGCCGTGTAGACGGTGACGTCGATGAAGGCTTCGCGCGAGAGGATCGAGCCGACGTTGATGATCTTGTACGGGTACTCCTGCTTGCCCTGGTCGCGCATCTGCTTCGCGGCCTCCTGCATGCACACGAGGGTTCCCCAGGCGTTGACGTCCATGATGCGCTGCCAGTTCTCCTCCGTGATGTCGAGGAAGAACAGCGGCTTGTTGATGCCGGCGTTGTTGAGGAGCACGTTGATGCTGCCGAACTCCTTGACGGTGTGCGCGACGGCCGCGGCGGCCGACTCGCGCTTGGTGACGTCGAGGGAGACGGCGGTCGCGACTCCTCCTGCGTCGATGATCTCCTGGGCGACGGACTGCACGCCCTCGAGGTTGACATCGCCGAGGCAGACCTTGGCGCCCTGCGCGGCGTAGTGCTTGCCGACAGCGGCGCCCATCCCCTGCGCGGCGCCCGTGATGAGCACGTTCTTGCCTGCAAGTCGAGTGGTGTCCATGGGAGGGGTTCCCTTTCGCTTCAATCGTCGGACGACGGGCCTCGGCGAATCGCACGAGGTCGAGCCCGCGCAGCCTCCGACTGCCCTGTCGGTGTTATGTCTCACAATACACCTTGGCCGCAAGACCGCTAGATTGTGCAGGGATGTCGCTCGGAGGAGAACAACCGGGCCACGGCCGCGCACGGAGGAGGAGACGATCATGACGACCATAGGATTCCTGGGCCTCGGCACGATGGGCGCCCCCATGGCGCGCCGGCTCGTGCAGGCGGGGCACGAGGTGCGCGTGTGGAACCGATCGCCCGAGCCCGTCCGCGCACTCGCCGAGGAGGGCGCCGTCGCGGTCGAGCGGCCCTTCGAGGCGCTCTCGACGCCCGTGTCGCTCTCGATGTTCGCGACGGACGACGTGTGCACGAGCATCCTCACCGCGGAGAATCTGGCGGGCGCCCGCGGCGGAGTCCACGCCACGATGGCGTCGATCAGTCCGGATGCCGCTCTCGCGCTGCACGCGACGTGCGCGCAGGCCGGGGTGGCGTACGTGGCGTCGCCCGTGCTCGGGCGCCCCGTCGTCGCCGAGCGCGGCGAGCTGAACATCCTGGCCGGCGGTGCCGACGCCGACGTCGACCGCCTGCAGCCCTTCTACGACGCCATGGGCTCGCGCACGTGGCGGCTCTCCCCCGACCCCGCCGTCGCGGTCTCGGCCAAGATCGCCGTGAACTACTCGATCATGCACGCGATCCAGTCGCTCGCGGAGTCGATCACGCTCCTCGAGCGCGTCGGAGTTCCCGCCGCGACCGTCGTCGAGCTGCTCGGCGAGACCCTGTTCGGCGGCGTCGCGCACCGCGGCTACGGCGCGGCGATCGCCGAGGGCTCCTACCGGCCGACGTTCTTCTCGCTCGAGCTCGGGCGCAAGGACCTGCGGCTCGCGCAGGGCCTCGCCGAGCAGCATGGTGCCCGGCTGCCCATGGCCGGCGTGTTCGAGGAGCTGTTCGCGGCCGCGCTCGCCGACGAGTCCCTCGCCGACCGGGACTGGGCGGCGATCGCCGAGCTCACCCGGCGCAGCGCGACAGGCTAGAGCCCTACTGCGCGGTGCTGCCGCCGTCGATCACGAGTTCGGCGCCCGTCACGTAGTTCGCCTCGTCGGAGGCCAGGTAGAGCATCCCGTAGGCGATCTCGCGCGCGGTGCCGAGGCGGCGCAGGGGCGTCGCGTCGACGATCCCCTGCGTGAGCGCGGCGTCCTGCGCGAGCACCATGGGTGTCTCGATGATGCCGGGGTGCACCGAGTTGGAGCGGATGCCGTCGGCGGCGTAGGTGAGCGCGACGTTCTTGCTGAGCGAGCGCACGGCGGCCTTCGAGGCCGTGTAGGCGGCGACGCCGACAGCGCCGACGATGCCCCACATGGAGGAGGTGTGCACGATCGAGCCCCCGCCCCCGGCGCGCATGACGGGGATGACGGCTCGCGTGCCGAGGAAGACGCCGTTGAGGTTGACGTCGATGATGCGGCGCCAGTCATCGAGGTCGATGGTCTCGACGCCCTCGTAGGAGCCGACGAGGCCCGCGTTGTTCACGAGCACGTCGACGCGGCCGGATTCGTCGAGCACTCGCTCGACGAGGGACGCCCAGGATTCCTGGGAGGTCACGTCGTGCGGCACGAAGGTGATGCCGGGATGCTCGAACGGCTCGTCGAGGCTCAGGTCCGCCGCCCAGACGGCGGCCCCCTCCTCGGCGAACAGCTCGGCGGCGGCGCGGCCGATACCGCGTGCGCCTCCCGTGACGATGGCGGTCTTGGCGTTCAAACGCATGAGGATGCTCCCCTCGGCGGGCGACGGCGGTGTCGCGCGCGATCATCGATGGTGTGCGGGGTTTCCGGTGATGCAGGTCCCCGAGGTGCCTCATGTAGGAATGCCCGCGAAATGGTTCCCGTGCCCCAGTTAAGTATGCCCGCGAAGCCGGGGGTCAGCTCGCGGGGCGTAGTTTGATGCCGCGGGTGGTGTCGGGC
>NZ_VIKT02000004.1 GCF_009371975.2 Microcella pacifica
TGCCCGACACCACCCGCGGCATCAAACTACGCCCCGCGAGCTGACCCCCGGCTTCGCGGGCATACTTAACTGGGGCACGGGAACCATTTCGCGGGCATTCCTACATGAGGCACCTCGGAGTGTGATTATCGGGATGCCCGGCCGGCGTCTCGCCTAGGCTGAAGCCATGACGCTGCGACACTCCCTCCTCGCCGTCCTCACCCTCGGGCCCGCGTACGGGTATCAGCTGCACGGCGAGGTCGTCGAGCGCACGCGGCGCGACACCCCGCTCAACGTCGGGCAGGTCTACTCGACCCTGGACCGGCTGCGCCGCGACGAGCTCATCGCCTCCGCCGGCATCACAGAGGATCATCTGCCGCTGTACGAGCTCACCGACGCCGGGATCATCGAGGCGCGCATGCACCTCACAGAGCCCGATGTCGCCGATTGGCACGACATGGTCGAGCGCATCCTCCTGGCGCTCTCCCTCCCGGGAAGCCACCACGAGACACTCGTGACCAACTACCGTCGGTTGTGGGAACCGTATGCGGGCGCCTCGAGCGAGACTCTCGACCCCACCGGAGGCCAGGCGCAGGCCGCCGCCGAGCACGCCGCACGACTGCTGCGCTCGGCCGCGCTCGCCTGGCTCGACTCCCTGCCCGTCATCGAGCCGTGGCCACTGCGCACCGACCGCCGTCGTCGGGGCCGCCGCGCGGCGGAGACCGTGCATCCGCCGGCCTGACGGTCTCGCTCGCTACTTCGCGTCGCTGTAGCGCTGCACAGCGGCGACCGTGACGGGGAATGTCACCGGCGTGGCCCCGAACACGATGCGGCCCGCCTCGGCCGCCGCCTCCCGCAACGCCGACTCCACATCGGCCACCCGGTCAGCGGGAGCGTGCACCACGAGCTCGTCGTGCAGGAAGAACGCGAGGTGCGCCTGCCGCTCGAGCAGGCCGTCCTCCGCAGCCCACAGCCGGCGACGCACACCCGCGAGCCACGCGAGTGCCCACTCGGCCGCCGTGCCCTGCACGACGAAGTTGCGCGTGAAGCGGCCCCACGACCGGGCATCGGTGCGCGCCGCGCGCCGCATGCCCTCCGACGCGCCCTCCGCGGCCGCGAGCGACTGACGGTCGAGCCACTGCGCGCTCGGCGGTGGAGAGGTGCGGCCGAGATGCGTCGTCACGGAGCCACCGCGCTCCCCCGCGCGGGCCGCCGCCTCGACGAACGCGATCGCCGCGGGGAACGAGCGGGCGAGACGCGGCAGCACGCGGGCGCTCTCACCCGTCGTTCCGCCGTACATCGCCCCGAGCATCCCGAGTTTCGCGTGCTCGCGCGTGTCGACGACGCCGCGCTCCACCATGCCCGCGTACAGGTCGACCCCCGCGCCGGCGCGCGCCATCGCCTCGTCACCGGAAAGGGCGGCGAGGATGCGCGGCTCGAGCTGCGCCGCGTCGGCGACCACGAGCATCCAACCCTCATCGGCCCGCACGGCCGGACGCACCTGCCGCGGCAGCTGCAGCGCGCCGCCCCCGTCGGACGCCCAGCGCCCGCTGCTCGCGCCGGCCGGCAGGAATACCGGGCGGAAGCGGCCGTCGTGCACCCACTCGTCGAGCCACGCCCAGCCGTTCGCCGTCCACAGCCGCGCGAGGCTCTTGTACTGCAGCAGCGGCGCGATCGCCGGGTGCGCAAGCCGCTGCAGCTCGCGCTGCTGCGTCGTCGCCACCTCGAGGCCCGCGCGACGCAGCGCCCGGATGAGGTCGGTCGGCGAGTCGAGCGCCACGGGGCCGACGCCGAGGCGCTGGGTCACCTCCGCTGCGAGCTCGTCGAGGCGCGCTGGGCGACCGCCTACGGGAGGTCGCGGCCCGAGCACGGCCGTGAGCAGAGCGTCGTGGTCGCTCTCACTCCACGGGAGCCCCACGTGGGTCATCTCGGCGGCGGCGAGGGCCCCGGCCGACTCCGCCGCCGCGAGCAGGGTGAGATCGCGGGCGGTGGCGTGCGCGGCGATCGCGGCGAGCTGGGCGCGATAGGTGGCGGCGGCGGGCGGCGCGAGCGGAGCATCCTGGCCCGAATCGGAGCGTGGGGCACCGCTGTCAGCGTGACCGGCGGGGTCGCTGGTGAGGTCGCCGTGGGGGTTAGTGTCGAGGTCGCTGTCGAGGTCGAAAAGCGTGTCGCCGTGCCGCTGTCGAGCGGCGGCCGGGGCGCCCCAGTCGGTGCGGGGCGCGCGCCCCTGGATGCCCGCGAGCAGACGGTCGACGAGGCGCAGATCGTGGCAGCGCTCGACGCGCACACCCGCGGCGAGTAGCGGCGGGTACCATCGCGCCGTGTCGGTCCAGACCCAGCGGGGATGCTCCGCCTCCCGCTCGGCGATCAGCCTCGGGAGTTCGGCCTCCGTCGTGAGGGTGCTCGCGCGATCGTCGCGCGGCGCGCCCGAGTCGTCGACGTCGACGAGCGCGACAGTCGCGCCCCGGCGCTCGACGACGATCGGCATGCGCTCAGTCTGCCGTGTCGCACCGACGCGCCCCGCCGCCCGGTCACCTCCACAACTCAGGAGTTCGTGCGCTCCGAGCCGCGCGACACGCCGTGCATGGGCCCGAGAAAACGGTTTGCACCGCGTCGACTCCTGAATTGTGGAGGTGCGCGGGCGGGATGCTCGGCTCGCGGCCTTGCCGGGCTCGAGCGCAGCATCCCTCGTGGGCGAGAGCCGCGTGAGGCCGCTCAGTGCAGGAGCGAGCCGTCCTTCGCGAGCACGTTCTTCTCGCCCGCCTCGATGGGGAAGGGGAAGCGGTTCTGCTTCGGCGGCAGGGGGCAGTTGAAGTTGTAGCTGAACGCGCACGGGGGCAGGATCGCGAGGTTGAAGTCGAGCGTGATCGAACCGTCGGCGTTGGGGGCGAGGAAGAGGAAGCGGCCGACGCTGTAGGTCGACTCGCCGTTGGTGGCGTCGGCGAAGACGAGCTGCAGAGCGCGCCCCGCCTTGAAGGCCGCGATGTCGTAGTCGACGCCGTCGTGCGTGAAGCGGATCTCGCCGGGCACGACCTGCTCGCGCGTCGTGCCCTCGTCCCTGAGGTGCTCGAAGCCGACCGTCGTGCCGCCCTCGATCTCGTGGAAGGTGCCCGTGACGACCCAGTCGGGGTTGTAGTCGAAAGCATCGATGCCCCCGAAGTTCTCGATCGCCTCGCTGCGGGCATCCCACACGCGCAGCGCGTACGTGCCGCCCTCGCCCGCGATCACGAAGCCGGTCGTGTGGTCGTCGAAGACGATGCTGCTCGGCTCGGCGTCGTCCTTGCCGCGCACGCGGACGGTGCCGTCGACGAGCTCGCCGTCGACCGTGATGCCGTCCTCGCGCGACGCCGTTACGAGCAGCCCGCCCTCCGGAGCGGTGGCCCAGCGGCCCGGCACACCCCAGATGGTCTGCTCGCCATCCACCCACTGCGTGTTAACAAGCGCGAGGGGCCCCTGCGGCTGCACGGCGGCGAGGGCACGCCGTTCACGAAAGGTCGCGTAGCGCTCGAGCGGGGTCGGGGCGGGTGCGGTGTCAGCCATGCTCACATCCTCTCCAAGCGACGGGATGCGCGCCAATCGACGCGCGGGCGGGCTCAGCCCCCGACGAGCGCGAGCACGAGCACCGCCCCCGCCGGAATGCTCGCGAGGCCGGTGGAGGAGATCACGCGCAGGCGTGCGGCGCCCTCGGGCGTGCGCGCAACCCCGGCGGGTCGGGCGATGGCCCATTCCGCGACCGCCCAGGCGGCGGTCGCCGCGAGCACGACGAGCGTCGTGGCGCGCACGCCGTCGCTCGCCGGCGCGCCGAGCACGAGGCCGGTGATCTGCACGAGCGCGATGACGCCCCAGGGCACGATCACGAGCACGGTGAGGACGGCGAAGGGCCACAGGCGTGCGCGCGATTCCGACCGTCGGGGTGCGCGATCCTGCAGCCATCCGAGAAGGCCGCCCCCGGCAGCAAGCGCGTAGGCGAGCACGATGGTGCTCGCCGCCGCTGCGCCGTTGAGCAGCGCGATGATGACGACCGTGATGCCGAGCGACTGCGAGACGGCGACCCAGTGCGCGGTCGACGCGGTCGATGCGCTGAGGCCGGAGCGACCGTGCTGGTAGACGAGAAAGGCCTGCAGCACCGCCGTCACGAGCAGTACCGCGAGCATGCCGCGCACCGCCTCGGGAGTGAGGAGTACGCCGGAGACGAGCGGTGCCGACGCCTCCGCCAGCAGCATCGGAGGCTCGACGACGACGAGGACGTCGAGCCGAGCATCCGCAAGCCCCATCACGACCAGCGTCGCGAGCGCCTGCAGAGCGAGAACGACCGCGGCGACGCGCGAATCGGCGGCGCGGGGCACCGCGTGGTCGATGGTCATGAGGCCTCCCGGCACGGGTCTGAGCAGTAGGGCGGACGGGACTTGAACCCGTGACCGATGGATCATGGGTCGCCCCGGTCCGACGCCTCGCAGACTACAGCCGCGAGCGTAACCAGCTCGGAGCGTGACCCGAAATGGGGACGGTGCGGCACCTTCGCCTGGTGCCACAGTCGGGGATGAAACCTCAGATCACCACGCCGCCCGCCTGGACAGAACCGATAGAAGCGTTCCTCGCGAACCTCGCTCGAAGCGGCGCGCCGAAGCCCACGCTCACCCTCCGCTCCTACCACCTGCGCCGCTTCGCCTGCGACAGCCAAGTCGACCCGTGGTCAGCGACCACCCTCGACCTCACCGACCACATCGACCGCCGCGAGTGGTCAGGCTCCACCATGAAGACCTTCCGCTCCACGATGCGCGAGTTCTACCGCTGGGCCATGCTGCACTCACTCACCGACCGCAATCCCGCGGAGCTACTGCCTCGAGTGCGCGTCGCTGCGGGCGTCCCGCGCCCTGCCGAGGAGGACGCTCTGGAAGCCGCTCTCGCGGACTCAGACACCCGGACCCGCCTCATGGTCCGGCTCGCCGCGTACGCCGGTCTGCGGTGCCGCGAGATAGCGCTCGTCCACACTGACGACCTCGTGCGCGACCTCGTGGGCTGGTCCCTCGTCGTCCACGGCAAAGGCGACCGCATCCGCTACGTGCCGCTGCCCGACGATCTCGCGCGCGATCTGCTCGCCTTCGCGGACGGCCCGGGCTGGCTGTTCCCCGGCCTCATCGACGGGCACCTTTCCGCTCAGTACGTCTCCAAGCTCATCGCGCGAGTGCTCCCCGGCGCGACCGCACACCAGCTCCGCCACCGCTTCGCGACCCGCGCCTACCAGCTCGGAGGCCGCGACATTCGCGCAGTCCAGGAGTTGCTCGGCCACGCGAGCGTCGCGACCACGCAGATATACACGGGCGTGGAGTCCGACGCCGTGCGCCGCGCAGCTCTCGCCGCCGCGTAGCGCTGCCGGTAGCGTGTAGAGCGCCGACCACGAGGAGGAAGCACCCATGACCGACACCACTACCGCGAAGGGCGTCAACGGCTCCGTGAGCTTCGACGGCCAGCTCGTCACCATCACCCGGAAGGGCATCGGGAACAAGGGCGCGAAGACAATCCCGCTGCGCTCGATCGGCGGCGTGCAGATTCGGCCGGCGACGATGCTGGTGAACGGCTTCCTCGCCCTGAGCGTCTCCGGCGAGGTCGGCCGCAGCTCGGGCGGCGTCGGTCGCCTCCAGGATGCGGCGAACGACGAGAACGCCGTGATCTTCACCAAGAAGCAGTCCGCCGACTTCGAGGCCTTCCGCGACGCGGTGCTCGCTCAGCTCTGACCCGTCGCCCGCGGCCACCCGCGACACGTCGCGCCCTCCGGCGCGCACGACGAAAGCGCCCCGCGCCCCAGCTCGAGAGCTGGAGCGCGGGGCGCAGTCATGCTTGTTCAGGTCGATCTTGAAAGGTGCTCTTGCAGGAGCTTCTGGCTGGTGGTGGCAGTCCTCTTGGCTTCGGCTGCTGTGCGAGCTGCCCGATCCACCTTCTTCTCTATGCGCGCGACCGTGCGACCGAGCGTCTGCACTTCATCCTTCACCGTCGAGCCACCGTTGTTCTGTAGTTGGCCCTTGATGTAGGAGATGTCCTCGGTGAGGGTGAGGAACTGGTCGACCGCGCGGACAGCGCGTTGCGCCCACTTGAGAGCTGCCTTGAGCTTCTGCCAGCCCTTGCCCTTGACCCAGAGAACGGCGGCTGCAACCACGAGCAGGCTCCAGAGCAGCGGAGCGAGCCACGGGGAGGCGTTCTGGATGCCTCCCCAGGCCCACTCGATCAGCTCGCGCCATGTGCTCACGTCGTCAATCCCGACCGCGAGAAGCGCGGTCAGGACAGCGGCGATCGTGCCCATCAGCCCGTGTAGGTTGGGGTCTTCGCCGATCCGAGGAACCGCTCGAGATTCGGCCACCGCTGAGCGAGCTTCCGCAGCAGCGCGTAGATACCCGTGCCGAGGGCGATCACCGCGGCCGACTGGGCCTCGAGCGCGATGTCGGCGGGCACGTACGCGAGCCAGTCGAGCCAGCTCACGTTCGTGGTCGCCCACACGATCACCCACGAGTACACGAACGGCACGACCGTGCGGAGCGTGGCGATCGCCAGCTCGCCGACCGTGCGGCGTCCGCGGATCACGTCAGCGATCGCGGTGAAGATGCGACGCACGAGCGCCTCGCGCCGGGCCGCGTGTTGCGGGTCCGGCTCCGGTTCCCCCTCGGGGGCGTCGGGGATCGGCTGCGACACGATGTCGTCCACCGGGTCAGGGGTCGGGCTCACGGGTGCCTCCTGTTCTTCGGCCGGCTGCTCCGGCTCGAGGTCGATGACGGGCGCTGGCTCGGGTTCCGGGATCACAACCGGTGCAGGCTCGGGCTTGTTGAGCAGCGCCCAGATCGCGGCCTCCACGCGGAATGTGCCGGGACCGGGGATGCCGTCGATGACGTAGCCGCTGCCGTACAGATCGGGGCGGTTCCGCTTCCCCCAGGTCTGCACCATCGTGTAGTAGTTCGGCCCCGGGATGCCGTCGCCCCGACCGGCGCTGGTGTCCCCCGTGGTCGAGGTCACGCCGAGGCTCTGCCTGTTCAGGTAGGTGGCGAGGCGACGGTAGTCGATGTCGTTCCCTGCAAGCTCGGCCGCGCGGGCGACGATTCGGGCGACCGTGTTCGGGCCGGGGCAGAACGTCGGGTAGCTGGCCTGATAGGTCGCCCAGAGGTCACGGTGACCGAGAATGTGAGCGATGCCGTACCGCTTGCGGAGGTCATTGAGGAGGCGCGCTGCCTTGTCGATCGCAGCGACGGAGATAGGCCAGTCGGGTGCGCCTGCCTCGTTGACGATTTCGACGGTGATCGCGCGGCGGTCCCACGCTGCGCCCTTGCCGCCGTCTGTGGCGGACCCGCTCGTCCATGCTCGGAAGTCCTCGTCTACGACGCACCACAGGTGGCCGTCGTTGCCGATGACGTAGTTCGAGGAGACGGTGCGGGTGCGGTTGACCATCATCGACACCACTCCATCGCCGCGGCCCGAGACGGATGCCGTGTGGTGGATCAGGAATGTGTCGATCCTCGTCTCGTCGCGTGACGAGTACTGCGGGGAAAGCTTGATGGTGTCGGTCAGTGCTGAGTGAGTCATGGTGTCCCCCTTCGGGAATGACGAAAGCCCCACACAACGGCGGGGCTTGGGATGGATGTGGTGCAAGAGTTCTAGACCAGGTCTGCGGCAATGTGGTCAAGCATCGCCCGCACCCGGTCTAGATGGATCAGGGGGACGCGGATGGTCGTGGTGCCGTCAATGTTGGCGACGGTGATCGTGACCTGCCCGGCGTCGACTGAGCCGGTGAACGTGCCGTCCGTGTAGGTGGTGTCCTCATAGGTGACGACGGTCGTCTCGATGGTCTGCTCGTGCTTCTCGATGTTGCTGTCGAGGGTCATGTTGAAGTCCTTTCGTAATCGCCACTATCGGCGCAGCGACCGGGGCCAAGTCCCACGCCCATGACCTGAGTGATGCAGGCCAGGCGCAGATAACCGTCTGGGGCGGCGCGGTGGAAGCACGCCGTGTAGGCAGCGCCACGAACTGGAGCGCGAACCGTCGCCTCTCCGGCTCTGACGGCGGAAGCTCTACTAGCGGCATTTCGCTCTCACCAGCCCTGATGGGCTCAACCGAAGCGGCGTCAGCCGTTCAACCTTCCTTCGTGGCGCGCTACATCATCCGGGCCGCTTAGGCCGCGCGGATCACGTACCGGCAGACGAAGCTCGGCGGCACGTTCGATGCTGAGTCGGTCGCGCCACCCAGAGCCGAAGCGACCCCCGGGGAAGCCGTGCTACTGCCATTCGAGTAGTCGCTCGGGGTCTGGCGGTTCGCGCTCCAGTTCGGGACGCTGATTCTTCGATTGCGGATGAAGTCAAGGTCGCCCGTGATTTTCGCCCAGCCCGCGTCGGAGAGGTCGTGCGTGTGTTCCTTCGCTCCCGTCACCGCGCCGATATTGGCGAATACGTCAGCACCGCCCTGGTTCACGTACGTGCGCTCGCGGGTGTCAGGAACAGCGAATGTAGTCGTACCGTTCCCCCCGTGATGATTCGACGTGCCGTACGTCGCCTCGTAGTGCGCGGCGAGCTTCGGGTAGTCGGCGATGTTCAGCACGGCACCATTCGCGAGCACCCACGCCGGGTGTGGCGGGGTCGCCCACTCCCCCGCGCGATGCTCACCGATGAAGCCGCCCCCGCCGTCACCCTGCGCGCGGCCGATGATGAAGACCTTCCGCGCCGGTCGCTCGCAGAACACGAGGTCATCCACGTTCAGCAGTGCGGGATCGATCAGCGCGACGGGCGTGATGGGCAACGGCTCCGGGTCGCCTCCGAGCTGCACGCGCAGCGGGCTGGTGCTCGTCACCTTGCCCCACACCGATGTCTGAGTCACAGGTCGATCACCTCCATGAGCGATGTCTTCATGAGACCCAGCGGGTGCGCCTCAAGCTCAATCGACGTGACCGTGTGCCGCGCGTTGATCTTCGCGGGCGAGTTCGCGAACCGCATCGCGTCAGAGACCCTGATCGGGATCGGCAGGTGCTTCACCTTCACTGTCGACTGCACCGCCGACGACGCGATGAGCGACTGTCGCGCCTTCGACTCGAGGAACGCGACGACGCTCGCCTCGTCACCCTCGGGCGTCTCGACGCCCTCGAGGGTCTTCACGATCCACCGACCGCGCGCCGCGAACGAGAACGGCGAGTAGGGGTCGGTGTTCGAGTACGTGCCCGTCAGGGCCGGAGCTTCACCGGTCGCAGCCTGCACCGCGACGACTCGGTTCGGCACGTTGTAGAGGTCGAGGTCTCGAGTCCAGTCCGGCTCGTAGATGGAGTCCTCGCCGTCGACCAGCTTCCGCTCCTTGCCGTTGAGCAGCTCGTAGCCGATCGAGCGGTCCGCGGGGAACACGTACGGGGTCGCCCGGAAGCGACCGCGGCCGTCGACCCAAAGCGAGCTGTAGTTGAGCGTGCCGAGGAGGTCGTTCACGATCTGGAGCTTCGGCGTCGTCGCGGGCCAGACCATCGCCGAGCCGAGCGTGGTCGTCACCGAGGCGTCGATGTTGATCGACTCCCCGGCCGACTCGATCACGTCTTTGACCGCCGAGAGGATCGGGGTCTCCGTGCCGACCGCATACGACGCTGCCAGCTTGTCCTGCTCCAGAACGGTCGCCCTGTCCAGCAGATCGATGCTCAGGCTTCGGCCGGTGCTCGACCACTCCTCGGGAGCCGAGCCCACCAGGAACACGCCGAGAGGCTCCTCAATGCCGAGCCCCTCGATCACTCGCACAGGACGCAGCCGCAGCTTCGAGAGCGACACGTCGCGGATCGAAAGACGACCCGGCTTCGTCTCGTCGGTGTCCGTTACCTTGAGGCCCCCGCTGCCCTTGACGGCCGAGTTCACGACCCAGCTCAGGGACGCCGAGCCGTCGACCACGCCGTCGAGCTCGCCGACGAGACTGTCGGTCCCCCCGGAGTGCTCGAGCACTTCCCACCGATATGACGTGAGCCTGTTGCCGTAGAGAACCTCATCGGTCGTGAGTGAGCGGACGGGCACGATGCCGGACGGCAGCGGGATCGACATCGTGCCCCCTCTCGGTCAGGACGTTTCGGCCACGGTGTAGGTGAACGATCCGAGCCAGTAGGTGTCCCGTGACACCTGGCCGGTGATCCGGCCGAACATGCGACGGCCGGTCGGGTCGCGATAGCACTTCCTGCCAGGGATCAGCAGGAACGCCTCGACTTCCTCAGCGCTCGAGCCGAGACCCGTCACAAGTTCTCCCGTGCCGCTGACCACGAGGTCGCCGCTCTCCGCGTAGAGACCGATCGGGCGCTTGCGCCCCGCGGTCTTCACGAGCCGCGAGTCCACGGTCGGGCTCGCCTGCGGCTTGAGCTCACCGCCGAACCGGATCACCTGATCGAAACCAGCACCGGCCGACATGAACGCCCACTCCTCCTCGGCCGTCGTCAGGGTCTCCTCGACCTCCGTCGTCGCACCGTCCGCGGAGATGGTCGTCACCGTGTAGACGTTCTCGCCGTAGATCGTCGGCGTGGTGTCGAGGATCGTCAGGGGACTCGAGGCCGGGTAGGCCTCCACCACCAGCTCGCTCACACCCTCGATCGCGCGGCGGATGGTGACCGCAGCGGCCTCGACTTCGCCGACGCCCGGCGTGGGGATCGTCAGGCCGATCTGGCCGACTCCCGAATCCGAGAGGTACACGACCGTCACGGACGCGGCGACCGGCGCGGTGTAGGCAACATCGAACGTCGCCGTCACCTGATCCGAGACGAGCCCGTTCGAGTCGAGCACGGTCACCTTGACCGAGTACGTCTCGCCGTTCTCCACCCGGGTATCCATGACCGTGGCCGCGAGCGTGGTCGACTCGCGCTGCTCGAGCAACGTTGCACCCGAGTAGACCTCTATCGTCGCGCTGACGAACGTCGCGCTCTCCGCCTGCTCGAACTCCAGCTCCACGGTCAGCTCTGCGAGGACGTACTCGCCGGAGTGCTCCGGCGAGATGATCGTCGCGACCGGCCGCGTCTTGAACGTCACCGTGTCGGGGTTCGACCACGGCGACGCCCCGGTGCCGTCTGAGCCTCCCGAGGTCGCCTCGCCCCACGTGCGCACGCGCACTGTGAGGGCCACATTTGCCGCGTAGGTGCTCGCCGCGAACGTGTGCTCTGCCGTGGTCGACGTGATCTTTCCCGTTGACGTGTACGACGAACCGCCGTTGGTCGAGTACTCGACCTCGTAGGCCGTCTGCGGCGTGGTGTCGACCGCGTTGTGTGTCCACGGCAGGTCGAAGTCCTCGGCCTTGTCGACGTGCGACGGCAGGTCGGGCAGCGTCGGCGCGTTCGGCGCGGCGAGGAGCTGCACCTGATTGGACAGCACCGTCGCCGACTGCCGCCCCGCGGTGTCGGTGTTCTTCGCCCGCACGCGGTACACATGCACATCGGCCGGGTCCGGGTCGATGTGCTTGTACGAGGTCACCCCCGACGAGACAGTCGCCAGCGCCGACCCGTCCCACGTGGTCACGCCGCCCGTGACGGTGCCGTGCTCGACAATGTGCTGGTGCTCGGTGAACGCCACGTGCGGAGTCCACGCGACCGAAATGTCGAGGTTCGCATCCTTCGCCGCGTTGACTCCGCTCGGCGCGGCCGGCGTCGTGTAGACCGGACTCGAGGAAGCCGAGTACGACGACGACCCCTCGCTGTTGGTCGCGCGCACCCGTGCCACGATCTTGCGGTTCGCCGCAGCCGTGAGAACGAGAGACTCCGCCGCCGAGATGGACGCGACCTGCGCGAACGCACCACCGTTGACGGAGGTCTGAATCTGGTTCGTCGTCGGCTGGCCGTTCGATTCCGACGTGTCGTTCCACGACAGGTTCACCTGAGTGTCCGACGAGTACGCCAGAGCAACGGAGTCCGGCACGCCCGGAACCTGCGTCAGCGTCGTCAGACCGAAGGTCTTCGTGCCGATCGCCGCGGTGCCGAGCGTTGCCGCCGCAGCGTGCGACGCCGAGACGTTGACCGAGCCCGAACCGTCCGTTTCGTGATCCACCCAGTCGCCGCCCGACGCGATGGTGACATAGCCGCCCACCGAGATGCCCGAGTAGTTGGTGCCCGAGCCGGTCGAACCGAAGCGGTAGGCCGGGAAGGTTCCCGACACTCCGCCCGGACCCGAGACGGAGAACGGCGTTCCCGCGTTGTTCCAGGGTGTCGAGCCGTCGCCTCGGTAGAGCCGGAGCGACCACGACACGTACGACCGGTTGTTGGGTGCGTCAAGGGTGCCCTCGGTAACGATGAGCTTGAGGCTCCACGCAGTCTTGGATGCGTACGGGTCAGAGTAGGTGGTCACACTTCACCGCCCTTCCGCGACTCGTTCCGCATGATGCTTGCCAGAGCACGCGCGAGCTTGTCGATCGATGAGTCGGACAGGTCCATCGGGCCGTCGTTGCCACCGAGGAGGTCTCGCGCGGCAGGGCTGTCGAGGGGCAGGATCGCCTCGCGCCCGCCCGGGTTGTCGCCGACCATCGCGAGCTGCGGCCCCATCGTGATGCCACCCGTGGCGAGACGCGGGATGCTGACGTTCGGAATCAGGTTGAGCTGAATGCCGATCGCGCCGCCCACGTTGTTGATGCCGCGAATGATGCCGTTGATGAGGCGGATAGCGCTGTTCACGCCGTCCTCGATCCACCCGACGATGCCGTTCCAGGCACCGCGCACGATGTCCTGGAGGCCGTTCCAGATGCCCGAGAAGAAGTCGCCGATCCCAGCCCACAGGCCGTGCCACCACTTCGCGATGCCGTCGCCGACGATCTTTAGTCCGAGCTGCATCAGCTCGAAGCGCTCGCGCACCCAGAGGATCATCGGCCCGAAGGTGTCGATCACCCATCCGGTGATGCCTGCCCAAAGGTCGTTCCACCACGTCGCGATGCCGTCGCCGACTGCCATGAACCAGTCCGAGACGTTCTGCCACGCCTCGCCGATCCACTGGGTTACCTCGTCCCAATTCTCGTAGAGCCAGATGCCCGCGGCGACGAGCAGGCCGATGCCGACGATGATTGCGAGGATGATCCACGTGACCGGCGACGCGAGCCATGCTGCGTTGTTCGCCCACTGCATCGCGGTCTGCACCGCCTGGATCGCGGCCCACACCTTCATCGCGCCAGCGATGACGAGCACGCCGCCCGCGAGAATCCCGATTCCGGCCGCGAGCCCCTGCACGAGGCCAGCGTTCTCCTTCGCCCACCCCGCGAAGCCCTGGAGCGCAGTCGCGCCCTCGGCCATGATAGGGAGTAGCACGGTGCCAATCTCTGCCGAGGCGTTCTCCATCGCCGCATTCGCGCGCTGTTGCGCGCCGGCCGCGGAGTCCGACTCGCGAGCGAACTGGCCCTGGGCCGATGCGGTCTGGTCCGTCAGCAGCGCGAGGACCGCCTGCGTCTCCGCGGCCTTCGCAGCCTCGCCCTCGAGCCCCGTGAGGCCCATCGCGGCGAGCTTGGCGTTGATGTCGGCCTGCTTGATCGACACGCCGTACTGCTCGATCGGGTCACGCTCGCCGCGTAGCAGCGACGAGAGCGCCGCCACCGCGTCGGAGGTCGACCCGCCGAACGTCGCCGCCATGTCGGCACCGAGGGTGATGAGGGTCTCGGTCTGCGGCACGAGCGCGTCGTTCGCGACACCCATGTTCGTGAGCTGCGCACCGAGCACCGAAGCCAGATTCGAGTAGTCCGTCTGCGACAGACCCACAGCATCCGACGCCGCCTCAGCGAGTGCCGTGATGCTCGCGGCCTTGTCCGCGAACACCGACTCGACCGCGCCCGCGGCCTGCTCGGCCTCGGACGCCTTCTGGCCCGCGTACAGCGCACCCGCGCCAAGTCCGGCCAGAGCCGCTGCCGAGACCAGTGCGGCCTTGTCCAGCAGGTTGCCGAACGTGAGCGCCTTATCGCCCGCTCGCTCGAACTTCTCGATATCCGAGTCGTCCACGAGAATCTTGACGAGAAGGTCTTTGACGCTGCCGGCCATGAGCTACCTCCTCTTGCTACGAGCGCGCTTCATGAGGCTCGACCGCTCCGCGATCGCGCGCTCGTTCTCCTCGCGCTGCTTGCGTCGCGACTCGGTGATCGCGTCGCACGTGATTGCCAGCTCGGGCCAGAGTTCGTAGTCCAGCTCCCAGATGCGGTCGGGCGTGAGCGACGGCCAGTAGTCGTGACGGCAGATGAGCAGCGCGCGCTTGGCGACCTGCTCGGCGAGCGTCGGCTCGTCCTCGTTAAGACGTTCCCGCTCGGGCCAGCCCTCCGGCTTCGGCGCTCGCTTTCGGCTGCGCAGGTTCTGGACTACTGAGGGTCCGGGGTCTCCTCACCCTCGCTCTCGGGCTCGTCCTCGTCGGGCTTGTCGCCCGGCTCGAGCTCGATCATCTTCCCGATCTTCTCGAGGTCCATCTCCATGATCGCCTCGACCGTCATCGGCGCTCCGGCCCGCTTGAGCGATGCGTAGAGCATGAACGCGGCTGAGAAGGCGTTCGTCTGGAGTACCTGCTGGAACTCCTTCGGCTTGAGCCCGAGAGCGCGTTCCACGTCGAGCTGATCTCCGAGATGCGGCTTGACCGCGGGGATGACCCGCCCGTCCTCGAGTGTGATCTTCGCCATGTTCTACCTGCCTTCCACTGCGTCGTTGAGGATCGCCGCGGCGCGGCGGATCATGTCTGCACGGCCCTTGAAGACCGGCTTGAAGAAGTACGGTTGCCCGGCCTGATAGACCCAGCGCTCCTTGTTCCCGAACACGGGATGCCGGAACCGCTTCGCGTTCCACCCGGTGCTCATCGGTGCCTTGCGGTTCTGAGTGCGAATGTCGATGCCCTGCCGCGTCTTGCCAGTCACGACGCGCGTGACGAGCCCGGCCTTGATGCGCTCGCGCAGACCGGTCGAGCGGCCGGGCCGCTGCACCTCGCGATCGGCGTAGAGGTTGATCTTCCGCGTGAAGAACTGCCCGGTCTTCTTGTTGTAGGCAAGCGCTCGAGACTGACCGGCGACTTCGACACCGGCAGGCAGCGGGCCACTGAGAATGGCCCGCTGCTCGCCGATCACGTCGTCGCCGACCGCGCGCAGCTCGCGCCGCGTCGAGGTCCGCACCTTGGGCGGTAGATCGCGGAACTGGCCGAGCAGCCTCGTGAGCTGCTGCCGGTCGGCGACTACTGTTCCGCCCGGCATCGCTACGGCGTCGTGTCGAGCGTCCGGTACACGATCCAGATCGGCTCCGCCGCCGCCCCGTTGTCGAAGACCTCGAAGTCGATCGACTGGGTGATCGGCGAACCGCCGTTGCTCGTTGGGACTTCGCCCTTGAGCAGGATCGCGGGGATGACGATCTGGAGAACCGCCACGGTGTTGCTCGGAGCCGCGGAGAGCACGCGCTCGTGCTCGAACGTCAGCACCAGCGGCAGCGGGGTCTGGTTGATGTACGCATCCCGCAGCTCGTTGTCCGTGTACTCGGCCGTGACCTTGCCCGTGACTCCGGCCTTGCCGAGCACGTTCGGGCGCGAGCGCTTGCCACTGCCGCCCGCGTTGTAGCCCTCGGTGTCGAGGTTGTTCGCCACAGATACCGAGAAGTCCGAGATGTTGCTCGCGGGATCGCCGGAGAGGCTGGCGAGTGCGGTCGTCGTCGGCGCGGTGAGCGTTCCGTCGTAGCCGATCGAGCCATGCACGAACGTGAACAGGTCGTCGTCCGCGGGGTAGCTCGTTGCCGCCGCCGCGATGTCGGTCACCATGTCGCGGCCGAGCCAGGAAACCTTGAACTCGAGCGGGTCGCCGGTCTTGCCGCTGATGTCGATCGAGTTCGCCATGCACCCGGTGAAGGTGTGCGGCTGGCCCGCTCCAGCGCCGAGCAGTGGCAGTACCTCCTGGATCGTGTAGCTGTCCAGGTGATCGGCCTTCGTGAGGGTGTGGACCTGCTGGTAGACCTCTGGCGACGTGCTGGCGATCACGTTGTTCGTGACGACACCGAGCGCAGCCTCGAGCAGGAAGCCGAGCCCCTTCGTGGACGGCTCGATCGTCTGATCGCCGGAGACCTCGATCTTGCTGAGGACGTTCCGGTTCAGTCGGTTCACCCGCTTGCCGGGCCGGAACATCTTCGACTGCGACTTCTGCACGTCGTACTTCATCTCGGCCTCGGACTCGAAGAAGCGAGTCGGCGTGACGGCCGTGCCGTACGTCTCCTCCTTGCCGATCCCGACGCTGTAGTCGAGCTGCGTTGTCGTCATCGGCTCTCCTCCTTCTGCTCGTCACCCTCGGGGGTGTCGGTCGTGTCGCCTGCGCCGGACGGCGCGACGGATGCGGCCGGCTTGGCCGACTTGCCCTTCTTGGGCTCCGCGACGCGCGCGAAGTTCCCGGGCTGAGCGTCGAAGAAGTCCTCGGTCTGCTTCGTGACCTCGAAGACCTCACCGGCCTGGACGATGCGGCCGAGCGCCGGAATGTCGAGCGCTCCGATCGGCGAGACGTTCCTGAAATGCGCCATGATGTTCCCCTTCCTAAGCGGTTGCGATCCGGTGCTCGCAGACGAACGTCGCGGCAATCTCGGTCAGGCGTCCCTCGCCGGAGTCACCCTCGGCGGTCGCGCCTGCTGATGTCGATGAGCCCGGCAGGCACCACAGGACGGTGCCGCCGAGCGTGATGTCGTTCTTGCGAACGTGGTTCTGGATGCTCCCGAGCAGCTCGAACGCCCGATCGTGCGCGGCGTTCTCTGCCTCTTGATCGCCTCCGGGTCGCCACGAGCCGATCGAGAGGCTGAGCGTTATCCGCTCCGTGAGCGTGCGTCGCGGGCCGATGGTCGTCGGGTCGATGTCGCTGTCGGTCTCGGTGGCGTACACCCAGTCGTTGCTCGCGATCGGCCAGCGGAAGCCGCTGCCGATGTCCACTTCTTCGCCCGCGAGCGCAGCCTTCGCAGCCGCGACGAGCGCAGCTCGCGCGGTCGACTGCGCGGTCATCTCGCTGATCCCGGTAGCCACTACTCGGCCTCGGTGATCGGCTGACCGAAGCCAGGTGGCGGCGGGTAGTCAGCGAGCCAGCCCTCGACCTTGCGTGGGAGAGCTGCGCCCATCGGCGGACCCTGCACCTGAGCGCCAGGATCGGAGACCACGCCTCGCGGGCCATTCTTCGACTGCTGCCACCAGAGCTTCGCCGTCTCGCGCGCCGAGTTGATGAACACGATCGGCACCACTGCGGACTCGCCCACCGTGACGGTGTGCCGGGTCGGGTCGCTCGCGCGGCCCGTCATGAGGTCGATCAGCTCGCACGCCGCCTGAGCGAACAGCGCGAGCTCGTCGGCGTCTCCCTGATCTGAGCTGTAGCCGAGCGCCTTCCGCAGCGTCGCGACCGTGATCGGCCACGTCCGGTCGATAACCGGTTCGGGCATGGTTGGCTCCTCTCGGCCATGCGTGGAGCCCGAGCCCTACGGGTCGGGGCTCGGGCTCCACGCGGTTACCTACTCGGCGTCCGCCTCGCGGACGTAGCCGAACTGGAGGTAGCCCGCGGCCTCGGCTGCGGGCAGGGTGATCGGCTGGCCGACCGCGGGCCAAGGCTCGCCGTCGCGCGTGCCACCGATCGCCTCGGCGACGATGACCGTCACCGTGCCGGTCGGGACCGGTTCCGCCTCGGGCTCCGCCTGGTCAGGGTCCGACTGGGCCGGGGCCGACTGCTCGGGCGTCGCTTCGGGGTCGGGGGGCGACTGGTCGGCCGCTCCATCCTCCGGGCTCGCCGCCGCGGCGTCCGCGGTGGCGGTGGCAGGGTCCGACTGGGCCGGGGCCGACTGCTCCTGGTTGGGAGCGTCGACCACCGGCTCAGCGGAGGCCTGCGGCGTCTCGGCCGAAGCCGACTTGCCGCCGCGGGCCACTAGCTCGCCGCTCCGCCCGCGAACACCTTGAACGCGCTCGCGTCGGTCAGGATGCCGTCAGCGCGGAGGACGCCGCGGAACGCGACCTGATCCGAGCCGAACAGCGCGTGCTCGCTGCGCTCGATGCGCATCGAGTTGACGAACCGCACCCAGTAGCGCGACACGTCGCCGAAGCCGAACGAGCGAGCACCGTTCGCGGGGTCCGCCACGTAGGCGTCCGAGAACAGGGGCTTGCCGTTCAGGCGGTCGGGCTGACCCGCCTGCGTCGACGGCTGCCAGAGGTACTGGTCGTTGCCGTCCTTGAGCTTGCGCGCGTCCTTGATCGCGCCGTCCGCGAACAGCCACGAGGCGTTGGCACGGTAGGGAGCGGGGATCGAGTACTCCACGTCGATGATGTCATCGAACGTGAACGCACCCGACGCGCCCACCGCGCCGGTCTTGCCGACCGTGGCGGCGGTGAACAGACCCGCGGTCTCGGTCGTGCCTGCGCCGACTGCGAGCTTCTGGCCGAGCAGTGCGCCGATGTTCTCACCGATGAGCGCGATGACCAGCGCCTCGATGTCGATCGCGGAGTCGTCCATCAGCTCGCGGCTGATGCCCATGTACTGGCCGAACTTGTAGGCCTTGAGCACCTTCTGGGCGAAGGTCGCGTCGGTTCCGCCGATGGTGTTGCCCTCGGTGGCGACCGCTGCCGCGCCCGGCGTGGCGAGCGACGGCATCGTGAGGTCGTTGCCGTTCGCGGTCGTGATGATCCGCGCACCGGCTCCGAGGACGGACGAGAAGTTCCGCAGCGGGCGGATCAGCTCGGCGAGGAAGTCAGGTGCGGCCGTGTTGCCGCCCGCGGAGTCGGTGCCGACCGACAGGTTCCGCAGCGCGGCGTTGAGGTCGCGCCCCGTGAACTCCATGTCCGCGGAAACGTTCGCGCGCTGCACCAGCACCGAGCGCAGCTCCGAGAACATCGCCTTGCGGACCTGCTCGTCGCTCTTGAGCATGTCGCCGAAGTCCTTCACGGCGCGCTCCTGCTCGACGGTCAGCTCGAGGGCCTTGATGCGCTGCGTGTAGCCGTCGAACGCCTCGCTCGCGCGGTCGAACTTCTCCTGCTCCTCCGCCGTGAAGGCGCGCTCGCTGGCGATGTCCGTCAGCGGCTTGCCCTCGGTCTCCCAGGCGTTGGCCCGCTCATCGAGCAGGCGCTTGAGGTTCTCCATGATGATCGCCATTAGCGACTCCCTTCGATCGTGATTTGAATGCTGCGTGCCCGGCCGAGGGCCGCTGCCCGCACATCGGGTGCGGCCTCCGGCTCGGTGGGCGTTTCCGACCTCAGCTCCTTGCGGATCGCGTCGAGGTCGAAGTCTCGGAGGCCCACGCTGGAGCCCCAGTAGGCGGGGTCGGACACCGGGGCCACGTCCACGAGCCGCAGCGCCTTCACGCGGCGGACGAGGCGGTCCTCGGCGTCGTACTCCCAGTCGGCACCGTCCGGGAGCACCCAGAAGGCGAACGAGCTGAACCGCAGGTCGCCGCGATCGGCGAGCACCGAGGCGTCGCGCCCGTAGCTCGTGTCCGGCAGGTCGACCTCGTAGCGCACGCCGACCTCATCGACGTACAGGCGGAGCGAGCCCGCGTCTGTCGTCCCGAGCAGCAGGTTGCTGTCGTGGTTGGTCCGGCAGATCACGCGGACGTGCTGCTCGAGGTCGAGCATTCCGTCGTCTCGGACCTCGCCGGGCGCGGTCGGGTCGATGACCTCGAACCATCCGCCGAGGTCGCGTGAGAGCGAGTTGAAGGTCAGCGCGTAGCCGTCCAGGATTCCGGGGCTGGATGAGCCCTCGGGAGCAGCTCGGAGCTGCACCGGCCGCTCAATGGCGCGCCGTTCGTACTCGGGCATCATTCCTCCTTGAGTTGTAGGGCGAGTTGCTCAGCGACTTGCTCGCTGATCGCGAGGGCCAGCGACGTAGAGGTCGCCTCGCTCTCGCTGCGGGTCTTGAGGTAGTGGTCCGTCCAGAACTCGACCTCTTCGGGCGTGAGCATCGGGCGGTCCTCGTTGCCTCGAGCCTCGGCGAGCGTGAGCGTGCCGTTTTTGAGGTTCTCCGTGTTGGCACGCGACCGCTCGAGCAGGTTCGGCCGCACGAGCGCGTCGAGGTTCGCCTTGATGAACTCCTGCTCCGGGAGCAAGGCCTTCATCGCCAGCTCGTAGCGGACGACGGTCGGCAGCATCGTGCGGACGTTGAACCGCTCGAAGTCGTCCTGCCGGTTGCCGTACGTCTTCGAGCTGCCCGTCTCGCCGCCGATGTCCTCGGGCGACACCCGGAAGATGTTCGCGATGAGGGTCGAGGAGGCCTTGATCGTCTCGAGGAACTGCGACTCGTTCGGCGCGATCGTGAGCTGCTTGTAGTCCCAGTCCATGTCGAGCGTGACCGGACCACCGTCAGCGACCGCGGATCGGAACAGCGTCTTGGCCTCAGCCGCCTGCCCCGGCTTGAGCGAGCGCTTCGCCATGAGCAGCGCCTTCGGGATCGCCGAAGTCTCGAACCAGTCGTGGCCGTAGTCGACGGCATACTCGGCGGTCTCGAACACCTTGCGGAACTGCTCGATCGGCGAGAGGCCGACGACACTTCCGGGCTGCACGAACTCGGGCACGTGGATGATCTGCCCACCCTGCGAGTACAGCGTCAGCGGCTCGGCACGACCCGCGACGTAGTAGCGCGGGCCGGTCGGGTCCATCTCGTCCACGCGCACGCTGTCGGGGTGCAACCAGCGCACGCCGACCGGCTTCCCGCCCGAGCCGTCCATGACGAGGCCGTAGGCGTTGCCGCGGAGCTTGAGAGAAGTCACGAACTGATACCGCCACGAGAACAAGCTGATCCGCGGGTCCGGCTTCGCCAGCCACTCAGGCAGCGGCAGCTTCGTGTGACGACCAGCGTCCTCGCGGTAGCGAGACTGCGGGAGCGTCGAGAACAGGTCAGCGATCAGGCTGACTGCCGCGTAGACGGCGACGAGACGCAGAGCCTTGACGTTGCGCGCGCTCGTGAACGAGCTGCCGGTCGTCCACCCTGCGTACACGTCGTCCCAGTCGAGGTCGCGCTTGAAGAACAGGCTCATCGGCTCGCCTTCCAACTCGCGGCCAGGGCGGCGAGCCCGGCGAGGATCAGCGCTGCGGGCCAATAGATCGCCGCGACGCCACCGCACACGAGCACGACGCCCGACACATCGAGCAGGGTCGTGACGCCTTCCTTCGAGAGCTTCGGCCGGCGAGGCCGTGCGGTGTCCGTCATGGCGTCTCCCTTCCCTCGCGCAGTGCGGCGAGCGGGTCGTAGTTGAGGTCGGGCAGCGTCTTCGCGAGCATCCGCAGAGCGAGTGACACCGACACGAGCGCCGTGATCGGACGCATGGATCGACCGCGCGCCCACCGCCAGCCGTCACCGAACGTCGAGGTCGCCGCCGAGGAGAGCGCGTCGGAAAGCTCGGACTGGCCCAGGTGGACCACGCGGTCGTTGAGCACCCAGTCCAGAAGCATCGGGGCCGCGACCATCACGTCGCGCGCCTCGATGGGATTCGCCTCGACTCCCGCATCGCGGAGGTCGGGCGCGAACGAGCCGACCGTCAGGTGGTCGTACCAGACCGTCCCGCCGTACTCACGCTGGAGGTAGGCGATGCCGTGGAGCCGCAGCTCGTCGTCGGACGCGCGGTCGTCGCCGTCGATGAGCCAGTCCGTGCCCGGCCCCTCGTCCACGACCTCGATGTGGACCTTGCCGTCTTCGCGCAGCGATGCCGCGCTGATCGAAGCCCACGCGCGGTCGGGGGTCACGTCGAGCACCCAGACGAGCGTGTCGCCGATCTGAGACTCGGTGTCGATCCGGGCGTCCCACTTCTCCTTGGGAATCTTCCAGTCGCCGCCGAGCTCGTCGCCCCACTGGCACCCGAATGCGCGCCGGAACTCCGGCTCGTCCATCGAGTCAGCGAAGCCCTGGATCGTCTGGAGCTTCTGCGTGTAACCGACCGCGGGCATGTGGTCCCACCACGTGAGCGGGTCGTACATGTCGACATCGGTCGGGATGCTGAACTCGACGTAGAGCGTGCGCGACTTGTCGAGGATGCTCGGGTCCATCCGCGTCAGTTCGACGCGCGCCCGGCCCTTCTCGACCTTCTGCCACAGGAAGGGGCTCTTGAGTTTCGACTTGCCCGGCGTGCTGATCCACCACGTCATGGCGTCATCGACGGTCGCCATTGTCGGCGTCAGGCCCGCCTCGAGGCGGTTGTCCGACATGGCGAATATCTCGTCGCCGACCGCGAGGCCGAGTGTGCCGCCGTGGCCTGCCTCCTCGGTCGGCGCGTCGATCGCCCACTTGGACCCGTTGATGTACTTGAGGTTCTCGCTGCCGTGCGAGAGGTTCGGCCGAATCTTGCCTGACCGGTTCGGGACGAGCAGGCGTCGGAACGGCGACCGCTCGATGTGGTAGAAGTGCTCCTCGACCAGCTTCTCGAGCGCCTTGTCGCGGGTCTGCGCGATGTAGATGCCGAACTGCCGGTCCTCCCACGCGATCATCCGGTGCAGTGAGACCGGGATGATGAGCGTGCTCTTGCCCGACTGCCGCATGATGACGACGACAATCTCGCGGTACCAGAGCTGGCCGAAGGCGTCGACCTCGTAGGCGACCTCGAGCAGCTCACGCTGCCACGGCATCGGGCACCAGCCGAGCCCACCCATGACGGCGATCAGCTCGTCGGCGATCGTCTCTCTACTCGGGTTCCTCGGAGTCATCCACCTCGGCTGCGCGTCCGCGTGAGGGTCTGCTCCCGCGGGAGCCCCGGAACGTCGCCATGACTGCTGCGAGTGCATCGCCCTCACCGTCCTTTGGCGGCGCGGCCTCGAGGAGGTCCGCGACCGTCTCGCGCGCCACAGCCGCGGCGCTCTTGAAGTACGGCGCGTGCTTCGGGGTGTCCATCACTCGAGCTGCGGCGAAGATGACCTCGCGACGAGCGCGGGTCAGCGCCGAGTCGGTCTCGTCGGAGAAGGCCTCGCGGAATGCCGCCTCGATGGGTCCGTGCTCGGGCTCCTGTGGGGACGCGCTCGGGGTCGTAGGTACGGTGCGCTTTCGCGTCGACCGAGCAGCCGGCCGCTTGCCCTCTCGCTCGTCCCTTCGCTCACGCTCGAGTCGCTTCGCGTCGGTGTTCGCCTTGCGGCAGAGGTCGCACCGACACCCTGACTTGTAGCCGCGAACGGTGCCGTGGTTGATCGTCGCCACCCTCGACACCGCCTCTCGCTACACGCCGCTCTCAGCGGTCGAGACCGAACCGCGACCCCGTGTTCACGCCCGCCCCCGTTCGTCCGGTCTCAGCGATCCTGTCCCCATTCGTACCCATTCGAACGTTTGTCCTATCTCGGGGAGAGGGAAAATGGAAGGCGCGGGGGTGTCCGTCGTAGCGGTCTGGGAAAAAACGCGGCGTGCTCTGGAGGGCCGTGTGGGGGTGCCGTGCGTAGGTGCGTTCGATCGAGGTCGTTCGTTCTTGCTTGATCGATTGTTCGTGTTCGATTGCGGCTTGCTTGCACACTGCCTGGTGCGTGTGCGCGCCCCTACCAGTGGCGGGACCGCACCCGGGCGTAGCGTGGCGGTTCGCGGTTTCCTCTTGAGCTGTTGCATCCGTAGTGGGCGGGGCGCAGGTTCTCGAGTTCCCAATAGCCGCCGTGTGAGCGGGGGATCACGTGGTCCATCGACGGCCCCAGCGGGTGAGCTTTGCGGAGACCCCACTGGATGGGGCCTTTTTCTCCGCGGCACAGCCAGCATGTGGCCCCCGGGTAGCAGACGATCGCGAGGAGACGCTGACGCTCTCGGCCAGACGGCTCACGGTCTGGGCCGTTGTGCCGGTTCGGCATGGCCTACAGGTCGGGCGTGCTCATCGCCGAGTCACTCGCGTTGCGGTGCGTGGTGTGCGAACCTCCACCGGGCCGTGCTGCGGGCGTACCTCACCGGTCGGCATCACTGCCGCGCTCGAGGCTGCGGGCATCACTGCCAGGGTCACGCCCATAGCGAGTGCTGCTGCGGTGCGCGGCGCGATCGCGCGTGCGTTCTCTCGATCGAGGGTCATGCTGTCGGCCCCTTCCGTCTGGCGTCCCATGCTCTACCGCGGTCGGCGTTGCGACGCATCGTGTCTCTCAGGACCGCCTCGCCCTCGGGCGTCGCCCGGAAGACGCTCTTGCCGACCATCTCGGCCAGCCCTGTGCGGGCGAGCTCGGCGAGGGTCGGTACGCGCTCGAGGTCGGGCGGGTGGTGATCTGCTGGGATGCCGTGCGCCACGCTGGCCTCCCCTGTTCTTGGGCGGGGCCGGTCGACTCTGCCTCTTGTGCAGCCCCGGCCCCGCCGCCCCGTCACTCGCGCCGGGTCACGCGCCGCGCATTGTCACAGCGTCCGCGGTTGCTGCCGAGCACACGCTCGGTGGTCTTACTGGCAGGCCTCGCAGTGCAGCATGTCCATCGGGTCGACCGGGACGCTGTACTCATCGGTATCTGCCTGCTGGCCCTCGTCGGGGTCAGAGGAATGCGACATCGGACCATCCCATCGGTTCGTGTTCTCCCACCAGGAGCGCCAGGATGCCCGAACGCGCGAACTTGCCCGTCGTGTCCCGGAGCCACTTCGAGCCGCCGTCGCACGAGGGACACTGATGCACCGTCGCGCTGCCGAGGTCGAAGGACTGGTAGTTGTGTCTGTGCGCCGTGATCCACACGCGCGCTCGGTGTGCCTGCTCGTCGCCGCGGGCCTGGCCGTTCAGCCACTTCTCGAAGCCCGTCGCGTCAGCGCCGGGAATCTTGTGTCCGTGGTTGAAGCCGACGAGCACGCCCGCGATGTCGGTGAAGACGTTCATCTCGTCGTGCGGGATCGTCCAGCGGATGCCGTCGAACTCCGGCCGGCTGGAGAGGATGCGTCGCAGGGTCTCGGCGAGGAACGCCGACCCGTTGTCCGAGTCGGACGTGATCGACTGCTTCGCGCCGCCCTGACGGCCAAACTCCATGTGGTTGCAGAGCACGCTGACGAACTGGCCCGCCTCGAACTGCGGGAACAGCTCACGGCTGTACGCCTCCCACACGTCGAGGACGAGGTTCATCTGCTTTCGCAGCCCGCCCTGGACGGTGTGAGTCTGCGACGGGTAGTTACCTGCGATGCCCTCGCCGGGGTCGCCGTTGTTCACGAGCACCAGCTCGGTGATGTTCCGTCCGCCCTTGCGCTGACGGCGCACCCAGGACTGGAAGTTCTCGAGCCCGTCGTAGAGGCGCTGCTCGGTCGCCTCGATGCCGCCGCCCTCGGACTTGCCGATCTGCATGTCAGCGAGGTTCAGCACGGCGGCGCTCGGAGCGCCCAGACCGGTGCCGGGGATGCGGCGAGGGAGTCGCCACGTGCGGATGCGCTTCTGAGCCGCCTCGATGTCCTCCTCGGTGACGAGCGAGGTCGCGCGGCGACGGAACTGCGCACGGTACGAGTAGAGCTGCACGATGTCGCGGTCGCCGGAGTCGGTGCGCTTGGACTGTTGCCAGGTCGAGCTGCGCACGGTGTCGCCGATGATTTCGAACGCTGACGGGTCGAGGTTGAACCGCTCGAATATGTGCGTCCAGTCGGTGATCGGCTCGTCCGACGTGATGCCGCTGAACTCTCCGCCGTCCGGGCCAAGGTCGGCCTTGCCGAGGGGCTCGTCGCGCTCCGGCCGATCCGGGCCGTGCGCGGCGTCCTCAGCGATACCCATAGCGTTCCTGCCGCACCTTGCCGATCGACTGCGGCGACGCCTCGAGGCCGTGGCGGGCGAACAGGGCGCGCACGTCTACGTGACGCCACTCGGGGTCGGCCATGATGCGATCGACGGCAGCGCGGTCCTCTGCGGAGAGCGACTCGAGCCACGCATCGATCTTGCCGAGCTTGCGCTCCGGCGTGGGCGGGCCTGCTGCTACCTCTTCTGCGATCGACATCGACGCTCCCTTCTCGGGTAAGACTGCGCCCCGCTCATCCAGCGACCGTCCGTTGTTCGCATGGCAGCCCGTGGCTGCTGACCTCGAACGATTCCGCTTCGTCTTGCGGAGCGGGGAGGTCTTGCGCGGTTGGTGAGGACAGGTGGCGGCGGGGCGAAGCTGCGACCGGGCACTGGTCGCAAGCTCTAGAAACGCGAAGACCCCGGGGTTCTCCCGGGGTCACGAATCGCGCAAGCGAAGCTTAACACACAGAACGGCACTTTTGACACCTATGTTCGGAACAGACTTTCGAGCGCTCCCTAAGCCCGCGTGAGCGGCTGGTAGTCGAACCTGATCGGCATCGGCTCCGGCTGGTCATCGTCCACCAGTCGACGGCGGTAGACGTGCCGGATCGAGCCGAATGCTTCTACCTCCTCCGGGCGCGCCACGAATCGCGGCTGCTCACCGTCCGCAGCGGCCGGGTGCTCGTGGAGGATCAGCGGCGCGTCGAGGTCGCGCAGTGCGCGCCGCTCGCCGTCCCGGGGACCACCGACCAGCTCTACCTCTGTGCGCTCGGGCCGCGGATAGACCGTCTCCCACGCCTCGCGGATCGGGCCGACCGGCTCAAGCTCGCGAGCGTCGAGGTCGTACGGGTTCCCCTCGAGCGGGTCGTCGGTCTCACTCATCGGCTTTCCCGGAAAACTGAGAAGTCGCGCCGAGGCAGATCGGAGTGCAGGGGTCGCCCACGGCGTCCGCGTTGTACCCGTACGGCAAGCCCGACTCGCTCCCGCAGCGGGACTTTCCGCGATAGCTGCCCTCGGCGTGAACGGGGCTTGGCCCCTCGGTGATCTTCATGCCGCAGTGCTTGCAGGGACGACCATCCGCGCGCGGCGTCGGTGGCCAGGTCACGATGCCTCCCCTGAACCGCGGGGCTCGAACTTGAGCACGACGCACGGGAACGGGCAGACGTAGACCGTCCGCTTCGCTCGGTCGATGAACACGCCGACCCAGATGTCGAACCAGAGGAAGCTCAGCGTGACCTTCATCGGTCACCCTCCCCTGAACCGGGCGAAGTCGGGGCAGTCTCCCAGAGCGTGCGCGCGATGCTCTCGGTGCCGCGCGGCGAGCGTGCTCGGCTCGGCGTATCCCACCCTCGGCGAGGCGGGCGTGAGGCGAGCACTCGATACCCGGCCGCGCGCAGCGACGCTCCGCTCTCGCCCTCCTGCGTGTAGGTGATGAGGCGGTCATAGCCGAGCCCAAACGCGACCTGGCGTGCCGCCCCGTAGAGCTTCGAGTTCGCGTTGCGGGTGCCGTCCGTCGCCGAACGAATGACCTCGAGCGTCGTCCCCTCGGCGTCAATGACGCGGCTCACCGGGCGGCCGACGATCGCCACCCCCACCAGCTGCTCACCGCGAGCGACTCCGATCGAGAACTTGTGCCCTCGCGGCGGCTCGTGGTGGCGGTGATGCTCAGCGACGAACGCGCACGCTGTCGCGAAGCTCACTGGCACGATGCGCAGGCTCATGAGCCGTCCCCGGAATCCTGCAAACTACGCAAGGCGAGCTCTACCCTTCGCTGAGCGAAGGATCGGCCGAACGACGGTGCGCCCTCGTGTTCGCGCACCCCGGAGAGCACGCGAACGGGAACGGGGTCGTAGGTGACCCTCTCGGCAGTCCTGTCACCCCAGGTGTAGTTGCGGAAACGGTGCAGCGTCTGGTGTCCCCGCGGGAGCCCGCACCGCCAGTGCGAGTACCCGCCACGCGACTCGTTCTCGCGCCAGTCGGGCGACCACGGGCAATCGTTGCAGCGCCCCGAGAGTCGCTGCCTGACGTCGAACAGGAGTATGCGGAACTCCGCCCAGGTCGGCCACCATCCGAATACTCGAAGTCGCATCGGCATCGGCTTGCTCATCGTTCTGTCTCCTCTGAAATCGGTAAACCAGGGACGAGAAGCGTGAGCGGCCAGCGCCCTTCGGGCAGGTCGGCGAGCCACCCATTGTTCTGCTCGACCTCGCCCGCGGTCTCTCCCTCGGTCGGAATGCCGACGTAGAACAGCTCGCCGTCACCGGTCACGCCCAGCAGCATCGGCTCATCGATGGGCGTCGAAACAGCGCACCACGGCAAGCTCTCGAGCTCAAGGTACTCCGCGACCTCCTGCTCGCCGCGGAACGTCGTCGGTGCAGGCGGGGCTGCGGTCTTCGATCCCTTCGGCCGGCCGCGACGCTCCCGCATCCGCTTGTCCATCTCGAGCAGCGCATCCTCCCGCACCATGCCCGCCGTGATCGACAGGCCCGACTCGCCCCACCGCTTGATCGTCCGCTCCGACCGCTCGACCCGAGCCGCGGCCTTCTCGATGCTCAGGAACCGAGTCACGACGACTCCGCCGTCTCAGCGTCGACCACCGTGTCGCCCGGCGTCTCCGCCAGCTCCTCCGCGAGCGCCTGGAGTGCTGCCGCCCCGTCGCGCCCGGCCACGGCGTCCCGGATCGCCGTCACCGCCAGCTTCACGCCGCCCGCCATGAGGTCGCCGTTCGCGTAGTTCGCCCGGACGTGCTGCCCGAGGTCTTCGGCGATGAGCGCGAGCTGCTCTCCGATTGCGGGCACCGCGCCGATGATCGCCGCCGCAGGCACACCGAACCGGCCCGCGCGCTGCACGCCCTCCGCATTGTCGAGGACGTACTGCACGCCCGCCCCGATCGCCTCGCTGAGGTCGATGTCCTGCGGCTTCATCGTCGTCTTCTTATGCTTCTCGTCCATGTCACTGCCTCTCTCTCTGCGGCCCTCCCGAGCGTGCTGACCAAACGCAGCCGCCCACAGACCGTCATCGTCCTTGTCCGTCTTCCTCCACCCGCACGACGCGCACGCGAACCACGACCGCGCGAACCGATGCCGAGGCGGCGTGACCTTCACCGACCGCGTGCCGCACTCCGGGCACGGCTGACTCGCCCACCGGGCGCGATCCTCCAGCGGCCACCGAGCGAGCGCCCGCGTGATCGTCCAGAACTCCGGGTGATCCTCCAGCTCGTGCGACATCACCAGCCGCCACCACTCGAGCACCGCGTCAGCGTCGTTCGCGAGCGCGTCGAACGTGCTCAGCACGAACCGCACCGCCTCGAGCGCCTGCGAGTACGCCGTGTCGCTCGCCGCGCCCGGCTCAAGCTTCCCGCCGCCGATCACGTGCATGATGTCCGCCGACGCATCGAGCAGGTCCGCCGCGACAGGTGCGGGGGTGCCCTCCGGCGTCGACCCCGAGACCGTCGTGCGGTCGTAGGCCGTCGCTTTGAGCGGGTCCGCGATGCTGCGCAGCAGGCCTACCAGCTCGGGTGCCGCCTCGATGCGACGACGGAGACGGTTGTAGCATCGGTCGCAGATGAGCACGCCGTCTCGAGCTTCGACCGGCGCGCACCCGCGGCACTCACCATCGTTCGATCCGAAGCCCGAGCACGTCGCATAGTGGACTCCCGCGACAGTGCATCCGCGAACGCAGGGACGGCCGCTCAAGACAGCACGCCCGCGATCACGACGACCGACATGACCAGCGCGGCCAACGCCAGCAGCCCGGCGAGCCCGAGGATCGGCCCCGCGAAGTAGTAGCCGAAGTAGTACGCCGAGATGTAGCGCCGCACGCGACGCTCCTCCCTCGTCCGCTTCACCATCAGAACGGCGTGTCGTCGGACCACGGCTCGGACTGAGCGGGCTGCTCGGTCGACCATGACTCCGTGGCCGGCTGCTGCGCGCTCGGCGACGAGCTGCGGTCAGTCGCTCGCGTCACCTGAGCGGTCTGCCAGCGGAGCGCCGGGCCAATCTCCAGCACGTCGAGCTCGAACACCGCCCGCTTCTCACCGCCCTCGGTTTCGTAGCGGCGCTGCTTGAGGCGACCCTGCACGATCACCCGAGTGCCCTTGGACAGCGACGATGCGACGTGCTCGGCGTGCTCACGCCACACGCTGCCGCGGAGGAACAGCGGGTCGCCGTCCTTCATCTGGCCCGACTCTCGGTCGAACTCGCGCGGGGTCGACGCGACGGTGAAGTTCGCGACGGCGAGCCCGCTCTGCGTGTAGCGCAGCTCGGGATCGGCGGTCAGGTTGCCGACGATCGTCAGCACGGTTTCTCCGGTCATCCGGTGATCCTCCTCAGGTTGTTGGGGTGCATCGCGTCGGCGGCTGCCTCAGCGTCTTGGTCTCGGTCGAATCGGTGGAAGGCCCGCACGGTGGCCTGGTGGCGACGAGCGGCTGCGAGGGTTTGGAACCGGAAGCCCGCAGAGCGGAGGTCGGCGAGCGCTCGGCGCTCGGCTCCGTCGACCTCGGCGAGCACACGGTCCAGGACGGTGTGCCGGTTCCGGTCAGCTCGAGTGCTCACTCAGCCAGCCCCTCGGCTTCGGCCTCCGCTTCGGCGCGGAGCCACTGGTCGTGCCGCTTGCGTGCAGAGGCGCACCCACCACAGGCGAAGTCGGTTCCGTGCGGCTGGTGCTTCCGGCAGAACGGGCTCGGTTCGGTCTCGTCGCGAGCGTCTCGCGATGGTCCCCGGCCCCCCTCCCCGGCCCCCTCCTCGCGACCGTCCTCCCGGCCCTCCTCCCCTCCCCCCTCTACCGCGAAGGTCTCGCGAGAGGCTCGCGAAGACCTCGCGAGCGGTTCGGTGCTCGGTGGTGCCGGGAGTCTCGACCTCGAGCCGCGGTCGACGGACGGCCAGTCGGTCAGGGCGAGGAGCTTCCTCCCGTTGATCGAGTACGTCTCGATGTACCCGACCTTCACGAGCGCTCTCAGGTGCTCCCGGATCGTCGCGTCCGTCACTGCCGTGTCGAGCGGCCAGAGCTGCCCGCGGATCAGCGCCGGAGTCGCGGAGCCGCGGCCCTCGTCGTCCACGTAGAACCGGAGGCCGATCCCCGTCAGTCTCACCGGAGGCGGCAGCTCCATCAGCGTCTCGTCCGCGAACATGCTCGGTGGCACGGCGCGCTGTCTGTTCGTCAAGGTCATGGCGTGCGATCCCTCGGAAGATGGTCTTGAGCGCGAGCCGCACGAGGTCGGCCGCGACGCGGAAACACTCGGTCCAGCCGCGAGCGTTCGGGAGTATGTGGGCGCTCTCGTCGGCGTCGGCGAAGGCCTTCGGGAAGTGCTTCGCCAGCTCGCGCAGGGCGTAGCGCTCGTACCCGGCCGGGGTGTCGCGCCACAGAATGAGGATGCGACCACCCGTGGCGGTCAGGCGTCGGAGGCGGTGCATCTTCCACGCCCGGCCGACCTTGAGGATGCCCAACTCCTCCCACCAGACCGCGTACGTGATCGCACGCTCCGGGATCACCAGAGTGCTCATGCCGCCCTCCCTGTGTAGATGTCCCACGCTCGCGCGATCGCGCCGGAGCCAGGGAACAGGTCGTCCAGTTCGTCGCCATGCGTCGCGCCGAGCAGCTCGAACACCCAGCGAGCAAATCCGGCCGGCTTCGCACCCGTCACGCGCTCGGGGTCGGTCGTGCGCGCAGAGACACCGAGCACGAGACTGTCGACCCGTCGCGTCGCACCGGCGCCTCGCGACACGTCGCGTAGTGCGGCCGCTACGCCTGAGCCGTCGAACGCGATCGCCGCGACGTTTTCACCTGGTCGACGCGACACGTCGTGTCGCACCGTGGCCGTGGACGAGGTGTCGTCGGAGGATCCTCGCGACGTGTCGTCCCCGACGTCGAGCACGACAGGTCGAGCGCCGAAGTAGATCACCGGCTCCCATGCGTTGACGATGACCTGTCGGCGGTTTGGCCGCTCGCCGCGGTGCCATGCTGCGACTCGAGAGCCCTGCGGGCAGAGCGAGAGCACATGCTGGAGCGCCGACGCCGATGTCGACAGCGCCCAGCCGTCGTACTCCGAGAGGCGAGCGACCAGCTCGACGTGATCGACCTCGCCCGCGTAGTCCCGGTGTTCGCCGTAGTAACGGCGAGACTTGCCCGGATAGGGCGGATCGGCGTACGCGAACCGCATCGGCTCAAGCACGCCCGCCGCGCCCGCCGCGCCGCGCGCGGAGCCGACCGCTCGGATGAAGCGGTTCCGCGCTTGGCGGCAGCGCTTCGAGCACGTGATCGCATCCACTCGAGCCGCCTCCGGGATGGGACCGCGACACCAGCGGCACGCCCGATCGGCGGTCATGCTGCCACCGCCTGTGCGGCCCAGTAGTCGCGAGCTGCGAGCGCTACCGTGCGCATCGCCCGCTGCGGGGTGCGCCCCGTGCCGCGGCGTCGCGCCGAGTTGACCGCGTTCGTCACGGGCTCCAGGTGGAACTCGTTCACGCAGAACCGGTAGCGGCACACAGGGTAGACGTGATCCAGGAACGGACGGTCGTTCGGGACCGCGCCGAAGCGGAGCATCCAGACGACGCGGTGCGCTCGGACGACGAGCGAGCGGGACTGCGGGAGGCGGATCACGCCGTACCCCTCCGACGACATCGCGCCGGTCCAGATGTCGCAGTCGTCCTCGCCCGCGTTGCGCGTGTCGATCTTCGCCGTCAGGCGAGCGCGGAACTCCTCGTCGTCGCGCAGCTCGAGCACCGCCTCGGTGACGTGCTCGGCGACCGTCGCGTGCCAGCGCTGCTCGCTCATGCGAGTGCCGCCTTGACGTGCTCGCCGATCCAGTGAGACGTGTTGACCGGCACGGCGTTGCCCGCACCCTTCGTCGTCTCGGACTTGTTCGCCGCCGACGTGTCGTACTCCTCCCAGAACCGCTGCGCGCGAAGATGCTCCCGCGGGCCGAGCATGCGGAACCGCACGTCCTCGAGCTCGAACGGCAGCTCGCCCTCGTACATCTCCGTGGGGCGCTTGCGCTGCGGGATCACGAGCGCGTGATTCCCGCCCGTTCCCGTGATCGCGTGCGTCGGCTCCATCACCGACGTGTTCAGGTGTCGAGCCTCGCCCTTCTGCGTGTACTGGCGCGACAGGAACGCTCCAGGCGGCACAGCGAGCCCGTGGTGATTCCCGCCCGCGGTGACTGCCGCGAGCGCCTCTTCGGACGAGCGCGCGGTGCCGGTGCCATGCATGTCGGCGACGTAGGGCGGCACCACGAGGTTGTGGTGCGCGCCGCCCGCGACGACGGTCCCGAGCGAGGTCATGCCCGGATCGGTGCTGCGGCGCTCGCTGCCCTTCTGCTCTCCGTACTGCTGGGAGAGGAACGGCGGGAACGCGAGGCCGTCGCCGATCTTGGTCGAGCGCGTCGGCAGCGGCCCGCTCTCGAGCATCTGCGCTCGGTGGTCCTGGTCGTGGTTGATCGCCGTGAGGTACGGCGGGACGCTGAGCGCGTCTCCGGTGCCGCCCGCCTGCCGCGTCATGAGCGGCCCCTCGTCGGCCGCGAACGCACGGTAGTAGGCGCGCGGGTCGAGGTAGCGCGGGTGCGCCGCGTTCGCGGCATCCCACGTCTGGCCGTGGTGCTGCACGACGGCCGGGCGAGCGAACATGCGAGCGCCGACCTCGACGCGACGCATGGTCGCTGCCGCGAGCGCCCGCATGCCGAGCGACTCGCGGTCGCCGATGCGCGTTCCGAGGTCGCTCCAGTCGATCACCGCGGCAGCGGGCAGGACGTAGGGCTCGACCACGTGCCGCGCGTGCTGGTTCGCCGCGCACACGTAGACGTACTGCCGCCCGTACTTGCCGACCTGGATCGGGAGCGACTTCTTCCAGTCCTGCCGAGACTCCACCACCGCGTCGCACTGAGAGCACCACGCCAGCGGGCGGGGCTCAATGCGGGCGATCTTGACGCCCGGTGCGGCGAAGACGATGTAGATGCGGTCGCGCCACTGGCCGGCCGGAGCGTTGCCCGGTCCGTAGATGTGCGCCGCGGACACGTTGACGATCTGCCACGTGTACCCCATCGCCTCCCACATCTTGAGCCACGCCGGGAACAGCGGCCAGGCCGCGACCTCGGGCACGTTCTCGATCATCACGGCCTTGAAGCTGCGAGCCTCGGTGGCGCGGATCGGGTCGAACATCGTCGCCCTGCTGCGGTCTCCGGCGTCGGTCGGCACGTAGTCCTCGAACAGGTCGAGGTCGGCTGCGCGAGCGCGCCTGCGTCCGCCCGCGGGGCTGTGCCACGTGCATTCGGGCGAGGCCCACAGCACGTCGGCGTTCCTCGGTAGGCGGCGCATGTCGTAGCCCGAGAGGTCGCCCTGCACGTGGTCGGCGGTGCGGTGGTTGGCGCTGTGAACGGCGATCGCCTTGTCCCAGTGGTTGTACGCGGTCGCCAGCTCGTAGCCAGCCTCCACGAGACCGGACGAGCTGCCGCCGAAGCCCGCGAAGAAGTCGAGGAACCGAGGGCCGTTCACGCTGCCACCTCGGGCGGGGTCTGCGGTTCGCTCCACACGCCGCCGTCGTCGTCCAGGTAGACGAGCCCGTAGAGCACGTGCGCGACGGGCACCTGGCGCGGGTCTTCGTGCGACTCAACCGTGAAGCCGAGTTGCCGCGCCTCCGCGGGCTCGGCGTGCGCCCAGCCGTGACAGCCGGTCGTGCCGGAGCCACACAGCAGGAGCCCGTTCGATACCTCGTCGCCGCCGCGACGCGACTTGAGCTTCCGGTGGTGGCGCGACGCCCCCTCGGTGATCGCGATGCCGCAGCACGCGCAGCACTGCCGCTCGCGCTGGTCGATCTTCTTGTTCCGCTCCTGGAGTGCGCGACCGGTGAGGATCAGCGGCGGGGTCGGCTTCGGGTGGCTCACGCTGCGTTCTCCCTCAGAGCGCCGAGCATGTCGGGCTCTTCCTGATCCTCGGCGTCGAACAGGGTCGGGCCGGGCTCAGGGCGCGGCTTGCGCTTCCGAGCGCGCGGCGCGCGGCGCTGCTTCGCTCGTGGTCGCGGCGGGCGGATCGGCTTCGTGACGACCAGCCAGAGCACTTCGGTCATCGCGAGGATCAGCCACGGGGCGAGCGCGTTCGTGAGCGCGCCGAGCGCTGCGGGGATCGAGTCGAAGCCGGTCTCGGCGACCGTGTGGAGGAAGTTCGCGCCGGACGAGAAGATCGTCAGCGCGAGGATGCCGACCAGGAGGCGGCGTGCGCGGATGCCGCGCTTGCGGAGCGCCCCGCGGGCGAGCGTGAGGACGATCAGGGGAATGTCGATCATCACGGGCGTGAGCCAGAGGAGCCGCTCGTGGAGGAGCTGCTGCTCCGCGACGTAGATGAGCCCGTTCCAGGAGGTCATCACCGCGGCGAGCAGCGTGAGCACGACTCCGGCGACGATCGCGCGGTGCCAGCCGATGTGATCGGGGTTGACGGTCTCGGCCGCTCCGGTGCGGTGCTTCTTCCTCGTGGTCTTCGTGACTCGGGTCATGGTCAGTCTCCTTGCCGGTAGGTGCTGAGCACCTGATCGAACGGGATTCGGTCGGTCCACGAGAAGCCGGTCTCGACAGACACCGTGGTGCGGTTCACCTTGCGGACGGTGCGCCACCCGGTGCTCGTCTTCACGGCGTCAGCGCCGACGATCTGGTCGCGCGTGAAGGGCACGCGGCCCTCCTCGGCGCGAGCGGCGTCGAGCTGCTTCGTGATCGCCTCGACGGTGCGCTCGGCCGCGCTGAGGCGGTCGAGGCTGCGGGCGTAGCGGGCGAGGAGCGCGTCGGCGCTCGCGTCCGCGCTCACGCTCGGCGTGCGGCGGATGCCGGACACCATGCCGGGGTCGCTCGGCGTGCGCGCGGTGACGAGCTTGTCGACTTTCGCGTGGTAGCTCCGCACGGCGTCCAGGTGCGCCTGCGCGCGCTCGAGACGGACGGCCAGCTTCGCGGCGCTCATCGGTGCTCGGGGCGCAGGTTGGCGTTGATCGATCGCAGCACTTCGATGTCCTGCGCGATCGCCTTCGCGTAGTCGCGGGCGAACTCGTAGAGCAGCCACGCCGTGTCGAGGGCGTCCTGCGCGGCGATCATTCGCTCGTCGGCGTGGGCGAGCATCCGGCGCTCGGTCATGTTCGCGCGCGGGTACTCCTCGGCAAGGTCGCGGACGACCTTCGCGAGCGTCACCCGCATCGCGTTCTCGGCCGTGCGCAGCTTCGCGCGGTAGGCGTTCAGGGCGTGCGGTGCTCGGGCGTTCGCGCTGCGCGCGTGGATGAGCGCGCCCATCGCCTGCATCGGCGTCGGGAACATCTCGAGCAGCTCGTCCTCCGAGAGTGCCGCGAGGTTGAGGGGCACCAACTCCATGCCGATGTCCTCGGTGACCTCGCCCGTGATCGGGTTCGTCTCGGTCACGAGACGCCCATCCCGAGGGAGTAGCCCTCACGGACGCCGGAGGCGACCATCTCGGCGACGGTGCGCTGATCGTTCAACGAGGTCTGCCACTGGGCCACGATGCGCTCGGCAATGTTGTCCGCATAGTCCTTGACCGGCTGCTGCTCGGGCGCACTCTCGGTGCCGTCGATGTCGCTCGCGCGGACTCCGGCCGCGAACAGGCGACGGGCGATGCCGCTGAGCGTGGCGTCGCCACCCTCGGGCAGGGTCGCCTTGCTCAGCTCCCGGTAGAGGTCCACGAACTCGCCCTCGAACTGCTCGGCGTACTCCGGCTCAGCCACGAGGGCCACGCGGCTTCTGCTTCTGCGGGCGACGAGCGCCCTTGGGGCGGCGCACCGTCTCCTCGAGGCGTACCTTCGGCGGCGTCGGGACCGGGCGCGGCGACGCTGCCTGCACGGCCCGCTCCGGCTGCGGTGCCACGATGCCGCCCTGCGCAAGCTTCGGCGTCGGGGTCGGCGTCGGCATGATCGCAGCCTCGGGGCCGGTCTCGCGCAGCTCGCGGATGCGTCGGCGGATTGCCCGCTCGAGTTCGACGGTCACTGCGCGCGCTTTTTTCGCCTCGGTGTGGAGCAGGCCGACCGCCGCTGGCGTCTCGGCGGCGGCGAGGTCGGCGAACCAGTCGCGCCCCGTCGAGGCCGCTTGCGGCGGGTCCACGGTCAGCGTCTCGTCGGGCTCGCGTCGCTCGCCGATCACGTCGCGGAACGCGCGGCGCAGCGCGGCGCGGATCGCGAACGCGCCGAACAGCGCGATCGGCTTCCGGCCCCACAGAGCGCGCCAGTCGTCGTCGGCGGGGAAGGCTTCGTCCCATCGGACGATTACGACCACGGGGTGATCCACGCCCTTGCGGTAGACCGTCGCGCGGCAGAGCGCCGGGTGCGGGTTGTCTTCGGTCGGGAGCCACGCGCTCGTCCACTCGCGGCCGTCGTCGCTGAACTCCGGCGCGTCCGTGCCGTTCCACTCGCCGGTCCCAATCGCGATGCGCTCGTACTCGGCGAGGGTCTGCTGAACCTCCTCGAGAGTGGTCTCAGTCGTCATGCCTTCTTCTCCTTGGTCGGGGTGATCGCGAGCCGCGTTGAACGGACCGTCTTGTGATAGATCGCCGTCGCCGCCTTCGAGGCGTCCGCAGCCCGCTCGAGCAGGTCGGCGTGACCTGCGAACGACTCGGGCTCGGCCTCGGCCCAGGCTTCGGCGTCGAGCGCCTCCTTCTCCGAGACGGTGTACACGAGCTGCGCGGCCCGGCCTGCGAGCTTGAGCCCGTTCTCCTCCGCACCCTCGGTCGCCGCGATGTGCGCCCGGATGCGCTGCTCCGCGGCCTTCTCGTCCGCCGCAGCGTCGTTCTTCCGCGAGCGGGCGTCGGCGAACAGGGCGAGCGCGTCGTCCAGCTCGGGGTCGAGGTCGTCGGTCTCGGGCGCTCCCGCGTCCCACCACTCGAGGAACTTGTCGGCCTCGTTCACGAGCCTCTCGATGCGGCGCTCGTCGCGCTCGATCCACACGTACTGCGGATCGTCCAGCTTCGGCTCGCCGTCCTCGCCCATGACCTCCCAGAGGTACAGCCAGCGCGGACGCCCGGTGACGTACATGCCGAACTGGCACTGGTCGTAGTGGTCCTCGGGCGGCTCGCTCTGGTCTGCGCCGAAGTCGAGGCTCTTGACCTCCGCGCCTGCCGTCGCGCCGATGCCGTCCGGCGTCGCGCCGTGTCGTGAGTTCTCGGCGTGGACGAACAGCCGCGCGTTGGGCTCCATCGTCGGGTCGAGAAACTGGCTGATGTAGTCGATGAGGAAGGCCTCGCGGTGCTTGCCGCGGCGGGTGCTCGCGGTGCCGAAGAACTTCGACCCGTTGAGCTTCGAATCCAGGATGCGGAGCCACGTCGAGCGGCCTCCGACCGCGATCGAGTGGACCTCGGAGGCGGTGACGCGGCCCGCACGGGCATCCAGCCACTCCTGCTCGGTGGCTTCATCCTCGGTAACGGATACGAGGGGCGGCAGGGTCTCGGTCTTCATGGTCAGGCGTTCCTCTCGTCGGACGTGTACGGGCACTTGATGCAGCCGAAGCGGCGCGAGCGGGTCTCGAAGAAACGCTCGGGCCACCCGCAGTGCGGGCAGTCGGCGTCGATCGCGACGCGGAGCCCGTCGCCGCCGAGGGTCGGGTCGCCGTGTGCCTTGCGCTCGTCCGGCGCGTCGATCGGGCGCTCCGGCTCGCGGGTCGCGACATCGACTGCGCGCATGAAGCCGCTGATATCGGGCTCGATGACGACCTCGACCACTCCGCTACGCATCGTCCGCCTCGCCTTCTCGGCGGAACGTCGTCGCGAGCGGGTCGCCGACGCCGAAGTCGAAGTCGAGAGTGCCGCCGTCGACGCGCTCGGCGCGCACGCGGCCCATGACCTCGAGCACCGCTTCGATGTCTTCCTGGTCCTGCACAGGCTCGATGAAGATCACGCCAGCGGTCGGCGTGTACGTATCGCCGTTGTCGCCGTGATCCACCGTCGTGCGCGCGCAGTCGATCACCGCGACGACGAGATGCCTCGACTCGGGGTGACGGACCAGCTCGCCTTGGAGCAGGTCGAGCCCGCTCCGGTCGGCTTCCGGCAGACGGCCGGACAGCTTCACTGCCATGTCTCAGTCCTCCTTGCTCGCGAGCGTCCACACGCGCGCGTTCTTCCCGGTCGGCGTCTTCCGGTAGTCGCCCTCGCCGTGCTCGAGCAGACCCTTCTCGGCGAGCTCGGCGCGTGCCGAGCGGATTCGCTGAGGCGTGTATCGCGACCCGCTGTACTCGCCCCACTCCACAAGCTCGTGATCGGCGAAACCGTCGATCGGTCGCGCGTGGAACATCGAGAGCACTTCCCCCTGCGATGCCGTGAGCTGTGCGTCCCGGCCGGCGTCGACCGACGTGACGGGATCGACCGTGCGCGATCGCGGGTTCACGCCGTCGAGCACGAGACTGCTCATGACGCCACCACGCGGACGGTCGAGCCGAGGTCGTACTGCGTCTCGGCGTCGCGGCGGGCGGCGTACCGCTCGGCGCGAGCGATGCGCTTCTCGTCGCGACTCGCGCGGCGCAGCCGCTCGGTGCGGGCAGCGCTGTTCGTCTCGCGGTGCGCGCGCTCGTCGGCGCGTGCGGCGGCTCGGGTCTCGCGCAGCGGAGCATCCGGCGCGGTCTCCGCACGGTAGCCCTCGGGGCCGTCCGGTGAGAACCGGCCGACCGCGCGCGTCGCCGTCGAACTCATCGGGAAGCGCGTGGCGACCGCGATGTCGTCGCCCGAGTACCAGAAGCCGTCCGCGAGCGGCGCGCTCTCCGCCGTCTCAGCGATCAGCGAGACCGGGTACAGCATCGACTCGAGGCTCATCCTCGCCGTGCCCATCAGATCGCCCGCCCGAACACTGGGTGCAGTGCTAGCAGGCGACCGCCGCGCGGTCGCACCTCGGTCACGACGTGGCCGCATCGCTGCTTCCAGATCGTGAGCGCGACCTTCTCTCGGCCGACCGGGCCGTCGCTGGCACTGACGATCATCAGCGTCGCGCCGCGATACCAGCCGAGCTTGCCCGTGAGCGCGCCGCTGCCCATCTGCCGGGTGAAGACCTCGAACGTCGCCTCTCCCCACGCCGCCTCGGCCAGCGAGACCAGCTCGTGGCTGGGCAGGTAGCGGGAGATGCGGGTGAAGATGCCTGCCTGCTCCGAGAGCCGCGCCGTCGAGAGGGGCTCGAACAGGTCGTCGTGGCGGCGACCGTCGATGTAGTCGTCCCAGATTGCGTACGCGGCGTCGAACCGGTCGGCGTCGGTGACCTGAGGCCCGATGCGGTCGAGGGTGTCGAGTCGCAGATCGGCGTACGCCGCGCGAGCGTCGTACTCGGCTTCGAGCCAGGCCTGCTGACCCTCTCGGATGGTCTCGTGGTTGATGGTGCGAACCGTCATGATGTGCCCTTCATTGGATGATTCGGTCTGTGTGAAGTTGTCGTGTCGCCGCTACGCGGCTTGGAGCGCGGCGGTACTCTCGCTCTCATGGCAGGCAGGCGGCGGCGCGTGCGAGACATGAAGTTCGACGTGACGAGCGACGACCCGATGGACGCCTACGAGCCCGACCTTGAGGTCGCGGTCCCCGAAGGTGTGGAGTTGCGCCTCACCCATGAGGTACTCGGGATGCAGAATCGCGCTGCCACCGACGCCGCAGATGCTCCCGAACGTGCGGGAGCGATTCACCGGCTGTGGCTGTGGAAGGCGGTTCTGACTCTCGCAATGCGAATCGATGAACGCAGGAGCTGAGGCCGCGGCGCTCATGACGCCGAACTCGCAGGAGTGAGCAACTTCTTAACGTCCGAGCGGCGAAATCTGTACTGCCCGCCCGGCGTCACCGCGGAAGGCTTGAGCAGGCCAGCCTTGACCCATCTACGTACCGTGGACGAATCGACGCGGGCGATGGTCGCCACGTCGTGAGTTGTGATTGTCACATCTTCTTGGGTCATGGCCCAGATCATGACATGCGCGATTCGCACTCGTCAAGGTGAAATACACATGTTCTTAGATATTGCGCGAAATGCACGGCATGTCATATGCTCTGGGTCATGACCACAGAACAGCCAGCAAGCAACTGGATTCCCGATGTCGCCACATTCGGCGCGCGCCTCGCGCTCGTGCGCTGGCGCATGGGATGGAACCTCAAGGAAGCTGCCGTCGAGTGCAACCTCACGCAGAACTCCTGGGGCAACTGGGAGACGGGCTCGATGCCCCGCAACTACATCGAGGTCGTCAACCGCATCGTGCTCCGCACTCAGGTCAACAAGCTCTGGCTCATGACCGGCGAGGGCTCGCCCGAAGATGGAGTAGGGCGGACGGGACTTGAACCCGTGACCGATGGATTATGAGTCCACTGCTCTAACCAGCTGAGCTACCGCCCCGAGGCCCGACGGGCGAGCCGCTCACACTCTACCGAGCGCGCGCTTGTGACCGGCATCAGTCGCGCGACGAATCGGTGCTCTGCGTGTCGTGGCCGCGCGCGTCGGACTCGCTCGAGACGGGCGCCGGCACGTGCTCGCCCCGGTAGAGCGCCTCGAAGGTGTCGAGCGTGCGGTTGATGTCGTGGTCCGCGACGATCGAGAGGCTCTCGCGCTTGAGGGCGAGCAGCTCGTCGTGCGGCATCGTGAAGACCTTCGTGAGCAGCTCCGCGAACCGCGGCACGTCGCCGGGCTCATAGAGGTAGCCGTTCTCGCCGTCATGGATGAGGTGCGGCAGGGCCATCGCGTTGGCGCCGATGATGGGCAGCCCCGAGGCCATCGCCTCCATGGTCGCGATCGACTGCAGTTCGGCACGCGACGGCATGGCGAAGACGGATGCCCGGGTCAACTGCTGCTTGAGGTACGACTCGGGCGCATGGCCGGCGAAGTGCACGCGGTGCGAGATGCCGAGCTGCGCGGCGAGCCGCTCGAGCGCGGGCCGCTGCTCGCCATCGCCGATGATCTCGACCTTGACGTCGAGCTCGGGGTCGAGCATGGCCGCGGCGCGCAGCAGCTCGTCGATGTGCTTCTCTGACTCGACACGGCCGAGGAAGAGCACGACGTTCTCGCTGCGCGGCTCGAGGTTCGGCGTGTAGTGGTCGATGTGCAGGCCGCAGCTGATGGGGTAGACGCCCTTCAGGTACGTGTAGCGCTCGATGTAGTCGGCGGCCTTGCGCGTGGGCGTCGTGACGGCCTCGGCGAGCCCGAAGGTGCGCGCGGCGGCGTTCCACGCGGCGCGGATCGCCGGCTCACGCAGGGGGCCGATGAACGGCGTGAACTGCAGGCCGTTCTCGGGCATGAAGTGGTTCGTGCCGATGAGGCGGATGCCGCGCTTGACCGCCTCTCGGGCGAGTCCTCGGCCGACGACGATGTGGGACTGGAAGTGCACGACGTCGGGCTTGATCTCATCGAGAAGTCGGGCGGCGTTCGGCTCGATGCGCCACGGCAATGCGTAGCGCAACCACGGGTGCGGGTACCAGCGCCACGAGCGCAGTCGATGGACGGTCATGGGCTGGCCCTCGTGAACCTCGATCGCCGTGGAGTTGGGCCCGGATTCGGCGCCGGGAGCGACGACGTGCACCTCGTGCCCGCGCTCGACGAGGCCGGCGGCGAGGCGCTCGGCGAACTTTGCCGCACCGTTCACGTCGGGCGCGAACGTGTCGCCCCCGATGAGGACGCGGAGCGGGCGGGCGGTCTCAGCACCCGTGGGCGGTACGTCAGGCACGTCGATGAGGTTCCTTGAGGTGATCGGCGGACGCCGCCGGGGGCGCCGCGGTCGCGAGGGGACCGTCGACCTACGCTATCGCAGGACGGGTCTCCGACAGGCGAGTTCAGCGGTGCGTCTGCGGGTGGTGCTTGGCGAGCTGGATGACGCCGAAGATCGCGACCACGCCGACGACGACGGCTGCGATCGCGGCCACGGGCGGGATGAGCGATGCCTCGCCGAGCACGATGACGCCGATGAGGACGGCGACGAGCGGGTCGACGACGGTCAGGCCCGCGATGACGAGATCGGGTGAACCCACGGAGTATGCGGTCTGCACGAAGTATCCGCCGAGCACCGCCGAGGCGAGAAGGGCGACGACGGCGACGACGGTGAGCCAGTCGAGGTTGCCGTTGAGGATACGGTTGAGGACGACCTTCGCGAGGGTTGCCACGAAGCCGTAGAGCACGCCGGCCCCGACGATGTAGAACATCGCTGTCGCGGTCTTGCGCAGGAGCGCAAAGGCGACGCCGAACCCTGCCGTGACGAGCCCCAGCACTCCGAGCACGATGAGCAACTGGGTCTGCGTGATCTCCTGCTCCACCGCGTACACGGCCGCGATCGTCACGAAGACGCCGACCCCGCCGACGCACAGGACGATCGCCCGGATCGCCCTGCGGTCGAGCTGGATTCTCGACACCCGGGCGTTGACGATCGCGGTGATGACGAGCGCGACGACGCCGAGCGGCTGCACCACGATGAGCGGCGCGAAGCCGAGAGCCGTGAGCTGGAAGACGACGGCGAGGGCGAGCATGAGCGAGCCGAGCACCCAGGACGGGCGTGCGAGCAAGTGCAGAACCTGTCGGAGGCTCAGACCCGACTTGGTGCCGTCGCCGTGCATCGCCTCGACCTTGCCGACCCCGCGGTGCTGGAACTGCGCGCCGAGGGAGAGAAACACGGCGCCGACGAGCGCGATCGGGATGCCGATGGCCTGAAAAGGGGTGAGGCTGATCTGCTCGGTCAACTCACTCAGCTCGGGCGGCACCCGGTCAATCTACCGCTCTCGCACTCGATATTCTGAGCAGCATGGCCGTGCTTCCCATCCGCATCACCGGCGAGCCGGTACTGCACTCCCCCGCCGCCCCCGTGGGTACCGTCACCGCCGAGGTGCGCGCCCTCGTCGCCGACATGATCGAGACCATGAAGGCCGCCCCCGGCGTGGGTCTCGCCGCTCCGCAGGTGGGGGTGGATGCGCGCATCTTCGTCTACGACTGGGTCGACGACAGCGGCGAGCGGCACCACGGCACGGCCATCGACCCCGAGCTGCTCGTGAGCCCTCCCCCGCTCGGGGAGGCGGACGAGGACGAGGATTCCGAGGGCTGCCTCTCGGTGCCCGGCGAGCGGTTCCCCCTCCTGCGCTCCGCGCACGCGCTCCTGCGTGCGACCGACCTCGAGGGGCGCCGTTTCGAGCTCGAGGCCGACGGCTGGCTCGCCCGCATCCTGCAGCACGAGTACGACCACCTGCAGGGCATCCTCTACGTCGATCGGCTCGCGCACCCGCACGGGAAGGCCGCCCTCAAGGCCATCAAGAAGCAGTCATGGGGCGCGCCGGGGCAGAGCTGGCTGCCCGGCCGCGATCACCTCGAGGACTGACGCACGCCCCGCACGCGCGCCGCGGGTTCTCGGGCGCGTCAGGCGGCCCAGCCGAGCATCCGCAGCAAGGCCGCGGAGGCGGCCGCCGCGACGATGACGAGGATGAACGGCGCCCGCACCGCGAGGAGACCCGCCGCGACCACGAGGGCGGGCAGCCGCGCGTCGAGCGTGAGCTGCTGCCCCACGCTCACCGTCTGGACGACGATGAGCGCCGACAGGAGCGCGACGGTCGTGAGGTTCGCCGTGCGCGCGGCCGTCGGCGTCTCGAGCACGCGCGGGGGCACGAGGTAACCGACGAGCTTGAGCGCGAGCACCGCGATCGAGGCGAGCAGGATGATCTGCCAGAGCGTCATCGGTGGGCCTCCCCCGCATCGGGCGCGGGCGGGCCGTGCTCGTCGAGTGCCGCGTCGTGCGCGCGCAGCGGTTCGGTGCCGGGGCGCCGGCCGAACAGGTCGGGCAGCCCCACCACGAGGGCCACGAGGGCCGCGACGAGCACCGGGAGGCCCGGCGGCAGCACGGGGATCGCGACGGCGGCGACGACCGCCGCGGCGACCGCCACGACGACGGGCTGCAGCGCCGTGAGTCGTGGCCAGACGAGCCCCAGGAACGCGGCGGCCGCGGCGGCATCGAGGCCGAACCGGCTCACGTCGCCCAGCAGGTCGCCGAGGAGCGCTCCGGCGAGCGTCGTGAGGTTCCAACCGACGTAGATGACGAGGCCGGTCATCCAGAAGCCCCACCGCTGACCCTCGAGCGTCGGCTGGGCGGTCGCGACCGCGGTGGACTCGTCGATCGTGAGGTGGCCGGCGGCGAGCCGCTTGACCCAGCCGGGCCCCACGATGGGCGAGACGCGCACCGCGTAGAGCGTGTTGCGCAAGCCCAGGAGCGTGGCGCCCGCGATCGCAGCCGGGCCCGCCGCCGTGCCGCCCGAGGCGAGCACGCCGATGACCGCGAACTGCGAGCCGCCCGAGAACATGACGAGGCTCAGCACGCAGGTCTGCCAGACGTCGAGGCCCGCCGTCACCGCGAGCGCGCCGAACGACACGCCGTAGGCCGAGACCGCGAGGCCGACCGCGAGCGACGCGCGCCGGGCATCCCGCCGCGATGCGACATCGCTCACGCGCGCGCTCGTCCGGTGGTCGCGGCGGCCAGCACCGCCGCGAGGAGCGCCTCGGGCTCGACGTCCTTGTAGAGAAGCGCGTCGGCGCCCACCTCGGCGGAGGGGCCGACGAAGTCCTCCAGGTCGAGCGCGGTCATGAGCACGATGCCGGGCGGGCCGCCCTGCTCGCGCACCTGCGCGTCCGTGCGAATCCGCTCGGCCGCGGCGAGCCCGCCGACGCGCGGCATGCGCACGTCCATGACGACGACGTCGAGCGGCATGCGCCGCGCGAGTGCGAGCGCTCGCGCCCCGTCGGGAGCCTCCGCGACGACCTCGATGTCGGGGTGAGCCTCGAGGACCATGCGCCAGCCGAGCCGCTGCTGCGAGGAGTCGTCGACGAGGAGCGCCGCCACGGGCTCGACCGTGCTCATGCCGACCCCGGGGAGGGGAGGCGCGGCGCCGTCATCGTCGAGCGGAGCGAGGGGAAGACGACCGCGAGGGAGAAGCCCACGCCGGGAACCGGGGACGCGGTCAGGATGCCCCCGTACAGCTCGGCGCGCGATCTCATCTCGCGGATGCCCTGCCCCGTGACCTCGTCGGTGAGCGCTCGCAGATCGTCGTCGAGGGTGTAGGCGCGCTGCTTGGCGTCATTCGGGTCGACGCCCTCACGCCGGGCCGCCGCGCGCGCCCCGTCGTCCTCCACCTTGATCTGCAGCCCGTCGGCCGACCAGGTGAACGAGACGCGAGCCTGCGTGCCGACGCCGCCGTACGTGAGAGCGTTCGCGAGGGCCTCCTGCAGAATGCGGTAGATGGCGAGCTCGACGCCCTGCATGAGATCGATGGGCTTGCCGTGCTCCTCGAAGACGACGTCGAGACCCGAGTCGCGCATGACGGAGAACAGCTCGCGCGTCGAGCGCAGCTGCGGGTGCGGCTCGACGCTCGCCTCCCCCTCGCGCACGACGCTCATGACTCGACGCAGATCGGCTTGCGTCGCCCGCGCCGTCTCCGCCATCGCCTCGGCCGCACGGGCGGCCGCCGCCGGGTCGCGCTCGGCCGTGTACCTGATGCCGTCGGCACGCGAGATGACGGTGGAGATGGCGTGCACCGACAGCTCGTGCAGCTCGCGGATGACGCGCAACCGGCCCGTCTGCTCCGCAAGGGACAGCTCGAGGTCGATGCGCTCGCGCTCCGCCGCCGTGCGGTCGAACGCCGTGCGTCGAGCGTGGGACCGGGCGCGCAGCCACGCGACGAGGAGCACGACCGTGAGGAGCAGCAGCAGAACCGCCGAAGGACCGAGGACGAGCACGAGGAACATCGCGTTCGCGGAGATCCACTCATCCATGATGCGCTCCTGACGCTCGGGCCCGCGCGGGGCACTGACGCTGAATCCGCCTCGACGACGCGGCTGATGCCACGCTATCGCGGCGGACTCCGCTCCCGCACCCCGCCCGCGGTCCGGCGAAGGACCATGAGCGAGCACGAGAGGGAAAGGGTGGCTCCCCGAGTTGGACTCGAACCAACAACCTGCCGGTTAACAGCCGGCTGCTCTGCCAATTGAGCTATCGAGGATCGTGTGGAACAGCGAGAACTACGGTATCAGACCGCACCGCTGCCGCTGCACGCTCAGTAGCCCGCCTCCGGGTCCACGAGACCCACGAATCGCCCGTCGCCGAGGAAGCCGCGCACGTTCTCGGTGATGCGCTGAGCGAGGAGCGGCGCCGTCATCTCCGAGGTGTCGGCCGAGTGCGAGGTGATGAGGCAGCGCGGCTCGCGCCACAGCGGGTGGTCGGCCGGCAGCGGCTCCGGCTCGGTGACGTCGAGGCCCGCACCGACGAGCCTCCCCTGCGCGAGGGCCTCGCCGAGCGCCGCCGTGTCGACGAGCGCCCCGCGCGCGATGTTGACGAGTGCGGCCCCCTCGGGCAGCAGCGCGAGCTCGCGCGCACCGATCAGGTGACGGCTCGCCGACGTGGCTGCCGCGGCGAGGATGAGCACCTCGGCGCGCGGGAGGACGTCGTGCAGGGCATCCACCGCGACCGTCTCGTGCGCTCCCTCGAGAGGCAGCGCCGTGCGCCGCACGACCGTGACCGTCACGCGATAGGGCTCGAGCAGGCGCAGGATCTCTCGCGCGATGCCCCCGGCTCCGACGAGGACGACGTGCCGCCCGTACAGAGACGTGCCCGTGCGCGCCTCGGCCCACCGAGCGTGCCGCGCCTTAGGTGCGAGCTCGCGCAGCACCGCCTGGGCGAGCGTCACGGCGTGCTCGGCGACGGGCTCGGAGTATGCCCCCTTCGCGCTCGTGAAGACCGGACCCCGACCGCCGGAGAGACTCGCGAACAGGTCGGCGAACGCGTCCACTCCCGCCCACGGCAGCTGCACCCACCCGATGGCCGGATGCGCCTCCAGCACCTCGGCGAGCTCGTTCGCGCGCTTCTCGCTCAACCACACGAGCCCGCGCGTGCGGGCGTCCAGCTCAGCCACCTCGCCGCCGCCGGCCACGACAGCCTCCACGAACGCGGGCGGAGCGGAGGGCAGCACGGCGATCTGCCCGGGCTCGGGGCGCGGGCTCGGGGTCGTGCCGCTGCCGGAGAGCGGGTCGCGGTGCTGCTGCCTCATGCCTGCGCCCCTCGCCCGTGCTCTCGCGAGAGCTCGGCGAGCCGCCGCACGTAGGGGTGCGTGCCCTGCTCGAGCACCGTGTCGATCGGCCCCATGCCCACGAGTTCGCCGCGGTGCAAGACGGCCAGGCGCGTCGACAAGCGCCGCACCTCGCCGATCTCGCTGCTCACGACGAACGCCGCGAAGCCGCGATGCCGCTGCACTTCGGCGAGATGCCCGAGGATCGTCGCGCGCACCGTCGCGTCGACGCCCGCGGTCGCATCATCGGCGACGAGCAGCTCCGGGTCGAGCACGAGGGCGCGTGCGATCGCGACGCGCTGACGCTGCCCGCGGCTGAGCTCGTGCGGGTACCTGGGAATCGTCGCGAGCGTCAGATGCATGGCATCGATCGCCTCGGCGACGATGCCGCCGGCGACCTTCCGGTCGAGGTCGTCGTCGCGCTCGAAGAGCGGCAGGGAGACGTTCTCGCCCACCGTCAGGTGCGGGTCGAGCACCGCACCCGCGTCCTGCGGCACGTAGCCGACGCGCAGGGCGAGCTCGGCGTCGTCCTTGCGCCTCAGGCGCCGCACGTCGATGCCGAGCACCTCGAGCGACCCTCCCGCGATGACGGGCCCGCGCTCGATCGTGCGCGAGGTGAGCCCGGCGATCGCCCGGGCGAGCGAGCTCTTGCCGCTACCCGACTCCCCGATCATCGCGAGGGTCTCCCCCGGCGCGATCTGCAGGCTCACCCCCGCGACGGCCTCGACACCGCGATGGATGCCGCCCGGGTAGCGCAGGCTCAGGTCGTCGGCGATGACGGCCGGACTCTCCACCGCCTCGGCGCGCGGAGCGCCCTCGACGATCGTCGCGGTGGACTCCTCGAGCACGGCGTCTCCCCTCACAGGCCGGTGGACCTCCAGACTAGCGAGAGCGCACGACCGTCAGTCGCCGCGCACTCGCCGGCGCTCGGTCTCGATATCCACCATCTGCTGCTGCAGGGCGCGGTAGCGGTCAGGATCCTGCGCGGAATCCATGCGCTGCAGGGCGCCGAGCAGCTCGGTCTTGCGCCGCAGCAGGTCGCGCTCGATGAGCGACACCGTGACGCCGCGGCAGTAGGTCGCCACGTGCCCGTCGCGGATCGGCAGAGGTGCGATCGCGAGCTGGGTCACGAGCGGACCGAACGCGGTCGGAGCCTCGTCGGATACCTTCCGCACCCAGTCGGGGGTGCCGTAGTGCTCGAGAGCCACGAGCAGGGCATCCCGCACCGTGGCGAGAGCGGGCTGACTGAACGTCGTCTGCAGAGCCGTGCGCGCCGTCTCGATCGGCACCTCGCCCGGGTGCTGCAGGAGTGCCATGAGGAGCTCTTGCTCGAGTCGCGTCACCGGGTCGGTCGGCAGTTGGGCGATGCCGATCGTCGGCGCCTCCGACTCGCCGCGGGCGGCCGCGGCGTCGCCCGCCGCGATGCCGCCGGGGCCCTCCCCGCCGCTCGAGCGCACCGGCGCCGACTCGCGGGGCGTGCGAGCCGCCTGCTGACGGGCGGCGTGCACCGCGCGCCCCACCTCGCGCGGCTCGATGCCGATCCACCCCGCCACGGAGCGCTCGTAGCCGATCGAGAGCGCCTGATCGCGGATGTCGGCCACGATCGGGGCGGCCGCCCGCAGCGCCGAGACACGACCCTCTACCGTCTCGAGGTCGAAGCGGTCGAGCTGGCGACGCACCATGAACTCGTACATGGGCTTGCGGGACGACACGAGGTGCCGCACCGCGTCGTCGCCGCGCTCCAGGCGCAGATCGCACGGGTCGAGACCCTCGGGGGCGACGGCGACGTAGGTCTGCGCCGCGAACCGCTGCTCCTCGATGAAGGCCCGGCTCGCGGCCTTCTGCCCCGCCTCGTCGGGATCGAAGGTAAAGACGACCTCGCCGAGCTGCGTCGTGTCGGCGTTCGCCGTATCGCCCATGATGCGACGGATGACCTTGATGTGGTCGCCGCCGAAGGCCGTGCCGCACGTCGCGACGGCCGTCGTGACGCCGGCGAGGTGGCACGCCATGACGTCGGTGTAGCCCTCGACGACGACGACGCGCTTCTCGCGCGCGATCTCCCGCTTCGCGAGATCGAGCCCGTAGAGCACCTGCGACTTGTGGTAGACGGGAGTCTCGGGAGTGTTGAGGTACTTGGGGCCCTGATCGGTCTCCAGCAGCTTGCGCGCCCCGAAGCCGAGCGTCTGCCCCGTCGTGTCCTTGATCGGCCACACCAGGCGCCCGCGGAACCGGTCGTAGGTGTTGCGCTCCCCCTGCCCGAGCAGTCCGCTCGCGAGCAGCTCCTCCTGCGTGAAGCCGCGCCCGCGCAGGTGCGTGCCGAGAGCGTCGAAGCTCGCGGGCGCGAAGCCCACCGAGAAGCGCTCCGCCGCCGCCGGGTCGAAGCCGCGGGAGCCGAGGAAGGAGCGCGCCGGTTCGGCGTCGGGGGTGCTCAGCTGCTCGCGGAAGAACTCCTCCGCGGCGGCGTTCGCGGCGAGGATGCGGCTGCGGTTGCCCTGGTCGGAGACTTGCCCGCCTTCCTCGTAGTGCAGGGCGTAGCCGAGTCGCCCTGCGAGCCGTTCGACCGCTTCGGCGAAGGTCACGTGGTCCATCTTCTGGAGGAAGGTGAAGACGTCGCCGCCTTCCCCGCAGCCGAAGCAGTGGTAGAAGCCCACCTGAGGTCGCACGTGGAAGCTCGGGCTGCGCTCGTCGTGGAAGGGGCACAGACCCTTCATCGAGCCGACGCCCGCGCTCATGAGCGTCACGTAGTCGCCGACGATGTCGGCCAGATTCGTGCGCGACCGAACCTCGTCGATGTCGCTGCGTCGAATCAGGCCTGCCACAGGGGCGATCCTAGTTGGCGCAGCCTCGGCGAGTCAGACGAGGCCGCGCCCCTCTACCCAGCGCTCGTGCCAGGTCGTCGCCGACTGGTCGGTGAGGGAGGCGATCTGATCGACCACGACGCGGCGTCGAGCCGTGTCGTCGGCCGCCTCCTCGAAGTCCGCGCGGAAGACGCGTCGCAGCGCCTGCGGGCCCGCCGCCCAGACCGCATCAGCGAGGTCCGTGAGCAGCCGACGCTGGTGCGCGTACAGCGGCTGCCGCTCGTCGTGGGCCATGACGAGCGTGCCGACGACGCCCTTGAGCACGCCGATCTCGGCCCGTGTCTCCACGGGCACGACGACCGCCGCCGAGTAACGAGCCAGTGAGGACTGCGGATGCGCGGCGCGAGTGGCGTGCACGGCCTCGTGCGCGAAGCGCCCGATGAGGCGGCTCGTGAGGTTCTTGAGCCGCGCGAGGTTCGCGCGCGTGCCGGACCACTCCGTGACCCACGTCTCGATGCGCTGCAGCCTCTCGAAGGCGGCCCGCACCTCGTCCTCGGTGAGCTCATCGCCCATCCAGCGCAGCACGCCGCGCACGAGATCCTCGTGGTGGTCGCGGCTCGCGAGAATGCCCGCGTCGACGACGCCGCCCACGATCGCATCCTCGAAGTCGTGCACCGAGTAGGCGATGTCATCGCTCAGGTCCATGACCTGAGCCTCGATGCTGGGGACGCGGTCGGGCGCGCCCTCGCGCATCCACTCGAAGGCGGCCACATCGTCGGCGTACACGCCGAATTTGCGGCGCCCGCCCGGGTCGTCGACGCCCAGGGCGAGCGGCCACGGATACTTGCACGCAGCGTCGAGGCTCGCGCGCGTCAGGTTGAGGCCGTAGCTCACGCCGTCGGGCCCCATGACCTTCGGCTCGAGCTTGCTGAGCAGCCGCAGTGTCTGGGCATTGCCCTCGAAGCCGCCGATGTCGGCCGCCCAGGCGTTGAGGGCGCCCTCGCCGTTGTGCCCGAACGGCGGGTGCCCGAGGTCGTGGGAGAGGCACGCCGTGTCGACGACGTCCGGGTCGAGACCGAGCGCGACCGCGAGCTCTCGGCCCACTTGAGCCACCTCGAGCGAGTGCGTCAGGCGGTTGCGGGCGAAGTCCACGCCCGCCGTCGGGCTCAGCACCTGCGTCTTCGCCGACAGGCGGCGCAGGGCGCTCGAGTGCAGCACGCGAGCGCGATCCCGCGCGAAGTGTCCGCGATTCGTCGTGTGCTGCTCGGGGTAACGCCGTGCGGCGTCGTGCGGGGAGTACCGAGAATCGGGGCTGGTCACACCGTCCACGCTACCGAGAGAGTGGAGCACGCGTCAGCCACCGCTGTGGTGCAGCTCGGCGGCGGAGATCGCTGCCCGGTGGGCGTCGGTCAGCTCGCGGTCGGCGAGCCAGTTCTCGGGCAGCGCAGGCCTCTTCGGGGAGCCCGCACGGCCGCGCGGCCCCTCAGCCTCTGTGCCCGGGTAGGGAATGTCACGGTCGAGCTCGCCCAGCAGGTCGTCCATGTGCTGCAGACTCTCGACGGCCGCCAGGCGTGCGCGCAGCTCACCGCCCACGGGGTACCCCTTGAAGTACCAGGCGACGTGCTTGCGGATGTCCCGGCACGCCTTCACCTCGTCGTCGAAGAACTCGACGAGCAGCTCGGCGTGGCGGCGGAACGCGTCAGCGACCTCGCCCAGGTTCGGCTGGATGCGCAGCTCCTCGCCGCGGAAACCTGCCGCGAGGTCGCCGAACAACCACGGCCGGCCCAGACACCCGCGCCCGACCACGATGCCGTCGCAGCCCGACTGCTCGACCATGCGCAAGGCATCCTCGGCGGACCAGATGTCGCCGTTGCCCAGGACCGGCACGGAGCTGATCGTCTCCTTGAGCTTCCCGATCGCATCCCAGTCGGCGTTGCCGCTGTAGAAGTCGGCGGCCGTGCGCGCGTGCAGAGCGACCGCGGCGACACCCGCACCCTCGGCGGCCTTCGCCGCCTCCAGGTAGGTGAGGTGGTCGGCGTCGATGCCCTTGCGCATCTTCACCGTCACCGGGATCGGGCCGGCCGCCCGCACGGTCGCCTCGACGATCGAGCGGAACAGCTCGAGCTTCCACGGCAGCGCGGCACCCCCGCCCTTGCGCGTGACCTTCGGCACGGGGCATCCGAAATTCATGTCGATGTGGTCGGTGAGCCCCTCGCCCACGAGGAACCGCGTCGCCTCCGCCGCCGTCGCCGGGTCGACGCTGTAGAGCTGGATGCTGCGCGGGGTCTCCGACTCGTGGTGCGTGATGAGGCGCATGCTCTCGGGCGTGCGCTCGACGAGCGCCCGACTCGTGATCATCTCGCTCACGTACAGCCCGGCCCCGTACTCGCGGCACAGGCGGCGGAACGCCGTGTTCGTGATGCCGGCCATCGGCGCGAGCACGACCGGCACGCTCAGCGGGATCGGGCCGATGCTGAGCGGTGCCGTCGTCGGCGCGAGTGCGGCCGTGGCAGTAGACATGACGACCATTCTCCCAGGTTCGGCTGGCCGCACGCTCTGCCGCGGACCTACCCCCGGTTAACGGCGTGCGACTGCTCGATGATGCGCACCGTCTCGAGAGCGCTGCGCGGGTCGACGGGCACCGGGGCGCCGTCGCGGATGCTCGCCGCGACCTGCGCGTAGAAGTCGGGGTAGCCGCCCGCCTCGGTGGGCACGGGCACGAGCGGCTGCTCGCCGTTGTCGACCCCGAGCAGGCCCCATTGGGCCGCGGGAGTCTCGCCATATCCATCGCTGCCCGGCCAGCGCCCGACCTTGAGGGCGGGCTCCTGCCCGTCGAGGCCGTACACGCTGTACCCGCTCTCATCGCCGAGAACGCGGAACCGCGGGCCGCTCTGCGCCGCGACGCGGCTCATCGTGAGGTGGCTGCGCACGCCGCTCTCGTGCCGCAGCGACAGGAACGCATCGTCCTCGCTGCCGAGCCCCTCCCGCACCGCACGCAGCTCGGCGACCTCGAGAGTCGCCGGGCCGAACAGTGTGAGCGCCTGGTCGACGAGGTGGCTGCCCAGATCGAACAGGATGCCGCCGCCCTGCGCCGGCGTGATCTGCCCCTGCCACTGGTCGCGCTTGGGCGCGCCGAAGCGCTCGAACGTCGACTCGAAGCGGTGCACCGTGCCGAGCGCACCGCGCTCCAGCAGGCGCGCGACCGTCAGGAAGTCGCCGTCCCACCGTCGGTTCTGAAACACCGTGAGTGGCCGTTGCGCAGCCTCAGCCGCGGCGATGATCGCCTCGGCGTCGGCGACACTCGGCACGAACGGCTTGTCGATGACGACCGCGGCTCCGCCCTCGAGCGCGGTGATCGCCTGCTCGCGGTGCACGTGCGGCGGGGAGGCCAGCACCACGAGATCGAGGTCGCCGGCCGATGCGAGCGCGAGCAGGGCATCCGTCGACATGATCTGCGCACCCGGGTGAGCCGCGGCCGCCTGCGCGGACCTCTCCTCGCTGCTCGTCGCGATCGCCGAGATCGTGAACGCGGGATTCGTCGCGAGGAAAGGGGCGTGGAAGACTCGACCCGCGAGTCCGAAGCCGATGATGCCGGTTCTGATCGGTGCGCCGTTGCTCATGGACTCAGCCTAGAGCGCGGAAGGAGCGCCATGACCGATACAGCAGCCGGCCGCGACAGGGTCGCCGCTGACGCCGCCGCGCGCGGACTCGACGTCGAGTTCGTCGAGAGGATGCGCGCCCGCTCGCTCGAGGAGGCCGCCGAGCAGCTCGGCATTGCCCCGTCGTCGATCGTCAAGACGCTCGTCGTGGCACGCAGCGACGGCAGTTTCCTCTTCGCGCTCGTGCCCGGCGACCGGCAGCTCGCCTGGCCCAAGCTGCGAGCCCTCGTCGGGGTCAACAAGCTGCGGCTGCCCGACGCGGCGGAGGCGCTCGCGGCCACCGGATTCGAGCGCGGCACCATCACGCCGCTCGGCTCGACGACCGCGTGGCCCGTCTATGCCGACACGCGCATGCAAGGTCGGCGGGTGTCGCTCGGTGCGGGCTCGCACGGGGCGTCGCTCTTCGTCGCGGCGGATGAGTTGCTCGCCTCGCTGTCGGCGACCGTCGCCGACATCACCGAGCCGCTGCCGGCTCGGTAGCCCTCCCGCGCCGCCCGTGAAGGAGCCACCTTTTCACCGGGGTCGCTACTCCTGAGGTTCGGAGGGTTCGGGCACGGCGACGCTCGACGGCACGAGGCAGGAGTCGCCTTCGCAGGCGGCGAGCTCGGCGCCCGGAGCCGTGGAGGTCAGGAGGGTGAGGGGCTGCGGCCGGGCATCCTCGTTCATGCTGGCGCCTCGGCGCGCTCAGCCGCCGCCTGCTTCAGGGCGGCGACGAAATGGGCGGTCTCCTGCGCTCCAGAGATGCCGTATCGGTCATCGATCACGAAGAAGGGCACACCCTGGATGCCGTACGCCACCGCCTGCGCCATGTCGGCCTTCACGTCGGTCAGGTAGGTGTGCTCGGTGAGTGCGGCCTGCGCCTCGTCGTGGTCGAGCCCCACCTCGGCGGCGAGGTCGGCGAGGTCATCGGCCCGGCCGATGTGACGACCCTCGGTGAAGTAGGCGCGCAGCAGGCGCTCCTTGAGCTCGAGCTGCTTGCCGTGGGCCTTCGCGAAGTGCAGCAGCTCGTGCGCGAGCACCGTGTTGGTCTGGTGGATGTCGTCGTAGCGGTAGTCGAGCCCCACCGACTCGGCGATGCCCGAGACGCGGTCGATCATCGCGCGGGCCTGCTCGGGGGCGATGCCCTTGCGCTGGCTGAGGTAGTCGACGGGTGTTCCCTCGAAGTCGACGGGGGTGTCGGGGGCGAGCTCGAAGGAGCGGTACACCACCTCGACCTGCGGGGCCGCGGGGTCGGCCGCGAGCTCGGCCAGCGCGGCCTCGAACTTGCGCTTGCCGATGTAGCACCAGGGGCACTGCACGTCCGACCAGATTTGCACACTCAGCGGCTTGCTCATGCTGGAGTCAACGCGGCGCGTGTGCGGGTATTCCCTCACCCGGGGCGCCGAGCGTCGCGCCTCGGGTCATCTCCACAATTCAGGACTGCCGCGCTCGCGAACGGGCGCCCAGGCGGGCCTGCGGCGTGTCGCGGGGCGGCTCACCGACGCGACTCCTGAATTGTGGAGAGGAACGAGGATGCCCCGCTCGGCCAGAGCTGCCTCCACAGCGGACTGCACGAGGGGCCAGCGCATATAGACCTGCCGCGCGCTCGGCCGGAGGGCGTGCAGGCCGTGCTCTGAGATCGAGAGATCCCGCTCCCGGTCCTGCTCGAAGCGATCGCGGTGGAACTCCTCTCCGTCAACCTCCAGAGCCACTGAACCCTCGATGAGGAGGTCGATGCGCTCGAGACCCGGGCGCCAAGGAGCCTGCAGAGTGACCTGCCAACCAGTAGCAGAGCAGCGCGTGCGCGCCAGGCTCTCCGGCAGCGAGTCGCATCGGCGCTCTGACGCATCGAGCAACCAGCCGAGGTCGCTCAGCCGACCCTGGAGCTGCGCGAGCTCGAGCACATCGAGTTGCCCACGGCGGCGCGCCCAGTCGAGCGCCGCGATCGACTGCTCGACCGACGCCGTGCGGCACACAAGCTCGAGCGCCTCCACCAGCGGCACCACTCCCGTGGAGGAACCCCGATCGTGGGATGCCGCGACCCAATGCACGACGACGCCGTCGGGCCGGGCATCCGCCCACCGGATGTCACGCCGCCGTTGACTGCGCAATCGCGCCGCATTGGTTGGCACGGCCACGTGAAGAGGATGCGTACCGAGCACCCAGCCGCCGAGCGCCTCGATGGCGCTCAGACCGGTGAGGCGCCCGCCCACGCGCATTGCTCGAAACCTGGGGTCGTCCTCCCGCCAGCTCGAGTACCAGCCACGTCGAGGCCGATGGAGCCCCCCGCGCTTCAGCGCTGTGCGCAGATCATGATCGGTCGCACCCAGTTCGACCAATCGACGCCGGTCGAGTGCGCCGCCGTGCGCGACGACGAGAGCTCGGGCATCCATGGGGGCAGGATGCCCGCCCCCGCAGCCCGTGACCGTCCCTCCGCGCGATGTCGGAGTGTCACGCCACCCACGCTCGCTGGGGAGGACTCGTCAGACACCACGCGCCTCCACAACTCAGGAGTTCGCGTCGCCGCCCGCGCGCGACACGCCGACAATGGCCTCAGGATGCCCTGTCTCACGCCGCGACTCCTGAATTGTGGAGATCGAGCTCGCGTGGGCGTGCTCGGCGGCGCACGGCGCTCGGTACGGGCGGCCGCGCGGACTCGCGCAGCCGGGGCGCGGCTACGCGCCGAGCAGCTCGGCGGCGAGGTACCCCTCGAGCTTGGCGAGCGGGATGCGCTCCTGCTGCATGGTGTCGCGCTCGCGCACGGTCACGGCCTGGTCGTCGAGAGTGTCGAAGTCGACGGTGATCGCGAACGGCGTGCCGATCTCGTCTTGTCGGCGGTAGCGCCGACCGATCGCGCCGGCGTCGTCGAAGTCGACGTTCCAGTGCTGGCGCAGCGTGTCGGCGAGCTCGCGCGCGACGGGCGACAACTTCTCGTTGCGCGACAGCGGCAGCACCGCCGCCTTGACGGGGGCCAGCCTGCGGTCGAGGCGCAACACGGTGCGCACGTCGACGCCGCCCTTCGTGTTGGGCGCCTCGTCCTCGGCGTAGGCGTCCACGAGGAACGCCATGAGCGAGCGCGTAAGGCCGGCGGCGGGCTCGATGACGTACGGGGTCCAGCGCTCGTTCTTGCCCTGGTCGAAATACGACAGGTCGACTCCGGACGCCGCGGCGTGGGTCGAGAGGTCGAAGTCGGTGCGGTTGGCGACGCCCTCGAGCTCGCCGAACTCCGACCCGGAGAACCCGAAGCGGTACTCGATGTCGACGGTGCGCTTGGAGTAGTGCGAGAGCTTCTCGGCCGGGTGCTCGTACAACCGCAGGTTCTCGGGGTTGATGCCGAGATCGGTGTACCACGCCATGCGCGCGTCGATCCAGTACTGGTGCCACTCCTCGTCGCTGCCCGGCTCGACGAAGAACTCCATCTCCATCTGCTCGAACTCGCGCGTGCGGAAAATGAAGTTACCAGGCGTGATCTCGTTGCGGAACGACTTGCCGATCTGGCCGATGCCGAACGGCGGCTTGACGCGCGCGGCGTTGAGCACGTTGACGAAGTTCACGAAGATGCCCTGCGCGGTCTCGGGGCGCAGGTAGTGCAGGCCCGACTCCTCCTCGACGGGGCCGAGGTAGGTCTTGAGCAGGCCCGAGAACTCCTTCGGCTCGGTCCACTGACCGCGCGTGCCGCAGTTGACGCACACGACCTCGGCGAGCCCGCCCTCGGGCGCGCGGCCCTTCTTCTCCTCGAACTCCTCCTCGAGGTGGTCGGCGCGGTACCGCTTGTGGCAGTTCAGGCACTCGACGAGCGGGTCGCTGAAGACGTCGACGTGGCCGGAGGCCTCCCACACCCTGCGCGGCAGGATGACGCTCGAGTCGAGCCCGACGACGTCGTCGCGGCGCGTCACCATCGAGCGCCACCACTGGCGCTTGATGTTCTCCTTGAGCTCGACGCCGAGGGGCCCGTAGTCCCAGGCAGATCGGGAACCGCCGTAGATCTCCCCCGCCTGAAACACGAATCCGCGTCGCTTGGCGAGCGCGATGACCGCATCGAGTCGACTGGTGGATGCCACGAACACTCCTTGATCCGCCGAGCTGGGTGCACGGCACGATGGCCCAGTCTAGTGACGCCCGCCAGCTACTGGCCGGCGGGTGCGTCGACCGCGCCACCGAAGCGGCGGTCGCGCGAGGCGTAGTCGGCGATCGCATCCCACAGGTGGCGGCGCCGGAAGTCGGGCCACAGCGTGTCGAGGAACACCATCTCGGCGTAGGCGCTCTGCCACGGCAGGAAGTTGCTCGTGCGCTGCTCGCCGCTCGAGCGCACGAAGAGGTCCACGTCAGGCTGGTCGGGCTCGTAAAGGTGGCGGGAAATCGTGCGCTCGGTGATGCGACTCGGCGTGAGCCGCCCGGCGGCGACCTCCTCGCCGATCGCGCGCACAGCATCCACGATCTCGACGCGGCCGCCGTAGTTGACGCACATCGTCAGGGTGAGGCCCGTGTTGCCGGCCGTGCGCCGCTGTGCCTCCTCGAGCTCGCTGATGACGCTGCGCCACAGGCGGGGGCGACGGCCGGCCCAGCGGATGCGCACGTTCCAGGCGTCGAGCTGGTCGCGGCGGCGTCGCAGTACCTCGCGGTTGAAGCCCATGAGAAAGCGCACCTCGTCGGGGCTGCGGTTCCAGTTCTCCGTGCTGAACGCGTAGACGCTGAGGTGCTTGACGCCGATCTGCACGGCGCCCGCGACGACGTCGAGCAGGCTCGCCTCGCCCGCGCGGTGGCCCTCGACGCGCGTGAGGCCCTGGCGGTTGGCCCAGCGGCCGTTGCCGTCCATGACGATGGCGACGTGCTGCGGCACGGCTTCCCTCCGCAATTCAGGAGGTGCCTCGCCCGTCCAGTCGAGAGGGCGCAGCGGTTCGGTGGGTCGGGATGCTCTGCTCACGCATACTCCTGAGTTGTGGAGGTGCCCGGCGCAGGGCGCGGGGGCTCGGCCGGCCCGGGTCGGTCGTGGGCGGAGGCGGCGGCCGCGCCAGCGGGCGCCACGTGCAGCGCGGGCTCGACGTGCAGAGTGCGGTCGACGTGGGGCAGCGAGCGCAGCCCGCGCTCGAGGTGGAACTGCGTGTAGGCGGCGATGAGCCCGCTCGCTTGCGCGCGGGTGCGCTCGTCGGCCGCATCCGCGGTCGGCCAGTCGCCGGTCAGGAGTGCGCCGAGCAGCTCGAGGGTGGCCGGGCTCACGCGCGGGGCGCCGGGAGGCGCCACGCCATCCGCCACCATGCCGCCCAGTTGCACGACGAAGGCGCTGTGCGGGCCCGGTGCGCCGGTGACCGCGCAGTCGGCGAAGCTCGGCGCCCAGCCCGCGATCGACAGGGCGCGCAGCAGGTAGGAGTCGAGCGTGAGGCTCGCGTGGTGCTCGCCGCGCGAGAGAGAGCGCAGGGCTCCCACGAGGAGGAGGTACTGCTGGGGGCCGCCGCCGTCGTCGCCGGTGACCTTGTCGGCCGTCTCGACCATCGCGCTCGCGGCCGTGTAGCGGGCGTAGTCGGCGCTGATCTCGTCGCCGTACGAGCCGAGGCTCACCGCCTGCTGGATGATGTCGAGGCTGCGGCCACGGTACAGCTGCAGGTCGGCGACCATGAACGGCTCGAGGCGGCTGCCGAAGCGGCTGGCCGTGCGGCGCACGCCCTTCGCGACCGCGCGGATCTTGCCGTGCTGCCGGCCGAGCATCGTGATGATGCGGTCGGCTTCGCCCAGCTTGTGGGTGCGCAGCACGACGGCTTCATCTCGGTAGGTCGGCACCGCCCCAGTATCGCGCGTGCGCCTGCGCGGTGGCCGCTCCCCCGCGCGCGCCTCCACAATTCAGGAGATCGCGCTGCTCGTCAGCGTTCGCCGCGCAGAGTCGCCGCTGATTCCGCGAGAGTGCGCACGGCGGCGTCGAGCGACTCCTGAGTTGTGGAGGCGCCCCAGGTGAAGCGGATCGCCGTGCGCGCCATGTCGGGGTCGTAGCCCATCGCGAGCAGCACGGGCGAGGGGTCGTCGCGCCCGGCGGCGCACGCCGAGCCGCTCGAGGCGAGGATGCCGCGGTCGTCGAGCGCCTGCAGCAGCGGCTCGCCGCCGAGCCCCGGCACGACGAACGACGCATGTGCGGGCAGCCGCTCGACCGCGTTGCCCGTGAGCTGGGCGCCGGGCACCGCCTCGACGACGGCGGCGATGAACGCGTCGCGTCGCTGCGCTTCCGCACTCCACCGGTCGGGATGCGCCTCGCGCTCCTCCCCCGCGAGCTGCAGCGCGACGGCGAGCCCCACGGCCCCCGCCACGTTCTCGGTGCCGCTGCGACGCTCGCCCTCCTGCCCACCGCCGTGGATGATCGGCTCGAGCCGCGCGCGAGTGTGCAGGATGAGCGCGCCCACGCCCTTGGGCCCGCCGAGCTTGTGGGCCGAGATGCTCACGGCGTCGGCCGTCGACAGACCAGCATCGGCGAGGGCTCCCGTCGACAGCTCAGGACCCTCTGCCGGGTCGAGCGACATCCACCCAGCGGTCTGCACGGCGTCGACGTGGAAGAGCGCGCCCCGCGCATGAGCCTCCTCGCCCAGCGCACGCACGGGTTGCACCGTACCGACCTCGTTGTTGGCGTGCTGCACGCTCACGAGGGCGGTGTGGTCTCGGAGGGCGGCGCGCAGGAGCGCGGCATCCGTTCGTCCTGCATTGTCGACGGGCAGGCGCGTGACCTCGACGTCGTGCCATCGCTCCAGGTAGTCGGCCGCGGCGAGCACCGCCTCGTGCTCGACGGCGCTCACGATGACGTGCCGACCTCGGCCGCTCGCGATCGCGCCCAGGGTCAAGCCGATCACGGCGAGGTTGTCGGCCTCGGTGCCGCCGCCGGTGAGCACGACCTGCGGCGGGCGCACGCCCGTGCTGCGGGCCATGAGCGCGCGCGCTCGGGCGAGACCCTCGGCCGCGCTGCGCCCGAGCGAGTGCGTGCTCGACGGGTTGCCGTAGTCGCCGGTGAGGTACGGCCACATCGCCTCGAGCACCTCGCGGCGCACGGCGCCCGTCGCGGCCTGGTCGAGGTCGATGAGGCTCACGGCGTCCCGGCAGTGTCGGTGGCGGTGCCAGTGGAGGTGGCGCTGTCGATGGCGATGTCGAGGCCCAGGTCGAGCGCCGGCGCGCTGTGCGTAAGCGCACCGACCGAGATGACGTCGACGCCCGTCTCGGCGATCGCGCGCACGGTCTCGAGCGTCACCCCGCCGCTCGCCTCGACGATCGCGCGGCCGGCGATGAGCGCAACACCGTCGCGGAGGTCGGCGAAGCTGAAGTTGTCGAGCATGATCGTGTCCGGCTCGGCGGCGAGAACGGCGGGCAGCTGGTCGAGGCGGTCGACCTCGACCTCGAGGTGCATGGTGTGCGGGATGCGAGCGCGCACCGTGCGGATGGCCTCCGTCAGGTCGAGCCCCTGCGCGGCGAGGACGGCGAGATGGTTGTCCTTGAGCATGACCGCGTCCGAGAGCGAGAAGCGATGATTGCGGGCGCCGCCGGCGCGCACCGCGGCCTTCTCGAGCGTCCGCAGGCCCGGCGTGGTCTTGCGGGTGTCGACGATGCGCGCGCCTGTGCCGGCGACCGCATCGACGTAGCGGCGCGTGAGCGTGGCGACGCCGCTGAGGCGCTGGGCGAGGTTGAGCGCGAGTCGCTCACCGAGAAGGATGCCCCGGGCCGAGCCGCGCACCGTCGCGACGAGCGCGCCGGGCTCGAGCGCGGCGCCGTCGTCGCGGTGCCGCACGACCTCGATGCTCGCGTCGGCATGCCGGAAGGCGAGCTCGAGCGCGAGGCCGCCCGCGAACACACCGTCGACGCGGCTCACCACGCTCGCGGTCGCCCGTGCGTCGGCCGGGATGGCAGCCTCGCTCGACACGTCGCCCCAGGGGGCGTCCTCGGCCAGGGCCGCCTCGACGACAGCCTGCACGGCGGCGCGCGACGGGTCGACCGCCGCTTCGGAGTCTCTCGTGCTCATGCGTGCACCTCCGAGGGCTCGGTCGTGGCCATCGGCTCCGTCGATCTCCACAATTCAGGAGATTGGGTCGCGGGCCGCACGACGACACGCCGCACGCGCTGCGCCGAGTCGAGCTGTGGATAGTCGGTGCGGGCGTGCGCGCCGCGCGATTCGGTGCGAGCGAGTGCAGCAGCGCAGGTGAGGCGCGCGAGCGGCAGCAGGCTTCGCGCCTCCTCGTCGGCGGGCCGCGCATCCGCGAGTTCCTGCGCCAGGGCGGCCAAGGAGGCGCCCTCGCGCTCCAGACCGAGAGACTGCCACGCGCGATCTCGGATGTCCGAGGACGACCACGAGCGCCCTCCGTTCTGCAGGGCGTCGGGTGCGTTCGCGAGCTCGAGCGGCACGGGAGTCGCCGTCAGGTCGCTCGGCGCAGACTCCTGAATTGTGGAGGTGAGTGGCTCGCGCGCGGACTCCTGAGTTGTGGAGGTCGCGGGCGCGAGGGCGAGCGGGTCGTGCGGCCGGGAGACCGCGTCGCCCGCGCGCCACCCGACGACGACGGCTTCGAGGAGCGAGTTGGAGGCGAGGCGGTTGGCCCCGTGCACTCCCGTCGACGAGGTTTCGCCCACAGCGAACAGGCCGGGAAGCGTCGTGCGGCCATCCATGTCGGTGAGCACGCCGCCCATGGCGTAGTGCGCCGCGGGCGTCACCGGTACGGGCGACTGCGTCCAGTCCACCCCGGTCGCGCGCACGAGGGCGTCGATCGTCGGGAACCGCGAGTGCAGCACGGAGGCGCCGAGCATCGTGGCATCGAGCAGCACCGGCCGACCATCCTGCAGTCGCATCTGCCGGGCGATCGCGCGGGCCACGATGTCCCGCGGCGCGAGCTCGCCGCGAGGGTCAACGTCGAGCATGAAGCGACGCCCGGAAGCGTCGAGCAGCGTCGCGCCCTCGCCGCGCACCGCCTCCGACACGAGCCCTCCCCCCGCGAGCACCGTGGGGTGGAACTGCACGAACTCGAGATCCGCGAGCGCCGCACCGGCCTCGTAGGCGAGCACGACGCCGTCGCCCGTCGACACCGGCGGGTTCGTCGTGTGCCGGTAGAGGCGACCACTGCCGCCGGTCGCGAGCACGACGGCGTCGGCCGCTACCTCCTCCGTGACCCCGTGCGCCTCCACGACCGCGCCCGTCACAACACCGTCGCGCACCGTGAGTGACACGGCCCGGGAGAACTCCCGCGCTCGGATGCGCTCGGTCCGCACAGCAGCGGCGAGAGCGGCCTCGATGAGGCGACCGGTCGCATCCCCACCGGCGTGCAGGATGCGCGCCACCGAGTGCGCCGCCTCCAGCCCGCGCGCCCAGTCGCGCACGGGATCGAGCGGCGGCACGGCTCCGTCAGCCGCATCGAAGGCGACACCGAGCGCCACGAGGTCGAGGATGCGCGCGGGCCCCTCCTCCGTCAGCACGCGAACGGCCGAGGGGTCGCACAGCCCCGCGCCGGCGTCGAGCGTGTCGCGCGCGTGCAGCGCAGGGCTATCGTCGCCGAACACGGCGGCGGCGATGCCGCCCTGCGCCCACGACGTCGAACCCGCGGTCAGGACGTCTTTTGTGACGATCGTCACATCGTGGTGCCGCGCGGCCCGGATCGCGGTGATGAGCCCGGCCATGCCGCTGCCGATGACAAGAATGTGCGCCATGACGTGACCTAGTCGCGCGGCTTCGCCGCGAGCATCCGCTCGAGGGCCACGCGGGCGTCGTCCTGAATGGTGGAGGCGACCGCGATCTCGTTGACGACACGACCGGCGACGAGCTCTTCGAGCACCCAGGCGAGGTACCCGGGGTGGATGCGGTACATCGTCGAGCACGGGCAGATGACCGGGTCGAGGCAGAAGATCGTGTGCTGCGGGTACTCGGCCGCGAGGCGGTTGACCATGTTGATCTCGGTGCCGATCGCGAAGGTCGTGGGCTCCGTCGCGTCGGCGACGGCGCGGCGAATGTAGTCGGTCGAGCCGGATTCATCAGCCGCGTCCACGACGGGCATGGGGCATTCGGGATGCACGATCACACGCACCCCCGGGTGCGACTCGCGCGCCGCGGCCACCTGGTCGACCGTGAAGCGCTTGTGCACGCTGCAGAAGCCGTGCCACAGGATGACGCGGGCGTCCATCAGCTCGTCGCGCGTCGAGCCGCCGAGCGGCTTGCGCGGGTTCCACATGGGCATCTGCTCGAGCGGCACGCCCATCGCCTTGGCCGTGTTGCGCCCGAGGTGCTGGTCGGGGAAGAACAGCACGCGCTGCCCGCGCTCGAAGGCCCACTCGAGCACCGTTGCGGCGTTCGACGACGTGCAGACGATGCCGCCGTGCTTGCCGCAGAACGCCTTGAGCGCGGCCGACGAGTTCATGTAGGTCACGGGGATGACCGGCACGCGGCCGGACTCGTCGGGCTCCGTGCCGTAGACGCTGACGAGCTCCTCCCACGCCGCCTCCACCGAGTCCTCGTCGGCCATGTCGGCCATCGAGCAGCCCGCCGCGAGGTTCGGCAGAATCACGCGCTGGTCGGGTCGCGCCAGAATGTCGGCCGTCTCGGCCATGAAGTGCACGCCGCAGAACACGATGTACTCGGCGTCGGGCTTCGTGAGGGCTGCGTTGGCGAGCTGGAACGAGTCGCCGAGGAAGTCGGCGTGCTGCACGACCTCATCGCGCTGGTAGAAGTGCCCGAGGATGACGAGACGGTCGCCCAGAGCATCCTTGGCCTCGCGGATGCGCCGGTGGAGGTCCTCAGGCGACGCGTCCTGGTAGGCGGCCGGCAGCGCTCCCTGCCGCGGCGACCCCGTCGGGATCACATCGAACATCGACGAGCCGGGGCCGTAGCCGGGGGTCTCGTCGAACTCCCACGGGCCTTTCGCGAGGTCGGGCGTGCACGTCTCTCCCGGCGCCTCGCCGTTGGTGATCGCGCGGATGGTGGTGTCGAGCGTCGTGGTCATGACGACCTCCTGAGGGTGAGAGGCCCGACATCGACGAGCTCGATGTCGGAGTTGTAGCGGTACAGCCGCGGGGGGCGGTGCCGACCCCCCGTGACGACCTGGTCGGTGGGGACGATCGCGCCCGACGACTCCATCTGTCGGCGAAAGTTCGCGGGGTCGAGCGGCCTCTGCAGCACGGCCTCGTGCACGCTGCGCAGCTCAGCGAGCGTGAACATGGGGCCGAGGAAGGCGTGGGCGATGCGCGAATACTCCATCTTCGTGCGCAGGCGCCACAGGGCGTAGTCGACGATGAGGTTGTGGTCGAAGGCGAGCTCGGGCAGGTCGTCGGCGGCGAACCACCGCACGTTCTCCCCCAGGCTGACCTTCTCGGCCTCGTCGGGCCGCACGAGCGCCCAGTACACGATCGAGACCATGCGCCGGTCGGGCGAACGGTCGACGTCGCCGAAGGCGTACAGCTGCTCGAGGTAGGTGGGCTCGAGCTGCGTGGTCTCGGCGAGAGTGCGCCGCGCCGCGGCTTCGAGGCTCTCGTCGACGACGACGGATCCGCCGGGCAGCGCCCACCGACCCAGGTGCGGTTCGCGGATGCGCCGCACGAGCGGCAGCCACACTCCGGGCGCGGGGCTCTCGTCGCCGCCCTGATCGTCGGGGCGGAGCGCGAAGATGACGGTCGACACCGCGAGGGCGATGTCGGATGCGGTGGCGGACATCCTGATTCCCCTCTCGTTCGCGGCCCGTGATCCTACATAGGGTCACTGTGACTAGAACAGAGTCTACCAGTTCAGGTCAGAGACACACGAACACGCGTGAGCCCTTCCCGGCACGTGGTCAGCATGCTCGCGGGCGGTCCGCAGTCATCGCAGAGCGACAGAATGGTCACGTGGACGACCTCTTCGTGATCCCGCTGTGGGCCGACCTGCTCGCCGTCGGCATCGGCGCACTGCAGGGGGCGCTGTTCGCGGCGCAGTTCCGCGACCGGAGGCTCGACTGGCTCGGGGTCGCCATCATCGGCATCGTCGTCGGCTTCGGCGGCGGTCTGCTGCGCGACCTGCTGCTCAACGTTCCGCTCGCGACCCTGCAGACCAACTGGTACGTTCTCGTCGCCACCGGCGCCGCGCTCCTCGGCATGCTGCTCGAGCGCGTGCTCTCACGGGTCAACCCGCTCATCACCGTGCTCGACGCGCTCACGATCGGCCTCTTCGGCGCCATCGGCACGACCAAGGCGCTCGCTCTCGGGCTGCCCGAGGTCGCCGCCATCTTCGTCGGAGTTCTCGCGGCGGTCGGCGGCTCGATTCTGCGCGACCTGCTGCTGAACCTGCCCATCGCGCTCATGCACGTCGGCTCGCTCTACGCGGTCGCCGCCGCGGCCGGTTCGGGCACCATCGCCGTCCTGCTGGCGTTCGACGTCGACGTCTTCGTGGCGGGCGCGGTCGGCGTCGCGATCACCTTCGGGGTGCGCATGGCGTCGGTGCTGTTCGGCTGGAGCCTGCCCGAGCAGCGCGCGATCACGCGCCTGCCCAGGCTGCCCTCCATCCCCCGGCGCGGAAGGCGCGACGACGACCCCGCTCCGGACGACGGCAGCCGCACGGTCACGACATCCACCGGCGTGATCCACCTGCACCCGACGACCTCGTCGATCCCGGTCGTCGGCTCCGCGGCCCGCGTGCGGCGTCGCTCCCCCATCCCCGGGGCGAGCCGGCCGCACGGGTAGCCGCTCGACTGCGACAGAATTCGAGTGTGACCCTGCTCATCACCGGCGGCACCGGACCCCTCGGCCGCCCCACCGTCGAAGCTCTGCGCGCAGCCGGCGTCGAGCCGCGCATCCTGAGCCGCCGTCCCGGCGACGCGCACGTCGTCGCCGACCTGCAGTCGGGAGTCGGCCTGCGCGAGGCACTCGACGGCGTCGACACGGTGCTACACCTCGCCACGAACCGACGGTCGGATGCTCGTGCGACCCAGCACCTCGTCGACGCTGCTCGTTCCGCGGGGGTGCAGCACCTCGTGTACCTGTCGATCGTGGGCGTCGACGCTGTGCCGCTCGGCTACTACCGCGCGAAGCGCGCGTGCGAGGAACTCGTCGCCGGCTCCGGCCTGCCGTTCACGATTCTGCGGGCGACGCAGTGCCACGACTTCGTGGCGGGGTTCTTCCGCGCCCAGCGACTCCTGCCGCGCGTGATCGCGCTCGACGCGCCGTTCCAGCCCATCAGTACCGCGGCGGTCGCCGACCGGCTCGTATCGCTCGCGGGCGCGGAACCGGCGAACGGGCGTGCCGACGACCTCGGCGGCCCCGAGGTGCTGCCGATGGCCGAGCTCGCCCGGCAGTGGCTCGTCGCGCACGGCGCGTCGGCGGAGGCGGCCCCACGCCGGGTCGTCGAGTGGCGCGCGCCCGGCGCGCTCGTCGCCGCCTACCGCGCCGGGCTGCACACGACCGGGGCGCCCGGGCCGGGCATCCGCTTCGCGGAATGGGCCGCGACCACGCGCTGACGCACGTTCCCGTGCCCCGTTCGTCTCCACAATTCAGGAGACGGCGCCGCACGCTCGCGCGTGGCCGCGCTCTCACGGCGTGTCGACGGCCGCGCCGCGTCATCGACTCCTGAATTGTGGAGATCGCAGAGCGAGGCGCGGGCGGGATGCGGCGGTCGGCCCGCGGGCCGACCGCCGAGCGGCGCACGTTCTACGCGCCGACGAGCTCCCCGGCGCGGTCGGAGGCGTCGAGCCTGATGGCACGGTTGACCGCCGAGACGACGGCCTTGAGCGACGCGGTCGAGATGTCGGCGTCGATGCCCACGCCCCACAGCGTGCGGCCGTTGACCTCGAGCTCGACGTAGCTCGCGGCCAGAGCATCCCCGCCGGCGCTCAGCGCGTGCTCGACGTAGTCGAACAGGCGGATGCTGATGCCGTGCGACTGCATCATGCTGAGGAACGCCGCGACGGGACCGTTGCCGGTCGCCTCGGTCGCGGCGATCTCCTCTCCGTCGCGCAAGGTCGCGTTGAGGGTGACCGTGCCCGTCATGTCGGAGGCCGTGCGGGTCGACAGCAGCTCGAAGCGGCCCCACTTGGCGTCTGCGTCGGGTGCGGGCAAGTACTCGTCCTGGAAGATCTCCCAGATCTGGTCGCTCGTGACCTCGCCACCGTCGGCGTCCGTCTTGGCCTGCACGACGTGGCTGAACTCGATCTGCAGCTTGCGGGGCAGGTCGAGCTTGCGGTCGGTCTTGAGCAGGTAGGCGACTCCGCCCTTGCCGGACTGCGAGTTGACGCGGATGACCGCCTCGTACGAGCGGCCGAGATCCTGCGGGTCGACGGGCAGGTAGGGAACACCCCACGGGATGTCGTCGGTCGTCACGCCCGCGGCCTGAGCCCGAGCATCCATCGCCTCGAAGCCCTTCTTGATGGCGTCCTGGTGGCTTCCGCTGAAGGCTGTGTAGACGAGGTCGCCCGCCCAGGGGCTGCGCTCGTGCACCTTGAGCTGGTTGCAGTACTCGGCCGTGCGCTTGATCTCGTCGAGGTCGCTGAAGTCGAGCTGCGGGTCGATGCCCTGCGTGAACAGGTTGATGCCGAGCGCGACGAGGTCGACGTTGCCGGTGCGCTCGCCGTTGCCGAAGAGGCAGCCCTCGATGCGGTCGGCTCCGGCCAGGTAGCCGAGCTCGGCGGCGGCGACGGCGGTGCCGCGGTCGTTGTGCGGGTGCAGGCTCAGGATGACGTTCTCGCGGTGGGCGAGGTGCCGGTTCATCCACTCGATCGAGTCGGCGTAGACGTTCGGCGTCGCCATCTCGACCGTCGCGGGCAGGTTGATGATGACCTTGCGCTCGGGCGTCGGTTCGAGCACCTCGAGCACGGCATTGCAGACCTCGACGGCGTACTCGAGCTCGGTGCCCGTGTAGCTCTCGGGGCTGTACTCGTAGAACACCTCGGTGCCGGGCACCATCGACTCGAACGAGCGGCACAGGCGCGCGCCCTCGAGCGCGATCTGCTTGATGCCCTCGCGGTCGCTGCGGAACACGACCTCGCGCTGCAACACCGACGTCGAGTTGTAGAAGTGCACGATCGCGCGCTTGGCGCCCTTGATGGACTCGTAGGTGCGCTGGATGAGGTGCTCACGGCACTGCGTGAGCACCTGGATGGTCACGTCATCCGGGATGAGGTCGTCCTCGATGAGCGTGCGCACGAAGTCGAAGTCGGTCTGGCTCGCGCTCGGGAACCCGACCTCGATCTCCTTGAACCCCATGCGCACGAGCAGGTCGAACATGACCCGCTTGCGCTCGGGACTCATCGGGTCGATGAGGGCCTGGTTGCCGTCGCGCAGGTCGACGGCGCACCAGCGGGGTGCGTGCGTGATGCGCTTCGTCGGCCACGTGCGGTCGGGCAGCTCGACGCGAAGCTGCTCGTGGTACGGCTGATACTTCTGAATCGGCATGCCCGAGGGCTGCTGGCGGTTCTCCATGATGTGCTCCTGCTGGTCTCGTCTTGTCGCTGGGGGCGGGTCTTCAGCCGACGACGAACTCCGCGACGAGGGAGGCTGGTGGACTAAGCCTCGTCGCGGCAGCGAAGAAGGAGCTGGCCGAACACACTTTCAGGGTACACCCGCGCCCCGCTCGCCCGCCAACGCCGCGTCGCGCCGCCCTCTCGTGCCAGATCTGGCGCATATGGGCGCTTGCCGACGCGCGATCCTCCCATTTGGGGCGAATCTGGGCGTCTTGCGCGCGGCATGGTGGCGACGGGATGCTCGGCCTCAGCCTTAGGGATGAAACTGCTCCACCGCAGGGGTGAGCGGCGCGCGTTGGGGGCGACCGCGGGCCGCGCGGGCCCTAGCGTGGCGGACATGTTCGATTCACTCATCACGTGGTTCACGCCGCAGCGCCGCGCGCGCATCGCCTTCCCGCTCGAAATCGTGCTCGGCGCGTGGCTCGCGCTCGCCGTGCTGCTCAACCAGCAGTGGTGGGGAGGCTTCGTGCACACGGCACTCAATGTGGGCGTCGCATTGGCCGTTGGTGTGGGCGTCGCCCTGCATCGCGCGCGTCCCGCCTGGGCACTCATCGCGCTGCTGATCACCGCGTTCGGACTTCTGCTGACCTTCGCGTTCGGCACCTCACTGAACCCGCTCGTGTTCGTGGGTGGGGCCGTGATCGTCTTCGGCGCTGCTGCCTATGGCGCCACGGCCGCTCGACGAGCATCGTTCGCGATCTCGGCGGTAACGGCGATCACTGTGATCGTCGCGGTGGCGCTAGGCGTTGGCGACCCCGGACGCGTGTACCCCACGGTGTTTATCGCGCACCTCCTCAGCTATAGCATCTGGCCGGTCCTGGCCCTGCTGCCGTGGGTGCTCGGCGAGCTCGTGCGGAGCATCCGGAACCGCCGCACGCTCAGCGCGACCGTCGCGACCGTGAGCACGCAGCGCGACGCCGCCCTCACGCGCGCCGACCTCGAGGCCGAGCGCACGCGGGTCGCCCGCGACGTGCACGACGTGGTCGCGCACTCCCTCACGGTCGTGATCGCGCAAGCCGACGGCGCGCGCTACGCGACAGCGCAGCGTGACGAGCAGGCCGCCGATGCCTTCGAGACGATCGCGCAGACGGCACGGGATGCCCTCGCCGACGTGCGCGTGCTGCTCACGGGCCTGCGCCACACGCAGGAGGACGGCCCCCAGCCCGGGCTCGGCGACCTCGACGGGCTACTCGACTCGATGCGCGACGCCGGGCTGACACTTGCCGTGCGCGAGTTCGGCAAGCGCGGCCACCTGACCGAGACGCGCGCGCTCGCGCTCTACCGCATCCTCCAGGAGACACTCACGAACGCAATGCGGCACGGCGCGCGCGACGAGCCGACCGTCGTCGAGCTCGAGTGGGGCGCCGACGCCGTCGACCTCATCGTGACGAACGCCGCACCGGCCAGCGCAGCCGCCGAGCACGCCGAGTCCGCCGAGCCGCCGCACCGCGGCCACGGCATCGACGGCATGCGCGAGCGCGCGACCCTCGCCGGCGGCGTGCTGAGCGTGCATGAGGGCGAGACGTTCCGCGTGCGGCTGCGGCTGCCCGTCGAGCCGAGCCCTGAGCCTGCGGAGCCGGGAGAGGACGCTCGGTCGGCCGACGTCAGCGAGTCGCCGGAGGTCAACGCATGACGACCCCGCCTCCTCCCGCGCCCGTTGTCGTGCAGCTCACCCTCGTCTCGATCCCCCGCACCGCCGACCTCGCGACCACCCTGCCGTGGAGCCTGCGCTCGTGACCACCCCGATCAGCGTCCTGCTCGTCGACGACCAGCCGCTGTTCCGGCGCGGGGTGCGCATGCTCGTCGACTCGCAGGCCGACCTGACGGTGGTCGGCGAGGCCAGCGACGGCGCGGAGGCGGTCACCGCTGCGGCAAAACACGCTCCCGACGTCGTCCTCATGGACATCCGGATGCCCCGGGCCGACGGCATCGCGGGCACCAGGGGCATCCTGCGCAGTGCCGAAGAGTCGGGCCGCACACCGCCGCGCGTGATCGTGCTCACGACGTTCGACCTCGACGATGCGGCGCTGCGGGCGATCCGCGCGGGCGCGAGCGGGTTCCTGCTCAAGGATGCCGAGCCCGAGTTCCTGCTCGCCGCCATCCGCGCCGTGCACGGCGGCCACGCGGTCGTCGCACCCGGCGCGATCGGCGACCTGTTGGCGCACGTGGATGCTCGCCCGCGGCCCGCCACCGCCGCATCGTCCGCGGCGCGCGAGGAGGCACTCGGCGCCCTCAGCAAGCGCGAGCGCGAGATCTTCACCGCGGTTGCTGAGGGGCTCAGCAACGCCGAGATCGCCGCGCGCGAGTTCGTCGCCGAGGCGACGGTGAAGTCCCACGTGGGGCGCATCCTGGCGAAGCTCGGGCTGCGCGACCGAGTGCAGGTCGTGCTCTACGCCCACGACCACGGCCTGCTACCCCGCCGCTAACGCGACGCTTTCTGCGCCAGATCTGGCGCGAAGGGGCGCGTGGTGGAGGAGGTACAGCCAGTTTGCGTCAGATCTGGCACATGACGGCGACGCCGGTGCGGGATGCTCGGGGCGCAGCCGCGCGGCCTTAGAACCCGAGCTTGCCGAGCTGCTTGGGGTCGCGCTGCCACTCCTTGGCGACCTTGACGTGCAGCTTGAGGTACACGCGCTGGCCGAGCAGCGCCTCGATCGAGTGCCGAGCACGCGTGCCGACCTCGGTGAGGCGCGACCCGCGGTGCCCGATGATGATGCCCTTCTGGCTGTCGCGCTCAACCCACACGTTGGCGAAGATGTCGAGCACGGCCGAGCCCGACCGCTCGGTCATCTCATCGACGGTGACGGCGAGCGAGTGGGGCAGCTCGTCGCTCACGCCTTCGAGCGCGGCCTCGCGGATGAGCTCGGCGACCCGGTCGATCGCGGTCTCCTCCGTCACAGCATCCGCCTCGTAGAGAGGCGGCGAGACGGGCATGAGGGCGATCAGCTCGTCGGCGAGCAGGTCGACCTGGTCGCCCGTGACGGCCGAGAGCGGAATGACCGCATCCCACTCGCGCAGCTCCGACACGGCGAGCAGCTGCTCGGCGACCCGCGCGCGCGAGGCATCGTCGGTCTTGGTCACGATCGCGATCTTGCGCGTGCGCGCGAAGCTGTCGAGCTGCTCGTTGATGAAGCGGTCGCCCGGCCCGATCGGCTCACCCGCGGGCACGCAGAACCCGATGACGTCGACGTCGCCGAGGGTGTCCTGCACGACGGCGTTGAGCCGCTCGCCGAGGAGCGTGCGCGGCCGGTGCATGCCCGGCGTGTCCACGACGATCAACTGCCCGGCTGCGCGGTGCACGATCCCCCGGATCGCGCGTCGCGTGGTCTGCGGCTTCGACGAGGTGATGGCGACCTTCTCGCCGACGAGGGCGTTCATGAGGGTCGACTTGCCGACGTTCGGCCGGCCGACGAAGGTCACGAAGCCCGCGCGGTGCTCGCGGGAACCGCCGCCGCCTCGGCCGTCAGCGCTCACGAGGCGCTGCCGTGCTGCTCGAGCCGAGCATCCTGAATCGGGGTCGACCCGGTGTCTGTCGAGTTCGCGAACGCGAGCTTCGCGTCGATGAGGGCCTGGTCGGCCGAGACGAGCACCGTGACGACGCGCTTGCGTCGGCCCTCGGTGCGCTCGGCGGTGAGGTGCAGGCCATCGACCTCGGTCGTCGACCCGACCACGGGGAGTCGCCCGACGTGCTTCGCGAGCAGACCGCCGACCGTGTCGACCTCGTCGTCGTCGAGCTCGATGCCGAATAGGTCGCCGAGCTCGTCGACGGGCATGCGCGCGCTCACGCGGAACTCGTTGTCGCTCAACTGCTCCGACATGGCGACGTCGCGGTCGTACTCATCGCTGATCTCGCCGACGAGCTCCTCGATGAGGTCCTCCATCGTCACGAGGCCGGCGATGCCGCCGTACTCGTCGACGACGAGCGCCATGTGGTTGGAGGCGAGCTGCATCTCGCGCAGGGCGTCGTCGGCCTTCTTCGACTCGGGGATGAACAGGGCCGGCTTGGCGAGCTCCTCGACGCTCGTCGTCGCGCACGCGGCCGGCTGCTCGTAGGCGAGGCGGGCCGCATCGCGCAGGTAGATGATGCCGAGCACGTCGTCGCTGCTCTCGCCGATGACGGGGATGCGCGACACGCCTTTCGCGAGGAAGAGCGCCATCGCGTCGGTGACGGTCGACCCCTGCTCAATCGTCACCATGTCGGTGCGCGGCAGCATCGTCTCGCGCACGATCGTCTCGTTGAAGTCGAAGATCGAGCGGATGAGGTCGCGGTCGTCGGCGTCCAGCACGTCGAGGTCGGTCGCCTCGTCGACCATGCTCAGCAGCTGCTCCTCGCTCGAGAAGGTCGCGCTCTTCGGGCGGCCCGGCGTGACCCGGTTGCCGATCGCGACGAGGGCATCCGCGATGGGCCCGGTGATGAGCCGGACGGCTCGAATGAGCCAATCGGTGTAGCGGAGCATCCCGCGAGGGTTTGCGCGACCGACGCTGCGCGGGCTGGAGCCGACGAGGATGAACGAGACGATGATCATGATCGCGGCGCTCAGCGCGAGGGCCGCCCACCACTCCTCGAAGATCGACGCGAAAGCGAGGGTCACGAGCACCGCGGCGAAGGTCTCGGCGACGATGCGGAGGAAGTTGAGAGCGTTGACGTGCGCCCCGATGTCGCCCGCGACCGCGTAGAGCCGCTTCGGGCGAGGGCGCGCGGCCGCAAGCTCGAGCAGGTCGTTGCGGCTCACGACGCTCAGGGCCGCGTCGATCGCGGCGAGGAGGCCGCCGAAGGCGACGAGCCCGAAGGCGATGACGAAGAAGACGACCGCGAGGGTCACGGCCGGCGCTTCCGCTCGTCGAGGGCGAAGCTCACGAGGATGTCGCGCTGCAGGCCGAACATCTCGCGCTCCTCGTCCGGCTCCGCGTGGTCGAAGCCGAGCAGGTGCAGGAGCCCGTGCGTCGTCAGCAGTAGCAGCTCGTCGAGCGTCGAGTGGCCGGCGGCCTCGGCCTGACCGACCGCGACCTGCGGGCACAGCACGATGTCGCCGAGCAGGCCGGGCGGCGTGGGCTCCTCGTCGCTGCCGGGGCGCAGCTCGTCCATGGGGAAGCTCAGCACGTCGGTCGGGCCCGGCTCGTCCATCCACTCGATGTGCAGGCGCTCCATCGCGCCCTCGTCGACGAGTTGAATCGCGAGCTCGGCGTCGCGGTGCACCTTCAACGCGTCGAAGGCGTGCAGCACGAGGCGCTGCAGGGCCGACTCGTCGATGTCGAAGCCCGACTCGTTGTTGATCTCGATCGACACGTCAGCGCCCTCCGGTCTCGGGTCGCGGGCGCCGGGGGAACCGGTCGCGGGGCTGCGCCGCGCCACCACGCGCGCCGCCGAGCCCGGCGCGACGCTCCGCGCGGTTGCCGCCGCGAGCATCCGCGCCGCCGTCGCCTCTTCGGCCGTGCTCGCGCTCGTACTGCTGTGCCTGCTTCTGCGCGTCGTACTTCGTGTAGGCGTCGACGATGCGGCCGACGAGCGAGTGGCGCACGACGTCATCGGAGGTGAGGCGCGCGAAGTGGATGTCGTCGATCTCACCGAGCACGCGGGTCACGAGCTGCAGACCGCTCGCGCCCACGGGCAGGTCGACCTGCGTGATGTCGCCCGTGACGACCATCTTCGAGCCGAAGCCGAGCCGAGTGAGGAACATCTTCATCTGCTCAGGGCTCGTGTTCTGCGCCTCATCGAGCACGATGAACGAGTTGTTGAGCGTGCGCCCGCGCATGTACGCGAGCGGCGCGACCTCGACGACGCCCGTCGTGAGCAGCTTGGGCACGAGCTCCGGGTCCATCATCTCGTTGAGCGCGTCGTAGAGCGGCCGCAGGTAGGGGTCGATCTTGTCGGTGAGCGTGCCCGGCAGGAACCCGAGCCGCTCCCCCGCCTCGACGGCCGGGCGCGTGAGGATGATGCGCTCGACCTCCTTGCGCTGCAGCGCCTGCACGGCCTTCGCCATGGCGAGGTACGTCTTGCCGGTGCCCGCGGGGCCGATGCCGAAGACGATCGTGTTGAGGTCGATCGCGTCGACGTAGGCCTTCTGGCCGAGCGTCTTGGGGCGGATGCTCTTGCCGCGACTCGTGAGGATCGCCTGACTCAGCACCTCCGCAGGGCTGCCCGCACCGGCATCGAGGATGCGCTTCGAGGAGGTCACCTCGGTCGGCCCGAGATCGTGACCCTGCCGCACCATGGTGATGAGCTCGTCGACGAGACGGTAGGCCGCGTCGACCTGAGAAGCGTCGCCCTCGAGCGTCACCTGGTTTCCGCGCACGTGCACGTCGACGAGCGGGTACTGGGCTTCGAGCGTCGTGAGCAGGCGGTCCTGCGGGCCGAGCAGCCGCACCATGGCGACGCCGTCGACCTCAAGAGACCGCCGCGCGGTCGCGGCGGACGCAGGCGCGGAGGACGCAGAGGCGGGTGACGCAGGGGCGGGGTTCGCGTCGGCGGCGTTGGTGTTGTTCGCCGCGAGATCGTCAGTCGGCAAGGGTTCCTTCGGCTAGGCCGCCCGCGAGGACGTGGGCGTGAACGTGGAAGACGGTCTGGCCCGCATTCGGGCCGGTGTTGAACACGAGGCGGAATTCTCCGTCGGCGTGCTCTCGCGCGAGCTCCTGTGCGACGGCGACGACCTCGGCGAGCAGGCCGGGGTCTCCCGCGGCAAGCTCGGCAACGTTGCGGTACTGCGCCGTCTTGGGCACAACGAGGAGGTGCACGGGCGCCTTCGGGGCGATGTCGCGAAAGGCGATGACCGTGTCGGTCTCGTGCACGATGTCGGCGGGAATCTCGCGCGCGATGATGCGCTCGAAGATCGTCGGCTCGCTCGTCGTCATGGTGTCCAGTCTAGAGCGAGGCACCGATGGCCGCCGGGGAGTCGCTCAGGGTGCCGCAGGCGCGGTCACCAGCGCCCGAGCGCGGCATTGAGCAGCGCGATCGCCGCCGGCCCCGCCGTCGACGTGCGCAGCACGGTATCCCCGAGCCGCACACGGTGGGCGCCCGCCGCCTCGAGCTCGGCGAGCTCGGCATCGGTGATGCCCCCCTCCGGCCCGACGACGAGCACGAGGTCGCCCTCCCCCAGGTCGGTCGCCGTCAGCGCGGTGAGCGGGCGCTCGCCCGCAGTGTCGAGCACGATCATGACGGCACCGGATGCTCGTGCCGCCAGCTCCCGCGTCGAGACGAGCCGCTCGACCTCGGGCAGCCACGGCCGCAGCGACTGCTTGCTCGCCTCCCGCACGATCGACTGCCAGCGCGCGACGCCCTTGGCGACCTTGGGGCCCTCCCACCGCGACACGCTGCGCGCGGCGTGCCAGGGGATGACACCGCCGACGCCGAGCTCGGTCGCCGCCTGCACAGCGAGCTCGTCGCGATCGCCTTTGGCGAGCGCCTGCGCGAGCAGGATGCGCGGCGCGGGCCGCTCGTGGCGCTCGACGTGCTCGACCCGCAGTGCGACGGCGGCCGGATCCGCCTCGGTCACGGTGCCGTGCAGCACGAGACCGGCGCCGTCGCCGAGCCGCAGGCTCTCGCCGGGGCGCACGCGTGCGACGGTGACGGCGTGCCGGGCATCCGCCCCCTGCACGGAGACGACCACCCCGGGAACCTCGCCCGCTGCGCTCAGCTGCGCCGCGAGGCTCTCGTCGAGGTAGAAATGCGCCATCGGGCGAGCTACAGGTTGAGGAAGCGGTCGCGCAGCTTGGAGAAGAGCCCCTGCTGGAACGTCGCGAACTGGGGCGGCACAGGCCGACGGCTCGCGGCGAACTGCTTGATGAGCTCGGTCTCCTTGCTGTTGAGCCGGGCCGGGGTGACGACCTGCACGCCGATCTTCAGATCGCCGCGGCCGGAGCCGCGCAGACGCGTGATGCCGCGGTCCTTGATCGTGATGATCTCGGCGCTCTGCGTGCCGGCCTTGAGCTCGACGCTCACGTCGCCGTCGAGGCCCGGGAGGGTGACGGTCGTGCCGAGGATCGCGTCGGCCATCTGCACCTCGACGGTCGCGAGCAGGTCGTCGCCGTTGCGGCTGAACGTCTCGTGCGTCTTGACCTTCATCTCGAGGTACAGGTCACCGTTGGGGCCGCCCGCGGGGCCGACCTCGCCTTGACCGGGAAGCTGGATGCGCAGGCCCGTGTCGACTCCCGCGGGAATGTCGACGGCGACGGTGCGGCGCGCGCGCACGCGGCCCTGGCCGGCGCACGTCGGGCACGGGCTCGGGATGACGGTGCCGTAGCCGCGGCACGTGCCGCACGGGCTCGAGGTGAGCACGTTGCCGAGCAGGCTGCGCACGGTGCGCTGAATCTGACCGGAGCCCCGGCAGATGTCGCACGTGGCGGGCTCGGTGCCGGGTGAGCAGCAGGAGCCGTTGCAGGTCTCGCACAGCACGGCTGTGTCGACCTCGATCTCGCGATGGGTGCCGAAGATGATCTCATCGAGCTCGACCTCGACACGCAGCAGGGCGTCCTGCCCGCGCTCGCGGCGCGACCGGGGGCCGCGCTGCGACTGCCCTCCTCCGAAGAACGTCTCGAAGATGTCGCCGAAGCCTCCGAATCCGGATGCTCCGCCCATGCCGCCGCTGCCGCCCATGTCGTACTGCTGGCGCTGCTGCGGGTCGCTCAGCACGTCGTAGGCGTGCGTGACCTGCTTGAACCGCTCCGCCGCCTCCCCGCTCGGGTTGACGTCGGGGTGCAGCTCTCGTGCGAGGCGTCGGTACGCCTTCTTCACCTCATCGGCGCTCGCACCGCGATCGATTCCGAGCACTTCGTAGTGGTCTGCCACTTATTCCTCACCGAGCAGTCGCGACACGTAGCGCGCCACGGCGCGGACCGCTGCCATGTTGTTCGAGTAATCCATTCGGGTGGGGCCGAGCACCCCGAGTTTCGCGCTCGAGTCGCTGCCCATGCTGTACGCGCTCGTGACGACGGCCGCCTCCTGCAGCGCCACATCGTTCTCGCGGCCGATGCGTGCCGACACCCCCTGGCTGTCGAGCTGCATCTCGCTGAACAGCTTCAAGAGCGTCACCTGCTCCTCGATCGCCTCGAGGACGGGGTAGACGCTGCCCGCGAAGTCCTGCTCGGTGCGCACGAGGTTGGCGGCACCCGCCATCACGAGCCGATCGGAGCGGTGCTCGTCGACGTGCCTGAGCAGGGCATCCGCGACCACACGAACGGCTTCCCGCCGATCGGGGGCGAATTGGCCGTCGAGCGTGCCGGCAACGGTGCCGACTTCCGCGAGAGCACGGCCGGAGAGCGCGGCGTTGAGCTTCGCCCGCAGCTCCCCCACGAACACCTCGTCGGCCTCGACCGGTAGTTCGATCATGCGCTGGTCAACGCGACCGCCGTCGGTGATGAACACCGTCATGAGGCGCGTCGGGCTCATGGGCACGAGTTCGATGTGCCGCACGCGCGCATTGCCGAGCGTCGGGTACTGCACGAGCGCGACCTGGTTGGTCAGGGAGGAGAGCAGGCGCACGGTGCGCGCGAAGACGTCGTCGAGGTCGACCGACTGATCGAGGAAGGCGGCGATGGCCTGGCGCTGGCCGGCGCTCAGCGGCCGCAGGTCGGCGAGCTGGTCGACGAAGACCCGGTACCCCTTGTCGGTCGGCACCCGACCCGAGGAGGTGTGGGGTGCCGAGATGAGCTCCTCTTCTTCGAGGAGCGCCATGTCGTTGCGGATCGTCGCGGCGGAGACGCCGAACTGGTGGCGATCGACGATCGCCTTCGAGCCGACGGGCTCGCGAGAGGCGACGTAGTCCTGCACGATGGCCCGCAAGACGTGCAGAGCGCGGTCGGAAACCATCCTTGCCCCTCTCCTCGTCGTGCTCGTCGTCGTGGCTGTTCTCATGGCCGTCGTCGTGGCCGCGCCGCTGGCACTCGAAACCACTGACTGCCAATTCTACCCCGCCACACCGTGAGCGCATCGTTGCCTCCGACGGAGGTGCGCACTACGGTGATGGTGTGCTCGCACCGCGCGGAGCAGTTATGCACACCGCAACGATGCGAGTCACACGTCAGGCTCCACCCCGGGTCCCTCTTGTTCGGACGATTGAAAGGCAGCACCCACATGACTGAGTCCACTCCGCCCCCCGCAGCTCCGCAGCCCGCCCAGCCCCTCAGCGAGACCGAGGACCGCCAGTGGGCTTCCTTCGCCCACCTCGGCGGAATCCTGGGCTTCCTGCCCGCCCTCATCATCTGGCTCGTCTTCAAGGACCGCGGTTCGTTCACGAACCAGGAGGCCAAGGAGGCCCTGAACTTCCAGATCACGGTGGCGATCGCGCAGGTCGTCATCTTCATCCTCAACGCGATCCTCGGCGCCGTGACGCTGGGCCTCTGGGCGCTCATCGGCTGGATCTTCCCGCTCGCCGTGTGGGTGTTCGCCGTGATCTTCTCGATCATGGGCTTCACCAAGGCGAAGGACGGCACCGCATACCGCTACGCCGTGTCGATCCGCCTCATCAAGTAGGTCATCACTTTCCGCCCACGGGGCCCGCGCGCTATCGCGCCGGGCCCCGTGCGGTGTTTAATGGCCCCATGAGCCAACAGCCGCCCGTCAACCCGTACGCCACCGCCCCCGCACCCCTGCGGCCCGAGGACGAGAAGCTGTGGGCGACATTGATTCACGTCGGCGGCATCTTCTTCGGCTTCGTGCCCGCCCTCGTCGGGTACCTCGTGCTCAAGGACCGCGGGCCGTTCATCCGCGGCCACTCCATGACGGCGCTCAACTTCCAACTCACGATGCTCATCGGCTACGTCGCCGGCTACGTGCTGGCCTTCGTCTTCATCGGGTTCCTCGTGCTGCTCGCCGTAGGAGTCGTCATCATCGTGTTCGGCATCATTGCCGCGATCGCCGCCAACCGCGGCGAGGAGTACTACTACCCCGTCGCGATCAAGTTCTTGAACTGACGCGGTCGACGGCCTAATCCGGCAGCAGTCGTCGCACGACAGCGTCGGCCAGCAGCCGCCCGCGCAGGGTCAGCACGATGCGGCCCGCGAAGGCGGCGGCCGGTTCGATGAGTTCGTCGGCGAGCAGGCCAGCGACTGCGTGCCGCCCCGACGGCGTCAGCAGCTCGCGGTCCAGACCCTCGCGCAGCCGCGTCTCGAGCAGAACGCGCTCGACGCGCCGCGTCTCGGCGTCGAGCGTCTCGCGACCGGCGGCGGGGCTGACTCCTGCCCCGACCCGCTGCGCATAGGCGTGCGGGTGCTTGACGTTCCACCACCGCACGCCGCCGACGTGGCTGTGCGCGCCCGGGCCCACACCCCACCAGTCCTGGCCCGTCCAGTAGGCGCGGTTGTGCCGCGAGCGCTGCTCGGGTGCCGTCGCCCAGTTGCTGACCTCGTACCAGTGGTATCCGGCCGCCGTGAGCCGAGCATCCGCCGCCTCGTAGGCCGCCGCGTGCAGGTCGTCGTCCACGGGAGGCACCTCGCCGCGCGCGATCTGGCGCGCGAGCTTCGTGCCCTCCTCGACGATGAGGGCGTAGGCGCTCACGTGGTCGGGCCGCTCGGCGAGCGCGGCCGCGAGGCTCGCCTCCCAGTCATCGGGCGACTCGCCGGGCGTGCCGTAGATGAGGTCGAGGCTCACGGCGAGGCCGGCCGCGCGCGCCTCGGCGACGCGGCGCGCGACGTTCTCGGGGTCGTGCGTGCGCTCGAGGGTGCGCAGCACGTGCGGCACCGCCGACTGCATGCCGAACGAAACGCGCGTCACGCCGGCGTCGGCGAGGGCCGCGAGGCCGGCGGCGTCGATCGAGTCGGGGTTCGACTCGGTCGTGACCTCCGCGTCGGGCGCGAGACCGAATCGGTCGCGCACCGCGCCGATCATGCGGGCGAGGTCGGCGGGCGGCAGGATCGTCGGCGTGCCCCCGCCGAGGAAGACCGTGCTCGCAGCCCGCGGCGGCAGGCCCGCGGCGTCGAGCACGCGCGCGGCGAGGTCGAGCTCGGCGATCGCCTGGTCGGCGAAGTCGCTGCGCTTCACCCCGCGCACCTCGTCGGCCGTGTACGTGTTGAAGTCGCAGTAGCCGCACCGCACGCGGCAGTAGGGCACGTGCAGGTACACGCCGAGTTCGCGCTGCTCGGCGCCCTCCGCGACGGTCGACGGCAGCGCCCCGTCCTCGGGAGCCGGGTCGGCGATCGGCAGGGCGCTGGGCACGGCTCCATTCTCCCAGCCCAGGGCAGGCTGCGGCGCCGGGCACCTCGCGGGCCTGCGCGACCTGCGCGGCACCGCCTCCCGTGCGGCATCTCCACAATTCAGGACGAGACACTGCAGAACGAGGGCCGGGATGCTCTGCCGGGCGTGTCGCGCGGTGCGAGCATCCCGAACTCCTGAATTGTGGAGACGCCGCACCCGTCGGTCGGGGCGTCGACGCCGAAGAACGCGAGTGGAGAGCATGCCGTGACGACGAGCCCTGACCACGACACCGCGCTGCCCGAGACCACCGAGGTGCTCATCGTCGGCGGCGGGCAGTCCGGCCTCGGTATGGGGTACCGGCTGCGCGAGGCGGGCGTGCCCTTCGTGATCGTCGACGACCGCGATCGGGTCGGCGACGTGTGGCGGGCGCGCTGGCGCAGCCTCGTGCTCTTCACCCCGCGGCGGTTCTCGGCACTGCCCGGGCTGCCCCTGCCCGACTCGGCGGGCTACTACCCCACGAAGGACGAGATCGCCGACTATCTCGAGGCGTACGCCGAGAAGCACGCGCTGCCCGTCGTGGCACAGACGCGCGTCACGGCGATCACCCGCGACGGTGACGGCGACGGCCGCGGCTTCGTCGCCGACACGACCCGCGGCACCGTGCACGCGCGCGCGGTCGTCATCGCGACGGGTCCGTTCCAGTACCCGCGCGTGCCCCGCGTCGCCGCGGGCCTGCACCCCGAGGTCGTGCAGGTGCACTCGACCGCGTACGAGGGCCCGGAGGATCTGCCTCCCGGACGCATCGCGGTCGTCGGCGGCGGCAACTCGGCTGCACAGCTCGCCGACGAGCTGTCGGCGACGCACGAGGTGACCATGATCGCGCCGCAGAAGCCGTGGTTCATTCCCGAACGCGTCCTCGGGGCGACCGTGTACTGGCCCCTCAAGCTCTTCGGCATCCTCAGCTCGCCCGCCGACAGCCGCATCAGCGAGTACATCCACTCTCGCGGCGACGGCATCCTCGGCACGCAGGCGAAGCGCGCCATCCGAGCGGGGCGCCTGCGACTGCTCACGAGCCGCGTGGTCGGCGCCGCCGGTCGAGAACTCGAGCTGCAGGACGGAACGCGGGTCGAGGTGGATGGGGTGCTGTGGGCCACCGGGTTCCGCGCCCACTACCCCTTCGTGCAGGTCGACGGTGCGCTGACCGAGCACGGCGCACCTCGTCACGACCGCGGCGTCTCCCCCGTCGACAGCCTGTACTGGATCGGCCTGCCCTGGCAGCGCCGACTCGATTCCTCGATCATCCACGGCATCGCCGCCGACTCACGCGAGCTCGCCGAGGTCGTGCAGAGCCGCGTGCGCCGCTCTGGCAGGGTGGAGGGGTGACCACCACCATCCTCTGGGACGTCGACGGAACCCTGCTGCTGAACGCCTACTCCGGCGGCGGTGAGCTCTACCACTCGGCCGTCGAGCGCGCCGTGGAGCGCGAGCTCGGCCCGGCCCTGCCGCGCACGCACGGCAAGCCCGATGGGCTCATCCTCAGGGAGATCCTCACCCACTTCGGCTACGGCGACGAGTGGCACGAGCGCGCCCGCACGGTGCTCGACGACCTCTCGGTGGAGCGCGCTGAGAGCGGCGACCGTCGCGAGACCGCACCGGGAGTCGAGGATGCTCTGCGCGCGTGCGCCGCCCGCGGGTGGCGCAACGCCCTCCTCACGGGCAACTCGCTCACGCGCTCGCGCGTCAAGCTCGAGGGCGCCGGGCTCACGGCTGCGGCGCTCGGCGACGCGGCGTTCGACTGGCAGCGCTCGTACTTCGGCGCGACGGCGCGCGACCGCAGCGAGATCACCGCGGCCGCGCGCGCGGCCCTCCCCGACGACGCGCTCGTCATCATCGGCGACACCCCGCGCGACGACGAGGCGGCTCGGGCCGCGGGCATCCCGTTCATCGCCGTCGCGACGGGGGCGTTCACGGTCGAGGAGCTGCGGCAGACAGAGGCGATTCTCGTCGTACCCGATCTCGTCGCCGGGCTCGACGAGGTGCTTGCCGCCATCGCCGCGCTGCCCGCGGCCCGCAGCGGCGCCTGACGGCCGCGGCGCCTGACGCCCGCGGCGCCTACACGACGGGCGTGTAGATCTGCACGAACCAGATCTGCTGCATGCGGTAGAGCATGACCGCCACCGTGATCGCGGCGACCCCGAGGATGACGGTCGCCCACCGCGAGCGGTCGATGAGCGCCCAGATGATGGCGAGTACCGGCAGTAGCAGCGCCGTGACGAGGTAGATCCAGTACTCGACCGGGTCGCCCGTGGGCGCGTTGCCCGCGAACGGCGCGACGATGGAGATGACGATCTGAGCGAGAAGCAGCAGCGCGACGAGGGCCGAGCCGAGCACGGAGACGTCGTTGGGCTTCGTGCCGATGCCGCCGAGCACGAGGCACACGAGCCCGACGAGCAGCGCGACGACGATCTGCGCGATGGTGAACCACTCGATCATTCGGCCGCCTCCTGAGGGAATCCCACCAGCGTACGGCCGACACCCGCCCGCACCGACACGAGGGCGACGAGTCGACCTCGCGCGTCGACGGCGGCGAGGGGCTCGGCATCGGGCGAGTCGGGCTGTGCGAGCGTCTTGCCGTGGCCGAGATCTCGCGCCTGGACGTCGCTCACCCTCAGCACCGGGAAGAGCTGCGCCGCCACCTCGGCGGGCGGCACGAGCGCCTCCGGCGCGATGTCGTCGACCGCGACGGCGCGTGACGTGTCGAACGGGCCCACGCGCGTGCGGCGGAGCGCCGTGAGGTGTCCGCCGACCCGCAGATCGGCGCCGAGGTCGCGCGCGAGCGCGCGAATGTAGGTGCCCGACGAGCAGTCGATGCGAGCATCCACCTCGATGCCGTCAGCCTGCCGACGCACGGCCAGCACCTCGAAAGCGCTCACCGTCACGCGGCGGGCCGCGAGCTCGACCTCCTCGCCAGCGCGCACGCGATCGTAGGCGCGCCGCCCATCGACCTTGATGGCGCTCACGGCGCTCGGCACCTGCTCGATCTCGCCGGTCAGGCTCCGGATGCCCCGCTCGAGCCTCTCCTGCGTGACCGCCTCGAGCGCCGCCGGGTCGGCAGTGCCGAGCGGCTCGCCCTCGGCGTCATCCGTCGTCGTCGCGACGCCGAGCCTCATGGTCGTCTCGTACGTCTTGTCGAGGCCGACGAGGTAGGTGAGCAGGCGCGTGGCCGGGCCGACGCCGAGCGTCAGCAGGCCCGTTGCCATCGGGTCGAGGGTGCCGGCGTGGCCGACCCTGCGCGTATCGAGGGCGCGGCGCGCGCGGGCGACGACGTCGTGGCTCGTGAGGCCCTGCGGCTTGTCGACGAAGAGCATCCCGGCGGTCACAGCATCCACGCTACCGCTCGGTGCGCAGTGCGTAGGATGCCGAGCATGCGCATCGCCGTTCTCGGAGCCGGGGCCGTCGGCGGCACCCTCGCGGCGCTCCTCCACCGCGCGGGGCACGACGTGGTCGTGACGGCGCGCGGCGAGCACGGTGCCGCCATTGCGCGCGATGGACTGCTGCTCACGGGCGGCTGGGGCGACCACCGGGCCCGTGTGCGCGTCGTGGACGCCCTCGTGGCCCCGCTCGACCTGCTTGTCGTCACGACGAAGGTGCACGACACCGCGGCAGCCCTCGAGGCCGCCGCGCGCATCGACGGCACGCCCGCGCTCGTCGTGCAGAACGGCCTCGGCGGCGAGGCCGCGGTGCGGGATGCTCTGCCGCACTCCCCCGTCGCGATCGGCCTGGCACTCTTCGCCGCGAGCCTTCTCGAGCCAGGGCACGTCGACGTGACGGGCCCGAACCCGCTCGTGCTCGGCGGTGACCCTGCGGCGGTCGCCGTCGCGCTGCCCGCGCTGCGCTCGGCTCTCCCCGCGGAGGTCACCGTGGCCGACGACATCGTGGGCGCGCAGTGGACGAAGCTGCTCGTCAACCAGGTCAACGCCCTGCCGGCGGTCACCGGGCTGAGCGTGCAGGAGGTCGTCGCGCACGACGGACTGCGCGCGGTTCTCACGCGCGGCATGCGGGAGACGGCGACCGTCGCGCGGGCGAAGGGTCTGCACCTGGCACGCATCGGAGCCGTCGGGCCGGACGAGGTCGCGCTGCTGTTGAGCGACGACCCTGCCGCGGGCGAGGCGGTGCCGCGGGCTCTCGCCGCCAGGATGGGGGACGTGCCGAATCCGGCATCGACGTTGCAGAGCATCCGTCGGGGGCGCGCCACCGAGATCGACGCCCTCAACGGTGTCGTCGTGGCTGCCGGGGCGGAGGGCGGCGTCGCGACGCCCGTGAACGCGCTCATGGTCGAGCTCGTGCACGAGGTCGAGCGCACGGGCGAGTTCCTCGACCCCGCCGCCGTTCTCGCCCGGCTCTCCGCGTCACCGGCTCAGGACTAGCGGGCGATCAACCGACGACGGCCGCCACGAAGCCGAGTCCGAGCAGCCCGAAGCCGAGGCCCCACAGCGTGATCGACACGATCTGCCACAGGATGACGCGCTGGCGCGACGCCCCGAAGCCGACCATGAGGCCCGACGTGATCTGGCTCGGCAGCAGGGTCTGGCCGAGCAGGCTCACCCCGGGCACGCCCCACGCATCGAAGCGCCGCTTGAAACGCTCCCGCCGCGGTGAGAGCGGCTGCTCGTGGGCTCCCGCCGCTCCCCGCACTCGGCCGGCGAGCAGCACGACGAGCACCATCGAGATCACATTGCCGAGGATCGCTGCGGGGATCGCCACGAGGGGCGACGCACCGGCGAGGATGCCGATCGGCGCCGCGAAGTACGACTCGATGAACGGCACGGCCGCCGCGGCCATGATCACGAGCCACTGCCAGATCGGGTCGACGGTGGCGGTGTAGTCCTGCAGGTCGGCGAGCATGCGCATCCTTCTCGGTGGGTCGATTCGAGTCTTTCTCCCACGCTATCGACGGGCGCGCGGGCCAGCGTCCCCCGCCCGACGGAGTGGCGTCTCCGCCTCCCGGCGGAGCGCGCGCCTGCCTCGATCAGCTCGCGCCTCCACAAGCGGCGCGCCTCCTGAAGCGGCACGCACCTCCTGGAGCGGCGCGCGCCTCCACAACTCAGGAGATCGTGCGGCAGAGGTCGTGCGACACGCCGTACCCGCACCCGAACCGCCCCTCAGCCGGTGCCGACTCCTGAATTGTGGAGACGAACCGGCTGGGGGGCGGGTGGCGCAAGCGGGCGGCGCGGCGCGCAGCGAGGCGGGCGCGCGGCTAGCGCATCGCCTTCGTGTGCCAGACGGTCTTGATCTCGATGAAGGCGCCGATGCGGTCGAGCGACGGCGACGGGATGCCCGGCTCGGGCTGCAGCACGCGCGTGAGCGTCTCGGCCGCGGCGATCTGCAGGTCGACCCACTCGAGGTCGCCCGCACCGGCCAGGTCGAGCGCGTTCACGTCGGCGTGCGCAGCGAGCCACGGCGCGATCTCGGCCGGTGACCCGGTGAGGATGTTGACGACTCCCCCGGGAACGTCCGAGGTCGCGAGCACCTCCCCGAGCGATATCGCCGAGAGCGGCGCCCGCTCGTGGGCGACGACGACGACCGTGTTGCCGGTGAGGATCGCGGGGGCGACGACCGCGGCGAGGCCGAGGAGCGAGGCTCCCGTGGCCTGCTGCGGCGCGATGATCGCGACGACACCGGTCGGCTCGGGCACCGAGATATTGAAGTACGGGCCGGCGACGGGGTTGGCGTTGCCCGCGACCTGCGCGTACTTGTCGGCCCAGCCCGCGTACCAGACCCAGACATCGATCGCCGCGTCGACCTGCGCGCCCGCGGCGGTCGCCGAGACGCCTTCCGACTGCACGATCTCGTCGACGAACTGGGCGCGACGCCCCTCGAGCAGCTCGGCGATGCGGTACAGCACCTGACCGCGGTTGTACCCGGTCGCGCCGGCCCAGCCGCCCACGGCGCTGCGGGCGGCGACCACGGCATCGCGCGCATCCTTGCGCGAGGCCTGCGCTGCGTTCGCGAGGAACGCGCCCTTGGGTGTCGCCACCTCGTAGGTGCGACCGCTCTCACTGCGCGGAAACTTGCCGCCCACGTAGAGCTTGTACGTCTTGGGCACGGTGAGCCGGCTCACTTCGCCACCGCCTTCTTGGTCGTTTTGCTGGCTTTCGTGACGGGCCGGGATGCTGAGCTCGAGCCCGATGCCTCCCACCCATTCGAAGCCAGGTACGCGGCGAGGCCGTGCCGGCCTCCCTCGCGGCCGTAGCCCGACTCCTTGTAGCCGCCGAAGGGCGAGCTCGGGTCGAAGCGGTTGAAGGTGTTGGCCCAGATGACTCCCGCGCGCAGCTGGTCGGCGAGGGCGAGCATGCGGCTGCCCTTCTCCGTCCAGATGCCCGCCGAGAGACCGTACGGAGTGTTGTTGGCCTTCGCGATCGCTTCGGCCGCGGTGCGGAAGGTGATGACCGAGAGCACGGGGCCGAAGATCTCTTCTCGCGCGATGCGGTGCGCAGGCGAGACCTGCGTGAAGATCGTCGGTGCGAACCAGAAGCCCTTGTCCGGGATCACGCAGTCAGCCGTCCAGCGCTCGGCGCCCTCCTCCTCGCCGACGTCGCTGAGGGTGCGGATGCGCTCGAGCTGCGCGGCCGAGTTGATCGCGCCGATATCGGTGTTCTTGTCGAGCGGGTCGCCCATGCGCAGGGTCGACAGGCGCTGCTTGAGCCGGTCGATGACTTCGTCGTGCACGTTCTCCTGCACGAGCAGGCGCGAGCCGGCGCAGCACACGTGGCCCTGGTTGAAGAAGATGCCGTTGACGATGCCCTCGATCGCCTGGTCCATGGGCGCGTCGTCGAAGACGATGTTGGCCGCCTTGCCTCCGAGCTCGAGCGTGAGCTTCTTGCTCGTTCCGGCGACGGAGCGCGCGATCATCCGACCGACGCCCGTCGACCCCGTGAAGGCGACCTTGTTGACATCGTCGTGCGTCACGAGCGCCTGCCCGGTCGAGCCGGGGCCCGTGACGATGTTGACGACGCCGGCGGGCAGCTCGGCCTGCTGGAGGATCTCGGCAAAGAGCATGGCGGTGAGCGAGGTCGTCTCGGCGGGCTTGATGACGACGGTGTTGCCCGCGGCGAGGGCCGGCGCGATCTTCCACGCGAGCATGAGCAGCGGGAAGTTCCAGGGAATCACCTGCGCCGCGACGCCGAGTGCGCGCGGGTTCGGGCCGAGCCCGGCGTGCTCGAGCTTGTCGGCCCAGCCGGCGTAGTAGAAGAACCAGGCGGCGACGAGCGGCACGTCGACGTCGCGCGTCTCACGGATCGGCTTGCCGTTGTCGAGCGCCTCGGCGACGGCGAGCTCGCGGCTGCGCTCCTGCACGAGGCGCGCGATGCGGAAGAGGTACTTGCCGCGGTCGCTGCCGCTCATGCGCGACCAGACCTTCTCGTACGAGCGTCGGGCGGCGGCGACAGCGCGATCGACATCCTTCCCGTCGGCCTGCGCGATGCGCGCGATGACCTTCTCGGTCGCGGGCGAGATGGTGTCGAAGACCTCACCGTGGCCGTCGACGAACTCGCCGTCGATGAAGAGCCCGTACTCGGCCTTGAGGTTGAGGATCGCCGCCGATTCGGGGGCGGGTGCGTATTCGAGGAAACCCATGATCTAGTTCACCGTCACGTAGTCGGGGCCACTGTAGTGACCGGTTCGGAGCTTCTGACGCTGCAGGAGCACATCGTTGAGCAGGCTCGAGGCGCCGAAGCGCCACAGCTGCGGAGTGAGCCATTCCTCGCCGACCGTCTCGGCGACGGTCACGAGGTAGCGCACGGCGTCCTTCGAGGCGCGGATGCCGCCCGCAGGCTTCATGCCGATCTTCTCGCCGGTCAAGCGGTGCCAGTCGCGGATGACCTCGAGCATGAGGAGCGTCACCGGCAGGGTCGCGGCGGGGCTCACCTTGCCCGTGGAGGTCTTGATGAAGTCGGCACCGGCGAGGATCGCGAGCCACGAGGCGCGCTTGACGTTGTCGTAGGTCTGCAGCTCGCCCGTCTCGAGGATGACCTTGAGGTGGGCGTAGGTGCCGTCGGTGCGCCGGCAGGCCTCCTTGACGGCGACGATCTGGTCGAAGACGACCGCGAAGCTCCCGGCGAGGAAGGCCCCGCGGTCGATGACCATGTCGATTTCGTCAGCACCGGCCGCGACGGCCTCGCGCGTGTCGGCGAGCTTGATGGCGAGGCTCGCGCGCCCCGAGGGGAACGCCGTCGCGACGGCGGCGACCTGGATGCCCGACTCGCCTCCTGCCGCGTGCAGGCTTCCGAGCGCCTCGACCGCGTAGGGCACCATGTCGCCGTAGACGCACACGGCGGCGACGCGCGGCGTCTCGGGGTCGGTCGCGTCGGGCGTCACGGCCTTGGCGACGAGCGAGCGGATCGTACCGGGCGTATCGGCGCCCTCGAGGCTCGTGAGGTCGCACGTGCGGATGATCGTGTCGAGCGCCCAGGCTTTCGAGCTCGTCTTGATGGAGCGCGTCGAGAGCCCGGCGGCGCGCTGCTCGAGGCCGACGGCGTCGACACCGCTGAGGCCGTCGAGATGCAGCCGCAGGGCCTTCTCGGTGAGGTCGCCGCCGAGCAGCTGCACCGCGCGATCGGCGGGAGCGAGGGCGACCGGGTGGTCGAGCGTCATGAGGGGTCCTCTCCAGAGGTGGTCGAGTCGGGGGCCGCGTCCAGGAGGGAGCGGGCGGTGTGCTCGTCGGTCACGAGCACGGAGCAGAGCCCGTGCTGCACGATGGCGTGGGCGACGGGGTGCTTCGCCTCACCGCCGATGACGAGGATGCTCATGGGCGAGTCGCGCAGCTCGTCGAGTCCGAGGCCGAGGGTACGAGCATCCAGTTCGGGGTCGGCGATCGTGCCCTCCGCGGTGATGTACCGGCCGATGACGTCGCCGACGGCGCCCTTCTCGACGAGGCTGCGCATGTCGTCGGGCGTGAGGTAGCCGCTGTCGACGTGCACCGAGCTCGTGTCGGCGACGCCCGCGCTGTACAGGTACGCGGCGGCGCCGCGGGCCCGCTGCACGACACCGCTCACAGTACGGTCGCCCTCGATCGCGCGCTTCGTCTCGAGGCGTTCGAGGATGGCCGGGGTCGGCAGCAGGGTCGCCTCGCCGCCGGCCTTCTGGGCGATCATGACGGCGGTGCTCGCCGCCGTGCCGGGCCGCTTGGAGAGGCTCACGCCGCCGTTGATCTGCACGACGTTGACGCCCGTCGACCAGCCCTCGGGCAGGCACTCGGCGACTTGGTGCAGCGTGCGGCCCCAGCTGACGCCGAGGAGACGAGGGATCGGTCGGACGCTCACGAGGAAGTCGGCGGCCGCCTCGGCCACGCGGGCCTGCAGCTCGCGGTCATCGGGGGGTCCGGGCACCACGATCGCGTCGCGCAGGCCGAAACTCGCGGTGAGCTCGCGCTCGAGCGAGAGGCGCCGGGCGCGCGGGTGGACGATCTCGATGCGGATGATGCCGCGATCGCGCGCCTGCTGGAGGAGGCGGCCGACCTTCCAGCGCGTCACCCGCAGGATCGCGCCGATCTCGTCCTGAGTCTTGTTCTCCTCGTAGTACAGCTCGGCCGCGCGCACGGCGAGCAGCTCGTTGGCGGCGGTGGTGTCGGTGGCGGCCATGGGCACTCCCCCCTGTATCGCGTGCCGGCGTGCCTCAGGCACGAGGAACCCTCCCCAGCCTAGAACGGTCCGTGGAGCGAGACAACATATGTTGCAGATCGTGCTCAGATGAGCAGAGCGTGGCGCCCACCGTGATCTCGATACGCTGAGGAGTTCCCTCCCCCTCCTCGTGAAAGCAGCACCATGACCGACCTCGCCCTCGCCATCGATCTCGGTGGCACGAAAGTCGAGTCCGCGCTCGTCGCGGCCGACGGCACCCTCGTCGACGGGTCGCGTCATCGCCGACCGACCGGGTCCGCCTCCAGCGCCGAGCAGCTCGCCGCCGCCGTGACCGAGTGCGTCACGGCGACGCTCGCCGCGCGCGCGCCGGGCGACACTCTCCTGGGCGCGGGCATCGGCTCGGCGGGGCCGATCGCGGGCACGAGCGGAAACGTCTCCCCGCTCAATCTGCCGGCCTGGCGCGACTACCCCCTCGGCGGACTCGTCGAGCAACTCGTGCCGGGCATCCCGGTGACGCTGCGCATGGACGGCATCTGCATCACCCTCGCCGAGGTCTGGAAGGGTGCAGCGCAGGGCGAGACGAACGTCATGGGCATGATCGTCTCGACCGGTGTGGGCGGCGGGCTCATGCTCGGGGGCCGCATCATCGCGGGGCCCACGGGCAACGCCGGCCACATCGGGCACGTCGCTGTGAGCGGGTTCGACGACGAGTGCGCGTGCGGCGCGCGGGGCTGCCTCGAGGGGATCGCCTCAGGCCCCCGCTCGGTGCGGTGGGCGACCGAGCAGGGCTGGGTCGGGTCGACGGGCGAGGAGCTTTCCGCCTCCGCGCGCGCGGGCGACACCATCGCGCTCGCCGCGATCGAGAGGTCGGCCACGGCCGTGGGGCGCGCCATCGCCTCCGCGAGTGCGCTCGTCGACCTCGACATCGTCGCGATCGGCGGGGGCTTCAGTCACGTGAGCGAGCAGTACGTTCCGCTTGTCGGCCGCGCCGTCGCCGAGCACAGCGACTTCGGTTTCGTCACGAAGACGCGCGTCGTGGCCTCATCGCTCAGCGGCGAAGGGCCGCTCGTCGGTGCTGCGGCCCTCGTGCACCTCAGCGAGCTCGTGCCCTGACCTCGTCCTCCACGATGCCGCGCGCCGCGAGCATCGGCATCGCGACGATCGTGAGCGCCGCGAGCACGATGAGGATCGTGAGGCTCGGCGCCCACGAGCCAGTGAGCTCGTGCAGCGCGCCGAGCGCGAGCGGGGCGATCGCGGCCACCGCGTAGCCGATCGTCTGCACGAACCCGCTCACGCTCGCGGCCGACTGCGACGAGCGCGTGCGCAGCGACATGAGCGTCAGGCACATCGGGAAGGTGACCTGACCGAGCCCGATGAGCACGACCCACAGCAGCACGAGGGGCTGCGGGGCGAGGAGGAGGCCCCCGTACCCGACGAGGAAGAGTGCCATCGACGCGGCGAGGATCACCGTCGGCGTGCGCAGCCGGGCCGTGAGCACGGGAGCGAGGAAGGCGAGCGGCAGTCCCGTGATCGCGAACACCGCGAGGAGGGAGCCCGCCTCCGTCGCCGTGACCCCCGCGACGTCCTGCAGGATCACCGGCAGCAGCGCGAACGTCACATAGGCCGAGATGCTCGAGATGGTGAAGGGGATCGTGATGCCCCACACGGTGCGCGAGCGGGCGAGGGTCGCGAAGCGGTGCGGGTCGGGCTCGAGGATCGCGGCGTCGGGGTCGGCGGCGCGATCGCGCGCTCGACGCCGTGCGCCGCGCACCGCGAGCAGCACCCACGGCACGAGTGCCGCGGTGACGAGGATCGCCCACGAGCCGAGCGAGAAGCGCCAGTCGATCTCCTCGGCGAGCGGGACAGCGAGGGTCGGCGGCACCGCCGAGCCGACGGCCATGATCATCGCGTAGGCCGCGGTCATGGGCCCGAGAGCGTGCGGGGCGAAGCGTTTGACGGCGCTCGGCATGAGCACGTTGCCGAAGCCCGCCCCGAGCAGCACGATGAAGCTGCCGAGCACGAGCACGAGGTAGCCGCCGGCGAGAGCGCGCGCGACGTGCCCGAGGATCATGATGACGACGGCGAGGAGCAGCGTCGTCTCGAGCCCGACGCGGCGCGCGACGAGGGGCGCGATGAGCCCGGAGAGCGCGAAGCCGATGGGCGGCATCATGCCGAGCACTCCGAGCGCGGCGGCGGAGAGCGGGATGTCGACGGAGATCTGGTCGGCAAGAGGCGACAGCGCCCCGACCGGCAGCCGCAGCGTCGCGGCGATGAGCAGGATGCCCGCAATGCCGAGGAGGGATGCCCCGCGACGGGAGATCACGGGGTCGGAGGGCACCGCACAATCCTAGATGCCGGTCACCTCGATGTCGGTCGAGGGGTGCCCCGTACAGTGGTGCCGTGACCGACTGGAGCCGCTTCCTGCCCCTGAGCAACCGACCGCGCGGCGACGACGGCGGGGTCACGCGCAACTGGGCACGACCCGCGAGCGGGCTCCTGCTGTCGCTCGCGAACCTCCTCGAGACGCGCCCCGAGTCGCTCGCCCGCGAGACGCTGCGGCCCGGGGTGAGCGTCGACGACGCCGTGCGCGAGCTGCTCACCCTGCGACGCTGGAGCGGGTGGCAGTGGTTCGCGTCACGCCTCGGCGCCCACGAGATCCCGAGCCCCGAGGTCGCCGCCCTCGACGCCGACCGCCTCGCCCCCGCGCTGCGCGCGGAGGCTATGAGCCTCTCGGGCGCGACGGCGCGCTGCTCGGTGCGCGAGTTCGGCGAGATCCTCGTCGCCGCCCTCGACCTGGGCACCGCGCTCGAGGTGGACCTCGGCGTCGACCCCTTCGCGAGCGGCGCCGTCGCCGTGGATCTCGCGGTGCGCGCGCCCACGCCTCGCCGCAGCGTCCTCACCGCGCGAACCCTCGTCGCGGTCGACAGCGAGTGGCAGGTCGGCACGGGGCCGGCTCTGCCGGCCACGGCATCCTCGATCGTGCTCTTCCTCGCCGGTCGCGGAGGTGTTCCGCCGCGCGTCGACGAGCCGTAGGCTCATGAGCATCGAGCCCGCCGGGCTCCCGAGAGAGCAGGACTACGCGATGGCTCAGAACAACGGATTCGACCTCGGTGACATCGGCGAGGTCGTGAGCGACCCCGTGAGCGGCAAGGGCTTCGACCCGGATGCCCTGCAGGGCCTCTGGGAGCAGATTCAGCCGACCCTCGCGGGCCTCGACACCGACCAGATTCTCGACACGATCGGCACCTGGGCGAAAGACCTCGACGTGCCCCTCGTCAAGGACGTGCCCGACGACGTCATCGACAACATCAAGAACGGCGCGAAGGTTCCGCTGAAGTCGCTCATCGCCGACAAGTAGTCGGCAGGGCTCAGCGGCCTACGCGGGTTCGGCGGCGAGGCCGAGCACCTCGCGAATGCGCAGCTCGTCGAGCCCCATCTGCACGGCGAGTGCGTCGCCCGACTCGAACTTGCGCATGGGCCGGATGTACTCGACGAATTCGAGTTCGACTATCGAGCCGTAGAGGTCGAGCGTCACGTCGATCGCGTGCGCCTCCACCGTCTTCTCGAGCACGTCGCCGAAGGTCGGGTTGTTGCCGATCGACACCGCGGCCCCGTAGCGCTCTCCGTCGACGCGCAACCAGCACGCGTACACGCCGTCGGCGGGAATGTAGCCCTCGGCGCCGGGGGCGAGGTTCGCGGTCGGGTAGCCGAGGTCGCGGCCGCGCTGATGGCCGGGCACGACGAGGGACCGGATGCGCGGGGCGCGCCCCAAAGCCTCGGCCGCCTCCGCGACATGGCCGGCCTCGAGCGCGGCGCGGATGCCCGTGGACGACACGCGGCGGCCGTCGGCCTCGCACACGTCGTCGACGAGGGAGACCGTGAAGCCGTCGCGCTCCCCCGCCTGCCGCAGAGTCTCGACCGTGCCGGCGCCGCGCGCGCCGTAGCGGAAGTCGGCGCCGACGAGCACCTCGGTCGCGCCGAGCCCGCCGACGAGTACGCGCTGCACGAACTGCTCGGGGCTGAGGGCGGCGAACTCGGGGGTGAAGTCGAGGACGACGACGAGATCCACACCGGCGGCGAGTAGCGCCTCAGTCTTCTGGTCGACGCTCAGCAGGGGCGTCGGCGCCGACTCGGGCCGAAGAACGGCGAGCGGGTGCCGATCGAAGGTGACGACGACCGTGCGGCGGTCGGCAGCGGCATCCCGCAGGCTGTCGAGAACGGCGCGATGCCCGCGGTGCACGCCGTCGAATTTGCCGATCGTGACGATCGACGGCACGGTCGGCTGGGGCAGCGCGTCGAGCCCGCGCGCGACGTGTCCCTGGGCGGAGCGGCTCACGAGGCCTCCTCCGCGTGCCGCACGGCCGCGATGCGCCGCAGCCACAGCAGGCCCAGCACGGGCAAGAGGAGCGGGATGAAGGCGTAGCCCCGGCCGAAGACCGACCACACAGTGTCGTCGGGGAAGACGTCGGGGGCGAGCAGGCTCACGACGCCGACGATGAGCACGCCGGCGAGCTCCACGGTGATCGCGACGGCGGCGACGAGGAACCAGCGGCGGCCCCGGGCGACGAGCGCGACTGTGGCGAGCACGTAGACGACGGCGGCGAGCCCGGAGAGGCTGTACGCGAGGGGAGCTTCGCCGAACTTGGTGGCGATCTGATAGCTCGAGCGGCCGAGAGCGGCGAGGGCGAGGATCGCGTACACGGCGACGAGCACGCGGCCGACGCCACTGCTCGTGGGCCGCGGCTCAGTCTGCACGGGACGGGTTTCGCTGCTCATCTCGTTCAGAGTATGTCAGCGATCCTGAGTGGTGAGCGGCACCGTGAGGGCGCGCAGGAACCTACGGGCGATGAGGGTGCGGGCCAGCAGGAGCCCCGGCAGCATGGGCCAGCCCCACCATGCGGCTGGGCGCGCGAAGCTGCGCACGGTGAGCCACACCGAGCCGTTCTCCTCCCGCTCGAGCGTGAACGACTCCTCGCCCGAGAACGCGTGGCCGGGCAGCGTGCCGATGGCGTACATGACGCGGTTCTCATCCTGCTCGAGCAGCACGACCCGCCCCGGCAGCGGCAGCCACAAGCGCTCCCCCACGGAGAGGCCGACGACGATGACGTCACCGGGGCGCACGTGCCGAGTGCCGTCGGCGGCGAAGACCTCTTCTGCAGCGCCGACCTCGGCGGCCTCGACCGGCTCGCCCTGCTCGTCGAACTCGACCGGCCGGTAGACGCGCTCCGCCTCGCTCGCCTCGACCGGGCTCATGCGCACGTCCATGCCCGCGCCGCGGTACACCCCGCCCGTGAGCAGGGCATCGACCGCCCACTCCCAGCGCTCGATGCCGTGGCCGAGGCGGCCGCGCATCTCGAGCGGTCGGTAGCCCTCGGGCGGGTAGCGCATGAGGTCGGGGGCCTGGCTCGCGCCGACGGCCGCATAGGTGACCGCTTGCTCGTGGCGCGCGCCATCGCGGTCGGTCGTCATGAGGGCCTTCGGGTCGGTGCGGTGCAGGAGTCGACGGGTGATCGATCGTGCTCAGGGTTCCAGGGTACGACCCGCCGATGCTACTCGGGCATCGGCTAGATATGCATGGCGCGCAGATGGCGGCCCGTAGAGGGCGGTCTGCGCCAGGCACAGCACCGGCGCGGTGGGTATCCAGATGCCCCGAGAAAGTCGGGAGAACTTCTACCAACACTCCTCTGCGTTGGCGTGACCAGGAACGAAACCCCTCCACGCTCGGGGCGCCCTGAAAGGGACCCAAAGACGAGTCCACGCCTATCCGGCCCGTCCCTGATGGGTAGCACTCGTGCATTTACCTCCAGAGACAAACCGCCCGGGATGGGACTCGTCACGTTGAGATCGTCACCCAAATGGACGTGTGGTGTGCTGACTCACAGTCAAACGCCGCGCCGAAGAGACAACTCAAGCAGGGAATCGATCGCGGAGTGCCGGCGTTCGCGACCAGCCCCGATCACCGCCCCGGAGCCCGTTCGGTCATGGCACATTGCTTCTTCACGATCACATCGTTGCAGTGTGTGGCGGTGAATGCCTCGTGCGGCACGCCAGAAAGCTCGCGCACGATGAGCTGCATCATCCGCTTCCTGATGCATGCACGGTGCGCCAGCGCAGCACGCGCTCCGCGTTACCGCGCAGCAACAGATCGAGGTCGTCGTCCCCCACGCCCGCGGCGCGGAGCACGCTCGGCAAGTGGGAGGCGAGCCACGCGAGCCCGGGCGCACCGCCGAGCTCGTGCCACAGTGTGCGGCGGGCCCCATCGGTACCGAGCACGATACTCGAGGCAAAACCGTGCTCCAGCAGCAGGAGCGTGGAGCGAACAGTGCGGGAGTTCACGCCGGCCTCCCACTCACGAAGCGACTGGTCGAACTCGAGCACTGCGCCACTCTCCGCGAGCGCCACGAGGTAGCCGGGGTCGTCGCTCTTGTCGACGTGGCTCAGCACGATCGCCGACGCAGGCACTCCGAGCTCCGTCAATCGCGCCACCTGCTCGAGGCCGCCTTTGCCCTCTTCGCAGTGCGTCAGAACGGGCGCGCCGGTGCGCACACTCGCTTGCCCGACGGCCTGGAGGTTGCGACGATCGCGGTCATCGAGCGACGATCCGCTCGTCGCCACTTTGACCACCCCAGCACGGTGCGACGTTCGGCGGACGATCGGGCCGGTGTAGTCGAAGGCGTCGATGCCGTCGACGAGATCTGCGACGAACAGGTCTGCGAGTTCATCGATGCTGACGAAATTGGTCCAGTGTCTCGGTCCGTAGTACCGATCGTGGTGCAGACCGGTCGCTGCCACGATGTCGACCTCGGCCCGGCGAGCAACCTCGGCGAGCCGCACGACGTCGCGCCCCGCAGACATCGGCATCGCCTCGAGCACGAGCGTCGCCCCGGCCACCCGGCACCGAGCAACCTCCGCGACCGCCGCAACGACATCGTGGAGGTGGATGTGCGGAAAACGGTCGGCGATGAGCGGCGAGTCCAGGATGAGGTGCTCGTGCATATAGGCGACGCCCTCGATCGCGAACCGGTCTCCGAGCACGGTGCGGATCGCACCCTTCACAGCATCACCGCGTCTGCGACAAGCGCTTGGCGAAGGTCGTCGGCGTTGACCTCGGAGGGAGAGACGCCTGCCGAGACCGAGAGCGCGGCCGCCGTACCCGCGGCCTGACCGTAGGAGAGGCATTGAGCGATCGAACGGGCGGAGGCATGGGCGTCATGAGTGGCGGAAAGGCTGCGTCCGGCCACGAGCAGGCTGTCGACCTCGACGGGAACGAGGCAGCGGTACGGGACCCCGTAGGTCTTGCCGCTGGGCGGCTCGCCCTCCGCGGTCGCGACGTAGCGCCAGATCGTGGCGGTCCCGCCGTCGTGGTCCTCGATCGGCGCGGCGCACAGTGCGATCTCGTCGTCGAAGCGCCGGGCACTCACGACGTCGTCGCGATCGAGCACGTACCGGCCGATCAGACGGCGGGTCTCGCGCGTGCCGATCCAGACTGACGTCGAGAGCAGGTAGGAGTTCTCATAGCCTGGCATGCGGTCTCGCAAGAAGCGAATGTACTCGACCGTCTGACTGCGCCCCTCGATCTCGGCGGCTGTCGTCGCCCAGGGATTCGTCGGGTCGATGCCGGCGACGCGGGTGAGGTTGGTGTGGAAGACCCCGGGCAGCACAGTGTGGTGCGATGAGCCTTCACGACGCGGGAGCCGGTACGCGCCGCTCGCGGCTGCATCCTGGAGCAAACGATGCAGTTCGGCCGTCGAGGCGGGCTGCTCGACCCCGCCCACGCGGAACGTCGTCGTGAGCGGCTGCACACGTGCCGACGCCGACGGTTGCTCGAGCGTGCAGCCCGCCGCCCAGGCGACGTCTGCATCGCCCGACGCATCGACGAAGCGCGCAGCGCGCACGAGGAACGGGCCGCGTCGGGTCAGAACGACGACAGCGGTCATGCGGGTGCCGTCGAGCACGGATGCCGTGAACCGCGTATGCAGCAACGGCTGGGCCCCCGACTCGACGAGCAAGCGATCCCACTCGGCCTTCAGGGCCTCGGGCTCGTAGGTGACTCCGAGTCCCGCCCCGTAGGTGTTTCCGCGAAGAATCGCACTTCCGACGTCGAGCAGCGCGCTGGCAAGCTCCCAGCCGATGCCCCCGACCACGCGCTGGTCCGTGCCGGGCGCGAAGAAGCCGTACATCGTGTCGAGCACCGCCGCAGCTGTGCCCCCGAAGAAGCCCCCGTTCTCGATTACGAGGGTCGACGCCCCATGCCGAGCTGCCGCGACCGCCGCCGCACTGCCCGCGGAGCCGCCGCCGACGACGACGACATCGCCCGCCCAGATGACGGGAAGGTGCGAGACGTCGCGTTCGGAGAGTCGGACGGCGTGGAAGGCTGTTGGTGGGGGTTCGGCCGCGCTGGCCGGATCGATCAAGGGGCCGTTCGTCATCACCGTGTCCTTTCCTCGGAGTGGGCACTCGGCCGGGCGAATCGGAGTGTGCAGACGGTGAACGCGGGAAGATCGAGTCGCACCGAGTCAGGTTCTCGGTCGATGACGCGCGTGTCGGGAATGTCGCGCTCGAGGAGGTCGGTCTCGGAGACCTTGCTCCAGTCGAACGTCGTCGTGAGCGTCGCGAGCGCGCGAGCCCCCCGCGATTCGTAGAGTCGCACGACGACATCGCCCGATCCGTCGTCGGCGAGTTTCACCGCTTCGGCGATGACGCCGTGCCCGTCGACGGTCAGGAGCGGCTCGACGGCGCCCGCGCCGCGGCGCAGCCGCACCGGCAGGTGCAGCCGGTAGCCCTCGTCGATCGCGCCGTCGAGGTCCGCGACGATCCGCAATGAGATCGTGAACTCGTGCTGACCCTGGTCGGCCTCGGGGTCGGGGAACCTCGCGCTGCGCAGCAACGACACGCGCGGGACGACGACGGGCCGGTCGTCGGGACCGGAGCGAGTGCGGATGTCGTGACCGTAGGCGACGTCGTTCGCGATCGCGACGCCCAGTCCTGGTTCGCCCACGTGCACCCACCGCTGTGCAGGGGTCTCGAATCGCGCTCGGTCCCACGACGTGTTCGCGTGCACCGGACGGTGCACGTGGCCGAACTGGATCTCGGAGGTCGCCCGGTCGGTCCGGAGGTCGAGCGGGAAGGCGAGCTTGAGCAGCTTCTCCCGCTCATGCCAGTCGATGTCGAAAGAGACCTCGAGGGCGCCGGTGTCGCGGTGCATGCGAACGCGCTGCACGATCGTCGAATCCCCTGGCCGTCGCCGGATGACGACCGCCCGTGCTTCAGCGTCGAGGTCGATGGACTCAGGAGCGTCGACATCGCGCGGGGTGTCGAGGGCCTCTCGATCGACGTCCCAGGCGTCCCACTGCCGTGGTGTGTCGCGGAACAGCTGCAGTGCGAGGCCCGGCATGCCCGCGGGCACGAGTTCCCGTCCCGTCGCGACGTCGACAAGGGAAGCCAGCATCCCGTTGGCGTCGAGGACGGCGCGTGCGATCGGCGACGACAGGACGAATCCTGACGGGACGCGCTCGACGTCGACGTACTCGGATCGCGTGTTGACGTGGCCGGCGGCCAGGGCGGGGACCCCCGATCGCGGCCCCGGTCCCGCATTGAACCCGAGCTCGGTCTCGCCGCTGCCTGCGAGCGCCGTCAGCGCGGCGTCGACAAGGGATTCGAGCACCGCGAGAACGTCCGCTCCCGCCCGCTCGGCTTCCCGATTGACCCAGGCAATCGACGACCCGGGCAGGATGTCGTGGAACTGGTTCAGCAGCACCGTGCGCCAGGCCGAGTCCAGCTGCGGGGCGGGGTACTCGTGCCCGGTGCGGACTGCTGCCGTCGCACTCCACAATTCGGCTTCGCGAAGCAGCGCCTCTGCCCGACGATTCGCCCGCTTGAGCCGCGCCTGCGAGGTGTACACCCCGCGGTGCAGCTCGAGGTAGAGCTCGCCCGCCCACACGGCCGGATCGACGTACTCGGCTTCGGCGAGAGAGAAAAACTGCTCGGGGCCCGCGAGTTCCACGCGCGGCGATCCCTCGAGGTCGGCTGCGCGGTGGGCGGCGGCGAGCATCTCGCGGGTCGGTCCGCCGCCGCCGTCACCCCATCCGAAGAGCGCGAGCGAGGTGTTCGCTCGACCTCCTTCGTCGAACTGGCGTTCCGCGAGAGCGAGCTCGCCAGCAGAGAGATCGCTGCTGTAGGTGTCAGTGGGGGGAAAGTGCGTGAACACCCGAGTGCCGTCGATGCCCTCCCAGCGGAACGAGTGGTTCGGCATGCGATTGGTGTCGTTCCAGGAGATCTTCTGGGTGAGAAACCACCGCGAACCCGAGGCCGTGATGAGCTGCGGCAACGCGGCGGTGTAGCCGAACGAGTCGGGCAACCAGACCGTCGACGTCTCTACCCCGAACTCGTCGAGGAAGAAGCGCTTGCCGTAGGCGAGTTGGCGCGCGAGCGACTCCCCCGACGGCAGGTTCGTGTCGCTCTCGACCCACATGCCACCCACCGGCACGAACCGCCCCTCCGCGACCGCGGCGCGGACGCGCTCGAACAGCTCCGGCTGCGCGTCGCGCACCCATGCGTACTGCTGCGCTGACGATGCCGCGAACACGAAATCCGCATCGCGGTCGAGCAGATCGAGCACGTTCGCGAAAGTGCGCGCAACCTTGCGCACTGTTTCACGCGTCGGCCAGAGCCACGCCGTGTCGATGTGCGCGTGTCCGACCGCGAGCACCCGGTGAGCGCTCGCCGTCGCGGGTCGCGCGAGCGACTGCGCAGCGAGCTCCCTGCCATGCGACACCGTGCTGGCGACGTCATCGGGGTCGACTGCGTCGACAATGCGCTCGAGGGTCAAGAGCAGCTCGGCGCGTCGCGGCGAGCTCGGCGGCAGCTCGGCGGCGAGGCCGCGCAAGGTGCGGACATCCTGCAGCAGCTCCCAGACCTCCTCGTCGCGTGCCACGAGCCGCAGCGTGCGAAGCACGTAGAGCTCGTCGGTACCGGCGGTCGACGGATCGCCGAGCGGGGTCGGCAAGAAGCTGAAGTCGCCAGCGACGTAGGGGTTCGCCGCGGCCTCGAGGTAGAGCTCGAAGGTGCTCACCTCGTCGTCGATCGGCACCCAGGAGTTCTCGGGATGCACACCCTTGACGACCGATCCATCGGAGCGGTGGACGAGCCCTTCAGCCTGGAAACCCGGAAAGTCGCTCACAACGCCCAGATCGACATCGAGCTCGACGGTGAGGCCCGGCCGGCGCCACTCCGAGGGCACGTCACCACGGATGCGGAACCACACGGTGTCCCACGGCGCGCCCCACGAGGTGCCGATCGTGAACGGCTCGTAGGGTGCCGTGCGTGCGGTGGAGAACGGAACCGGCTCGCCGCCGACGCGCCATGCGGCGAGCTCGACGTCGTGCGTCGCCCGGATCACCGCGGGTGCCAGCCGCTGCGTGATGAAACGATCGACACGCATGAGGCTGAGCTTCGACGAGTCGATACCGCCGGAGCCCGCGTCTGCGAAGGCACCGCGCTCCGGCATCAGCCCTTCGCCCCGCCACTCAACCGGAACGCCCCGTTGAACACCCGGGAGACCACGAGGTAGAGCACGATCACCGGCGCGGAGTACACCGCTGCGTAGGCGGCGAGGTTGCCATAGTTCACGACACCGAAGCTGCCGAAGAACTGATACAGCGTGACCGCCATCGGCAGTTTTGCTGGATCGAGCAGCAAGATGAACGGCACGAAGAAGTTGCCCCACATGAGGATGAACTGGAAGATGCTCACCGCGGCCAGGCCGGGCGTCATGAGCGGGAGCACGATCGTTCTCAGCGTTCGGAGGCTCGAGGCCCCGTCGAGCCAGGCGGCTTCCTCGAACTCGATCGGGATGCCGTCCATGAAGTTCTTCATCATCCAGATGGCGAACGGCAAGCTCGATGCGGCGAGGAACAGGATGCAGCCGAGGAAACTGTCGACTAGTCGAAGGCGAACGAACATGGTGTACACCGGGATCATGATCGCCGTCACCGGCAACGCCGACAGGAAGAGCACGGTGTACAAGAAGTGGTCGCCATAGCGCATCGTGTATCGCGAGAGCGGATACGCGGCGAGGGCCGAGAGCACGACGACGAGCAGACTCGCGAGTCCCGAGATGATGAGCCCGTTCATCATCGGCCGGAACGTGAGCTCCCAGGTGCCGATCTCGACGAAGTTGTCGAGCGCGATCCGCTCAGGGGCTCGAAGCGAGAGCGTCGCGCCCGGGTCGAGTGAAGCCAGCACGAGCCAGATCAGCGGGAGCAGGAACAACAGCGTGATGATCGCGAGCGTCACGTTCGCGAAAACCGCGTGCAGCCGCGGCCGCGGCGCAGCGAGAGAAGGGAGCGTCACTTCGACCCCTTCCTGAAGGCGTAGAGGTAGAAGGCGGAGAGGATCACGCCGAGCACGACGAGCACGATAGCGATGACCGACGAGTACCCGATGAGGTTGTAGCGGAAGGCCTGCTCGTACATGTAGAGCGGCAGCGTCTGAGTCTGCCCGCCCGGCCCGCCGCCGGTGAGCGCGAAGATGAGCCCGAAGACGCCGAGCGTCTGCAGGGTCGTGAGCAGGAGGTTGGTGAGAATGAGCCGACTGATCGAGGGCAGAACGACATAGAAGAGCTGCTGCATGCCGCTGGCCCCGTCGACTTGCGCAGCCTCGATCGACTCAGGGCTGACCTCCTCGAGCGCGGCGGAGTAGATGAGGAGCGAGAAGGCGGTGCCGCGCCATACGCTCGCGATGACGATCGCGAACAAGGGCTGGTCGATGAGCCAGCTCTGACCAGGAAGCCCGACCGACGCAAGGATCGTGTTGAGCGTGCCATCTCGAGTGTTGAGGAACGCGTACCAGAGCATCGCCACGACGACTTCGGGAAGCACCCAGGCGAGCACGACCGCTCCGCTGGCGATCGTCTTCATGGCCTTGTTGCGCTTCTGCAGCAGCAGCGCGAGCGCGAGTCCCAGCACGTTCTGGCCCGCGACGACGAGCAGCACGTAGGCGACAGTGCGGCTGATCGCCGCGTGCGCGTCGCGGTCGTTGATGAGTCGTTCGAAGTTGTCGAACCACACCCACTGCGGGTTGAGCGCCGCAGCACCGGTGAGTCCCTGGTCGGTGAAGCCGACGTAGACGGCCCACAGGATCGGCCCGACGAAGAACACGGCCATGATCGCGGCGGCCGGCACGATCGGCACGACCGGACCCACGCTTCGGCGGAAGGTGCGGAGCGCGCTCTTCGGAGGCGTGGAGGAGCGGGGGGCCGCGTTCGCGACCCCCCGCCCGTTGTCGCGAGAGGACATCAGCCGCCCGTGATCGACCGGACGGCTTCGTCGTACGCCGCCTGAGCTTCCTCGGGTGACATACCGCCGATTGTGACTGCCTCCGTGGCCGCCGCGATGGCTGCCGAGACCTGCGGGTATTCCGCAACTCCCGGTCGGATGCCCGCGACGTTGACAAGGTCGTAGAAGAACGGAATCGACGGGTTGTTCTCCGCGATCTCCGGGGTTTCTGCGACGTCGATGCGGGTCGGAACGTCGCCCGTGCCCAGGGCAAGGGCGAGCGAGCTCTCGTAGCTCGTGAGCATCGTGAGCGCCTCGAAGGTCATCTCCTTGTCGGCAGCTCCCGCGCCCATCGCCCACACCCAGCCGCCCGACATGCTCGCGGCATCGCCGCCGTCGCGCGACGGCATCGGGGTCCAGCCGAGCTCGTCGGTCCACTCCGGGTATTCGCCGAAGAGGAACATGAGCCACGACCCGGTGAGGGCGACGCCGACCCTGTCTTCGGTGAACCATCCACCGAACGTCCCCCAGTAGTTGGGGTCGAGTTGATCAGCGTCATCGGCGAGGAGGCCCTTCGAGCGCAGATCGGCCAGCAGCGTCAGCGCGTCGTTGAAGCCTTCGCTTCCGGTGACGAATTCGCCTGCGCTGGGGTCGTAGAAGCTGCTGTCGAGCCCGCCTTCGGTGCCCTGCAGGAGGACCTGGAAGGTCTGGAAGGTCGAACCTTCGGCGTGAACTTCCGCAGTCTGTGCCGCGAACGGAACGATGTCCGGGTGGGCCGCCTGCAAGGTCTCGAGGTCGGCGACGAACTCATCCCAGGTTTCGGGCTGCCAGTCGGTCGGAAGACCAGCCTGTTCGAACAGCGACTTGTCGTACCAGAGACCGATCGTTCCACCGGTGATCGGAATGCCGTACGACGTTCCGTCGAGACCCTTGCCGAGGTCTTGAGTCGTCGGTGAGTACTGCGCGTCCCAGTCCTCCCAGTCGGTGAGATACTCGTCCAGTGGAGCGAGGTAGCCGGCCTCCGCGTGCGCGTTCACCTGGAAGGTGTCGTCGTAGACGATGTCGGGTGCGGTATCGGGCGACCCGAACATGAGGGCGATGCGACTGAAGTAGTCGGCATCCGCTGCGTTGATGGGGACGAGCTCGAGCGTCCAGCCCTCGTTGGCCTCTTCGAATTCGGCCTTGACGGTTTCGATGACATCGGACTTTGCCGTGCTGGGCGGCTGCTCTGGATAGACGACGCGGATGACTTGGTCGCCGCCGCCGGCGTCGGTGCAGCCGCTCAGTGCGAGGGCTGCGACCGACACCGTTGCCACCGCGAGCATGACGCTCCGGGGCCGGTGAGCGAGTTTGCCTCGTTGCATAACTGACTCCTTCTGGTCAGGAAACAGCGCCGTGCCCATCACAGCGCCGTTGGTGCTCTGGACCGCAGGTTCGCGCGGTCAAGTAACACATGTCTATACGAGTTGGATCGACGATGTCAACGGTCTCCCCCCTAGTGATTGCCGCGTGAACCCTGTGTGAACCGCAGATCCAAGCTGTTTCTTGGGACGAATGAGGCAAAACCCCGGTGCACTTGTCTCACTGAGAGCGCGTCCCCTAAGGTTACCTGCACCTAGTCCTATAGATATGTTCCGACTCAATGGAGATTGCAGGAATGAACAACGTGCCCCAGTATCGCGTCGCCGGCGTCGCGTTCGACCACATGCACATCGGAGACCAGCTGCGTGTCGCACAACTGCATCCGCAGGCAGAGGTGACAGGCGTGTTCGACACCGACAAGGCTCGGATGGACGCCGTGTGCGACGACCTCGGCATCGCCACCGAGTTGCGACACCTCGACCTCCAGCAGATGCTCGCGTCGGCCCGGCCCGACATCGTGTTCGTGTGCTCGCCGACCGACCAGCACCTCGAGTACGTCCGCCTGCTCGCTCCGCTCGAGGTCACGATCATCCTCGAGAAGCCGCTCTCGACATCGCACGCCGACGGTCTCGCGATGCACGACGCGATCGCCGGCACCGGCAGCGAGGTGTACGTCAACTGGCCGCTCGAGTGGTATCCCGCTCATCGGATGACCGCGAAAGTCATTGCGGAAGGCCTCATCGGCGACGTCACCGAAGTGCACTACTACGACGGCAACCGCGGCCCGCTCGGCCACGCGCACGGCAAGAAGACGCTCGCACTCGGCGCCACCCCCGAGGAGAAGAACGGCAACTGGTGGTACGACCCGGCCAGCGGCGGTGCGACCTACGACTACCTCGGGTATGGCACCACGCTCGGCACGTGGTTTCGCGACGACGAGCTGCCGTCGCGCGTGACAGCGATGAGCTTCGTTCCCGACGGACTCTTCGTCGACGAGCAGAGCGTCACGATCGCCGAGTTCGCAAGCGGCCTTTCCACCTATCGCACCCGATGGGGCACCTTCACGGATCCGTGGACGACGCAGCCCCAACCTTTCTGCGGCTTCGTGGTCGTGGGCACGGGAGGCACGATCGTGAGCCGCGACTTCGCGACGACGCTCTCGGTGCAGACGCACGAGCGTCCCGACGTGCACGAGATCGACGTCGACGAGTCGACAGAGACGACCAAGAACGCGCTCTCGTACCTCCTCCACTGCCGAGAGACCGGTGTCGCCCCGAGCGGGCCATGCACCCTCGAGACCGCCCTCAAGGGCCAACTCATTGTCGATGCCGCCCGAGCGAGCATGGCGGCCGGAAAGGTGGTCGAGCTATGACCGGAATCCCCGTGCCGACGAGCGACGGCATCCACTATCTGCCCCGCGCTCCGAAGTCGCTCACCACGCCGATCGGTCTCATCGGCTGCGGCGGCATCTCGTTCCAGCACCTCTCGAACTACCGCGACGCCGGGTTCAACGTCGTCGCCCTCGCCGACATCGATCGTGCGAAGGCCGAAGCCCGACGCGATGAGTTCTATCCGGATGCCGATGTCTACGCGAACTATCGCGACCTGCTCGCGCGCGACGACATCGAAGTCGTTGACATCGCGACGCACGTCGACGTTCGCCCGTCGATCGTGCGGGATGCGATTCTCAGCGGGCGGCACGTGCTCTCGCAGAAGCCGTTCGTCGTCGACCTCGACGAAGGGCGCGAGCTCGTCAACCTCGCTGTCGAGCACGGTATGCAGCTCGCCGTCAATCAGAACGGCCGATGGGCACCGCACTTCTCGTTCTTGCGCGAGGCCGTCGCGGCAGGACTCATCGGCGAGGTCACCTCTGCCGACTTCTACGTCTACTGGGACCACGACTCCGACTTCGCCGACAACCCCGCGTTCAACTCGATGGAAGACCTGATTCTGTACGATTTCGGCATCCACTGGTTCGACCTTCTCGCCAATCTGTTCCGCAACCGGCAGGAGGCGACGGGAGTCGTCGCGATGACCGGCTCGCGGCCGGGCCAGAAGATGGCCGTCGCGACGCAGGCGCAAGTGCTCATCCAGTTTCCCGCGGCTCAGGCGACGCTGCTGTTCCGCGGCGCGACGAAGGTGCAGCAGCGCGGCGGCTACGAGGTGCACGGCACCTTGGGATCGCTCTCGCACCTCGGCGAAGCGCTCGGCGGCACCCAGATCGTCTGGTCACGTCCCGGCGAAGAGCCGGAGACGATCACAGTCACGGGAACCTGGTGGCTCAACGGCATGCGCGGCACGATGGGCGAACTGCTGGTCGCGATCGAAGAAGAGCGTGCCCCCGTCAACGCAGCCTCGACCTCGTTGCCCGGTCTCGCGCTCTGCTTCGCCGCACTGCGATCGAGCCGCACCGGCGAGGTCATCGACCCACGGCTGCCCCTGCCCACGGTGCACACGTGACCTCGGTGCAGCCAGCGTCGGTCACGCGTGTCGTCGTGACCGGCGCGACCGGCATAGCTGCTGCGGTCGCGACGGAGCTCGCCTCGCGCGGCGCTCAGGTCTTCGCCATCTCACGCACCGAGTCGTCGCTGGCCGAGCTTGCGGCGAGGGTGCCGCTCGCGGGCTTCGCCGTCGCCGACCTAAGCGACGAGCGCGAGGCTGAGCGCGCATTCTCCACGGCAGACGATGCGCTCGGAGGGCTCGACGGCCTCGTCGCCGTCGCGGGAGGGAGCGGGAGGCGGCTCGGCGACGGACCGCTGCACGAGATTCCGCTCGAGGGCTGGGACCGAACCCTGGGCCTCAACCTCACGACGACCTTCCTCGCCGCGCGAGAGACCATTCGCGCGCTCCTCGCAGGCGGCCGCGGCGGCTCCCTCCTGCTCACGACGAGTGTTCTCGGCTGGTCGCCGTCGCCAGAACACTTCTCGACGCATGCCTACGCGGCCGCGAAAGCAGCGATCGTGGGCCTCACACGGACGCTCGCGGCCCACTACGCCGACGACGGCATCCGGGTCAACGCGATCGCTCCAGGGCTCGTCGAAACGCCGATGGCTGCTCGTGCGGCCCAGGACGCGACGATTCTGAACTTCGCCGCTCGCAAGCAGCCGGTCGCTGCCGGCATTCTCGACGCTCGCGATGTCGCGCGGCTCGCGGTCCCATTGCTCGACGCCGTCAGCGTCACCGGTCAGGTCGTGGCCGTCGACGGCGGATGGAGCGTGTCGGAGGGCCGACCCGTGGTGGCGGCACGATGAGCCTGCTGCTCGGCCTCGACCTCGGAGGCACGAACATCAAGGCGGCGGTGATCGCGGCGACGACCGACGGTATCGAGGTGACCGCCACCTCGACGACTCGGACGCCGACGACGGACGCCGACGACATTCTCCAGGCTCTCGGCGCAGTCGCGACTGGGCACCTCGCGACCGCTCCGGTCTCAGCGGTCGGGATGACCTTCCCGGGTGTCATCGATCCCGACACCGGCATTCCGACCGTCACTCCGAACCTGCCCGGCGACTGGGCGGGGGTGTCGGTCTCACGACGTCTGGGCGAGCTGCTCGGACACCAGGTCGCCGTGCTCAACGATGCACGGGCGTTCACACTCGCCGAGTCAGAGGCCGGAGCCGCGAAGGGCTACGCGCACGTGCTCGCGATCGTTCTCGGCACCGGCATCGGCGGAGGGCTCGTCATCGGTGGGCGGCTGCACGGCGGCCACGACGGCATTGCCGGAGAGTTCGGCCACCAGACCGTCGTCCCCGACGGTCCCCGATGCGGATGCGGCAATCGAGGCTGCATCGAGGCCGTCGCCCGTCCCAGCATCATCGCGGCTTCCGCGGGCGTCGCGACCGCAGAGGAAGCCTTCGAGCTCGCCGCCGCAGGCGAGGATCGCGCCATCCGCGCCGTGAACGAGGCTGTCGAACACCTGGCGATCGGCATCGCGAACGTGCACGCGATCGTGGCACCTGACATCGTCGTCATCGGCGGAGGCGTCGCCCGTGTCGGAGCTGCGCTGCTCGATCCGCTGCGCCGAGCGGTCGCTCGCAGAATTCACCTGACGCCGCCCGAGCACCTTCCGCTCGTCACGAGCCACTTCGGGTCTTACTCAGGAGCAGTGGGTGCCGCCCTCTGGGCCAGGGACGTCGAGCGAGGTGGGCGATGACGCATCTCGTGCACCGGCCTGCGAGCGTTCGCGGTGTCCGCGACGAACACCGCGTCGATGACATACCGGCTCGCGATGTACGCAGTCTCCGTGAACTCGACAGGCTCTCCGCGTTCGTCTTCGACGATGCGACGCTCGACCAGGAGCGGCTCGCTCGTCGAGACGCTGAGCAGTGCCGCCTCGCTCGCACTGGCAAGGCGCGACGAGATCCAGCTGTGGGCCACCACCGGTGCGTGCCCCAGTCCCGTGAGCGCGTCGTGCAGCGATCCCGACTCGAGGTCGGTGCTCAGCACCGAGACGTAGTCCGGCGGGATGACCGCGGTCTCGAGGGCGAGCGGCGTCTCATCAGCGAGTCGCACGCGCTTGATCGCGACGACCTTGTTGCCGTCAGGCAATCTGAGGGCCGCGGTCTCGGGTGGCGAACCTCCGCGCAGCTCAGCGGTAATGAGCCGCGACGACGCCCGCAGTCCGCGTCGTCCCATGTCAGCCGTGAAGCTCATGAGCAGGCCCTCATGGCGGTGCAGGGGGGCCTCTCGCGTGAACGTGCCCGCTCCCTGCCTGCGCACAATGAGGTTCTCGTTGACGAGTTGCTGAATCGCCGAGCGTGCCGTCATGCGGCTCACGGAGAACCGCGCCGCAACCTCCGCGTCAGAGGGCAGTCGCGCACCTGGCGCGGCGTTGAACACCAGCTCGCGCAGCCACTCGGCAATCTCCAGATAGCGCACCGAGCCAGCCGAACGCGCCACGCGACCCTCCGATCCATTCATCCACAGAACCAGACAACCTAATCATGTCGGGAGTACACATGTATACATCTCTTGGCCTGTGGTCGAGAGCGGCCATCGCGCTGCTGGAGGCCCTCATCGAGCGAGAAGGCGACCATCTCGAGACCGCAGCGCAGTGGTCTGCGGAGGCGATCGAGGCAGGCGGCTTCGTGCACTTGTTCGGCACCGGCCACTCGCGAATGGCGCTCGAGGAGATGTTCCCGCGCTACGGTTCGTTCCCGGGCTTCAACCCGATGGCGGAACTGTCAATGACGTTCCATACCCAGGTCGCCGGGAGCAACGGGCAGCGGCAGGCGATGTTCATCGAGCGCATGGAAGGGCTCGGAGAGAAGATTCTCGAAAACTTCTCCTTCGCCCCGACCGATGTCATGGTCATCATCAGCCACGGCGGAACGACCGCTGTGCCGATCGACATCGCCCGTGGTGCCCGCGAGCGAGGGCTGCGCACGATCGTCATCACCTCGGTGCAGCACTCGATGACGGGCACGCCCGGGCACTCCTCCGGCAAGCGACTGCTCGAGTACGGCGACCTCGTGCTCGACCTCGGAACACCGGTCGGCGACGCGCTGGTCACACTCGACGGACTCGACACCCCCGTGGGCCCCGGCTCGACGATCTCGGGCGTCGCGATCATCAACGAGATCAAGGTGCGCACAGCTGAGCTGCTCGTCGCGCGCGGTGTCGACATCCCGGTCATCACCTCGGGGGCGGTCGTCGGCGAGCACCGATCGCGAGAGCTCTTCGAGCGTGCGTACGACGACCATGGCGCGCGCCTCGGTCGAAGCCTCACGAAGCCGGGAGTCGTCGCGCGATGAGGACCGATGTCGGGTTGCGGATCGCCGAGCAGCGACTCGTCGCCGTCATTCGCGCCGACGACTGGCAGCTCGCGGTCTCCGCGGCTGACGCGGTCGTCGAAGGCGGCGTCCGCATCATCGAGGTCACGTGCACAGTGCCGCAGGGCGACCTCGCGATTGCCGAGCTGCGTCGTCGATACAGCAACGGCGTGCTCGTCGGCGCAGGAACCGTGACGACGATCGACGAGGTGAAGCGGGTGGCCGACGCGGGGGCAGAGTTTCTCGTCAGTCCGGGCGGCACGCCACCGCTTCTCACGGCACTTGCTGAAAGCGGACTCCCGTTCGCGGCAGGCGCGCTGACGCCCTCGGAAATAATGACCGCGAACGAGCACGGAGCGGACTTTGTGAAGCTCTTTCCTGCAGACGTGCTCGGCGTCACGTGGCTCCGCGCGTTGCGAGGCCCGTTTCCTCGTGTCGCCTTCATCCCAACTGGGGGGGTCTCACCTGCGACCGTCGGGCCGTGGCTCGACGCCGGCGCCGTCGCCCTCGGCACGGGAAGTGGACTTGTCCCCGCCGCAGCGCTCGTTGCTCGCGACTTTCGGACGATCACCAAGAACGCCACCGAGCTCGTTGCCGCGCGGGACGCGTGGCGATCGGCGGTCAAGGCGCGTTCTACATAAGCGGGAGGTCGATAACATCAAGCTCGACCACCGCAAGGCAACTGCGCTGTCCGTCTCTACTCCGGTTCGCCGATCGAGTTTGTGAACCCAAATTTTCCACCGTAGCTTGCATGCGTATGCCGCGCTGGTGGCTACTTCTTGTCTTTCTTGCTCTCGACGTCGCCGGAGAGCGCCGCGATGAACGCCTCCTGGGGAACCTCGACGCGGCCCACCATCTTCATGCGCTTCTTGCCCTCCTTCTGCTTCTCGAGCAACTTGCGCTTGCGGGTGATGTCACCGCCGTAGCACTTGGCGAGCACGTCCTTGCGCATCGCGCTGATCGACTCGCGCGCGATGATGCGGGCGCCGATCGCGGCCTGGATGGGCACCTCGAACTGCTGCCGAGGGATGAGCTTCTTGAGGCGCTCAGTCATGAGCACGCCGTACGCGTAGGCCTTCTCGCGGTGCACGATCGCGCTGAACGCGTCGACCGCCTCACCCTGCAGCAGGATGTCGACCTTGACGAGGTCGGCCTCCTGGTCGCCGCTCGGCTCGTAGTCGAGGCTCGCATAGCCGGCCGTCTTGCTCTTCAGGTGGTCAAAGAAGTCAAAGACGATCTCACCGAGCGGTATCGAGTACTTGATCTCGACGCGGTCCTCGCCGAGGAACTCCATGCCGATGAGCGCACCGCGGCGGCTCTGGCACAGCTCCATGATCGTGCCCACGTAGTCCTTCGGCGCGAGGATGCCCGCCGCTACCATCGGCTCGGTGACGCTCGCGATCTTCGCCCCCGTCGGGAACTCGCTCGGGTTCGTGACCGTGTACTCCTTGCCGTCCTCCGTGACGACCTCGTAGGTCACGCTCGGCGCCGTCGAGATGAGGTCGATGCCGAACTCGCGCTCGAGGCGCTCCGTGATGATCTCGAGGTGCAGGAGGCCCAGGAACCCGCAGCGGAAGCCGAAACCGAGAGCGACCGAGGTCTCCGGCTCGTAGTTGAGGCTCGCATCCGAGAGCTTGAGCTTGTCGAGCGCCTCGCGCAGCACCGGGTAGTCGCTGCCGTCGATCGGGTACAGACCCGAGAAGACCATGGGCTTCGGATCGGTGTAGCCCGGCAGCGCTTGCGTCGCCGGCTTCTGCGCGTTCGTGATCGTGTCGCCGACCTTCGACAGGCGCACGTCCTTCACGCCCGTGATGAGGTAGCCGACCTCGCCCACGCCGAGGCCCTTGCTGGGCACCGGCTCGGGCGAGCTCACGCCGATCTCCAGCAGCTCGTGCGTCGCGCGCGTCGACATCATCTGGATGCGCTCCCGAGGGCTCAGATGCCCGTCGACCATGCGCACGTACGTGATGACGCCGCGGTACGCGTCGTACACCGAATCGAAGATCATCGCTCGAGCCGGGGCGCTCGCGTCGCCCGTGGGCGGCGGGATGAGGTCGACGACGCGATCGAGCAGTTCGTCGACGCCCTGCCCCGTCTTGCCGCTCACGCGCAGAACGTCGTCGGGCGAGCCGCCGATGAGGCTCGCGAGCTCGCGGGCGTACTTCTCGGGATCCGCCGCGGGCAGGTCGATCTTGTTGAGCACGGGGATGATCGTGAGGTCGTTCTCGAGCGCGAGGTAGAGGTTCGCGAGCGTCTGCGCCTCGATGCCCTGCGCGGCATCCACGAGCAGGATCGCGCCCTCGCACGCCGCCAGACTGCGGCTCACCTCGTACGTGAAGTCGACGTGACCGGGGGTGTCGATCATGTTGAGGGCGTAGGTGACGGGCTTCTCGCCCTCGGCGGGCGACAGGGCCCAGGGCATCCGCACCGCTTGCGATTTGATCGTGATGCCGCGCTCGCGCTCGATGTCCATGCGGTCCAGGTACTGCTCGCGCGCCTGGCGGTCGCTCACGATGCCCGTGATGCCGAGCATGCGGTCGGCGAGCGTCGACTTGCCGTGGTCGATGTGCGCGATGATGCAGAAGTTGCGGATCAGCGTCGGATCGGTCGCGGCAGGGGCGAGGGACGTGGCGGCTCGAGGAGACATTGTGACCCATTCTCCCATGCACGACGGCCCCCACAGACCGCGTGATTGTCGCCCGGCGCCCTGCCCTGGTAATGTTGCCTGTTGGCTTGCGTGTCAGAAAGCCCTCTCTCTTTCGACACGGAACGCGGCTGGGACAGTTCGTCACGGAGCACGCAGCGCGCACCACGCGCTCGAACTCCGCGCAACCCCCACCCCGGCCGCTCACTCACACCGTTCCTCTTACGCAGAAAGTCGACACATGGCGAACATCAAGTCGCAGATCAAGCGCATCAAGACCAACCTCAAGGCTCAGGAGCGCAACCGCGCCGTCAAGAGCGAGCTCAAGACGGCGATCCGTCGCACGCACACCGCGATCGCCTCCGGCGACAAGGCCGCCGCCTCCGAGGCTCTCGTCGTCGCGACGAAGAAGCTCGACAAGGCCGCCAGCAAGGGCGTCATCCACGAGAACCAGGCCGCGAACCGCAAGTCGGCCATCGCCAAGCAGGTCGCCGCGCTCTAGCGTTCTCGCTGCTTCACGCGCGTTCCGCGCCGCACCACAGCACTCGAGGCCCCGCCGCACCCTCCAGGGTCGGCGGGGCCTCGTGCTGTCTGCGACCGGCTCGAGCGGAGCATCCCGCTCCGCCGCCCGGCGCTCTATCTCCACAATTCAGGAGTCGGTGTGCTGCATCAGGGCGTGAGAGCGCTCCACCGGCGTGTCGGCGGGCCCGCGTGGACTCGATCTCCTGAATTGTGGAGAACCAACCGGCGCTCGCTCACGGGCATGTCGACGCTCGCTCCTATCCGGGCACGCCATCTCCACAATTCAGGAGCGCGCCCTCGTCCAGCGCCCTGCGCGGGGCGCTTCGGCGTGTCGAGGAGCCCTGCGGCACCGCAACTCCTGAATTGTGGAGACGGCGCGGCGTGGGCTGACGCCCGGCGCAGGGAGGGTGGGCGGCGGGCGGCGGGCGGGATGCTCGGCTCGGGGCCAGCGCGCGGGCTAGTGGCCCTCGCCGCGGGTCGCGACGACGCGCAGGAGGGTCTCGAGCGCGAACACGGGGTCGCGGCCCGCGCCCTTGACCTGCGCGTCGCACTCGGCGGCGGCGAGGATCGCGCGGCCGAGCCCCGCCTCCTCCCAGCCCTGCAGGTCTCGGCGGGCGCGATCGACCTGCCAGGGTGCGAGGCCCAGCTGCGAGGCGACCTGACCCCCCGATCCGCGTGTGCCGCCGACCTTCGCCATCGTGCGCAGCTTCATCGCGAATGCGGCGACCATCGGAACGGGGTCGGCTCCCGTGTCGAGCGCGTGCCGCAGCAGCCCCAGAGCTTCGCCGTGCCGCCCGGCGATCGCGGCGTCGGCGACCGCGAAGGCGTTCGTCTCCACACGGCCGCCGTAGTACTTCGTGACCGTCTGCTCGGTGATCTCACCCTCGGTGTCGGCCATGAGCTGCTGGCACGCCCCCGCGAGCTCGCCCAGGTCATCGCCGAACGCACTCACGAGCGCGCGCAGAGCGAGCGGCGCGATCGGGCGGCCCGCGTGGCGGAACTCGGCGGCCGCGAAGTCGGCGCGGTCGTTGTCGCGCTTGAGCTCCGCGCAGATGACCTCGATGCCGCCACCGGCACCGCCACGGATGGCGTCGAGCAGCTTCTTGCCGCGCACTCCCCCGCCGTGCCGCAGCAGCACGACGGTGTCGTCGGCCGGCTGCTCGAGGAACGACAGCGCGTCCTCCAGGAATGCGTCGGTGCACTTCTCGACGTTGGCCACGCGGATCAGCCTCGGCTCCCCGAACAGGGAGGGGCTCGCCAGGGTGAGCAGCTCGCCGGGCGCGTAGGTGTCGGCACCCAGGTCGTGCACCTCGAGGCTCGGATCCTGCCCGCGCAGGGCATCCCGCAGCATCGTCGATGCGCGGTCGGCGAGGAACGATTCGGGGCCGGTCACGAGCACAATGGGCGCCGACCTGATCTCGTGCCACGCAATCTGCGGGATGCTCGCCTTCGCCCGCGCGGAGCCTGACGACCTCTTCGTGGCGGCCATCACGCTCCTTCGGCGCTCGAGTTCGGGCAATGCGGGCAGTGCGGGCAGGTACAGGCTGGTACATGCGGGTGCCGCGTGCGGCCCCCTCAGCCTAGCCAGCGCCGCCGACGTCAGCCGCCCGGTCGCGCCCCGCCCCGGGCGTGCTCGCCGGCGACACCGCGTTCCGTCCACACCAACCACGACCCGGGTTGCTCCCCCGGCGCGAGCAGCACGAGCCCGTGCAGGTCGGAGCGCGCCGTGAGTGCCCCCGACGCGACAACGGCGTCGAGCGCCTCGGGCGTCGGGTGGCCGTAGCCGTTGTCCGCGCCGACCCCGATGAGCGCGACCGCAGGCGAGGCGCGCGCATACAGCTCGGCCTCTTGGTCGGCCGCACCGTGGTGCGCGACCGTGATCGCATCGACGGGATGCACGGCACCGAGCAGCGCGCGCTGGCCAGCCGCACCCACATCGCCGAGGGTCAGCAGGCTCGGGCAGCCCGCGCACTGCGGCCCGGGGCGCCACTCCAGGACGATGCTCGCGTCGTTGCCGGGCTCGACCCCGCGGTGGTCGGGTGGCGCGAGCACTCGCCAGGTGTAGCCGCCGAGCGCCCCGACTTCCCCGGCAGCGACCTCGTGCACCGTCGCACCGGCAGCGACGAGCCCCTCGACCACGGCCTCGTCGGCGGGCCGCCCGGTCGGCCCCACCAGAACGCGCTCGGCCATTCCGTGCACGACCTCGACCGCGCCGACGTGGTCGTCATCGAAGTGGGTGAGCACGAGCAGGTCGACGCGCTGGATGCCGAGGGTGTCGAGACAGCGCTGCAAGAGCGCAGCATCCCGCCCCGTATCGATGAGCGCGACCTGGCCGCCGTGCCGCACGAGCAGCGCGTCGCCCTGGCCCACGTCGCACTGCGCGATGCGCCACTCGGCGGGGCGCTGCAGTAGCGCGAGTGCGTGAGCTCCCGCCGTCGCCCCTGCGACGACGACGAGCAGCACGGCGCCCGAGAGCGCCAGCCTCCGGCGCAAGCGCGCCGATCCGAGCCGCGCGGGCACGCCGACAACGAGCAGCCCCACCGTCGTCAGCACCGCGAGAAGCACGGCACCCAGACCGCCCTCCGGCCACGGCAGCACGGCTCCCGGCAGCGAGGAGGCGACGGTCGCGATGCCCGCGATCCACGCGGAGGGCAACCAGGCGACTGCCGCGACGACCGTCGCGAGCGGCGGCACGAGGGGCGCGAGCAGGCACGCGATCATGCCGAGAATCGTCGCGACCGGAGCCGCGGGGGCCGCGAGCACATTGGCGAGCACACCCATGAGCGGCACCTCAGGCGCGAGCAGGATGAGCACCGGCTGGCACACGAGCTGCGCGGCGAGCGGTACGGCGATCCACAGCGCGAGCCCCGCAGGCATCACCGAGCGCAGTCGCTCGGCGAGCGGCCCGGCGAGGACGAGGAGCGCCGCCGTCGCCAGCACCGACAGTACGAAACCGTAGGAGCGCGCGATCCACGGGTCGAGCACGAGGATGCCGAAGACGGCGACGGCGAGTACGGGCAGCCCCTGCGCGGGCCGCCCGCTCGCGAGGGCGAGCAGCACGACGGCGGCCATGACGGCGGCGCGCACGACGCTCGGCTCGGGCGTCACGAGCAGCACGAAGCCGCCGAGCGCCGCGAGCGCGACGCCGATGCGCACGGGCCGCGGCCACCGCAGCAGCGCGCCGACCCCGAGCACGAGGCCGACGACGATCGCGCAGTTCGCCCCCGAGACCGCGGTGAGGTGACTGAGGGCGCTGCGCTTCATCGCGGCGTCGAGCTCGTCCGACACCGCCGACGTGTCGCCGATCGCGAGGCCCGGCAGCAGCGCGGCCCCGTCGCCCGCGAAGGGCTGCATGAGGTCGAGGAAGCGGTCGCGCAGCGCATCCGTCGCACCGAGCAGCGGCGGCGCACCCCGCACCGGCTGCAGCTCGCTGAGCACGCGCGCGAGGGCCACCCGGTCGTCGCCCGGCTCCACCGGGATGAGCCGCACCGCACCCTCGAGCCGCAGGCCGAGCGGCCAGCGCCCCTGCGCCTCGACCCCGAGCAGGCGCACCGGCACGCTCACCGCGTAGGTGACGCCATCACGATCGGTCACGCGCTCCAGGCGGCCATCGACGGATGCTCCGCGCCAGCCCGCCCCGTCCTCGAGCTCCCCGGTCGCGGCACCGGCGACCGTCTGCTCGAGCACGATCACGACCTCGAGCCTCTCCCCTAAGGCCAGCGCGTCACGCACGGGCGCGGGCTCGCGCGACCCCGCCGCAACGCCCACCGCCGCGCCGAGCGCGGCGCTGACGAGCAGCGCGGGCACGACGAGGGATCCGGCGCGGAGCCCGACGGGTGCGCCTGTACGACTGCGCCCACGCCGCTCGAGCACGACCACCCCCAGCGCCCCGAGCGCCGAGACCGTGGCGACCCCGAACCCCACCGCCCCCGCCGACGGCAGCCCGATGAGCACCATGACCACGACCCAGCCGAGCCCCACCGGCACGGCGAGGCGCGCGTCGGTCACACCGTCACCTGGTCACGAAAGCCGTCGAGGGTCTTCTGCCCGATGCCCGAGACGGCGAGCAACTCATCGACCGCGCGAAAGCCCCCGTTGGCGTCGCGCCACGCGATGATGCGGCCCGCGAGCGCGGGACCGATGCCGGGCAGCGTCTCGAGTGCTGCCGCGTCGGCAGTGTTGATGTTGACGAGCCCCGACCCTGTGCCCGCGCCTGCACCGCTCGCGGCGCCCGCACCGGGCGGCGGAACCTCCCCGACCCGCGGCACGTACAGCTGCTCCCCGTCGACGACGACGCGCGCCAGGTTCACCCCGCCCAGGTCGGCCTCGTCGGTAGGCCCGCGTGCGGCAGCGATCGCGTCGACGACGCGGGAGCCCGCGGGCAGCACGACGATGCCGGGCTCGACGACCGCGCCGTGCACGTGCAGCACGAGCCGTGCGGCCTCGGGCGACGGATCGAGGATGCCCGGCTCGCTGGGCGGCTCGAGCACAGCATCCCGGCCAGCCTCGTCAGTCGACCCACCGCCACCGGCACCCGCATCACCCACGGCAACGACCTCACCGCCCGGCGTCACGATCGCCGCGACGACCGCGGCCCCCACCCCGAGCAGGGCGAGCACGACGACTCCCGTGACGGCCGCCCGCACGCGCACGCCGCGCCGGGCCGGTCCGCCGAGCTGCGCGGGGGCGAGGTCACTCACGCACGGAGGCTAGGCGCACCCCCGACACTCACGAGCGCCGCGCGGGAAACCGGGGAGAGCCCTACTTCTTGGTCGCGATGTTGACGACCCGCGGGGCGCGCGCGATGACCTGCGCGATCTCGCGGTCGCCGATGGCCCGCTGCACGGCCGCGGAGGCCCGCGCGAGCGCCTCGAGCTCGTCGTTGCCGATCTTAGGGCTCACCTCGAGCCGGTCGCGCACCTTGCCGTCGACCTGCACGACCGCGGTCACCTGGTCCTCGACGAGCAGCAGAGGGTCGGCCTTGCGCCAGCCGGCGAAGGCCACGAGGGTCTCCTTCGTGCCGTCGAAGTGGCCGAGGCGCTGCCACATGTCGTCCGCCGTGTGGGGTGCGTAGAGCGAGAGACCGACCGCGACGACCTCGACGGCCTCGCGCACCGCGGGGTCGCCCGCGCCAGGCCCCGAGTCGATGGCCTTGCGGATGGCGTTGACGAGCTCCATCGTGCGCGCGACGCCCACGTTGAACTTGAACGCCTCGATGAGCCCCGGCACTTCCGAGAGGTACTTGTGGGTCACGCGGCGCAGCGCCGTATCGCCCGTCTCCGGGTCGGCGCCGACGGGCGCGGTGACCTCGCCCGACAGCCGCCAGGCGCGGGCGAGGAACTTCTGCGAGCCCGTGACCGACACGTCGGCCCAGTCGATGTCGTCCTCCGGCGGGCCGGCGAACGCCATCGTGAGGCGCACGGCGTCGACGCCGAACCGGTCGAGCTCCTCGGTGAAGTACACGAGGTTGCCCTTCGACTTCGACATCTTCGCGCCGTCGAGAATGACCATGCCCTGGTTGAGCAGGGCGCTGAACGGCTCGGTGAAGCTCACGTACCCGAGGTCGAAGAGCACCTTCGTGATGAAGCGCGCGTACAGCAGGTGCAGGATCGCGTGCTCGACGCCGCCGATGTACTGGTCGACGGGCGCCCACTTCTCGGCCTGTGCGGGGTCGAACGCCTTCGTCGAGTCGCGCGGGTCGAGGAAGCGCAGGAAATACCAGGAGGAGTCGACGAAGGTGTCCATCGTGTCCGTGTCGCGGCGTGCGGGGCGCCCGTCGGGCGTCGTCGTCGCGACCCACTCCTCGAGGCCGCCGAGGGGCGAGGTGCCCTTCGGCTTGAGGTCCATGCCCTTCTCCCACGGCAGTTCGAGGGGCAGAGCATCCTGCTCCAGGGGCACCTCCTCGCCGTCCTCCGTGTACATGATCGGAATGGGCGTGCCCCAGTACCGCTGGCGGCTGATGAGCCAATCGCGCAGGCGATAGGTCTTGGATGCTCGGCCCGTGCCGCGCTCCTCGAGCAGCTCGATCGCCCGCTTGATGGCGTTCGACTTGCTGAGGCCGTCGAGGGGCCCCGAGTTGATGAGGCGCCCGTCGCCCGTGAGAGCCTCCCCCGTGATGGCCGGGTCGATGGTCGGCGGCTCCTCGTTGAGCATCTCCTCGGTGATGACGGGAATCGTGCCCGTCATGGGCGCGGTCGTGTCGACGACCATGCGAATGGGCAGGTCGTACGTGCGGGCGAAGTCGAGGTCGCGCTGGTCGTGCGCGGGCACGGCCATGATCGCGCCGTGGCCGTAGTCGGCGAGCACGTAGTCGGCCGCCCAGACGGGGATGCGCTCGCCGCTCACGGGGTTGATCGCCCAGCGGTCGAGGAAGACGCCGGTCTTGTCGCGCGTGGCGTCCTGCCGGTCGATCTCGCTCTTCTTCTGCGCCTGCTCGAGGTAGTCCTGGAACGCGGCGCGCACCTCGGGCGTCGACCCACTCGCGAGCTCGGCGGCAAGATCGCTATCGGGGGCGACGACCATGAACGTGGCGCCGAAGAGCGTGTCGGGGCGCGTCGTGAACACCGTCACGGGTGCCTCGTGGCCCTCGATGACGAAGTCGACGTCGGCGCCGACGGAGCGGCCGATCCAGTTGCGCTGCATCGACAGCACCTTGGCGGGCCACGAGCCCTCGAGCTGGTTGAGGTCGTCGAGCAGGCGGTCGGCGTAGTCGGTGATCTTGAAGTACCACTGGGTGAGCTTCTTCTTCACGACGACCGCGCCGGACCGGTCGGAGGTGCCGTCGGGCAGCACCTGCTCGTTGGCGAGCACCGTCTGGTCGACCGGGTCCCAGTTGACCCAGCTGTCCTTGCGGTAGGCGAGGCCCTTCTTGTACATCTCGAGGAACAGCCACTGGTTCCAGCGGTAGTACTCGGGGTCGGAGGTGTGCAGCACGCGGTCCCAGTCGAAGCTCGCGGCGTAGCGCTTCATCGACGCCTTCTGCTGCTCGATGTTCTCGTACGTCCACTCGCGCGGGTCGGCGCCGCGCTTGATGGCGGCGTTCTCGGCGGGCAGGCCGAACGAGTCCCAGCCGATCGGGTGCAGCACCGTGAAGCCGCGCTGGCGCCAGTAGCGCGCGACGATGTCGCCGAGCGCGTAGACCTCGGCGTGCCCCATGTGCAGGTCGCCCGAGGGGTAGGGGAACATGTCGAGGATGTACTTGCGCGGCTTGGACTCGGGCGCGTCGGAGGTCGAGAACGGCGCGAGCTCCTCCCACACCGGCGCCCAGCGCGCCTCGATGCGGCGGAAGTCGTAGTCGTTCTCGTCGTGCTCGTCGTGGTGGCTCACGCTGCTCACAGTTCTCTCACTCGCGGTGCTACAGGGGGTGGGTGCTCGTGCGGCGGCAGGCGGCGATGGCCGCGCCCGGCACGAACTCTCAGGGTACCGGGTGCTCCTGCGCGCCGAGCGCTCGCAGCAGGGCCGCAGCCTTGAGGTGCATCTCGGCCGTCTCCTCCGCCGGCTCGCTCAGCGCGGTCACGCCGCCGCCCGCTCCGATCGTCGCCGTCCGCCCCTCCAGCAGGATGCTGCGGATGACCATCGCCAGGTCGGCCGAGCCGTCCGCGCCGAGGTAGCCGAAGGCGCCGGAGTACACGCCGCGCGGCCCCGCCTCCCACTCGGCGAGCAGCTCGATCGCCCGCCGCTTGGGCGCGCCCGTCATCGACCCGGCGGGCAGGCACGCCGCGACCGCGTCGAGCGCGTCGAGGCCCTCCCGCAGCCGCCCTTGCACGGTGGAGACGAGCTGGTGCACGTGCGCGTAGCTCTCCACCTCGAGCAGCCCTGTGACGGCGACCGTGCCGACCTCGCCCACGCGGGAGAGGTCGTTGCGCATGAGGTCGACGATCATGAGGTTCTCGGCCTGCTCCTTGTCGCTCGCCTTCAGCTCCGCGGCGAGCGCCGCATCCCGCACGGGGTCGGCGTGGCGCGGCCGCGTGCCCTTGATGGGGCGCGTGCTCACCGTGCCATCGCTCACGCGCAGGAACGTCTCGGGGCTCGCACTCAGCAGAGTGGTGCCGCCGATGCGCAGCAGCGCCCCGTGGTGGGCGGGGCTGCCGCGCCGCAGCCGGCGATACACCTCGACGGGGTCGTGGTCCGCGTCGTGGGCGCCCACCACGCTCGCCTGCGTCGTGAGGCACAGCTGGTACGCCTCTCCTTCGCGGATCGCCTCCTGGCAGCGGGCCACGAGCGCCGCGTAGTGGGCGTCGTCGTCGCGCCACACGGCGGTGGCCGGTTGCGGGTCGGCGACGGGGGGCGGGGATGCTGCGCTCGCGCCGCGCACGAGCTCGAGCATCCGGTGCCGCCAGTCGGCGAGCTCGCCGCTCCACTGCCCCGTACCTGCTTCGTCGAGCGCCACGAGACTGACGGTGCCCGCCTCGTGGTCGATGAGCACGCCGCGGTCGACGCACAGCCACGCCGCACGGTGGTGACCCGGCACAGGCGGAACGGGCATGCCCATGGTCTCGCCCCGCAGCTCGTAGCCGAACCAGCCGACGAGCCCGAGCGGCACCGCGTCGTCGGCGCTGTCGCCTGCACCGTCGCGCTGCCGGCCGAGCGCGGACATGTCGGCGAGCGCCGCCCGCAGTGCCGGCAGCACGGGCTCCCCCTCCGGCAGGGGCACACGCTCGCCCACGGCGAGGAGGCTGCGGCCGGTGCGCGCCCCTACGCCGCTGTCGAGCCAGACGAGGCCGTCGGCGTCGGGGTGGGCGGCGTCGAGCCGCAGCAGGAGCGCCTCGGCGTCCAGCGCGGGCAGGCCTGCGAAGTCACCGTGGTCGCCGACGCGCCCGAGGGGCTCGACGAGCAGACCGTGACGCATACGCTGAATCCTATGAGTGAGGCACTGCACGTCTGGCGCGGGTCCACCGCGACCGACGGCCCGTGGCAGCCGGTCGACTGGTGCGACCCGCACGCGGGCGCCGTGCTCGCGGCCGACTCGTGGCGCGTCGTCGACGGCGCAGCGCGCGGCCTGCACCACCACCGCGATCGCTTCCTCGGCAGTGTCGCCGCACTCCTGGGCGAGGCGACCGAGCCGCAGGCGTTCTGGAGTGCGGCGCTCGCCCTCATCCCGAGCGAGGGCGACTGGTTTCCCCGTGTGGAGCTGCGGGCTCGCGGCGAGGGCGCGCAACTCTCCCTGCGCGTGCGCCCCACCCCCGCCACGAGCACGGAGGCCGTCGTCGCCACGGCACCGCACGACCCTCGCATCCAGCCGCGCATCAAGGGCCCTGACCTGGAGTCGCTGCAGCGCCTGCGCACGCTCGTGCAGCCGCACGGCGCGCAGGAGGCGATCATCCTCACTCCCACGGCGGAGGTCGTCGAGGGCGCGTACAGCTCGCTCGTGTGGTGGCGGGACGGGGTACTGCATCGCGTGGATGACGCTCTGCCGCGCATCCCGAGCGTCACCGAGCGCATCGTGACCGACGCGGCGACGGCAGAGGGTGTCGAGGTGCGCGCGGTGCAGGCGCACCCGCGCGACTTCGACGGCGCCGAGCTCTGGGTGCTGAGCGCCCTGCACGGCCTGCGGGTCGCGACCGACTGGGTGCAGGGGCCGCAGCTGGTTGTCGAGCCGGGGCGCGCCGAGCGAGGGCGGGTGTGGCTCGACGCCGCCCGTCGCCCGCTACTCCACTGAGCGCCGCGCGTCGCCCGCTGTTCACCTGAGCGGAGTACACCAGGGCCTGTGGATGCCCTCACCGAGTGGGTCGTCGCCGCGGCCGCATCGCCCTGGGCGCTGCCCGTCACGGCTCTCCTCACCGTCGCCGACGCGTTTCTCGTGGTCGTGCCGAGCGAGACGGTCGTCGTGGCTCTCGGTTCCCTCGCCGTGTCGGAGGGCACCCCGAACCCGTTCCTGCTCGTGCTCGTCGCCGCCCTCGCGGCTGTGGTGGGCGACAGTCTCACGTTCCTGCTCGGCAGCCGCCTCGGGGCGCCGCTGCTCGCCCGCGTGCGGCACGCCCGTGTGCGGGCCGTGTTCGCGTGGGCGGGCGAGAACCTGCAGCGGCGCGCGGCGCTCGTCATCCTCATCGCCCGCTACATTCCGTTCGGTCGCGTCGCCGTCAACCTCGTGGCGGGCGCCACAGGCTTCCCGTACCGCCGCTACCTGCCCCTGAGCCTGCTCGCCTGCTCGGCCTGGGCGGTCTACAACGTGGGGGTGGGTGCGGCCTTCGGCGCGTGGCTCGGCGACTACCCCGTGGTCGCCGTCGTCGTGTCGATCGTGGTCGCCATCGCGGTCGGTCTCGTGATCGACGCGGTGCGCATGCGACGAGAGGCTGCGCGGGGCCCCCGAGTAGGGGACACCACGACGGGGGACACCACGACGGGGGGATGACGAATCATCGCTCCTGAGCCCCTCGCCCCTTACACTGACGGGGGCCGGTGTTCCACAACCGGCGAACAAGGGGGAACGATAATCGTGGCAGAAGACGACTACGGTCGCGTTCCGGCGGGCTGGTATCCCGACCCGCTCGGACTGCCGCAGCTGCGCTGGTGGGACAACACCGCGTGGACCGAGCACGTCTCCGACGCCCGCCAGCCGATGGTGCCGACCGAGGCTCCCACCGCTCCCGCGGCCCCGACGATGTTCGCCGACGACGACCTCCCCCGGCGTCGAGACCTCCGTACCGCGTCGACCCCTGAGGATGCTCCGCTCGACGACCCCGCACGGGAGGGCTCCGAGCCCGAGCAGCCGGCCGTGCAGCAGCCCACCGCGAACGTACTGCGCCAGCTCGCCCCGCCGACGACGGGGGCCGTGCCGCAGCTCATCGAGCCCGGCGAGCAGGGCCAGCAGTCCGCGCAGCAGCAGTCGGCCGCGCCCCGCAGTGCCTCGTCTGCCCCCGCGAGCGGGCGGCCCGCCAACTCCGCTGCTGAGGCTTTCGCCGCGGCCGCCTTCGCCGACCTGCAGGCCGAATCCGAGCTCAAACCGCCGCAGGATCCGGCGCCCTCCCCCTGGGTTCCGCTGCAGCGCGACACCGACAGCGCGCCCGGATCGACGCCGGAGTCGACGCCCGGCCCCGTCTCGGCGAGCGGCAGTGCGCCGTGGGATCTCGGCGCGGGCTCGGCCCCGCAGCAGGGCAGCGCGCCCCACTACGGCTCGGCTCCGCAGCGGGGTTCGGCGCCGCAGTACGGCAGCGCGCCCCAGTACGGCTCCGCCCCGCAGTACGGTTCCGCTCCGCAGGGGTCAGCGCCGCAGTACGGCTCGGCACCTCAGTACGGCAGCGCCCCGCAGTACGGCTCCGCTCCCCAATACGGCAGCGCGCCCCAGTACGGATCAGCGCCCGGCTTCGCCTCGGCCCCCGGCGCCCCGCAGTACGCCCCCTACTCGCAGGAGTCGCCCCGCGCAGCGTCGGAGACCCGCCGCTCCGGAACCCACCAGGCGCTCGGAGCCCCCAGCGGCAACGTGCAGACCGTCGAGTCGTGGGCGATCGCGCTGCTGCCCATGCTGCAGCTGCTGCTGAGTCTGCTCGTCGTCGCCGCGTTCACGACCGGCCCGAGCCTCATCTTCATGGCAGCCATCTGGATCGTGCCCTACCCGATCGTGGCCGCGCTCGCCTACTTCGATGCCCGAACCCTGCGCCGCCGCGGCATCGACGCCCCCGCCAGTTGGCTGTGGGCCCTCGGCACGGCGCCCGTGTACCTGGCCGCGCGTGCCGTGCGACTGAGCCGCATCTCGGGTGCCGGGTTCGGCCCCGTGGCGGTGTGGCTGCTCGTCTCGGGTCTGGTGGGGGCATCCATTCTCGCCGTTCCCGGCCTCATCATCGCCGCGATGCCCGGCGTCTTCGCCGACCAGGCAGAAGAGACGATCCAGGCGAACGCACGCTCCATCGGCACCCAGCTGGAGGTGAACTGCCCCGCCTCGCCGCCCCTGTTCATCGGACAGCAGCTGCGGTGCCCCGCCACCAACTCCTCCGGCGAGAACCTCGTCGTCACCGTGAGCCTGCAGCGCGCCAACGGCTGGATCACCTGGCAGGTCGACGATTGGGGCATCTTCTCGTTCGTTCGATAAGCGAACGGCGCGCCTGCACCGACCTCGCAGGCCCGGCATACTCACAACCGAACACGTACCACCGCACCACCTACCCAGCAGCACCGCACAACTGAAGATCGCACACCGAACGTCGCGTGGAACCCGAACAGCTTCGCGACAGCCCCGCAGCACCGAACGCTGCGGGTGAAGCATCGCAACCCGGCCGGGGGGCCGGGAGCACACAGGGGGACCACATCATGACGACGACCGCGATTCAGGTGCCAGCAGGCTGGTATCCGGACCCGATCGCCACAGCTCACGGCGGCGAGGCGACGTACCGGCGCTGGTGGGATGGCGCGCAGTGGACCGAGCACGTCGAGGCACTCGCGCCCGTGCAGGCGCCGGTCTCGCGCGAGCCCCTGCAGGAGAGCAACGACCAGGTCGCGGCGCCGAGCGTGTACACACCCGCAGGGTCGGCGCCCGTGACGCTCACGCCGCGCGACTCCGCGCGCGCTGCGCACCGCATGTCGCTGCACTCCCCCAGCACCGACTCCGCGTACTCCAGCTCTTCGGCGACCGTGCCCTCCGCGGCGTACCCGAGCCCGGCCCCCGCGGGTCGCCGTTCCGCGCGGACGCCCGTGAGCGCCGTCGACCTCGAGACGGCACGCCCTCGTCGGCGTCGTGAGAGTGACCGCGCCGTCGTCTCCGAGGCCCTCGAGCCGCGCCAGCGCGTCTACACCGCCTCCGTCTGGCTCATGGCGACGATGCCCATCACCCAGGCCCTCCTGATCTTCGCCGTCTTCACGAGCCTGCCGCCCGAGAGCTCGGCCTGGACGCGCGGCCTCACGCTCATCTTCCCGTTCATCCTCTACGCGGCGCTCGCGGGGCAGGACACCCGGCTCATGGCCCTCGCCGGGCACCTGCGCACGGCGCCCTGGGTGACCGCGCTCGTCGTGCCCCCGGTCTACCTGGCCGTGCGCAGTGTGCGCATCGGTCGCACGACCGGCGCCATCGCGTGGCCGCTGTACGTGTGGCTGGTCGCCCAGGCTGCCGTCATCGGCACGTGGTGGGCTCTGGACCCCGCCGGCGTGCTCGCGACCATCGAGCCTCTGCTCTGACCCTTCCCCCACCTCCCTCGACGTAGGGTCGAAGGGTGAGCGACCGTGACCGGCCCCGAGGCGCGAGCCTCGAGGTTCTGCGCGCCGAGGCTCACGACGAGCTGCAGACGGTCATCCTCGCTCGCTGCCGTGACGGAGAGGACCCGTGGGACTTCATGACGGAGCTCCCCACCGTCGATGAGCTGGTGGTGTGGATGCTCCGGGCCGAGTCGATCCGCGCCGACCACGACCGGTTGCCCTCCCCGGCCCGCAACTATCGCGTACTGCGGCAGATCGCGCTCGACCACCCGGCCCTCACGACGACGGTGTGGCGCATGCTCGGCGACCTGGAGCGCGACGCTGGCTGACCTGCTCGGCGGCGAAGCGACCCCCGTTCTGTACCCCATCGAGTCCCCCTTACTGGGGACTGCGTGCTCGTAGGCTCCCGCACCCCCGCGCCGTAGACTTGCCGTCGACGAGCGTTGCGTTCACCCCACGGCCACTCCGCCGAGCGACGCGTCGTGTGACCCGCACCTCTGCGCTCCCGCTCCCGCCTTCCCCGAGGACCCACCATGACCGAAGGTTCGACCCTCCCCGTCGCCGGGTGGTACGACGACCCTGAGATCGCGCTGCGGCTGCGCTGGTGGGACGGCGCCCGGTGGACCCAGCACACTCGACCCAAGCCGATCGCGCACGGCGAGCCCGCCTCCCCCGGCGCCGCGGTCGCGCACGGCCACGCCTCGGCGACCGCCGCCGCGGTGGCCGACGTCGCGGTGACCGGCGTCGACACGACGACCGACGCGAATGGAGCGGCCGTCGCGGCCCCGGTCGGCGAGGAACCCTACTCGTACTCGGTGCCGTACTCCGCCACGCCGACCTCGGCTCCGTCGAGCGCCTCCACGGGTGACGCCGGGCCGCGCACGCAGCTCGGCACCTTCGGCATGCGATCGGTGACCCGCAGCGACCTGTGGAACACGGCCGCCCAGTCGATGGAGTACACCCCGGAGCGCACCACGACCCTCGCGGCCTGGATGCTCGCTGCCACTCCCCTCGTGGCCTTCCTCGCCCAGCTCGCCGTGACGGTGCTCACCGGCATCGAGTCGACGCCCTGGTTCTGGGTGCTCGCCGCGAGCCTTCTGCCCATCATGTGGATCATCGTCTGGGTGCGGCGCGACCGCGAGAAGCTGCATGAGTGGGGACACCTCGAGCGCGCCTCCGGATGGTGGGCGCTTCTCGGCAACGTCGGCTATCTCGCGGCACGAGGCATCGTCGTGCAGCGTCAAGCGGGCCGCGGCTGGTGGCCGCTCATCGTCACCCTGCTGCTCACCGCGGGGCTCGTGAGCCTCGGCATCTTCACCCCCGCCCTGTTCCTCGTCTTCATGACGCCCATCCAGTAGCGCGGGGCACCCCGGCTACAGGCGCTTCAGGCCCTCCACGCGCACGACCGCTTCGCCGCGCTCCGCGCTCTGCGCGAGGTCGACGGTCGCGTGGATGCCCCAGTCGTGATCGCCGGCCGGGTCGTCGATGACCTGGCGCACGCTCCAGAAGCCGGGGCCAGCATCCGGATCATTCTCGGAGATCTGCACGAGGGATGCTGCGCGCGCGCCGCCCGCCGTGCCCATGCTCTCGTGCTCGGCGTAGTAGGCGTCGAGCGCCTCGGGCCAGCCCGCCTCCGGGTCGAGCTCGACGAGGTCGTCGTCGCGCTGCAGCGCCGCGAGCTGCACGCGGCGGAACAGCTCGTTGCGCACGAGCACGGTGAATGCCCGCCGATTGGTCGTGACGTCCGGCGGGGGCGGCGGCAGGATCGGCTCGCCGTCCACAACGTCGGAGTGAGGCGCCGTGAGCTGCGCCCACTCGTCCTGCAGGCTCGAGTCGACCTGCCGCACGAGCTCACGCAGCCACTCGATGATGTCGAGCACGTCCGGCGTCTTGGCGTCGTCGGGGATCGTCTGGCGGAACGCGCGGTCGGCGTCGCTCAGGTAGCGCAGCAGGAGGCCCTCGCTGCGGGCCAGCTGGTAGTGGCTCACGTACTCGGTGAAGCTCATGGCCTTCTCGAACATGTCGCGCACGACCGCCTTGGGGCGCAGCTCGACGTCGCGGATCCACGGCTGGGTGGCCGCGTAGGTCTCGAACATGGCCTCGAGCAGGTCGGCGAGCGGGCGCGGATGCGTGATGTCGTCGAGCGCCTCCATGCGCTCGTCGTACTCCATGCCCTGCGCCTTCATGCGGCCGATCGCCTCGCCGCGCGCCTTGTGCTCCTGCTGCCGCAGCACGGGCCGCGGGTCGTCGAGGGTGGCCTCGATGACGCTCACGACGTCGAGCGCGTAGTGCGGGGCGGCCTCGGGCGCCGCGCCGGGGACTGTGTGCTCATCGTCGGCGCCCGGCGCGGGCGGCGCGACCGTCGTGGCGTCGTCCTCCGGGTCGAGCGACTCGATGACGGCGAGTGCGAAGGGGCTGAGCGGCTGATTGAGCGCGAAGTTGGGCTGCAGATCGACCGTCAGGGTGATGCGCCCGCCGGGCTCGATGACGACGACGCCCGCGCGTACGAGGGTCTTGGCGATGCCGAGCGCGCGGCGCACGAGCTCGCGCTGCCGGTGCGGCGGCTCGTGGTTCTGCGTGAGCAGCGCCCGGGCGTTGCCGAAGACATCTCCCCCGCGCGCGATGAGGTTGATGAGCATCGCCGCCGACACCTGCATGCGACTCTCGAGCGGTTCGGGCGCTCCGCCGATGAGCCGCTCGAAGCTCGTCTCGCTCCACGTGACGAAGCCGGCGGGTGCCGACTTGCGCACGATCTTCTTCTTCTTTTTCGGGTCGCTGCCCGCCTTGGTGGTCGCGGCGTGGTTCTCGACCTCGTGGTCGGGAGCCTGCACGACGACGAGCCCGGCCGTGTCGTAGCCGGCGCGACCGGCGCGCCCCGCAATCTGGTGGAACTCGCGCGCGCTCAGCTGCCGCATCTTCTCGCCGTCGAACTTGCTGAGCGCCGTCAGCAGCACCGTGCGAATCGGCACGTTGATGCCGACGCCGAGCGTGTCGGTGCCGCAGATGACGCGCAGCAGTCCGCGCTGGGCGAGCACCTCCACGAGTCGCCGGTACTTGGGCAGCATGCCGGCATGGTGCACGCCGATGCCGCTGCGCACGAGGCGGCTGAGCGTCGTGCCGAATCCGGTGGTGAAGCGGAAGTCGCCGATCGCGGCGGCGATCTCGTCGCGCTGCTCCCGGGTGATGATGCGGATGCTCGACAAAGCTTGAGCGCGCTCCATCGCGGCCGCCTGGCTGAAGTGCACGACGTAGATCGGCGCCTGCCCGTCGTCAAGCAGCGTCTGCACGGTCTCGTGCACGGGAGTCTTCACGTAGTCGAACGTGAGCGGAATCGGCCGCTCGGCGTGCGTCACCTCGCTCACGGGGTGGCCCGTGCGGCGCTGCAGGTCGTCGGCGATGGGCGTGACGTCGCCGAGGGTCGCACTCATGAGCAAGAACCGCGCGTGGGTCAGCTCGAGCAGCGGCACCTGCCACGCCCAGCCCCGATCGGGGTCGGCGTAGTAGTGGAATTCGTCCATGACGACAAGCCCCGCCTCGACGTCCGACCCGTGGCGCAGGGCCTGATTCGCGAGAATCTCGGCTGTGCAGCAGACGATGGGCGCATCCCCGTTGACGCTGCTGTCGCCCGTGACCATGCCGACGTTCTCCGCGCCGAAGATCTCCACGAGGGCGAAGAACTTCTCGCTCACGAGCGCCTTGATGGGGGCGGTGTAGTAGCTGCGCTGGCCCTGCGCGAGGGCGATCGCGTGGGCGGCGACCGCGACGAGGCTCTTGCCGCTGCCGGTCGGGGTGGCGAGGATCACATGCGCGCCGGCGACGAGCTCGAAGATCGCCTCCTCCTGCGCGGGGTAGAGCGTGAGGCCTTCGTCGGTCGCCCAGTTCTCGATCGCGTCGAAGGCAGCACCGGCCTCGTAGGGGGCGGGCATGCGGTCTAGCAGCGAGGAGGTCATCGCCTCCAGTCTCCCCCACCCGCCCGGGTCACAGTCTCCACAGCTCAGGACTCACCGACACCGGCTTCGTCTCCACAATTCAGGAGTGCCTGCTCGGAGACGGCGGTTCGGGATGCTCGCACGGCGTGTCGACGGGGTGCGAGCATCCCGAACTCCTGAATTGTGGAGACGGAGTTGTAGTGGGGCGAGCGCGAGAGCGCGTTGTCGCCGCTAGGCGAGGGTGGCGCGGAATTCGCGGGCGGCCGTCATCAACTGCACCACACGTGCAGGGTCGACCGTGTTCTCAAAGCGACCCTCTCGCTTGAAGTAGGTGCCGACCACCGCACCATCAGCAATCGACAGTTGCTCGCCGACGTTCTCGGCCCGAACACCCGTGTTCACGAATACCGGAACGGTGCCTGCGGCGTTCTTCACGATCGAAAGGGCTTGTGTGTCAGTCGGCGCTCCCGCGGTCGCACCCGAGACGCACAGCGCATCGGGCAGAGTAGCGAACACGGTGGTCTTGGCGATCGAGGCGAGGTCGCGGTCGGCCAGGTACTGTGCCGACTCAGGAACGATGTTGAACAGCAACTTGACGTGCGAGGCACCGATCCGAGCGCGGTGACGCGCCACCTCGCCGACGTTGGTGTTCCACAGCCCGAAGTCGCTCGCGTAGACCCCAGTAAAGATCTCGCGTACCCACTGGGCGCCGGTCGCCATTGCCAGGTCGATCGATGCTCGAGCATCCCAGAGCACGTTGACGCCGAACGGCGCAGTGATTTCCGAGCGCAGCTCCCCGATGACGCGCGCCATGGTGATGGCAGTGATTGGCTCGGTCTGCGTCAGGTACGGAAGGCTGAACTCGTTGGAGAACATGACGCCGTCGACACCGCCTGCCTGCAGGTCGTGTAGTTCCTGACGAGCACGCGCGATCACTGCGTCGAGGCCCGCTGACGAATCGTACCCGGGGTCGCCCGGCAGCGCAGACAAGTGCAGCATCGCGATCACAGGCTTCTTCACCGCGAAGATGTCGTCCAACCAGGTGGTCATGATGCTCCTTTTCTGCTGCCCGACAATCAGAGTCGGCGTGATCGAGTGCGCAAGGCGGATGAGATGTCATCCCGCGACATGTCAAATGTTCCCACATTTCTCGCACTACTGGGAACCTTTTACAGAAATGTAACCAAAAAGGTGTTACAAGATCACAGTTTGCGTCTACTGTGGTCACATGTCAGTTCAAGGGCGACGAGCGCTGATCGAACAGCGCGTACTCGACGAGGGCGAGATCGACTTCACCAGTCTCGCCACTGAGCTCGGCGTGTCGGAAATGACGATTCGTCGTGACATCGAGGCACTGGAGCTCAAAGGCGTGTTGCGACGCGTCATGGGCGGTGCGATCTCGGTCGGGTCTGCTGCCGCGGAACCCTCCTTTGAAGCGAGAGCCGCCCTGGCTGCGACCGAGAAGGCACACATCGCCTCCGCCGTGGTCGATCTCCTCCATGAAGGAGAAACGGTGATCATCGACAGTGGCTCGTCGGCGCTCGCCGTAGCTCGAGAGATCCGATCGCGGCACCTGCCCCTCACGGTCATCACCCCCAGCCTGTTGGTCGCGACGGAATTGAGTTCGGAAGTCGATTCCGAGGTCTACGTCACCGGCGGCCAGTTGCGCCCGGGCGAGCTCAGCCTCATCGGAGCGGGAGCTCAAGAGAGCTTCGATCGATTCAACGCGAGCACATTCGTGATGGGCGTGGCCGGCGTAGACGAGGGCGCTGGCGTCACCGACTACCACTACGACGAGGCGCACGTGAAGCGCGCCGCGGCACGATCGGCCCAGCGCATCATTGTGGTCGCCGACTCGAGCAAGCTCGGGCGGGTGCAGCTGATCTCAATCGCCGACCTCGCCGACCTCGACACCCTCGTGACAGATGGGCCTCCTGAGCACCCCGCGTTGCGCAGCGCCCAATCAGCAGGAGTCACCGTGATCTGTGTCCAACCGCCCGCCTCGTCGATGAAGGGGCAGCTCACATGAAGGCCAGCATCACGCTCGGGATCGACATCGGCACGACCGGCACGAAGGTGGTCGCTTTCGACGCGGCCGACGGCCGCCTCACAGCCGTGAGTCGAAGCGTCACCGCGAACGCCGACGGCCCTGGAATCGCAGAGGCTGATCCTCGGGAGTGGATCGAGAACACGATTTCAGCGATCGCTGACTTGCTCGCCCACCATCAGCTCGATGCCCGCCGCGTTGCGGCGATCTCGACCACCGGCATGGTGCCGGCCGTGCTCCTGCTAGGTGATGATGGCATGCCGCTTCGGCGCGCCATCCTGCAGAGCGACGCTCGAGCTGTCGACGAGATTGCGCAGGTGGCCGACTACCTCGAACCATTCTCCCCCGTGGAGACGACCGGCAGTGCCGTGAGCCAGCAGTCCGTCGCCCCCACGCTCCTCTGGCTTCAGAAGCATGAACCGGAGATCTGGTCCCGCACACGAGTCGTCGTCGGTGGATACGACTGGATTCTCATGCACCTCGGCGGTCGACCGCACGTCGAGCAGAACTGGGCACTCGAATCTGGTCTATTCACGATCGCGGGAGAGCGATTTGCGCAGGCCTTCTCGGCAGCGCAGATCGAGCAGGACAGGGTTCCCGATATCGCCGCACCCGGAACCGTCGTGGGCTCGCTGTCGCGTGAGATGGCGGAGCGCACCGGCCTTCCCGCCGGAATTCCTCTCGTCGTCGGTGGTGCCGATCATGTGCTCTCGGCCTACTCAGCCGGCGTGCGGACTTCCGGCGACTGGCTCATCAAGCTCGGTGGAGCAGGCGACATCCTGGTTGCGAGCGAGAAGGCTCTGGTCGACGAACGCCTCTACCTTGATGCGCATCCTGTTCCTGGACTCTGGCTTCCCAACGGCTGTATGGCGACATCGGGAAGTCTCATCCGGTGGTTCCAAGCATTGACCGGCGGAGCCGAGCTCCTCCGACTAGATGATGAAGCTGATATGGAGCCAGCTGGCGCGCTCTTCTGCCTCCCCTATTTCCTCGGCGAGAAGAGCCCCCTCCACGACCCCGACCTCCGCGGGGCTTTCGTCGGACTCCATCTCGGCACCTCGCGCGGAGCCATGTATCGCGCGGTACTGGAATCGATCGCCTTCGGATTCCGACACCATGCTGACGTTTTCGGTGACCTGGGCTTGCCCCTCTCCCGGGCTATGGTCACGAACGGGGGGTCGAAATCCACGCTCTGGAAACAGATCCACGCGGACGTTCTCGGCACCGACCTCAACCCGATTGTCGATCATCCTGGGGCCTCCTTCGGTGCTGCCGTCATCGCTGCGATCGGCGTCGGCCTGATTGACGAGTGGACCGATGTCGACCGGTACGTCTCCCTCGGTCCGATAGTTCATCCCGACCCGGCTCGCGTGTCACAGTACGACGCCGCGTACCGCGAATGGCGCGAACTCAGTGTCGCCCTCACCCCGTTCTCCCACTCCCTCTCTCGAAAGGCACACTCATGACCTCCGTCGTCGTCATCACCGGAAGCGGATCCGGTATCGGCCGATCAATCGCCGTCTCGCTTGCCGACCGTGGCTGGAGCGTTGTCGCCACCGACCTGAACGAGGCCGCCGCCGCCGAGACCGCCAAGTTGCTGTCGACGGCAGGGGGGCAACAGCACATGAGCCGACAGCTCGATGTCACCGACGCCGCGGCTGTGACGGCGGTCGCGGACGAGATCGCCGACACCCTGGGGCTCGACGCTTGGGTCAGCAACGCTGGTGTCTCTTTCATGCAGCCATTCGTCGACATCTCTCTGGAGAAGCTCGACCTCACACTGGCCGTCAACCTCAAAGGTGTCTTCCTCTGCGGTCAAGCGGCCGCCCGCGCCATGATCCGCACCGGTCGAGAGGGCCGCATCGTCAACACCGCGTCGATGGCGGGCAAGCAGGGACGCGTCCCATTCTTGGCAGACTATGTGGCCTCCAAGTTCGGTGTCGTGGGCCTGACTCAGGCGATGGCGTTCGAACTGGCGGAGCACAAGATCACCGTGAACGCCGTCTGCCCTGGCTTCGTCGCCACCGCCATGCAAGAGCGCGAACTGGCCTGGGAAGCCGAGCTCAGCAACTCCACCCCCGAGGCCGTTCGTGACTCGTGGGTTGCCGCGACTCCGCTTGGCCGCCTACAGCAGCCGGAAGACGTGGCGCGCGGCGTCGCCTTCCTGCTCTCTGATGACGCCTCCTTCATCACCGGCGAATCGCTGTCGATCAACGGCGGCGCCTACATGGACTGACCCGCTGACCGTCAGCGGCAGACCCCGCACCACACCAACATAGAAAGGAAGTGACGCAATGAGTATTCGACGCAACGCGCTACTGGCCGCTATCGGCCTCACGTCAGCACTCGCCCTGACCATCTCAGGATGCGCAGGAACCGGTGGCACGGAAGCCCCCGCCTCCTCCGGGCAGGGCGACATCCCCTCCGACACCGAGGGCACCGTCCGTATCTTGATGGAGAGCGTTCCCGACACCGACATCGTCGTAGATCTGGTCGACTCGTTCAACGAGGAGTACCCGGGCATCGCGGTGGAGATCGAGACGCTCGGTTTCGACCAGATGCGCGACAAGCTCATCGCTTCGTTCCAGTCGAGCGAGCCGACCTACGACTTGATCGTCGTGGACAACCCCTGGATGGACGACTTCGTCGACGCGGGGTTCCTGCAGCCTCTCGATGACAGGATCACCACGACCACCGACTACGCAGCAGAAGACTTCTTCCAGCCGCTCGTCGACATCACTGAGGTCGACGGCGTGCGCTACGGCGTTCCGTTCTACAACTACGCTCTCGGCTACCTGTACCGCACCGACCTCTACGAAGAGGCCGGGCTCTCCGTGCCGTCGACGCTCGACGAGCTCGTCGCCAACTCGCAGGCTCTCACCACGAGCGAGCGGACAGGCATCGCGATGCAACCGCAGCGCGGCTACAAGATTTTCGAAGAATGGGCGAACTGGCTCTTTGCGGCCGGCGGCTCGATCTACGACGAATCGGGGGCACCCACCCTGAACACCCCGGAGGCCCAGGCTGCGCTCGAGGCGTACATCGAGGCCTTCACGACCGCCGCGCCGGCAAACAGCTCCAACTGGGCATTCGATGAGGCGTTCCGGTCGGTGTCGGGCGATCAGTCGGCAGCGATGATCAGCTACAACTGGAACCTGCCAGGGCTCAACGACCCCGAGGGCGCTTCCGGCGACCTCGCGGGGTCATTTGCCCTGGCACCTATGCCCGGCGGCAAGCAGGTCTTGGGTTCCTGGAGCTGGGCGATTCCGGCAAACTCCGCGGCCTCCGATGCGGCCTGGGCCTTCGCAGCCTGGATCACTTCCACCGAGGTCGACGTCGAGCGCGTCGTGGCCGGTGGCGCTGCCATTCGTGAAAGCACGCTGACTGACCCGACGGTGCTCGAGTCGGGATTCGGGGAGGACTACTACGCGGCGATCATCGAGATTCTGTCGGATGCCGCGCCTCTGTCGCAGGGTCTCGGTGGCGAGGAGATGATCCAGGCCGTGGGAACCGAACTGAGTGAAGCGGTCGCCGGAACGAAGACGGTCGAGCAGGCACTGGCTGACGCTCAGGCTGCCGTCGAGCGTATTCAGCGCTAGCGACTCGCACCACACCAACTGAGGAAAGGAACCCGACAGTGACGCGAATGACGAGATTCCGGTGGGGAATGCTCGCACCCGTCTTGGCCATTACAGGCGTCGCTGTCGGGTTTCCCCTCGGGTACGCGTTCTATCTGAGCCTGACGGACTACCGACTTACGAGCCGCGGGGCTCCCGATGTGGTCGGCCTCGAGAACTACTTCTTCGTGCTCACGGACCCCCGCATGTGGAACGCCTTCTCGAACACCGCCACCTACGTGATCATCGCGGTGGCGTTGCAGACCCTGCTGGGTCTCGCCATTGCTCTCGCCCTGCAGAAGCAGCAATGGGCACGCGACCTCACCCGGGCGATGCTGCTTGCACCGATGTTCATCACCCCGATCGCCGTCGGCCTGACCTTCCGATTTCTTCTGAACGATCAGCTCGGCGCTCTCCCGGCGATGCTGCGATCTCTCGGAATCGACTACGACTTCTTCGGCCCCGGCAACGCGCTCTTCACCCTCGCCTTGATGGACGTTTGGCAGTGGACACCGTTCATGGTGTTGCTGCTCCTGGCCGGACTGGAATCGGTACCGCGCCAGCCTCTCGAGGCCGCGAAGGTCGACGGTGCGAGTGCCTGGTATGCCTTCCGCCGCGTGGTGTTGCCGTTGCTCACCCCGGTACTGACCGTTGCCGTGCTGTTGCGTTCTCTTGATGCCCTCAAAGTGTTCGAATATGTCTACGCTACGACTCGCGGCGGGCCCGGCACCGAGACCGAGACGATCCAGTACTTCACCTATCAGACAGGTATCCAGTTCTTCCGACTCGGCGAAGCATCCGCCGTTGCTTTCGTCCTGCTCGCGATCGTGCTGACCCTGATCGTGCTCTTGTTCCGCCGACTGCAAAGGAGCGCCGCACGATGACCCGACGCGTCAGCCCGTGGGGCATCGCCCGCACTCTGCTGCTGTGGGCGGCCGCCGTAACGGTCGCCTTCCCGATCATCTGGGTGGCCCTGGCTAGCTTCAAGTCGCCAGCGCAGCTCAACGACCCCGGGTTGTTCTTGTTCTCTCCCAATCTCGACAACTGGGCACGCGTCTTCGAAGCGGGGATCCTTGATGCGGCGGGACGCAGCGCGTTCGTCGCCGCAGTGACGGTGTCGATCAGTGTCGTCGCCGGTTCCATGGGCGCCTACGCGATTTCTGCGTACAAGGCCGGTGGCTCGGCCACACGATTCGGCATTCTCGCCGCTCAAGTGCTCCCGCCCGCGGTCTTGGTCTTCCCGTTCTTGACGATGGCCTACGCCCTGAGAATCGACAACACCTACGTCCCGATCATCTTCGCTCACTTGAGCTTCGTCTTGCCGGTCATCACGTGGTTCCTCATCGGATTCTTCGATGCGGTTCCGCGGTCGTTAGAGGAGCAGGCCCGCGTCGACGGCTTCTCGAGATTCGCCGCGTTCCGCCTCGTGGTGATCCCCCAGGTATTGCCAGGAATCGGTGCGGCCGCCATCTTCGGCTTCACACTGTCGTGGAACGACATGTTCTACGGCCTGATCCTGGCCCCCACCCGCGAAACGATCCTCCCGGTGGCCATCGCGGCGTTCAATACCTTCCGCGGAGTGGAGCTCGGCGCCATGAGCGCTGCCATCATCATCGCCGTGGTGCCCGTGGTGATCGCGAGTTTCTTCATTCAACGTCGACTGGTGCAAGGCATCAGCGGCGGCGCAGTCAAGTTCTAGTTCTCACGAGAGGTTCGTCGTCATGGCAGAGGTCCGATTCAACAAAGTGCGCAAGCAGTACGGGTCCACGGTGATCGTCGACGATGTCGACATCGACTTTCCCGACGGCTCGCTCACCGTTCTGGTGGGTCCCTCCGGCTGCGGAAAGTCAACCTCCCTTCGCATGCTCGCCGGCCTGGAGGAGATCAGCGGTGGTGAGATCACGATCGACGGACGCGTCGTGAATGGCTTGGAGCCGAAAGATCGTGACGTCGCCATGGTGTTCCAGAATTACGCCCTGTACCCGCACCTCTCGGTACTGGAGAACATCGCGTTTCCCTTGCGTGCTACGCGATCACCTCGGTCGGATGCTCTCGCACGCGCGCAGGAAGTTGCCGACTCGCTCGGCCTCGGTGCCTTGACGTCTCGCAAGCCGAAAGACCTCTCGGGTGGGCAACAACAGCGCGTCGCGATTGGTCGTGCGATCATCCGCCAGCCTTCCGTCTTCCTCTTTGATGAGCCGCTGAGCAACCTCGACGCGAAGCTTCGCGTCGAGACGCGATTCGAGCTGATGCAGATTCAGCGTCGACTGGGAATCACTGCGGTGTACGTCACGCACGACCAGGAAGAAGCGATGACGATGTCCGACCGCATGGTCGTCATGCGTGACGGCAGGGTCGCTCAGAGCGGCCGCCCCGACGAGATCTATGCTCGCCCCAACAGTGTGTTCGTGGCGACATTCGTCGGTAGCCCCAAGATGAATGTCATCACCGGCACCATCAGTGACGGCGACTTTCGCTCATCGGGAGGCAGCCGCATCCGCGCTGCAGGTGTGACGACACGAGATTCTGTGATCCTCGGTGTGCGGCCTGATGATCTCGTGCTGTCGCCCACGGACTCAGCCTCGGCTCGTGTGGCGTTGATCGAGTTGCTCGGTCCTCGGGCGATCGTTCACGTCGACTCCGGTGATGATCGCCTTACGAGCGTCGTCGACGCAGCCGGTCTCTCACAACTCTCTGTCGGCACGCCAGTCGACCTCGCCGTCCGCGCCACAGCTGCGCACCTATTCGACCCGATCACTGAAGCGCGGCTCAGCGACCAATAGTCGCCCTGGCGCGAGCAATACCTCGGTCAGGGGAGCAGCAGAAGCCCCTGGGCGGTGTTCTGGGCTACTGGTCCACCTCTGAACCGTCCCCACGCGTGTGAAGCCGGACACCGGGCCGGCCTCCACAATTCAGGAGTCGGCACTCTCCAACAGCGGTTCGGGATGCTCGCACGGCGTGTCAACGGGGTGCGAGCATCCCGAACTCCTGAATTGTGGAGATGCCCGCGCGCTCGAGGCGCGAGGGCCCTGCTGCGGCGCGCTACTGCGGCGCCGGGATGAGGAAGAACGGGAAGACGCCCGGGTTGTGGGCGTGCACGATCGCGAGGAAGACCACGAGGTCGAACAGCAGGTGCACGATGATGACGTAGGTGAGCGACTTGGTGCGGTGGAAGATCCAGCCCTGGAGGAGCGCGAAGGGGATCGTCATGAGCGGCCCCCACTCCTGGTAGCCGAGCTCCCACAGGAATGAGACGAACACGATCGCCTGCAGGATGTTGGCGAAGAGCACGGGGAAGTGCCGCAGCAGCAGCACGTAGCACGTGCAGATGAAGAAGAGTTCGTCCCAGATGCCGACCGCGTTGACGCCGACGAAGAGCCGCGCCACTTCGGAGAACTCGGAGACGGCCGGCCAGTTGAGGTACGCGCCCGAGGAGATGAAGTAGAACGGCAGGATGAGCCAGCCGAGGAACGGCACGGCGAACAGGTACGACTTCTCCCAGGGCTGCCACTTCTGCCCGCTGCGCCACGGGAAGCGAATCACCCGGCGCCGGAACACGAACCGGTCGAGCACAAAGGGCACGGCGACCGCGAGGCTCAGCACGAACCCGAGCAGGAAGAAGTTGGGCCACGAGATGTCGGCCTTGACGCTCACGGTGCTCACGACGATGAGGCCCGCCGCGATGATGCCGAGATCGCGCGTGAGCTCGCGGTCAACGAAGTAGGCCACGACGAGGCCGATGACGAGCCAGGGATAGCCAACCAGACGGTTCTCGAAGCCGAAGAGCGGTATCGCGCTCGTGACGACGATGAACGCTGGCGCGAGCTTCCAGCTCCACAGCGGCTTCGGGGCGGCGATCTCGGGGCTGGTCTGGGCGACGGGCATACGAGCATCCTCTCAGGTGCTCCCGAAACCCGGGTGCGTCGTTCGCCTCCTCTTTCTGCGCAATGTCAACCCCGTTGTGCGGATGCTCGCACCTCGATTCACTGGCCGCATGACTGAAGACACCGCACGGGAGAACCACCACGGCGATCGCCGTGACGACGACCCCACCACCGACCCCTCCGGCTTCGGGGACGAGATGACCTCCGACGAGTACGAGCAGGTCGACCTCAGCGGCACCGACGACCGCGGTGTTGAGGGAACCGACCCCGATCTGACGGTGCCGGGCGCGAGCGACACCGAGGAGTCCGGCGGGCAGGGAGCGGACGACCGCTACGTGGGGGGCGAACTCGGCGGCGGTGCGATCGGCGCCGAGATCGACGAAGACGAGACCGAAGGAGATGAAGCATGAGCGACACCAGCCACGGAACCAATGCTGATGACGGACAGTTCAACCCGCTGATTCCCGAGGGCCCGCCGCCCGGCGAGGATCGCGAGGCCACGAGCTCGCGCGATGCCGAGAACTCGCGCGACGACACGACGAGCATCGACCCGCGCAGCGACCCGCCCCAGACCGACGAGGACGGCGAGCCCATCGACGACGGCATGGGCGCGAACGACGAACCGGATGCCGCGGGAGAAGACGAGCCCGTTCCGGGTATCGACGAGTAGTGCCGACGAGAAGACGACAGAGTAGGAGCACGACCATGGCGAAGCACACGAACGGTGACCACGCTGACGAACCCACGCAGGGCGACAACCCCGGCGCGCAGGGTGACATCGGCGCCGGGCAGGCCGAGGCCGACGAGACGGACCCCGAACTGGACGAGGACGACGAGTTCGCTCCCGACCTGGAGGACTTCGTCGATCGCGACCCGGGCGAGGACGCCACGTCAGTGAACGGCGGCAACGCCGACCGCTGACCGCGGCGCGAGCGCCGTCTGCTGACGGTCCCCCCACACGGACACCGGGCCGGTCGAGACCCCCGGGTGTCAGGGCAGGCGGCGCTCAATCTCGTCGATGACGTCGGGCAGCGCGAGCACGCGAAAGTGCCCGACCCGGTCGAGGACGACGTTCTCGGCTCCGTCGAGGTGCGCGATCGCGCGCGGCACGTACTGGTCGACGGCGCTCACGAGCGACGTAATGCGGTCGTTGACCTCGGTGCGAGCATCCAGCGTTCGGATGATGGCCGCCTCGGGGCGGAACTCCCGCCACGGCCCGAGCCCCCAGCGCGCGACGGGCGTGCCGCGAAACGGCGTGTTGACGGTGATCAGGCGCGTGAGGCGCCGCTTCGGCGGTGTGGCCGCAGCGTCGGCATCGGCGAGCAGCATCGCCTTGCCGATGAGCCCGCCCTTCGAGTGGGTGACGAGCACCACCTCGCGCAGATCGCGGTCGACGACGTAGTCGGCGAGCAGGCGCGCGGCGCGGTCGATGGGCCGGTGGTTGAGGCCGAGCTCGGCGACACGGTGCACGGGGTACCCGCGCGCCGCGAGCCGCTCGCCGATGGCGCGCAGGTAGTGCCACGACTCGAACACGCCGGGGATGAGCAGCACGGGCGGCCGCGCCGGGCCGCTGCCGTCCTCGTCAAGCGGGTCGTTCGGCGGGGGCGGGAGCATCCCGTACCGCACGGGGCCCAGTCGCGATCGCGCGATGTAGGCCAGGTCGGCGGCGAGCCCGGCGGCGCTGCGCACGACGCCGGGGCGGCGCGCGGGGCCCGGGTTGGCGCTCGGGCCGTCGGTGCGGTCGTGGGGGTCGTTCATGGCGGGTCGACCCTAGCGAGGTGGGCTGGGGGCGCGTACGCTGGCCGCACAGTCTGAGCATTACCCAGCGAGAGGATCGGCGTGACGGAGACGAATCTGCCCGAGGGCTGGTATCGCGATCCGTCGCTGCCGGCGACGCGACGCTGGTGGGACGGCACGGCGTGGACCGATCACGTGCGCCCCGATGAGGATGCTGGGCTCGGGTTGGGCTCACCGCGACGCTCGGCGGCCTCCGCCGCATCGGTCGCCTCCCCCGCGGTGACCGAGGCGACGACCTTCGCGGTGCCGTCGGAGCTCGAGGGCACGAAGCCGGTGTCGTCGGTGGGTTCAGCGGCAGTGGGTTCTGCGGCGGTCGGTTCTGGGGCGGTCGGCTCTGCTGCCGTCTCTTCTTCCGTGGTCGCCGACCCGTTCGGTGCCGGCAGTTGGAAGACAGAGACCCCTCCGTGGGCCGAGTCGGGCGCCGCCGTGCCGACGGCCGCGGGGTCGTTCGCGGCACCCACGTCGGTCGCCGAATTGGAGTCGGTCGACTACGCCCCCATGGAGCGCTCGTGGGGGTCGTCTGCCGCGTCGGCGCCGGTGCGGCGCACGCCGCTCGCGACGGGCACGGCGGGTGCTTGGCTGCTCGCGCTCTCCCCCATCCTGAACCTGCTGCTCGTCATCGGCGTGGGAGCGCTCGTGCTCAGCGACCCGCCGTCGCCGGTCGCGGCGATCTCGGCGTGGGTCGCGAGCGGGCTCACGCTCGCGTGGCTCGTGCTCGCCGTCGTCGCCGACTTCCGGCGCCTCGGCGCCCTCGGCTACGCCTCGCGTCCCTCCGTGTTCTGGATCATCCTCGGCCCCCTGCCCTACCTCATCTCCCGCGCCGCGCACGTGCACCGCGCAACGGGTCGCGGCTCGGCGCCGCTGTGGGTGTACCTCGTCGTGTCGCTGCTCGTGGGCGCTGCGGCGGTCGGGCTCGTGCTGTGGGCGACTGCCGGCTCGCTCGCGTGGCCGGACGTTCTCGGCGAGCTCGGGCTGTAGGAGCGGCCGCCGTCAGTCCCAGACAACGGTGACGCCGGCCGCCTCATCGAAGACGCGGTCCACGGTGGCAAGCGGCAGCCCCTCAGCGGCGGCTTGCGCGGCGAGCATTCTGTCGAACGGGTCTGCGTGCGCGTCGAGCAGGAGCAGGAGCAGGGTTGCCAGGCTGCGAGCTCGTCGTGCGGCAGCGGCTCGAAGAACGCGGGTGTTGTGTCAACGCCGGGCAGGAACCCGAGCTCCCGCTCGGCCACCGGCTCGACGGCGACGAGTCGCGCCACGGGCCGTCCGCCGCGGGCGATGACAATGTCGCCGCCGAGTTCGACGCGCGCAAGCAGTTCTGACAGGCGCGTCTTCACCTCGTGCACGGTCACCTGCTCGCTCATGCACAGGAATCGTACTGGACTGTCAACGGCTTCGGCCTGCGCCCACACCGCCCCTAGGCTGTCGGCATGCTGATCGATGAGCAGTTTCGCGAATGGGCATCTCTGGCCGCAAACGTGCTCGAGGGGGTCGGCATCGTCGCCGTCCTCGTGGGCGTACTGGTCTCGGCGGCCCTCGCGGTGCCCAACCTGGTGCGACGGTCAGGTGACGTCTTCGAGTCGCTGCGCCGACACCTGGGCCGGTCGATCCTGCTGGGCCTCGAGTTCCTCGTCGCGGGCGACATCGTGCGCACGGTCGCGGTCGAGCCGACCCTCGAGAACGTGGGAGTGCTCGCCATCATCGTGCTCGTGCGCACCGGCTTGAGCTTCGTGCTCGAGCTGGAGATCACGGGCCGCTGGCCGTGGCAGGCGAAGCCCGGTCATGATGCGGTTCGGGATGCTCAGCGCGAGCCGAGCCGCCCTACAGACTGAGCACGCGCCGCAGCCCCGAGTCGATCTCCCGCATGAGGGGCGTCGGCAGCCGGCCGATCGGCTCGCCGATGTGGTCTCGGTCAAGCGTCAGCACCTCGGTGGCGATCACGACGGAGTCTTTCGGCAAACCGCTCGCACTCGCGGGAACGAAGACGTTCCCAGGGATTCCCGCACGCGCCGTCCTGCTCGAGATCGCCGCGACGACGACCCTGCCGAGTCGAGAGCGCGTGTAGTCGTTGCTCTGGACGATGATGACGGGGCGGTGCTTTGCCGGGCCCCGATCGACGATGGGCCCGAGATCGACCCAGCACACGTCGCCGCGTGCGATCACCAGTCGTCATCCTCAGTGAGGAGCTCCAGCCGACGCAGCGACTGTCGCGAGAGGTCGGCGCGCTCGCGCTCCTCCGCAGCCCGCGCGTGGGAGTCGCCGCGCACGGTCTGCAGTGCCGCGTCGATCTCGCTCGTGAGAGCCTCACGCTCGACGCTGTCGAGGTAGTGCTGCGCCGCGGTCGCGTAGAACTGCGAGCGGCTCATGCCGAGGTCGGGCCGCGCACGTTCCACCTTCTCGAACAGCGGGTCGGGAACCGAGATCGCGGTCTTCATGCCGAAAGTATAACCGGGTATAACTTTCACGGATCAGGCTTCGACGAGGGTCGACTCGGGCGGCGCGTGCTCGCGTACGCCGCGCATGTGACTGATGAGGACGGACCGCAGGTGCACGCCCGCCCGGTCGCAGGCGTCGGCGACGACGCGCATCCAGTCGCGGTCGAGGCGACCGGGGTCGGGCGACCCGCGCCGCTCGAGCGCGAGAATAAGCTCGGTGTGCGCGGTGTGGCGGGCGATCTCATCGATCGCCGTGAACAGCATGTCGGCCGCGTCGGCGGGCGGGCGCCGCGGCAGGTCGTTGCACGGCATGCTGAGCCCGTCGCCGCCGAACGCGCTGGGCGGGAAGAACAACCACAGCTGCCAGCGGATGGCGGGGCCGAGCACGGAGGCGATGCGCGCTTCGAGTCGCTCAAGGTCGTCGGCGGCCACGGGGCGGTAGGTGCGGAAGGCGCCGGTCATGCCGTGAAGGATGCCGCGCGAGTCGACTCCGCATGTCGATCGTGCCAACATCCGTGCGGTGGCAACCCGCCCGACCTGCTGGGGAGGAGCAACCCGAGGAGGCGGCTCTAGGCGGGCAGCATTCTGCCAAGCATCTGCCAGCCCAGCGCACGACCAGTAGAGGTCAGCTCGCCACTCCACTCCCAGCGCTTGCGGCCTTCTGCGAACGCGCCGAGGTCGTGCAGCGCCGGGAGCACCTCGTAGAGCATGTACCGCACCGAGTCTGTCGACACGGTGCCTTCCAGCTGATCGCCGGGGACTCCCCTACCCGGATCGCGCCAGCCGAGAGCGGTGAGGTCGAGCGCGAGTTGCGCCGCGAGCTGCCGCTCGTCGAGCGTTCGGCCCGTGACCAGGTGCAGGGCTAGCAGCAGCATGAGGTCGCGGCTGACGTCGCTCGTCTGCCGGGAAACGAGGTTCTCGGCGACGTGCCGCCACAGCCCGCCCGGGTCGCCGACAAGGCGCCGCGCGACCGCCGTCAACGCGATGCGGCCCTTCGCAACGCGCAGCAGCCCGAGCCAGCGCATCCGGGCACGCAGGTCGGAGATGTCGGGAGTGAGATCTTCCCGGTTCATCTTCCCGACATCGCGGTGCTCCCAGCCGAGCTCGCGCATGGCCTCGCGCACGAGGGCGGGCGGCAACCAGCCTGCAGCGGTGAGGGCTGTGCCCTCGGGGCCGATACGGCGGAGCATCCAGCGGACGGGCGCGATGCTCGCCTCGATTGCGGCGTCGGTGGCAATCGGTGGATGTTCGGCCGCCGCCGCAGCGCGCTCGAGCCACTTCTGTCCCACTTCGGAGTTCACGCGCGTCAGCAGTGGCCGCAGCGCGGGCAGCTCGGTCGTGACGTCGAGCAGTCGGCGCACCGACGCGGTCGCCGTTGCCGGGTCGAACTGCGCCGGGTCGACGGGCATGCGAGAACGTTGCGGGATGGCGACGGCCTCGTTCCAGGCGTGGATACCTCCGACGTCGTCGAGCGGGCCGCGCCTTGCGCCGTCGACCGCGGGCATGGGCCGGGCATCGTTGCTGCGTTTGATGTCGTCGCTCTCGTCGTCGAGCCGTTCGATCGCGACGTGCCAGCTGTCGCCGAAGTCGTACTCGTAGTGGAGCGTGCCGTCGGCGAGGGCGAGCGCGTCGCCGATCGTCTCGTCGGTGTCGGGCAGTCCGTCCATCTCGTCGAGCAGGTTGGCGGGCAGCCACGCGAGGTCGACGCCGTCGTGGGCGCGAGAGCAGGGGTCGAGGGTGCGCCACTGGTGCAGGTGCACGTTCTGCCAGTCGAAGAGCCGCTGCAGCACGAGGTGCATGACGTCGAGGGGTGTGCTCGGATCGATGTCGAGCGTGCGCCAGATTAAGGGCGCGGAGTCTGCGAGGCGGAGTCGTACGCGCATGGCTCCACGGTAGCGAGAGACGCAGCGAGCCTGGATCTCACGTGACTGCGTTGTGCAATGCCTCTCGAATCACGTCAGAGCGCGTCTTTCCATCACGCGCGGCACGCGCATCGATGTCGGCGAGTTCCTCCTCGGTGAGGCGCAGTGCGACTACTTGCGAGGCAACCGCCCCGCGACCGGGTCGACCGCGGCCACGTTTCTTGAGAGCGTCCACACCGTAGCCGGACTCAGCCTCGGCGGCCCATGCAACGATCTGCTCGTCGGCGACCGGTTCGCCAACGACCGTCTCGCCTCTCTCCATGCGCATTATCGTATGACGAAATTACCCGCGCCGCGACGGCGATAGTTGACTGTCTGAAGCCATGGCACAGGCTGTGTGCATGCGTCCTACGGTGCGCTGGCGTGGAACTCGATGGAGAGCCCGAGAGCCCTAGCTACCTTGACGATCGTCGCAAAGCTGGGATTGCCCTCGGCGGAGAGCGCCTTGTACAGACCTTCGCGGCTTATCCCTGTTCGACGTGACAACTCGCTGAGGTTGCCGGAACGCGCGATGGCGCCAAGAGCCGTAGCGATCACAGCCGGGTCGTCTCCGGCTTCTTCGATCGCGGCTTCCAGGTACGCCGCCGCCGTTTCCACGTCCGGTAGGTAGTCGGCCGCATCAAAGCGACTCACCGTCTCAGCTTTCATGGTGCCGCCCTCTCCACTCGCTCGCCAACTCGTACGCCCGCTCGATGTCACGCGACTGCGTCGACTTGTCACCGCCGCACAACAGAAGCACGAGAGCCTTTCCGCGTCGCAGGTAGTAGACCCGGTACCCGGGCCCGCAGTCGATGCGCAGTTCCCATAGTCCTGAACCTATCGATCGAGCGTCGCCTGCGTTCCCCTGTGCGAGTCGATCGATGCGCACCAGGATGCGTGCGACGGCGCGCATGTCCTTGACATTCGACAACCACCGGTCGAAGATGGCCGTCTTTCTCACCTCTATCTGTTGCCAACCATAGTTCACAGAAGTGGCCGAATCAATCGCGGGTGGATGAAGTGGAGATCATTCGAGGAAGAGTGCCTTACTAAGTCACTTCGTGCGCATGCTCGAGGGGCGACCGTGGACTCGCTACGTCGACAGCTTCACGGGGAGGAGAGGTTGGTGGCACTCCCGGTGCCGGTCAATCGGGCCGTTCCTCGGTGAGGCGGATGAAGGCGCTGAGCTCGGCCACTCCCCCGGGTGTGGCGGGCAGCGAGTCGAGCAAGCCGGGCGAGTACACGAGGTAGGCGGCCCACTGGGCACGCGAGATAGCGACGTTGAGGCGGTTGCGGTTGAGCAGGAACTCCATGCCGCGGGGTGCGTCGCGTGAGCTGGAGGCGGCGAGCGAGACGATCGCGATGACGGCTTCCTGCCCCTGGAACTTGTCGACGGTGCCGACACGCGTGTCGTGCAGCCCGGCGGCGTCGAGACGTTCGCGGATGCACTGCTGCTGCGCGTTGTAGGGGGTGACGACGATGATGTCGTCGTCCCGAATGGTGCGCGTGGGGGCGCACACCTGCTCGCCGTCGTACCACTCGGTGCCGAGGTGCTGCTGCACGAGGCGCACAACCTGGTCGGCCTCCTCGACCGATTCGGTCGCGTTGCCGTGGTGCTCGACGGGCACGGGATGCAGTCCGGGTGCGACGCCGTCGAGCTCGCGCACGGCGGCACTCGCGTGCGCGCGCAGCTGCCCCTCGTAGCTGAGCCGCGAGACGGGCTCGGCGAGGGCGGGGTGCAGGCGGCGCGTTTCGGCGAGGAAGTACCCGAAATCGTCGGGCAGCACGTCGTGCCCGTCGCTGAGGTATCCGAGTGCGCTGCCATCGATGGGCTCGGGGTGGCTGCCCTGGCTCACCTGGGGCAGCTGCTGCGGGTCGCCGAGCAGTAGCAGGTTCGTCGCGCTCACGCTCGCCGCGATGGTGGCGGCGAGGGCGAACTGGCCGGCCTCATCGATGACGAGGAGGTCGAGGCTGCGGCGGCCGACGCGCTGGGGGTGGGCGAAGTCCCACGCGGTGCCGCCGATCACGTACCCCTCGGGACGGTCGGTGGTGAAGATGTCGAGCTGGTCGGCGGCGCCGAGCACGGTCCAGCGCGCCGTGGCGTAGTCGGCGGTGTCTGCGCCGCGCTTGGGTGCCTTGCCGACGAGCCGACCGTCGAGACCTGCCTGCACGACACCGTCGAGCACGTGCTCGACGGTCGTGTGGCTCTGGGCGACAACGCCGACCTTCCAGCCGTGGTCGCGCACGAGCGTGGCGATGACGTGCGAGCCGAGGTAGGTCTTGCCGGTGCCGGGCGGGCCCTGCACGGCGAGGTAGGAGCGGTCGAGGTCGAGCAGGCTCGCGACGACGGCTGCGACACGGTCGGGCTCCCCGTGCGCACCCGGCGTGACGGGCGCGAGGGGCGCACCGCTGCGGGTGCGCGGCGGTCGGCGGCGCAGGAGGTCGCCGACGGGTTCGGCGGGCCACACGCCCTGCGGCGCCGACAGGGCATCGACCAGCGCAGCGCCCCACTCTTCGATGGCTGGTTTCTGCTGCCCGGCAGGCGGGGGCGGCCCGGGCGTGAGGGCGACGGGCAGGTCGCTGTACTCGTCGACGCCGTCAGCGAGGGTTTCGGTCACGACGATGTGGTCGTCGGCGACGGCCGCGATGGAGACGCTGCGGGTGGAGCGCGCGAGCCGGTCGCGGTTGTTCGACTGCATGGGCGCGGGCTGGTCGTACACGGCGAAGGGGCCGCTCATGCCACCGACGGTCGGGCGGGAGCCGGGGGCCCACGTTCCGTGGAGGGTGAGCGTGCGGCGCAGCGACCGCTGCTTGCCGGTCTTGCCCCACGGGGTGGCGTCGTGCGGAGCATCCGGTGCCACGGTGAAGACGTCGCGCACATCGGCCCACTCGTCGAGGGGCGCGACAAGGCGGTCGAAGTGCTCCCACCAGTAGGTCTTGTGCTCGCGGCGGTGGTAGTCGATGGCGGCGGCCGCGTAGGCGAGGGCGCGCTGCTCGGGGCTGCGGTCGGGCTCGGTCGAGGGGGTGCCGTCGACGTTGGCGGCGAGCTCGAGCAGGGCGGTGCGCAGGGGTGAGTCGTCGATCTCGGGACCATCGCTCACCGCGTCATCCTCGTCATCGAGAAAGGCGGGTGCCGGTGCGGGATGCTCCGCCGCGAGCTCGCGCAACCACGAGGCGAGCCGCAGCGTGCTGACGCAGTCGACGCGGTTGTAGTCGCCGATGTCGTCGAGTATCTGCTGCGCGGCGGCGGTGTCGCCCGCGGCCCGCAGCTCGCGCGACCGCACGTATTCGGCGACGGAGTCGTCGCCCCGCGCGACGGCGGCTCCCTCACGGGCTTCGGGCCAGTAGATGGGTTCGAGGTACTTGATCGAGTAGCTGGGGCTGCCCACGCGCAGAGCCTTGCGCACGACCGGGTACAGGTCGACGAGCAGGCCGCTGCGCAGCCACTCGTCGACGATGTCTTCCCCCACCCCGTGCCGGGCGCTCAGCGACCGCAGGTGGGTGCGCTCGTAGGCGGCGTAGTGGTAGACGTGCAGGTCGGGGTGGATGGCGCGACGGGCTTGCACGTCGGCGAGGAAGGCGAGCAGGGCATCCCGTTCGTCGGCGAAGCTGTGCGCCCAGTAGGCGGTGAACCGGCTGTCGGCGTCGACCATGCCGAAGAGGTAGTCGAGGCCCCAGCGGGCGGGGTCGTGCTCGGTGTAGAGCGGGTCGCCTTCGAAGTCGAAGTAGAGGTCGCCGGGGCTGGGCGCGGGCAGGGCGTGCAGCACGGCAGGGTCGCGCACGCGCACGGGCGGGGCCGTGCCGGGGTCGGCTCCGGCGGCTTGGCGCTGCAGTTCGGCCTGCAGTCGCAGGGTGTCGAGCGTGCTCGCGGCGATGCCGTCGACCGCACCGCGGCTCTCGGCGAGCTGGGCGAGGGTCTCGATGCCGGCGGCGCCGAGCTTGGTCCACTGCGTTCCGGTGAGCCCGGCGACCTGGCTGACGTCGTCGTGGGCGGCGATCTCGTGCTCGCACCAGGCGCAGCTGCGGCAGTAGGTGACACTGGGGTCGCGCCACGCGATGGGTGCGCCGGCGGCGTCGCGGTCGCGCAGCAGCTGGTGCAGGCGGGCGCGTCGGGCGCGCAGTACGGGCGCGATGTCGTCGAGGCGGTGGATGCTCAGCTCACGGTTGCCGAGGATCAGCTCCACCTCCCGGTCGACGGGGATGCCGAGCCGCTCGAGCTGCTCGGCGTAGGCGGCGAGCTGCAGGAGTGCGGTCACTTTGGCGCGGCGCGCGAGTTTGCTGTCTTGCACGCGGTAGGCGCCGTCGGGCGTCCGCACGAGGAAGTCGGCGTACCCGACGAAGGCGATCGGCAGGTCGCCCCGCTCCCCTGTGCTGTGGTCGCGGTCGACGAAGGTGGCCTGCACGATGACGGGAACGCCGCGCTGCAACGCGTCGAGTGTTTGCTCGGCGAAAGGTTCGACGGCGTCGAGCCCGGCACTGTCGGCACGCGTAATCTCGAGCACGTCGTCGGGGTGGGCGGCGCGGGCGCGGTAGTCGGCGATGATCGCGGCCTCGTGGGCGTCGCCCATGGCGGAGGTGCGCTCGAGCATCGCGTCTTTCGGCTGCTCGACGGCGGGCAGCCGCCCGAGCCGCGCGTCGAGGTCGCGCGCGACCGCGAACTCGCACTCGGCGGCGCGACTGAGGTCGCTCGCCGAGGTGACGAGCAGTCGCTCGCCGTGCTCGTTCGTGGTCACATACACGGGAATCCTCCTCTGGCCGGGGCTCTGCTCGTGTCCTCATTGTGACCCCTACCTCTGACACGGGTGGTGGGCTCTTCCGGTTCACCTTGACCTCGTGCGGCGATCACCGGGGGATGATCACCCCCACAACACTGACAGTCCGGACAGGCGGGCGAATGCGGCGTCAGCAGACACCAGCTCGAAGCCTTCGCTCATCGCTTGCGCTGCCAACATGCGGTCAAAGGGATCGCGGTGCGGCCAGTCCAGCAAGCCTGCAGTGATTGCGTGGCGCGCCTCGATGGCAATCAGGTCTGCCCCGAGTCTTGTGACCTGTTCGTCGAAGGAGTGCACGAGCGCGGTCGCTTCGGGCAGCCGCCCCAGGCGGTTCTTCGTGGCGATCTCAAACGCGCTCGCCGCCGACACCACCAGGGGCTCGCGACGATCGGCAACTCGGGCTCGAACAGCCTCCGGCAAACGATGCGGTGCAGCCAGCGCCCAGATCAGCACATGCGTATCGAGCAGAAGAGTCACGGCGACGACTCCCCGGGGCTGGCACCGAGTACGCCCTCCCACGCAGCAAGTTCGGACTCGGGCAGCGGTTCGAAGAACGACGTGGGGGTGTCGAGCCCGGGCAAGAATCCCAGCTCGCGCTCGGCCGACGGCTCGAAGGCCACCAGGCGGGCGACGGGAACTCCCCCGCGAGCGATGACGATCTCGTCGCCGCGCTCCACCCGCGCGAGCAATTCAGAAAGGCGAGTCTTCGCCTCGTGCACATTCACCTGGTTCCCCATGTTGACTAAGTGTAGTGAACTAAGCATCGAAGCGCTCCGTCTTGAGGTGCAATCCAGCGAGGGTCGGGGCGGGCGGCTCGTGCTCGCGCACTCCGCGGGTGTGGCTGATCAGCACCGCGCGCAGGCGCACGGCGGCTCGGTCGGCGGCGGTGGATGCGGCGAGCATCCACTCGCGATCAAGGCGGCCGGGGTCGGGGCCACCGCGACGCTCCAGACCCAGGATGAGTTCGGTCGCACCCGAATGCTGCGCGACCGCGTCGATGACGGTGAAGAGCGTGTCGGCGGCGTCGGCGGGCGCGCGGCGCGGCAGGTCGTCGCACGGCATCGCCGCGCCCCCGAACCCGTCGTCGTTCGCCGGAAAGAACAGCCACAGCTGCCAACGAATCGCCGGCCCGAGCGCGTAGGCGAGCTGCGCCTCGGGGGGCCGCAGGTCGTCTTCGGTCACGGGCCGGGTGACGGTGGGCTGGTACGTGCGAAAGGCGCCGGTCATGCGGGGCAGGATGCCCGAATTCTGTCGACGATCTGCCGCCCGACGCCTAGCTGGTGAATCCGCATGAGGCATCTCGTAGACGGGAGGAGTTTCGAAGAGTACAGTTATGCGTATACGCATAACTAGGAGAAGCTCGTGCCCACTGCCGCCGACACCGTTCGCACAGCTCGAACGCGCGCGCGCATTTCGCAGTCAGCGCTGGCACGTCGAGCAGGTGTCGCTCAATCGACCGTGAGCCGCATCGAGAGTGATGATCTCGACCCCACGTGGTCGACCATGCAGGCGCTGCTTCTGGCTGCAGGCTGGGCGGCCGAGCCGACGCGCACTGACGCGGCTGACCTCATCTCGGCCCCGAGTGCCGCGCGCGCGATCACGACACATCTGCGACGCGGAGACGAAGAGGCGGGCATCCGTGATCTGACAGAAGCAGTAGGCCGCCTCAAGCGTTTTGTCTCGCAGAGTGCCCTCGAGGTTCCGCAATGGGTCATTCGCGAGCCGCACACTCCCGTGCCCGACCGTACGTGGCAAACGTTCCTAGCCACGGCATTCGCATACGCACTGGAGGGCGCGACCGTGTCGATTCCGGCATGGATGCGCGATGTTCCCGCGCTCGACCGTGAGACGGCTTTGGGCGACGACCCGAGCCCTGAGTTTCGAGCGTGGCTACGAGAACGCACGCCGGCCGTGTTTCGCGCGAAGAACCTGCTGTCACGAGCTGAAGACTGGGCGATTGCGTGAGCGACGGCTATCGGCAACTCAGCGCGGCCGAGATTCGCGAACTCCTGCGAGAACTGCTCGACCGGGCCGCCGCCGAGGGCATCGAGATCGACGCCTATCTCGTCGGCGGTGCCGCCATGGCCCTGCAACTGGGCCGCGAGCAGCTGACGCCTGATGTCGATGGGCTCTTTCGCCCTTTCGAGGCCGTCGTGCGAATCGGTCGCGCGATGGCCGAGGAGCATGGGCTCAGCCCGACCTGGGTCAACGAGAACGCTCGACCCTTCATCGTCTTCGACATCGCCGACGAGGCGCATTTCGTCGAGGTGCCGATCGGCTCTCACACGATCAGGGTCGCTTCGCCGCGCGCGTTGCTCGCAATGAAGATGGCGCGCTACGCCCGCAAGGACTACCCCGACATCACGGCGCTCATCACTTCTCTCGGCCTCACCACTGCTGACGAGATCGCCGATCTGACTATCGATGTGCTCGGCGAAGACTCACCCACGATCTCAGAAGGACGCGACGACCTGGTGTTGCGGGCAGCCGAAGCACTACGTCGCGTCAACCTGAGCTAGTTGCCCACCCAGCATCGCCCACCCGAGCGCTCGCCCGACCGGGGTCGGCTCGCTGCCCCACTGCCACCGCCGCCGTTCGCCCTCGGGGTACGCGCCCAGGTCGCGCAGCGGCTGCAGCGCCCACGACAGCATGTTCGACGCCGTCGCCGGCGTCACGCGACCGTGCACCAGTTCGTCGGGCCGATTGCCGCCGCGATCTCGCCAACCCAACGCGCTGAGGTCGCGCGCCATGCGCTCCGCCAGCGGATGCTCATCGAGCGCCTCACCCGACACCAACTGCAGCGCCATCAGCAGCATGAGGTCGCGATCGACCGCGCCCGGTTGTCGCGCGACGAGTTGCTCGGCGACGTGCTGCCACAGCGTCCGCGAGTCGTTGACCAGGCGCCGCGCCACAGCGGTCCGAGCAATGCGGCCTTTCGCAACGCGCAGAAGCCCGAGCTGCCGCATGAGCGCCCGCAGATCGGCAATCGCGAACGTGCGGTCTTCGCGATTCATCATGCCGACATCGCGGTGCTCCCAGTTGAGCTCGCGCATGGCGTCACGCACGATCGCGGGCGGCAGCCAACCTGCGGCGGTGAGGGCTGTGCCGTCGGGGCCGATGCGGCGCAGCATCCATTCGATGGGTCTGATGCTGGCGGCAATTGCGGCGTCGTCAATGATCGGTGGATGCTGCACCGCGGCCGCGATGCGCGCGCACCACTCTGAGCCGACGTCGGTTGTGACGCGCGTGAGGAGGGGGCGCAGACGTGGCAGGGAGCGCGTGGCGGCAAGCAGGGTCTGCGCGCTCGTGTTGAGCGAGTCGATGTCGACCGGCTCGGAGGCGGCAGACCGTGCGGCGCGGCGTTCGTTGAACGAGTGGACTCCGCCGGAGTCGTCGCGCGGCGGGTGCCCGACCGCCGCGAGCACGCACCGCGGGGTGTCGTCGCCGTCGATCGCGGTGATCGTGAGCCGCCAACTGTCGCCGAAGTCATACTCGTACCAGAGCGTGCCGCCGCCCACGGCGAGGGCCTCGGCGAGTGTGGCGTCAGTGTCGGGTTCGCCGTCGAACTCGTCGAGTAGGGACGGCAACAGCCACGCGCGGGGTTCAGGCGCATCCGCGCGCCACCGCTCGAACGGGTCAGCCGAGTCGAAGCGGTGCAGGTGCACGTTCTGCCAGCCGAAGAGCCGCTGAATGACGAGGTGCACGACGTCGAGCGACGTGCTCGGGTCGATCGCGATGTCGCGCGTGACGGGTGGCACCGAGTCGATCAGTGAGAGGCGCACGTGCATGGAGACCACGGTAGTTGCTGGTTGCACTTGGATTCTGCTCAGTCTCGGCGACGGCGTGTAACCCGGCTCGGGTCGCCGCGTTCGAGGTCTACATCGGCCGCAGAGTGTTGAGCGCTACTGTTGCACTCAAGCCAGTAACCCAGGAGGTGGAGAGCATGGAACGTCGCGCCGTCGACTCCGACGCGGTCAAGCGTACCGTCAAGCGCTCAACCGTCGACTCTGCGCGCCTCGAGCGTCGCGAGGTTCCTGCTGGTTTCGTCCGATCAGCCGGAGCCGAGAATTTTCTGGCTGAGCGCCGCACCGGTCGGTGATGTCGCTCTCGCCCAGTTCTTTCGTGTCGAACCCGAGCCGCAACTGGCGAGCCGGGCTGTCATCGTCGAGATCTTCGATCCACAGCGCCCACGTCGCAGCGTGAATCGCGTCGTCGGGCAGCACTCCGTGCTTGAGCGCCGAGTCGTGAACCCTCACGCAGTCAGCGCTTCGCGGATCACTTCAGAACGGCTTTTGCCTTCTCGCTCAGCACGCGCGTCGAGCATGGCGATCTCATCTGCGGTCAGCCGCAGTGCGACTACCTGAGACGGCTGAGCGCCACGCCCAGGACGCCCGCGCCCGCGCTTCTTGAGCGCCGCGACGTCGTAGCCCGCTTCGGCCTCAGCGGCCCACGCCACGATCTGCTCCTCGGTCACGGGCTTGCCGTTGATGGTTTCGTTCGCCATGCCGATTATTGTATAACGAAATTACCGCAGCGCCAGGGGAAGCTCACTCCGACTCGGGCTCCCCCACCTCAGCAAACTTCGCCGCCATCGTCAGGTTCCCCCGCGTCAGCTTCTTAATGGTCACATCCTGAGCCTTGTCGTTCGCCAACCGCAGGTTGCGCTCGGAGCCCTGCAGGGCATCCTTCACCTTCTGCAACCGCGCGATCGCCTTGTCGATCTCGTCGATCGCTTCGTTGTATCGGCGCGCAGCGAGGTCGTAGTTGCGCGCGAATCCCGTCTTGAACGCATCCAGATCGCTCTCGAAGTTCGTCACATCAACGTTCTGCGCCTTCACCAGTGCCAACTCCTGCTTGTACTGCAGCGACCCGAGCGCCGCATTACGCAGCACCGTGATCGACGGACAAGAAGAACTGCGGACGCACCACATACATCTTCGGGTACCGGTGCGAGACATCGACAGAGCCGGAAGTTGTAGAGCTCGCTCTCGGGCTCGAGCAGCGACACGAGCACCGCGTACTCGCAGCCCTTCTCGGTGCGGTCTTTGTCGAGCTCGCGCAAGAAGTCTTCGTTCTTCTTCTTGGTGGCCGTGCCGTCGTTCTCGTTCTTCATCTCGAACATGATCGACACGATCTCGGTGCCGGCATCATCCGAGTCACGAAAGATGTAGTCGCCCTTGCTGCCCGACCGCGCGTCGTTGTCTTTCTCGAAGTACGCGCGCGGAAAAGCCGTGGCGCGAATGCGGTTGAACTCGGTCTCGCAGTGCTGCTCGAGCGTCTCGCCGACCATCTTGGTCGACAGCCGCGCCTTCATGTCTTTGAGCCGCTCGATCGCGTCGTCGCGATCTTTGATCTGCGTCTCGTACTTGTCTTGCAGTGCCTTCTCGCCGAGCGCCTTCTGCGCTTCGGCCATTTCGAGGTCGGCCTTGAGCCGGTCGCGCTCTTTCTCAACGCGCGTGGTCGCTTCGATCACGGCCAGCTGCTTCGCCTGATCTGACGCCTGGATGCTCGCCTTCAGCTTCTCGACCTCCGCAACCTTCTCGGCCAGCTGGTCTTGAAGCTTTGCCGCGAGCTTGGCCTCGGCGAGTTCCACAGCCGACTGCCTCTCGGCGCATGCCTGCTCAAGCTCACTGAGCAGCTTCGCCCGCTCCGCATCTGCCTGAGTCTGCGCCAGCTTGAGCTCTTGCTTCTTCTCGCGCTCGGCAAGCTCAAGACGCTCGTGAAGCTGCTTATCGAACTCAGTACCGCGCACCTGCTTGAGGATGTCGGCGTATCCGGCCTCGTCAATCGTGAAGGCCTTGCCGCAGTTGGGGCAGATGATTTCGCGCACTAGGGGTGGCCTTTCGTTGACGCCAGGAGCCGCACAATTGTCGTCCTGCCACAGACTCACCGTGTCGCCTCTGTATGTGAGGATTCAAGCATGTCTGACGACCAGCTCGACGACGACGTTCTCGACGCCGACGACATCATCGAACTGCTCTACGACTTCGCCTTGCTCGAGAGCATTGGCACCCCCCTGGAAGAGGACGGCGACGATGGCATCGTGCGGCGCGCGGGCCGCACGCATTGTCACTCGCAATGGTCAGGCGACGACATTCCGGCATATGAACTTCACGTCACGACGTGGACTGACCCGAATCACGATGCGGTGGTCGACCACTTCGATGACGACTTCCGCGACTGGTCACGCCTGCTCTTCGTCGTTGCGGGCGACGGCTGGAGCGTCGCTGGACTCGCCGGCCAACTCGATTCGATCATCCCGCATGACATCGTCGAGAGAGTCGTCGACTGCGTCGGGGGCCGCGTCGTGACTCAACGCGAGATTCCCGAGCCATGGTGGTTCACTGCCCGCTTCAGGACGACGCAACAGATTCTCGAAGAGTTCGACCGGTTGGGCATCTCGCACGCACCCATCGAGGGCGACGACCTGGAGCGAATGCTCGACATCGACCCGTACCTTCGCGAGTGCATCCCCGATGACACATATCGGCCCATCACCATCACGCGCGAACCGAGTTCTCTAGGCACAGCCACACTCCATCTCTTGATCGAAGACCGTCTGGCAGAGATGGCATCGGACTTCGCCGCTTCGTACCTATGTTTGCCCAGCGACGGAGAGTGGGCTATCTGCGCGGGCGATGGATGGACAGCCACCTTGACCGCCGATGGCAACGTCCGCTACCCACTGGTGCTGTGGGCGGCAGAACTGATGGGCGCCATGGGCGGCTCTCTTGTTGCCCACTCCCCGACCGCCGACCCGCTATTCAGCAACCCGGTAACGATTGACGCATTCAGCGCGCTCGGCGTGATGGTGCGCCTGCCCTACGACACGGTCGAGAAACTCAACGAATCTTACGAGGCGGACGATTTCACACCACCCAAGACCCTCATCACCCTGAGCGCCCGGTTGCAATCAGACTTGAGCTTCTTCGCGCGTGAAGCCCTGAGAACTTGGGCGGCCGCCTATTTGGCGAGCCGGATGCTCACCAACCCAGGCCCGCAGCTCAGCGAGCGCGAATTCGTGGTGGTGGGAATGGCACGACGCACCTGTTGGGCCGCGCTCTCGCTTGCGTTGCTCGGCATCGACAGAGCCAAGCTAGGAAGGCCCCACCTCGTCGACTCAACGCTTCGGGAGGTCATGCTCAATGATGTTCGCATGTGGGAGGACATAGCTGGGTCCATGACCGAAGCACGAGGGTTGCGGAGTGGAGTCCCGCATAGTGGTGTAACCCACGGTGGTCGCGCACGTCGTTACTGACGTGAACGCGGTCACCGTGTGATCCTTCGAGAAGTCTCTTACCCCAACTCGAAAGGCATCAACACGATGACCGCTCCCCACATTGTCGACCCTGCAACGTTGCTCGGTGAAGCCCTTGCCGACGCTTCCCCGGATTTGATGCGGCACTTGCTGCAGACCATGATCAACGCCCTCCTGTCCGCCGACGCCGATGCTGTGGTCGGCGCCGAATGGGGTCAGCCGTCCCCTGACCGCCTCACCCATCGCAACGGCTACCGCCACCGCGATCTCGACACCAGGGCTGGCACGATCGATGTCGCGATCCCGAAACTGCGCCAAGGCACCTACTTCCCCGAATGGCTGTTGGAGCGCAGGAAGCGCTCCGAGGCGGCCCTGATCACCGTGATCGCGGACTGCTACCTCGCCGGGGTGTCCACGCGGCGGATGGACAAGCTGGTGAAGACGCTCGGCATTCACGCCCTGTCGAAGTCGCAGGTGTCCCGGATGGCTGCGGAGCTCGACGAGCACGTGAACCAGTTCCGGCACCGCTCTTTGGCTGAGGCGGGCCCGTTCACGTTCGTCGCCGCCGACGCTCTGACGATGAAGGTTCGTGAGGGTGGCCGGGTGGTGAACACGGTCGTGCTGATCGCCACCGGCGTCAACGGCGACGGCCGCCGCGAAGTCCTCGGCCTGCAAACCGCGACAGCTGAGACCGGGTCGGCGTGGAATGCCTTCTTCGCCGACCTCACCGCTCGCGGCCTCACCGGCGTCCAGCTGGTCACCAGTGACGCCCACGCCGGCCTGAAAGATGCCATCGGGGCGAACCTGCCCGGCGCGACCTGGCAGCGTTGCCGCACCCACTACGCGGCGAACCTGATGAGCGTGAGCCCGAAGAGCATGTGGCCGGCGGTCAAAGCGATGCTGCACTCCGTCTATGACCAGCCCACCGCAGGCGACGTCCACGCCCAGTTCGACCGCACCCTGGACTACGTCGTAGAGAAGCTCCCCGCGGTCGCCGAGCACCTCGATACCGCCAGGGCCGACATCCTCGCCTTCACCGAGTTCCCCAAAGACGTGTGGTCCCAAATCTGGTCGAACAATCCCAACGAGCGCCTCAACCGCGAGATCCGCCGCCGCACCGACTCCGTCGGCATCTTCCCCAACCGCGACGCGATCATCCGCCTGGTCGGCGGCGTCCTGGCCGAGCAGACCGACGAGTGGGCCGAGGGGCGCCGCTACCTCGGGCTGGAGGTTCTGGCCCGCTCCCGCATGCGCGTCCTGCCCGACACCGAAAGCGAGGTGGTCGCCGATACCTTCATCGCGCTCAGCGCATAAAGCGAAGGATCAGCCGTTACACCACTTCCAGGGACTTGACCGTGAGACGCAACTCCAAGGCGACTTCGATCCCAATGCACGGTGTCCGGAATGCGGGAAGCCGGTGTTTTTCTACCGCAACGACAACGGAAGTCGCGTGTACTTCGATGGCCTTGGGCCGCCATGGCCGAAGCACCCCTGCATGGATCAAGATTCGGGTGGAGGCGAGTCTTCCCTACCGAGGCAGGGCGCTGGAAACGCGAGTGCGCTGATCGTCGCATCTCAACTCTCGCCCGGCGGGGCAGCACTGAGCGGAGTCTTCATCGTGTCGCGCGTCGAGAAAGAAGGAAGGAGGCGCAAGGTGACTATTGAAGAGGTCGGCGGCCCGACGATCGACATAATGATCTCGCCGGTGGCGCCGCCCGTTGGATCGCTCGCCGTGACGATGACACACGAACTCCACTGGCTGGAAGTGTGGACCGGCAGGCGCGGGTCAAACTCGATCTGGTGGCGATCAGACCGCTGATGACTCGTCTGACCCGGTTGTCGCTCTATGGGAGAGGGACGCCCCCCTCTGGGACGAAGTCGGCGTCGCGCCAACGGCGAGCGTGATCCGACCTGAGCACCGTGCAGCGGTACTGCGCCCGCGTCATGCCGACGTAGAGAAGGTCGTTCCAGCTGAGGCGGCGCTCATCGGCCCAGGCTGCAGCGGCGGGCGTGATGTCGGTCAGCACCACGGCAGCAGCATCCAGCCCCTTTCCCTTGAAGATGGAACGCCACGCGACCGCGCGCTCCCCCGACAACAGCTCGCGCAGCTGCCGCTCCTCCTTGGTGGCCGGCTCGCGGGCCAGAAAGCGCCCCACGAGCGACGACTGCTCGCCGAACGGGCTCAGCACGACCACCTCGTCGGGGCCGAACTGCTCCAGCTGGGCCTTGAGGGCCGTGAGCAGGGCGGGCAGCTCGCGACCCTCCGCCACGGGCACCACCTCGAGGGCGCCGGGGGTCGAGTCGGGCATCCGGTCGCCCGCGTGATCGAGGGGGCGACCCAGCCGGCCGCTGATCGCACGCAACAGGCGCGGCGCGCTCCTAAAGCAACCGCTGGAGGTGCTCCTCCCCCACCACGGGAATGCCGTACTCCCGCGCCTTGCGTGCCTTGCCCGACAGCGAGTCGGGGTCGGCCGCGACCAACAAAGCAACCTTCTTCGAGATGCCCGATGCCACGCGGAATCCCGCCGCGACCAGCTCCGCTTCGAGGTCGGCTCGCGGGCGCGACATCTCGCCGGTGAGCACCACCGCGTCGCCGGGTGCCAGCGTGAACGCGCCGGGCGTGAACGGAGCATCCGTCGCCGCCGCGTGTGCCGCCGGCGCGGCGGGCGGCGCGAGTGCCGCGGTCAAGCGCGCATCCGGCACCTGCAGCAGGGAGGCGACGGCGGCAAGATCGGCCACCTCCGTCGACGACAGCACGCCGTCGGCCCAGGCGACCGCCGCGAACTGGTCGAAGTACTGCGCGTGCAGGCCGGCCGCCGTGTCGCGGCCGATGCCTAGCTCCTTGGCGAGCGCGACCAGCTGGCGCGACTCGTGCTCAGAGAGGTGCCGGTCGATGAGGCAGCGATCCAACAACGCCACGTACTCGACATGCTCGGCGGGCCCCGAGAAGTCAGGCATGCGCTCTGCAATGCGCTGCAAGAACGGCACGGATGCTGCGCTCGAGCCGCGCGCCACCCATCGCGCCAGGGCCGTGGTTGCGGTGCTCGCGGGCGACGGCCACGCGACACTGAGAGCCCGATCGATGTGGGAGAACCAGAACTCGCGGCCCGTACTCGCGATGTAACCGCCCAGCAGCTCGGCCGTGGCACGGGCGTCGACGGCTGCTCGGTGGGCGTCCTCCAGCGCGATATCGAAGGCCGCACAGCAGTCCGCCAGACTGCGGCCCGCACCGGGAATCAGCTCGCGGGCGAGCTGCATCGTGCACAACGTCGGAGCGTCGTCGGGCAGAGCGCGCGAGATGCGGCCGAACTCTGCGGTGAGGAAGCCGCGATCGAAGCGCGCGTTGTGTGCCACGATCACTCGACCGCTCAACAGATCCATGACATCGTCGGCGATCTCCGTGAAGGCAGGGGCATCGATGAGGTCGGCCGCGCGGATGCCATGAATGTGCTCGGCGCCGACGTGGCGCTGCGGGTTTACCAGGGTCTCCCACTGGCCCGTCACGGTGCCGTACTGATCGGCATGCACGATCGCGATCTCGACGACGCGCTCGTGCGCGCTGGGCAGGAGCCCTGTCGTCTCCAGGTCGATGACGGCGAAACCGGGTCCGGGCATGGGGTCCTCCTCATGTTGGGGGTGAAGCTACCTCATATCAGAGCGTTGCGTGTACAACGCTCATGGGATCAAGCCGGCCCCACCCCCTGCGCGAACTAATGGCGAGACGTGATATCCATTTATGTACATAAATGCGTACGTTTTCTCTGCTCAGTGGGTTATTCTGCGGCCATGGCCGCTACCAGTACCGTGACCACCGTGGCGCTCGCACGCGACGATCTCAGCCGCACCCTGCGCCGATTCCGCAGCGGAGACCTCGAGCCGGTCGTGCTCGGCTCACACCGCAAGCCTGAGGCGGTCATCCTGCCCTACACGACATACCGGGCGACAGCCACCGATACACCCGCCCCCACTCTCGAAACGCTTCGCCGCAAGAGACGTCTCATCCTGCGGCTCGCCGAGGCGGCCCACCTCGACGGCGTTCGCGTCACCGGATCCGTCGCGCGAGGCACCGCGGAGGCTGACAGCGACATCGACCTCATCGTCGACCCCCAGGCTGGCGCCAGCCTGCTCGACCTCGCCCAGTTCGCTGACGACCTCGAACAGCTGCTCGGCCACCCCGTCGACGTGCTCAGCACACGATCCCTCAACCGCGACACCGACTCCGAACTGCTCGCCGACGCTCTACCGCTGTGAAAGGCGACCCGCGCGAGCAGATAGCCCGGTGGACGACCGAGTTGCGCACCACCCTCGACACCGCCGCACAGCTCGCCGACCGGGGCCGCGCCGCCTACGACAACGACCCAGCCCTGCAGCTCGCCTTCGAAGCGCTCAGCAACCGCGTCGGCGACCTCGCCAAGCGACTCGTTGCACTCGACCCCGAGCGATTCAGCGAACCGATCTGGTCGGCAGCCGCTCGCAACCGAGACGTCGTTGCCCACCACTACCACCGCATCGACCCCGAACTGCTGTGGCAGACCGTCGCCCACGACTTCGTCACGCTGGAAGAGTTGCTCGACCAGATCTCGGGCAGCGCCTAACCCTCCGCGCGACCGCCGCCAAGCCGACCGCAGACCGCACGCGAGAGGGCCTCCTCCCCAGGAGCCGAACTGGAGGTGTCTGCTCACCGCCCGGCCACGACGGGCACGTGCGCAAGACCCGAACGTGCACTGTATCGCCATGCGAGCGACTTGGCGGTACCATTAGTGACACCACAACGGAAGATCGATCGCCTCATCGGCACGATGCACGCCTCGCCGGCCTCGGTGTCGTTTCGGGACCTCGAGCGCGTGTGCCAGCACTACTTCGGCCCACCTCGAGTCTCGTCGGGGAGCCACCGAATCTACGCAACACCCTGGCAAGGAGACCCGCGCGTGAACATTCAGAACAACCGCGGGTCGGCCAAGCCGTACCAGGTGCGCCAAGTGTTGGCCGCACTCGAGCGACTGAGAGCTCAGAAAGACGAGAACGAGAAGGACGACAACGATGCGTGACGACCACTACACCTATCGGGTCTCGTGGTCCCCGGAAGACAGTGAGTACGTCGCTTCCGTCGTCGAGTTCAGGTCACTCTCCTGGCTCGCACCCGACCCCGCAGCCGCCTTGCTCGGGCTTCGCGCGCTCGTCGCCGACGTCGTCGATGACCTGCACGCGTCGGGCGACCCCGTGCCCGAGCCCCTCTCCGACCGGCAGTACAGCGGCGAATTCCGCCTACGCATTCCGCCCGAGTTGCACCGTGCCCTGGCCATCGAAGCAGCCGAACAAGGGGTGAGCCTCAACCGCCTCGTCAGCGCCAAAGTCGCCGGCTGAGAACATTGTACGCCACCTCCGGCAGCGCCTAACCCTTAGAGTTGCCACCTCCAGACCGACCGGCCATCGCGACCATCGCGGCAGCGGCGCCAGCGTTCTGCGCGCCACCCACCACCCGCACCCCTGGCCGCGCGGCCTCGACGCGCGCCGCCCCCAGCTCGGCGTCGAGCTCGCCGCTCCACGGCGCACCCTCCGACCTGAGAACCGTGCAGCCGTACTGCGCCCGGGTCATGCCGACGTAGAGCATGTCGTTCCAACTGAGACGGCGCTCATCAGCCCAGGCCGCGGCGTCGGGCGTGATGTCGGTCAGCACCACGGCAGCAGCATCCAAGCCCTTGCCCTTGAAGATGGACCGCCACGCGACCGCGCGCTCCCCCGAAAGCAGGTCTCGCAACTGCCGCTCCTCCCTGTTCGCCGGCTCGCGGGCCAGAAAGCGGCCCACTAGCGACGACTGCGCGCCGAACGGGCTCAGCACGACTACCTCGTCGGGGCCGAAGTGCTCCAGCTGGGCCTTGAGCGCGGTGAGCAGGGCGGGCAACTCGCGCCCCTCCGCCACGGGAACCACGTCGAGCGCGCCGGGGGTCGAGTCGGGCATCCGGTCGCCCGCATGATCGAGGGGGCGCCCCAGCTGGCCGCTCACCGCGCGCAGCAGACGCGGCGCCACCCGGCAGTTGCGGCGCACCCGCACGTGTACGAGCCCCGGCGCCAGCTCGCGCGCCGCCGGCAGCGGCTCGGCGCGCTCCCCCGCCGCCCGCATGATCTGCTGGCCGGCATCGCCCGCGAGCACGAAGCGGGCCTGCGCCGGGTCGCCGCCCACCGCGAGGGCGCGCAGCACGTCCATGAGCAGGGGCACGCCCGCGACATCCTGAAACTCGTCGACGCAGATCGTCGCGAACCGACCCCGCTCCGGATGCTCCGCCAAAGCCTGCAGGGCCCGCTCGGGCAGCTCGTGCCGGTACCACCGGTCGTCGGCGCCCGCCGGGTTCTCGGTCAGCCCGCACACGCGCAGCATCACCGCGTTGAGGTCGGCCACCTCGATGTCGAACGGGCTCTCGCCCACGAGCTCGCGCAGCGACTCGGCCATGAGCATGTTCCAGCACGTCAGCAGGGTGCAGCGGCCCGCCCGTGCCGCACGCCGTGCCGCCACAGCGACGAGCCAGCTCTTGCCGCAGCCGGCCGGGCCGTCGAAGTACAGGTGCGGGTTGGTCTCGAGCAGGTCGAGCACGAGCTCCTGATCCTCCAGCAGGGCGCGCTCGTCGATCAGCCGGGCCCGGCGGCGGTCGGCCGCGCTGCTGGCGGCGCTGAAGGAGGCGAGCAGGGCATCCGCAATGTCGGTCGCGTGCTCAGCCGTCAGGGATGCCGGGTCGACGCTCACCCCCTCCGCCTCGCCGAACCACGCGCTGTGCTCGGCCAGCACGCGCTCGACCGTCTCGGCGGGCTTCGCGAGGTCGTCGCTCCACGCCAGCTCCCACTCGAAGAACGTCAGATCGTGCGGCGTGCCGTTGTCGAACTGCCAGCGCCCCAGATTCGTGAACCACACGAGGCGGGCGATCGGCTCGTCGCCGTGCAGCAGGTCGCGCTGCTTCAGGAAGCCGCGGATGCTGCGGCGAGCACCGTCCAGCTGCACGAGCGGGTTCTTCGTCGGTCGCGGATTCTTGGCGAGGAACCACTGCCCGTCGCGGTACTCCACGTGCTCCGCCGTCTTCGCCTCAATGAGCAGGATGCCCTTTCCGGGAGCAATGACCACCGCGTCGACCTCCCCGCTCAGGCCGGCCACATGCTGCCCGACCGTGAGCCCGGTCATGACGACCCAGTCGTCTTTGCCTTGGAGGCCCTCGAAGGCGGTGAAGAGCTGGCGCTCGCTGCGGTTGGCCTTCTCGGGCAGGTGGGTGGGGTGCATGCGGGGCATGGAGTCGAGACTAGTTCGGAGTGCGACACGAGCACCGTCGCGGTGCAACACACAGGGTGCGTCATCGTTGGGACACCCCCATCACGCGATCCCCTACGGGGTCGGCGGGGTGCACCAACCATCGCGTGGCTCGATCACCACTCTCGAAGGCTTTCAGCTCTCTCGTCGAGTAGACCCGCAGGCGGAATGACCTGCCACCCCTCCTGTGTGAGGACGTCAGCTGCCTCCGCCTGCAGATCTCGGACAGCCGAACGCAATTGCCGGCGTCGCCAGCGCTCGCGTCCAGAGTCGACCACCTTCCGCCAACCAGGAACGCTGTCGACCCCGCACTCCTGAATGAAGAAGTGGATCAGATCTTCGAGACATGGACGAAACCGCTCACCCCCGACGGGGAAGTGCAGCCCGGAGAGCAGGTGCGGATCACGAACCGACTTCGGACGGTGCGCCTGCGCCAACGTCAGCAAGTGAGTGAGTGACCCCCGCTCGGCGTGAAACTGCCAGTGCGCAGAAGGAACCGAGTGCATGTCGGTGCGGTAGTCGAGACGAAAGAGCGGCTGCCGGTCAAGCACGGAGTATGCGGCGAACTCAGAACGGACGTTCTTGAGGTACGCGCCGGACGAGTCAGCCTCGAGATAGATCTGCGCGCTCATCGTGGCAAGCAGTGAGCCATCGACGTGCAAGGGAATGAGCGCTGTCGACCCGTCTTCGGTCGTAGGTCGCACAAAGTAGCGGTCACCATGCACCGTTGCCTCGGCATCGAACCCAGGGGTACCGGGAAGCGTGCCAGTGAAGGTCTCGCTCAGCTCGCGAGCGAATGCCACGACCTTCGATTCGAGACTGCTCGCCACTACTCGAAGGGTGTCTCTGCCTCACCCAACAAGAAGCCGATGGCGTCAAGGCGTTCTAGGGCGTGCCATTCGTCGCCGATCAGAAGACCCCGTTGAGCATCCGCACGCAACGAAACCTCGTCGCGCCCAACCGACTGCACAATGGCGAGACGCTCAGATTCGAGCGACTCGCGCGTCGGTGTTTCGATTCTGCCCACAGTGACCTCCTTGATCACATCAGAGTAGATCACCGACCTCCGACAGCCACCCAAGCTCTGGACAAGGTGTGGAACGAATAGGCTGCCTGCCAACGAGGTGAGGAGGAGTCATGCTGTCGAGCGAAGAGCAAGCACTCCTGCGCCTCGAGATCTTCGCCGACCTCGAGCTCTTCATCGCGTCGCGCGGCGGGTTCGCCAGCCGCGACGAGCTCACGACCTTCACTCTGCGCAGCGGCATGCGCATGCCCGTCATCGACCGCAACAAGGGCATCCGCAACCCCGCCGAGTTCGACGCCACGCTCTCGATCGTCTCCGCCTCCGACAAGGGCCGCTACAACGTCTACGACGACGCCATCGACCGCGAGCGCGGGCTGCTCTTCTACTCGTGGGCCCAGGGCCCACTGCACGCCGGCGACAACCGCAAGCTCAACCTCGCCTTCGAGCAGCAGGCGCCGATCATCCTCTTCGAGAAGCCACTCGCCAACGTCTACGTGCCCGGCATCGGGGTGCTCGCGCCTTAGGCGATGCAGTATCGACGTGCTGCCCGACCAGCGGCAGTTCGTCATCGACCTCGACGACAGCGGAGTGCGAGCATCCCCGACCACGACCCTCGACAAGCGCTACGTCGAGCGCCTCGTGCGGCAGCGCGTGCACCAGCCCGTGTTCCGCGCGCGCGCCCTCAGCGCGTACGGCAAGCGGTGCGCCATCTGCACCCTCAAATACGCCGAGCTGCTGGATGCTGCGCACATCCTGCCCGACGGTCACAAGGACAGCCTGCCGGTCGTCACCAACGGCATGGCGATGTGCACGATTCACCACCGCGCCTACGACCAGAACTTCCTCGGCGTCAGCCCCGACTACACCGTGCACATCAGCCCTGATCCACCGAGCGGGTCCGCTTTCGCGTGGGTGTGGGAGCAGCGAAATGTCCTTCTGACCGGGGAGAATGGGGGTGTTGAAGCCAGATTCATGCCGAGCCGGAAGGACAC
>NZ_VIKT02000040.1 GCF_009371975.2 Microcella pacifica
ATGAGTACGGTGAGACACGAAGACCTCCGGTGGCGATCAGTGAGTGTGGTAACCCACATCGTTCCGGAGGTCTTCGCTCACCTCACCCGTTCACAACGTCCCGAGGAATTACACCTAGCTCGCCGGGCGCTGACCCTCTGTTGCTCTTGAGAGCACACTGAGAGGCTCCTTCGTGGTCACTGACCACTCTTCGCGCGTGATCGTGCGGCCTACGTTCTCCTAAGGATTACAGTCCGGTCACTTTCTGCCCAAGGGTGTACAAGGTGTGTTCTGTGTGTTTACACTGACGGAAGGACGACGACGTTCCCCCAACCAATGGAGGTTGACACCCGTGACGAGCGAGTCAGCGCAGACCGTGATCGAGGCATCCGGCATCGTCAAGCGATTCGGCGGAGCCGTCGCGGTCGATGACGTCAGCCTCTGCGTAGCCGAGGGCGAGATCCATGCCGTCGTCGGCGAGAACGGCGCAGGCAAGTCGACGCTCATGCGCATCCTCGCCGGCATCCTCACGCCCGACGCCGGTACGGTCACCGTCGGGGGCGCGACTCTCGAGGGCGGCGCCAAGTCGGCGATCGATGCCGGCATCGCGCTCGTGCACCAGGAGCTCAGCCTCGTACCCGAGATGACCGTGGCCGAGAACATCATGCTCGGGTCGCCTCCCACGGCCCTCGGCTTCACGAAGTCGAAGGAGCTCAAGCGCATCGCGGCCGCCGCGCTCGAGGAGATCGGCGTGAGCGTCGACCTCGACGAGCCCATCGCGCGCCTCTCCGTCTCGCTGCGCCAGTTCGTGGAGATCGCCCGCGCTGTCGCCCGCTCACCGCGCGTGCTCATCCTCGACGAGCCGACGGCCACCCTCACGCCCGCCGAGACGGACTACCTGCTGACGATGCTCCAGCGGCTCGCCGCGAAGGGCATGGCGATCATCTACATCTCGCACCGCATTCCCGAGGTCTTCAGCATCTGCACCGACGTGACGATCCTCCGCGATGGCAAGCTCGTCGAGACCACGGCCATCAGCGAGACGACCTCGAGCGCGGTCATCGACGCCATGGTCGGGCGCGAGCTCAAGCTCGATCTTCAGGTCACGCGCGAATCCCACCCCGGCGAGGTCGTCCTCTCCGCGACGGGAATCAGGGCCGTCGGTGTCCACGACGTCGACCTCACGGTGCGTGCAGGCGAGATCGTCGGCCTCGGCGGTCTGGTGGGTGCTGGCCGCACCGAGCTCGTGCGCGCGATCGTCGGCGCCGACCCGCGCTCCGCGGGCCAGGTCACGATGACGGTGGATGGCGTCACGACGACGATCGGCGGCTACCAGTCGGCTGTCAAGGCCGGCATCGGCTACGTGCCCGAGGAGCGCCGCACCGACGGCCTCGCCCTCACCATGACGGTCTCCGACAACGTCGCGCTGCCCAACCGGCGTGCGCTCTCCACGGCGGGCGTGCTCGCGTTCGGCGCGATCACGAAGTTCGTGCGCAACCTCGCCGACGTCGTCGGGCTGCGACCGCCGGAGATCCAGCGCGAGGTCGGGCAGTACTCCGGCGGCAACCAGCAGAAGGTCGTCATCGCGAAGTGGCTCGGGCGCAAGCCCAAGCTCATCATCCTGGACGAGCCGACGCGCGGCGTTGATGTCGGCGCGAAGGCCGAGATCCACCGCCTCGTGCGCGAGCTCGCCGACGAGGGTGCCGCGGTGCTCGTCGTGAGCTCGGACCTACCCGAGCTGCTCGAGCTCTCCGACGTGATCCACGTCGTGCGCGACGGACGCATCCAGGGCACGCTCCCGCGTGCCGAGGCCGACGAGAAGACCGTGATGTCCCTGGCATCCGGCGAGACGATGGTGAGTGCCTGATGGCGACGAAAGAGAGTCTGACCGAGGCGATCGCCGTGGCTGGGTCGCCCGCCAGCGGTGGCATCGAGAAGAAGAAATTCAGCCCGCTGCTGTGGATCGCCGAGAACGGCGTGATCGTGTTCACGATCGCGCTCATCCTCTTCGCGGTGATCTTCGTGAACGGTTTCGCGTCGCTGCCCAACATCACCGACGTCTTCTACCGCGCGGCCCCGATCGGCATCGTCGCGGTGGGCATGACCTTCGTCGTCATCAGCGCCAACTACCTCGACCTCTCGGTCGTCGCGCAGGTCGCCACGGCTGCCGTGATCATGATCGGCATCAGCAACGAGTACGGACTGCTGGCTGGCTTCGCTGTCGCGACACTCGTGGCGATGCTCTACGGCATCGTCAACGGCGTCGCGGTCGGCTTCTTCAAGGCCAACGCCGTCATCGTCACGCTGTCGACAACCTTCATCGGCCTCGGAGTGCTGCGCTGGCTCTCCGGCGGCAGCATCTTCTTCGGGCCCGAAGACGGCCCCATCCGCGCGTTCGGGCAGGCCAGTCTCGGCCCCGTGCCGGCATCCGCACTGCTGCTCATCGTGATCACCGTCATCCTCTGGTTCGTGCTCAACCGCACGACTTTCGGATTCGCCGTGCGCGCCTACGGCTCCAATAAGGAGGCGACCCGACTCGCCGGCGTCAACACGACGCTCGTCGTCATCGGCGCCTTCGTCATCACAGCGCTCGCCGCCATGATCGGGGGGTTCGCGCTCGCCGCCTTCTCCAACACCGCGGTCTCCTCGATGTCAGACGGCTATGAGTTCCGCGCGCTGGCGGCGATCATCATCGGCGGCACGAGCGTCTTCGGCGGCAAAGGCAGTGTGCTGCGCACGCTGCTCGGCGTCATCTTCGTGAGCGTTCTCACCAACATCCTCGTCCTCTCCGGTATCGGATTCGGATTCCAGCAGATGGCGATCGGAGCACTCATCGTGGTCGCGGTCTCTGTCGATGCTCTCGCGCGAAGGGCGGCCAAGAAATGAGCCAGCAGACCGACACCCCGCAGGGCGGCGGTGCACCCGAGGCGACGCCGCAGACCATGCAGCTCGGTGCGGCCCGCGGCGGATTCCTCAGCCAACTGCGGGTTACGCTCGCGCGGCGCACAGAGGGTCGCGGCCTGGCGCTCCTCACGGTCGTGGTCATCGCCGCCGCGATCCTCGAGCCCGTCGTGTTCACCTCCTACCAGGTTACCCTCGGGCGCGTCGCCCTCATCGGCCTCGTGGCGCTCGGCCTCACCGCCGTCATCCTCATGGGCGAGCTCGACCTCAGCGTGGCGAGCACTCTCGCGGTCTCGGGGGTCGTGATGGCGAGCATCCCCGATATCTGGCTCGGAGTTCTCGCCGCACTCGCCACCGGCCTCATCATCGGCGCCATCAACGCCTTCTTCGTCGTCGTCGTCGGCATCAACTCGTTCATCGCGACACTGGGCATGCTCTTCGCCCTGCGGGGGCTCGCGTTCGTGCTCTCCGATGAAGAGCCCGTGCGGCTGAGCAACATCGATGCGGGCATCGCCTTCGGCACGCCCCTGCTCGGCCCGCTCACTCCCCGCGTGCTGCTCTTCATCGCCGCCTTCATCGCCTTGCAGATCTTCCTCAGTCGGGTGAAGGCGGGGCGCGAGTTCTACGCGGTGGGCGGCAACCGCCAGGCCGCGATGGACGCCGGCATCCCGGTGCGGCGCCGCATCTTCACGGGCTTCATGATCTCCGGCTTCGTCGCCGCGCTCGCGGGCGTCATCAACACTCTCGAGCGCACCGCGGCCGACCCCACGGCGGGGTCGACGGTACTGCTCGCGAGTTTCGCCGCCGCGATCATCGGCGGTGTGCTGCTCAACGGCGGCCGCGGCTCCGTTCTCGGCACGCTCATCGGCGCCCTCGCCCTCGGAATCCTGCAGGTCTCTCTCACGCTCTCCGGCGTGCAGGTCGACATTCAGGACATCTTCATCGGTGTGATCCTGCTGCTCGCAGTCATCACCGATCCCGCAAATCTTCGCGCAGCTCTGGCCGGCGTTCGCTCGTCGTTCCGGAGCCGCGAGAAGGCTCAGACCCCGGTCTGAGCTTCGAGCCGCCGACCCCGGCGGTTCTCCCCCACCACACGAACGGAAAGAGGCAGACCATGCGAAACACTCGCATCACGACCTCCGTCGTCGGCCTGATGGCCGCCGCCGGGCTCGTGCTCTCCGGCTGCGCCACTGGCGACGCAGAAACCCCCGATGCTGGAGGCTCGGGCGAGGAGACCTTCGAGGTCTACGCGCTCCTGCCCCAGGGCACCGACCAGCCCTACGGCACCACGTACCTCCCGCCCTTCGAGGAGACGGCTGAGGAGCTCGGGCTCAACCTCACCATCACGAACTCGCAGTACGACGCCGACGCACAGGCGAGCGAGTGCGAGGTCGCGGTGGCCGCAGCGCCCGACCTCATCATCCTGTGGCCCGCCGTGGGCGACACCGTGCGTCCGTGCCTCGCCGCGGCCAGCGCTGCCGGCATTCCTGTGACGGTCACGAACTCCGACGTCAACCCGGAGGACAAGGACCTCACCGAGGCATACTCGGGCCCCGACACCTACGGTCAGGGCGTCTCCTCGGCCGAGATCATGTGTGATCTCGCCGACGGTGAAGAGATCGGCATCCTCGTCGTGAACGGCCTCACCGGCAACTCGACCGCGATCAACCGCAACGCTGGATTCGTGGACACGGTCGAGGCGAACTGCCCGAACGTCACGATCCTCGCCGAGCAGCCGGGCAACTGGAACAAGGACGACTCGCAGATCGCCGTCTCCGAGATGCTGACCGCGGTCGGCCCCGAGAACGTCGACGGAATCTACGCTGCTGACGACACCATGGTCGCCGGTGCGATCGACGCTCTCAAGGCGCGCGACATCGACCCGGAGCCGCTCTACATCACCTCGATCGGCAACACCTTCCTGGGCAACCCCCTGGTCGTGTCGGGCGAGCTGGACGGCACCGTCTTCCAGTCCTCGTCGTGGGACGGCGAGAACGCCGCGCGCCTCGCGCACGCCGTGCTCACGGGCGCCGACTACGAGGAGAACCTCTTCATGCCGAGCGTGAAGGTCACCGCCGAGAACGCGGACGACCCCTCGGTCGCCCCGGAGTGGTAGGAGCTCGGCACTCGGTCAACAGACCCTGAGTCGAACCCACGAGAGCCGGGGCGGGCGTATCAGCCACGCCCGTCCCGGCCTCACCACACCCCCACAGACTACTGTCAGGAGCTTTTCCTCATGCCCGCGAGCAGCGACACCCCGCAGCCCCTCGTCGACGCGTTGGACTTCGATCACCGCATGATCCCCGCGCACGGCCAGATGGGCGTCGACTACGAGCAGCGAGTCGACTTCACCCGACTGCGGGAGTATCGGCTGGGGCGCGCCATGCAGGCCCTCGAGGCGACCGAGTGCGGCGCCTTCCTGCTCTTCGACTTCTACAACATCCGCTACACGACCCAGACCTGGATCGGCGGGGCGCTCGGCGACAAGATGTCGCGCTACGCCCTGCTCGCCCGCGACGGCAAGCCGCACCTGTGGGACTTCGGCTCCGCCGCCAAGCACCACCGGCTCTTCGCTCCCTGGCTGCACGAGGGCCACAGCCACGCCGGCATGCTCGGCCTGCGCGGCGCGATCCACCCCGAGGTGGGTCTCATGAAGGAGGCCGTCACGACCATCAAGGGGCTCCTGCACGACGCGGGCCTGGACGGCATGCCCATCGGCGTCGACATCGTCGAGCCCGCCTTCCTCTTCGAGATGCAGCGCCAAGGCATCCAGGTCGTCGATATCCAGCAGGACATGCTGGGCGCGCGCTCCATCAAGAACGTCGACGAGATCATGCTGCTGAGTCAAGCGGCCGCGATGGTGGACGGCGTCTACCAGGACATCACGGATGCCCTCAAGCCCGGCATCCGCGAGAACGAGATCGTCGCCCTCGCCGCCAAGAAGCTCTACGAGCTGGGCAGCGACCAGGTGGAGGCCATCAATGCGGTCTCGGGCGAGCGATGCAACCCGCACCCCCACAACTTCACCGACCGGTTGATCCGGCCCGGCGACCAGGCCTTCTTCGACATCATCCACTCGTACAACGGCTACCGCACGTGCTACTACCGCACGTTCTCGGTCGGCAGCTCGACACCAGCGCAGCACGACGCCTACACGAAGGCTCGAGAGTGGATGGACGCCGCGATCGAGAAGGTCGGCGACGGTGTCGGCACCGACGAGGTCGCGACCCTGTGGCCGAAGGCGACCGACATCGGCATCGCCAACGAGATGGAAGGGTTCGGGCTGCAGTTCGGTCACGGGCTCGGGCTCGGCCTGCACGAGCGGCCGATCATCTCGCGCCTCAACTCGCTCAGCCACCCGGTCGAGATCCAAGCCGGCATGGTGTTCGCGCTCGAGACCTACTGCCCCGCCGCAGATGGCATCTCGGCCGCACGCATCGAGGAGGAGGTCGTCATCACGAAGACCGGCGCCCAGGTGCTCACCAAGTTCCCCGCGCAGGAGCTGTTCGTCGCCAACCCGTACTGAGCGGGTGACGCGGGCCGGGCGCCGGATCGCCCGGATCGCCGGTCGGCCGGATCAGCCGATCGTCATGGTGATCTGCAGCATGCGCATCCCGTCATCGCCCGCAACGATGTCGACGAAGCCGTCGAGCGGCAGAGCGATCGCGCTGTCCTTCTCGATGCGGAAGGCGCCCGTCTCGGGCGCTGTTGCGATGCCGGCGCCCGCCATGACGAAGAGCGCGTGCTCCTCGCCGGTAGACCGGGCGTGGAAGCTCTCTCCGCCGTCGAGGTCGACGACGCGGATGTCCTTCCACGGGCCGTCCATGATCTCGGTGATGCCGGTGTCGCGGGTCTCGAAGAGGTTGACGCGGGGGCTGGGGGTCGGCGTAGTCATGAGAGGCTCCTCGAGGTTCAGGTGGCGGAAGGCGAGTACTCGGGTAGGGCGTTGACGATCGCGGGCGGGAGCGCCTCGACGACGACGAACTCCAGCACCTCCGAGCCGGTGTTGACGATGCCGTGCTTGCCGTGCAGCGGCGTCATGATGAGGTCGCCGGGGCCCACCTCGAACTGCTCGTCGTTGTAGTGCATGAGACCGGTGCCGGCGATGATCACGTAGACCTCCTCGGTGCGGGAGTGCACGTGCATGCCGACGGCGGCGCCCGGATCGAGCCGGTTGTGCTCGAACGAATCCCAGTGGGCGTGCATCATGAGCCCGGTCACGAAGCGCTTCCAGCGCAAGCGGCCTCGACCGCCGTGAACGCCCATGATCTGGGATGGGGAGCCGGTGTCGGCGATGATGATGGGGTGCGCCATGGCGGTACTCTCCCTCGAGTGTGCTGTGGCAAAAGACGTTCGGCCCGGATCGGCGGTGAACGTCGCGTGTTTTCAGCCTAGTGTTCTCGTATAGTTGACACAAGGGACCGACGTGCCTCACGAAGAATGCCCGCGAGTGGGTTCCCGTGCCTCAGATAAGAATGCCCGCGAATGGCGGGCATTATCCGAGGTATGGGAAGCAGGTTGTCGATGGCTGCGCGAGCAG
>NZ_VIKT02000041.1 GCF_009371975.2 Microcella pacifica
GCGACGCCGGCAAGCCGCTCTCGGCCGTTTGACCCCGGTCGAGTTCGAGGCCATCATGAGCACGCCAGCCGCACTGGCGGCGTGACTACAACCTGTCACCTATCCGTGCAGCAGACCCGGAAGTTCCCTTCTCCATCGAGCGCCCACTGGGAGTGGAGGTAGACCGCGGGTGGCTCTGGATACATAGACGCGAAGGATCCGGTGGCGAACCAGCCGCCAACCCAGGCACCCGACTCCCTGCGCACCTTGAGCCAAGCCCCAGACTCGGAATGAGACTTGACGGCAAAGTCCCACGACGTCGGCTCGCTCGAGTACCCGTACTTGGACGCCGGGTACCTGAGCCACGAGAAACGACGGCGTTCGAATCGCTTCCACGTGCAGTGCTTGGCGAAGATCATGAAGGACACCAATGCCGGCACGATCACAAAGAGCCCGAGGCTGGCGGTCGCGAACTGACGGGGATCACTGAACTGAACGGACGACCCATCAGAAGTCGACTCCACGGCAAAAAGGTCGAGCAAGCCGACTGAGACGTAGAACCCCGCCAGGATCGCGGCGAAAGATACCCCCTGAACGAGAGCGATAGACCAGTCCCGATCTGTCGCCGTCTCCCCCAAAAGGTACCTTCGGACAGTCGCGAAGACGGCGATAGGGAGCCCGAGTGCGACGAAAGCGAGCAGGGTCTCCACTCCACCAGGCAGATCCATCAGTCTCTCCTCTGCCGACCCGCGAGAAGGGAGAGTCCACTAGAGCAGGCTCCTGCTGGCTTCATGTCTCCCCCTCGTCCCCGAAGATGTCGAGGGCGTCAGCGGATACCTTGCGGCGCGGCTTACGATCGTTGCGCGTCTCGGGCCACTTGACGCCTGCCGCCGCCAGCTCGTCCTTGGTGATGAGCTCGCCGCCGAGGATCTGCTCAAGCAGCTCCGCCTGGGCGGGCTCGAGGCTGACCAGCCGCGTCAGCACGGTCAGCAACTCGGTGAATTCGAGCGTCCATTCGAGCGGCCACTCTTCGATGTAGATGTCGTCGAGCGGGCTCGTCTTCTTGCCGCCGGGGTTCTTCTTGCGGTACTTGAACCAGCTGCCGATGACGTTCATGCCGCCAACGGTGTAGTCGAACACCTCACGCGGCACCGGGCCCCAGGCGCCGTTGCGCCCGCCGTCGTCGTCAGTGAAAACCACCTGGTGGTGCACGTCGTCGTATCGAAGCGAGACGGGCATGGCGGTGACGGCTTCGAGAGACTTTGGCTGCGCCTCCATAGACCAGCCGCTGCGTACGTTTCCGAGCTCTCGCCCCGATTCAGGGTCGACATAGCGCTCGGCGTAAGTGTGAAGCCAGATGACTTCGCGACCGATTTCCACTGCCTGAGCCCACAGCGCAGTGTCGCGAGTCATCGGCACGCGCACTCCCGGAGTCGTCAATTCGTCGACGAAGGTTGCCGTGAATGCTGGATGCGCGACGACCGTCGCTACATAAGCGAGTAGTTCTTCATGGCCTGCACGGATGTTTGCCTCCGCCGCGAGGCCCTCCAGTAGACCTGGCGCAAGGTTCGGCGTTCCGTCGGGGTGCAACAAAGGCAGCACCCGCCCACCACGATTGTCTGTGTAATTCAGATCTACGACGTACGGGGTGAAGCTGATCGGCACCGCGCCGACTTTCAATGGCACGGAGTGCTGTTCACCGGTGAACACCTGTCCGCGGCTCCGGGCTTCCCAAAGCAGAGGAGTAGGTCGATGAAGCACCCGTGGGTCAGGTGTAATCCACTGGCGGTCAAAAGATCGAAACGATGCTCGAACTGGTCCGGCGAAGTCCCCTTGGTGATCGCCGAATGGGCCGTCGAATTGCTGGGTGTCTGAGCCGTCCAAATGCTGAGGGGTCTTGTCGAGACGTGCATCTACGGTCTCTTTGAAGAGCTTGGACTTTTCCGCTCGAGTCGAGGCTCTCTTTAGAGCTTCCCATCGCTTTTGGAGGATTTTTCCGAGGGGCGCATATGGCCAGTTGCGGTTGGCAGCGATTCCCGGTCCAACCCAAGCGATCAGATCTGAAAGGGCGGGCGCCTCAAGCCACATCCGTTGCCCGGCGGGCACAATCGCTCCCGTCCACTCATGACTTGCAAGCGCCCACGCGTCAGCGTCGCCGAGCCTGAGCTCAGTGAGTCGCTCGAACTTGGCCGATCGCGACCCATGTAGCGACACATAGTGGATGGGCGCCGGGGATTCACGGTCCACGTCTTCCGTTCTCACGAGGATGGCGATTGCGACAGGTGTCTCAATATTGAAGACAGCAGTGTTCGCGGGTGGCCGCTTACCTTCGGGCGTTAGATCAACTACCCACCCTTCCGAACTTTCTCGCCGTAGGTACTTTCGAAGGCCCTTCGTTCCCGGGCCCCGGAAGTAGCCACTACTTGTGATGAAGCAGATGACACCAGACTGGTGGTCGGGGACTGACTCGAAGACCTTCCACGTCGCCCAGCGCCAGAAATAGACATAGAGGTTCTTGAGAATGAACTCCGTGAGGCCGTTCCCCTTGACACGGAAAGCATCGAGAAGCGCGTTCCGCGCCACCTTGGCGCCCTTGTCATTTCCAGTTGCCTCAGAGCCCTTTTCAATCCAGCCGCCGAGCCCTTCGGCCTTGTCGCCGTAGGGCGGATTGCCTATCACTACGGTCACGGGAACATCGGCCTTGATGCGATTCGCTTCAGCCTTGCTCTCAGATATTGCAGCGAGACTAGAAGCAATACTTGTCGCTGCAGCCGCTGGATCAGAGAGTGTGTCGGCAACAAACATTCGCATTCCGCCATTGGGCGGAGTCGCGGCGTAGCTGCGAAGCAGGTCAGTGGTGCGTAGCTCGGCGACCGTGTACGAGCCGAGCTGCAACTCGAAGCCGATTAGGCGCGAGGCGAGCTCGGTGATCGTGCCGGGCACGGCTCCGGGGCCGTCGGTTTGCTCGACCTGCTCGGCGACGTGCTCGATGATCGAGTGCAAGAAGGTGCCCGTGCCCATCGCGGGGTCGATCGTCGTCACGCTCGGGTCGAGAAAACCCTTCGTCTTTCCGAGCTTCGTGACGAGCGCCTCCTCCGCCAGACGCACCATCTGATCGACGACCTCGTGGGGCGTGTAGTAGGTGCCGGTGGCCTTGCGCAGCTCGGGGTCGTACTCGGCGAGGAAGTTCTCGTAGAGGTGCAGGTAGGTGTCTTTGTTCTTGCGCACCGCATCCCACTGCACTGCGCCGATGACACGTCGCAGGAGGTCGATCGTCGGAACGAAGTCGCCCTTCACATCGTTCGTGAGCAGCTGCAGAGCCTTGCCCATAAGCGAGTGGTCGGCACCCAGCTGCTGGCCGATCTCATAGAGGCTCGTCGACTCGAGGTCGATCTTCTCGGTGCGAGCAAGCAGCAAGGCAAAGGTGACGGTCTGTGCATAGCCGTCGGCGAAGACCTCGTCACTCGCATCGGGGAAGAGCAGCTTGCGCCAGTCGTTCGCCAGACCCAAGAAGAGCTGCTCGTGCTGTGGGGCACCCGCCTTCACACGCGCCGTCTCGAGTGCGAGCTGTTCCATCACCTTCGTGCGGAGCATCCGTGTGATCGGAGCGATCGTACTGACGAGCTTCGCCACCGTCTTGATGGGAACCGGGTGCCAGTTCAGGAAGTCAGACACGAGGTGGGCGAAGTTCGAATCAGGCGCGAGCGCGGAGCCCGCCATGTCGAGCGGGCCTCCGGTGAGCTGCGCGACGAGCGCGGGCTGCGACTCACCGCGATAGAGCCGCCACTCGGAACCGTTCGTGTAGATAAGGTTAGGAAGATCCTTGAGGCGGTTCCATTGGTCGCGGTTGTGACCCGAGAAAGTGCTGGGGTCGAGCGAGAGACCCGCCTTCTTCACCTCGATGTATCCGACGACCGCGCCCTTCACGCGCACAGCGAAGTCGGGCCGCGAACTCAGCTCGGTCAGGTGCGCCTCGCCGTCGAGGATCGTCTTCTTGCCTCCGAACTCGCCGACGGCCGTGACGAGGTGCTCGATGGGGACGCGTAGAGCCTCCTCGGGCTCGCCGGCGCCCGCCAGCTTCTCCTTCACCTCGATGCCGTAGTCGGCGACAAGTTGGGAGATCTTCGCATCGAGCATGCGGCCATTCTGTCGCACGGGGGTGACGCGCGCGCCCCGTGTTAAATTGCTGAGCCATACTCCGCCGATCAGATACAGTCTTGCGGTGTGGCGGAAAGGCGATGGTGGGGCGGGCGGCACCCGCAATCACGTCGTCTTGACGAGCCGCATCCGACGCGATTCGAGCATCCGTTGGACGACGTGTGCACCGAGTTGCGAATCCCAGTGCCGCTCGATGACCCCGACGCTGAGATTCACATCCGCATGCGGCACCACGATGAGCGCCTCGTGTTCTTCGCCATCGTGCTCGCGATTCGCGACCAGGACGGTCAATGGCGCGAAAGATGTTCTGTCGACACGGACCACGGCGCGCTTCACCTTCATCACACCGGTCATCAGCAACCTGACGACAGCCGCGAACTGCGTCCTCTCTATTCGGAGAGAGACGTGGGAGAATCTTGGGAAGTCGGCTACGGTGCCATCCACACCCGATATCTCGAGTGGCGCGCGAACAGGAGGTGACGAGCGACATGAAGAACGAACTCTTCGAAACGAAGCGTGATCAGGCGACTCGCCGCGTGATGCGATCGCTTCCGAGCATCGCTGCCTCTGGCGGCCTGGTCCCGGGCAATGACGACGTGCCCCTGCTCATCATGTTGCCTGACGACACTGTCGCTCACCTGACTGAGTCGCTCGCGCGTGTGGGCGGCACCGCGAACGTCGTGATCGCGTTCCCCGACAGAATCCTGCTCATGTCCGTTGTGCCGGGAATCCTCGACGAGAACCATGTCGACACGAGTGAACACGCTGACGTTCACATGCTGACCGATTGGATCGGCTCGGTACCCGACAACACAGCGTCGTTCTCGGTCAAGACTTCCGCAGTGCACGCTGTTCCCGTCCGACAGTTGAGCTACGCCTAGGTGTACTCGGTCAGCAGGTTGGTGACACTTCTGTACGGAGAAGGCCTCCAACATTGGTGGTGTTCAACGTCACCGAAGTGGAGGCCTTCTCTATGACCCACCGTAATGCGCGGCTCAC
>NZ_VIKT02000042.1 GCF_009371975.2 Microcella pacifica
TCGATCGATGACCTCACCCCGATCGAACTGGAGCAGCTCGAATATGCTCTGACCGAGCCCCTCGAACAAGCGGGCTGACACCAGCAATACGCTCTCCGAACACGCCGGGGGGATTCACGAAGCCGTTGGCGTGGGGTGAGGGCGGCATTACCGTGGGACACGAGAACCTCCTTGGTTCAGAGCGGATGCAGTGAGCAGCTCCACTCTGCCTCGGAGGTTCTCGCCCTGTCAGGACGTCCAGATCAAACAACGTCCCTGGGCACTACATCTAGGCGCGTCAGAACCGGAAAGGGCCTTCCGCGCGCTTAGCGGGAGGCCCAATCTTGCGCGCTCGATTGCCGGGGACGGCGCAACGAGCAGTCAAGCCCGGGCAGGACGTAGAGAACTCGTTCCGCCACCCCACAAGCCAACTAGAACTCCACGATCACCACCCAGGTCGCCCCACGGTCGTTCGATCTATACACGCCCTGGGTTCCGGCTGCAACAAGGGATCCTTCGCTACCCACCGACACGGCCGCCGTGAGGGCTGGAGCTAGTCCCCCGGAGTTCCAGGTCACTCCATCGGTGCTCGTGTGCACATACCCCTCGACATCAACTCCCGCCAAGTAGGCATCCGGTGAACCCGCCGACGCCGATGAGATCAGAAGCAAGCGCGGAGCCCCATCGACCAGGCTGAAGGTCACACCATCGTCCGTACTGACCTGGAGTCCCTGCTCGGTGGTCGCGAACAAACGTTGCGCATCCACGTCCCAACTCAGAGAGCGTGCGCTGATGGCGGCGCCCACTGTCCAGGTCTCTCCGCCATCTCTGTTGGCGATGACCCGCCCGCTGGCCGAGTCGATTCCAGCGAGAGCGGGGCTCGCACCGGAGACATCCGTGATCGTCATGCTGTGGAAGTCCACCTCGCCCTCCAACGACAGGGGGACGATCTCCTGGCCGAGAACATCGGCCTGGTACACACCGATGTTTGCTGGCGAGCTCGCGCCAGGTGCTGGATGGCCGGAGAGATAGATCGTGTCTCCGAGTCTCGCCATCCCCATCACATCTCCCGTCCACTCTCCGAGACGCTCGACGGAGCCAACCTCCGAGGATGTAGCTGCATCCGCCGCCGACGTGTCGACCGTGATGCGGAGGATTCCCTCGTGCGTCGCGACGTAGACAGCACCGCGCTCGTCGTCGAGATCGACAGCGTGCACGTGCGTCACCGCGAGCGGTGGCTCTGACGCTGAAGAGGTGCACCCTGCGAGGGCAACGGAGAGGGCGGCGACCGTACCCACGGTCGCCGCGCCTGCCCGTCGCATCAGGAGTCGAGCATCGAGCGCATCTGCTCGATCTCCGCCGCCTGGCTGGCGATGATGTTTTCCGCCAGCTCCCGCACCTCCGGGTGCTGACCGTCATCGAGTACCTCTTCGGCCATGTCGATCGCGCCTGCGTGGTGCACGATCATCTGCTCAAGGAACAGATCCCCAGCCTCAGCACCGCTCGCATCCTCAAGGGCCTGCATGTCCTCATCGGACATGCCATCCATGCCGCCCATTCCGTCCATGCCGTCCATGCCGTCGTCCATCTGCGGCATGCCCCAGTCATCGAGCCATGCCTTCATCTGCTCGATCTCAGGGCCTTGCGCGGCCTTGATCTGCTCCGCCAGCGCGACGACCTCGGGATCGACTCCCGTCTTCGACAGCAACACATCGCTCATCTCGATGGCTCCCTCATGGTGGGGGATCATCATCTGCACGAACATGACGTCCGCCATGTTGGCACCGGATTCTTCTGAGGGTTCCGCGGTAGTGGAGCATGCAGCGAGCCCCATCACGGTGATGAGGGCGAATGCGCTCGTCGCGAGCGCGCGAATGACTGTTGTCTTCTTCATGGTTCTTCTTCTTTCGTCAGTAGTGGTCGATTTGTCAGCGGGATGGCAGGCGCGAGGCCGCCATCGAGCGACCAATCACTGACGGTCGATGCAGAGTTCTGACAGGTCTGGCGGTCGCGGCGCGGCGAGCCGACGGGGGGTGTCGTCAACTCTCGACACCCCGGGGGCAAGCAGTCCGAATCGCAGCGCGACGGCAGGCATCACCAGACTGACGACCAAAAGCAGCGCGAGGAAGGCGCACGCCATCAGCAGGCCGGAGTGATCGTCCGCACAATCCACGCAGGCAGACCCCGGAAGGTCCACGTCATTCGAGTCACCCTGAACCGTAGTCGTTGTCGAGTGCTCGTGTCCGAGATCCATCACGTCCGCGGTCATCGTCGCCTTCGCTGAGGTCGAGTGTTCGGACGGTGTCGCGCTGTGAGAGCTCATGGCGATGCCGACGATCGCGAGCGTCGCGATCAGCAGCAAGTACGCCAGGCGCTCCAGCATTCCGAATACCTCCGGGGGGTATGTTCTCACATCTCAGGAACGCTTATCAGCGTATTCGCTGAGAGCTGCGAGAACGATCGACGCGCACCCCACTGGGTCGCTCAACGGCAACCGGTGTCCGCCTGGAAGGCGGAACGCGGTGACGTTCGAATAGGTGCTCGCGAGCTCGTCAGCGCGTCCGGGGACTTGAACCGGGTCGTGGTCGCCATCAACCAACCGGACGGTCACATTTCGCGTAGACAACACGCGGAGCGCCTCCGACCATCCCGCGTCGCGCACGAGCGAGTTGAATCCTGTGATGTAGCCGCGCCAGGTGTGTTGGACCGTGTCGCTCGCGACGACTACCGGCAGCCGCGGACTGATCGCGACGGCCAGTGCCTTCGCCACCCGCCGGTTATCGCACATCCATTCACACACACGCTCGGCCAGTGGACCTTGGGCGAGGAGGGATTCGAACCAGCCCATGTGGCGCACCCGCTCGTCTGCCTCTTCTGTCGAGAAATACAGTGGCGCGTCGTATGCAACGACCATGCTCGCCGGGGCGTGACGGGCAGCGACTCGCAGCGCAAGAGACGCTCCCATCGAGTGCCCAACAATCATCGCCGGCAACTCATGCAGGTCGAGCGCCGTCAAAACCGCGAGCACGGCGTCGACGTGGGCATCGGCGTCGATCTCACGTGCGAGTGCTGCGCTCTCCATCGAGGCTCCGAATCCGATCGGATCGATAGCCACCACGCGCGCATGCTGACCGAGCACGTCGTAGGCGCCTCCCCAGAGCCGTTCACTGGAGGCGAGGCCCGAGAGGAGCACGACGACCACGTCGCCAGCGCCATGGATGCGCACGCCAAGATCCGCGACCTGCCTTCGCTCTCCCACTCCGGGCCGCCACTGCCGCACCTCCGGCGACGTGGCGTGAGCCCCGGCCCACGCGAGCGTTGGCGCAAGCAGTGCGGTGGCGAGTGCGATGCGGGATGCCCTCATGCCGGTTGACCTTACTCGGAAGCGACCGCCCACCTCACCTTCAGTAATGCGGGCCTACAGGTGGAGCGCTCCCAATGCAAGGGATGCGGAGACAAACAGGTTCAGGGCTACCGTGGCTGTGTGACCGCTTCAAAACGCGAACTGAACCACCCTGCGGGTGACGTGGGGGCGCCGCCCGTGCGCTGGTGGGTGCCTGCCATCGCGGCCACAGCACTCTTGGCGGTTCTCATCGCCGTCGTGGTGCTTCTCGTGAGACCCCCGGGGCCGCTCGATGACCCCCGCCCAGCGTTCCAGCGCGATGGCCTCCTTCGAGATGGTCCCGTGCTGGACACCGACTTCGAGGGGGTGGAGCTCGGCGATCGGACGGTCATCCTGCTCTTCGAGCGGTCAGAACCGGAGGGCGGCGAGTGGGAGCAGTGGCAGGCTGACGTGACGGATGACGGCGCCGACCTCGTGGTGCTCACTCCAAACGATCCCGCTCACGATCGACTTGTCTCAGCACTGCACATGCCGGTACCGGTCGATGGCGGCCCACCGGTCGGGTACGCAGTGGTCGACTCCGAGCGTCAGGTTCGATACGTCACGCTCGACCCGCAGTATTTGGTAAACGCGTACGAGGTCGACGTCATCACCGGAGCAGTATCGTGACCGCCGATCGCTCCGCATCGAGGACGAGCTTCCGCGCGCTGCACCCGCGCTCGCTTCTCGCCCAGCTGACAATTCTCGTCACTGCCGAGGTGCTGCTCTTTTACACCTACAGCGTCCACGACGCCCGGTTCCACTGGGCCACGCACTTCCTCGTCGCCTTGATCGTCGCCGCCGCGGTGATGATCGTGCACCTCACCGTTCGTGGAGCTCCAGGGCCTCGTTTCCCTCTGATCCTCGTGCTTGGACTTCATCTCTTCGCGATGGCGCCCGACTTTGTGTTTCGAGCTGGGGCTCCGCACGCCGCGTGGATGGACGTTTTCCTCGGTCACCTCTCGGCGCACTACCTGCCAGGTGGCGACAAGGCGTGGCTTCTCATCGCCATCGTCGCGGTCAGCGCCTACGTTGTCCTACTCACACGATGGCTACATGGCCGTGCCGTGGAAGCCACGGTTCCGAGCGCAGCCTCCGCTCAGCTCGCCCCCACGTCAGCCGGCATTCTGCGGCGCCCCGGCCGACGACGCTGATCAGTAGATTCGCGGCAGAGTTGTCGATTGATACTGCCTCTGTTTCGACGCAACTGTCGGGGAGCATCCGTGATTCGTCGAGAACCGGAGCAACTGCCGTCCAGCCAGCTAAGGTTGCGCCGACATCGTTGAGGCGGTACTGTACGTGGGCCGCAAGGACTTCATCGGAGAGTTCGTCGCCTGTCGAGGACGACGGCGCGTGGACGATCCGAGCGAACTGTCGAACATTGGGGACTAAAGGCCGTAGCGGCGGGGCTCGGCGCAGAGGAAGCTAGTGCGTACCAGTGCGATGGCACTGTGAATCCCCCCGGCGTGTTCGGAGAGCGTATTGCTGGTGTCAGCCCGCTTGTTCGAGGGGCTCGGTCAGAGCATATTCGAGCTGCTCCAGTTCGATCGGGGTGAGGTCATCGATCGAA
>NZ_VIKT02000043.1 GCF_009371975.2 Microcella pacifica
TCGCCTGGTGGATAGGCCAGCCCCCACAGGCTGGCAACCCACGATTACGCGAATCGAGGCCCCAGCCTCAAGAACCGGACCGAAGACCCATATCGTCTAGGCGCGCGTAGCGCCCCGTGAGCCGCGCCCCGTGCCCCGCGCTGTGTGCGCAGTGCCTATGTGCGCAGCGCGGCGAGCGGCCCGGCGAGCGACGCGAGGTCGTCGATGACGGCCTGCAATGCGCTCTCGCGCGACTCGTCGTGCGCGAGAGCGCCGTCCTCGATCTGACGGCTCGCGCCGGGAATGATGACGTCGGCGGTCGAGCGCACCATGCCGAGCGCGAGCAGCACGGGCTCGAGCGCCGTGACGCCACGCAGGCCGCCGGAGACGCCGCCGTAGCTCACGAACGCGACGGGCTTGCGGCTCCACTCGCGGAAGAGGAAGTCGAGCGCGTTCTTGAGCGCCGGGCTGTAGCTGTGGTTGTACTCGGGCGTCACGAGAATGACCGCCCCCGCGGCGTCGACGCGCTCGCTCCACGCGATCGTGTGCGCCTGCGTGTACTGCTTCTTCGCAGGATGCGCCGGCTCGTCGAGGAAGGGAAGCCCGATCTCGGCGAGGTCGGCGAAGTCGACCTCGTGGCCGGCCGCCTCCACACTCTCGCGCACCCACTGCGCGATGGGGAGGCCGATGCGGCCGGGGCGAACACTGCCGACGATGATCATGATTCGGGTCATGGTGCGCACAACGGCACCCTGCGTTGTGACATTCCCCTACTCAGGGGATTCCCCGTCACGCGGCCGCCGCCCCCGCCCCGTCTCGTGGCCCTTCCACTCCGAAGTTGTGGAAGGAGCGCGGGAGGGTCACCGCCTCCAGTAGCCCTTGACGACGGCACGCTCGACGTCGATGCCCCACGCGGCGAGCACCTGGCGCACGGGCGCGACGATCGACTGCTCGCCGCACGCGAAGACGAAGCGCTCGGCCGAGTCGGCGGGCGTCGGCAGCGCCTGCAGGGCGCTCACGAGGGCGGCGCTGGGGTGCGCGGTATCGGGGTTCAGGATGCTCAGCCGCAGCCCCGCGGGCGGCTCGATGCCGAGCGACGCGAGGTCGAACCGGGTCTCGAGCAGCAGGTGCCCGGTGATGCTCGAGCCGAGCATCCCGAGGTAGCGGCGCACGGCCGGGAGGGCGCTGTCATCGCCGGCGATGACGACCTCGCCGGGCTCGCCGTCGAGCACCACCGATCCCTTGGGGCCCATCATCACGGCGGGCGACCCGAGCGGCGCCCGCGCAGCCCACGCGCCGATCACCCCGGCCTCGGCGTCCTCCTCGCCGTGCACGAGCACGTCCACGTCGATCCAGCCATCATCGACGTCGTGCGCCACGACCGTCTCGGTGCGGGACTCGCCGCGAGGGTGCCCGTCGTCGTCGAGCACGACCGGGCCGCCCTCGGCAGACCCCACGACGATGCGCACATGGTCGCCGCCCCCGGGCGCGATGAAGCCCGCGAGCCCACCGGGCCGCGACGCGACGAACCGCAGGCGCACGTAGCGCTCTACCCCCTCACGCGCGAGGACCGTGCGCGCGCCGAGGCGCAACTCGCGCACCGCGGGCGGGAACGGGTGGCGCGTGAGCGTGTAGGGCATCGGTCGCCTGCCCGCTACCAGCGCTCGTGGATGGCGGCGCGGAAGTACCGGTCGTACAGCTCGACAACGCTCTCGTGGAAGGCGGGCGGCAGGTCGTCGACCTCACCAGCAGCGGCGTTGGCGCGCGCTTGTTCGGGCGACCGGGCTCCCGGTATGACCGTGCTCACGCCCGGCAGCTGCGCGAGCCACGCGAGAGCGGCGGTCGCGGGTGCGAGCCCGTGCTGCTCGGCGAGCGCGGAGAACTCGACGGCCGCGGCGACGCCCGACTCGTAGTCGACGCCCGAGAAGGTCTCCCCCACGTCGAAGGCGGCGCCGTCGCGGTTGTAGTGGCGGTGGTCGTTCTCCGCGAAGGTCGTCTCGCGCGTGTACTTGCCGCTCAGCAGGCCCGAGGCGAGCGGCACGCGCGCGATGATGCCGATGCCGCGATCGAGCGCCACGGGCAGGACGGTCTCGAGCGGCTTAAGGCGAAAGGCGTTGATGATGATCTGCACGGTCGCCAGATTCGGGCGCTCCATGGCGGCGAGCGCCTCGTCGACTCGCTCGACGCTCACGCCGTAGTGGCGGATGCGGCCCTCCTCGACCAGCTGGTCGAGGTCGTCGAACACGCGGTCGATCGAGTAGACAGCGGTGGGCGGGCAGTGCAGCTGCACGAGGTCGAGAGTGTCGACGCCGAGGTTCGCCCGGCTGCGGTCGTTCCAGGCGCGGAAGTTCTGCGTCGAGTAGTTCTCGGGCTCCTGCGGAACGCGGCGCCCCATCTTCGTCGCGACGAAGACGTCGGCCTCCGGGCGGTCGGCGAGGTAGCGGCCGATGAGCTGCTCGCTGCGACCGTCGCCGTACACGTCGGCGGTGTCGAACATCGTGACGCCCGACTCGAGGGCGGCATCGAGGACGGCACGGGCATCCGAATCGGAGACGTCTCCCCAGTCGGCGCCGAGCTGCCAGGTGCCGAGACCGAGAGAGGAGACTGCCGCGCCCGTGCGGCCGAGAGTGGATGTTCGCATCCCTCCAGCGTATGCGCCTTTCGCGAGGCGAGTCTCAGCGGTGCTCGCGGATGACCCGCTCGACAGCGCGCGCAAGCTTCGGGCGGATCAGGTGGTCCATGCCGCTCACGCGCGTCATCGTCACCTTGCGCAGCTGGGACACGATCTTGAGCCCTCCCGGCGCGATGAACGGGTCGAGTGTGCCGTGCACGATGTCGATCGGGGCGGTCACGTCGGCGAGGTCGGCCAGGGAGGTCTGCGACTCGATCGCGTTCTCGAGCGACAGCACGAACGGGGTCCAGTTGCGGGGCGAGACCTCCAGAACGTCCTCGATCGGCGCGATCGAGGAGAGCACGTCGGCCGCTCGCGTGGTGAACTCTCGGTTGGTGCGCAGGAACTGATAAGCGGCGAAGTACAGGCCCATGCTCGCGCGATCGGCGGGATCGCCCATCGCGGCGGGTGGCAGGTAGACGGGCGGGCCGACCATCACGAGGTGGCTGACATCGTCTCGGCGGCGAGCCGCGTACCGCGCGGAGATGAGGCTGCCGAGAGAGTGCCCGACGAGCGTGAACGGCCGCCGCAGGCGCAGCGACCGGATCGTGCGGCGCAGCGCTGCCGTGTGCTCGTCGAGCGTGTAGCGCGCGTGCTCGGGAATCGGTGAGCGCCCGAACCCCAGCAGGTCGATCGCGATGCAGCGGTAGTCGGGCTCGAGGAGCGGCACGAGGTTGTCGAAGGTCACCGACGATGAGGCGAGCCCGTGCACGAGCACGACCACAGGGCGGTCGTCCCCGGGCCCCTCGCCCGAATCGTGGGCGATGTAGAGCCGGGGCGGTCGACGCAGCAGTCTGTCGAGGAAGCCCATGGTTCGAGTCTCTCGCATCGTCAGCGAGGCAATGTCACCGAACGCGCCTTCGCCGATGGCGCCCAGGTCAGGAATGAGTGAGGGGGCCGGCGATCGCCAGCCCCCTCTCCTTCGCGTCCACCCCTAGTCGCGCAGGTCCATACGAGCATTACCGTAGCCATCGGCGGGCGGTCGCGGGCCGGTTGTCATCAGTCCCTCAGGATGCTCAGGGCCGGGGGTCAGGTCACGGTTGCGTTACTGCGCAAAACGTTGGGTGGTGACGCGCCCGAGGGCAGGTCTAGCGTGAGCGCCATGACTCGTCGACTGCGCCTCACGACCGCCGCCTCACTCACCCTGCTCGCCGCCCTTGCGCTCGGCGGATGCTCCGCGGGAGCCTCCGATTCGGCGACCGACTCCGGCGGGCCAGCGTTCGGCGGCGACTCGGGCGGCGAGTCGTTCGACACGCCCGCCGCGGAGGAGGCCGCCCTGGATGGTGAGGCCTCCGACGGCCGCTCGGTCATCACGACCGGCCAGCTGTACCTCACGGTCGCCGCGCCCCTCGAGGCGGCGGAAGAGGCGGCGCGCATCGCCGAGCGCGCGGGAGGCCGCGTCGACGGTCGCACCGAGTACTCGCCCGACCAGGGTCGCTACGCCGCCGCCGAACTGCTGCTGCGCCTCCCCTCCGCGACGCTCACGGAGACGCTCGAGGAGCTGCGGGCTCTCGGCGAGGTGGAGGAGCTCACCCTGCAGACCGACGACGTGACGCGCGAGGTGCAGGATCTCGACGCGCGCATCACGGCGCTGCGCTCCTCCGTCGAGCGGCTGCTCGCCCTGCAGGACGCCGCGGCGACGGTCGAAGACCTCATCGATCTCGAGACGGCGATCAGCGACCGTCAGGGTCAGCTGGAGAGCCTCGAGGCGCAGCAGCGCTACCTCGCCGACCAGGTCGACCTCTCGACTCTCCGCCTGACGCTCGGCTCGGACGCGACGGCACCCGTCGACGAGCCCGACACCTTCCTCACCGGCCTCATCGCCGGTTGGGAGTCGCTCGTGGCCGTCGGCTCGGGCCTGCTCGTCATCGCCGGTGTGCTGCTGCCTTGGCTCGCCGTGCTCGGGGTGCTCGCCCTCGTGATGCTGCTCGTCGTGCGCGGCGCTCGACGCCGCCGGGGGCGGGCCGCGGAACAAGCGCCCGCGGCCGGTGCGTCGACGACGTCGGCCTGGTGTACTCGGTCAGCAGGTTGGTGACACTTCTGTACGGAGAAGGCCTCCAACATTGGTGGTGTTCAACGTCACCGAAGTGGAGGCCTTCTCTATGACCCACCGTAATGCGCGGCTCAC
>NZ_VIKT02000044.1 GCF_009371975.2 Microcella pacifica
TCTCTCGTTTGAGCTTCTTGATCTCCGCCTGCGCCTCGGTGGTCACCCCCGGCCGTTGGCCGACATCGACCTGCTGCCGCCGAATCCAGGTTCGGACCGTTTCGGGCGAGCCGATGCCGGCCATGCCGGCGACCGCGGTGATCGCGGCGTGCTCGCTGGGATAGTCAGGCCGCACCTCGGCGACCATACGGACTGCGCGCTCACGAAGCTCGCGCGGATACTTGTTGGGTCGTGCCATGAGACTGATCCTTCCAAGGAATCGAGTCTCCGAACACGCCGGGGGGATTCATGCCATGAGCGCAGAAGGTGCCAGCGTTAAGGACCAGGCGCATATCGCGCGTTGTCTTTCACGTTCACAGCGGCCCGCTCTGCGTTGGACTTCGAGTCGAAGCTTTCCCCGGAGGCGGCCACTTTGTCGCTCGCCCGCCGCGCGCGCCAACGCCAGTTTCCTCCGGTGTCGGCGTAGACCTCGTAACTTGCCGTGGCAGCGCCCGCCTTGAACGCGAGTGCTGCCCTCCTGGCGTTCGACTCCGAGGCGAAAGTCTCCCCGGCCCAAGCGGCCAATTCATCGTTCGCTCCGAACAGCCACCAACTTGGGTCACCACTCGTGTTGTTGCCGACGTAGAATCGCATCGCCATAGTCGTCTCCCGCCTCCATTGGCTATCGCAGCCGAGAGTACCTCTTGGATGAAGGATGGTCACTAGTTTCAGGTGCGGACTTTCAGAGTTCGTCAGTCTCCAGGTATTGCTCTTGAATGGAGACATGGCCGGCGATGCCGAGCCGGCGAACGATCTGGTCCGACGTGTGGCGACGACCTCTCGTGGTCACGATCAATCCGGGTTTCGTCCGCGACGAACGCGTCAACAGAACGGATCTCGTCGAGAACGTACTGAACACCGGGGGCAGGCCAGGAGGGCGTGAGGAACGAACTGGTGACAGGTCACCTAGCCGCAGAGCAACCGACACGCGAGCATACGGGTCGTGCGGCTCGAATGCCAAACGGGGCCGGCCTGCGTGGCCACGCGGGTTCGGCGACGGTCCGACCGGCTTCCCGGGTCGCGTGCGAGCGGCGCGTTAGCGTCGCGACAAGGATGCGGGCGCCCTGCCAACAGGGTGCCCTGCGACGCGTGCGGTGCGAGACCTGGCCGAACGCGGCATCCGTTGGTACTGTTGTCAATGGTGCTCGTGTGGAAGTTGTGACATAACGCGCGAACGCCGCCCCGGGGAGCAATCATGCAGACAGCACGTCGTCGTCGCGCCAGCGCGTTTACCGCTGCAGTCGCGGCTATCGCCCTGCTCGTGACCGGTTCGATCGCCACGACTGACGAGCCCGCCTATGCCGTCGACTACCCCTCGTGGAACGACGTGCTCGAGGCCCGTCGCGACGTCGCGGCCGCCCAGGCGCAGATCCGGCAGATTCGCGCGGCCATTGCCGCGATCACCGCCGAGGTCGAGCGCACGCAGGCCGTCGCCGAGCAGAAGGGTGCCGTCTACTTCGAAGCGCAGCAGGCCTTCGACGAGGCCGCGTACACCGCCGACCAGCTGCAGGCCCAGGCCGACGAGGCGCAACTGCGCGCCGACGAGTCGCGATCGCGCGCCGGCCAGTTCGTCGCTGAGCTCGCTCGCTCGGGTGGTGGCGACCTCTCGGCCTCACTCTTCACGAACCCTGGCCAGGCCGACGACCTGCTCTCGCGCCTCGGCTTCGCGAGCAAGATCACCGAGCAGGCCGAGGGCATTCACGCCGCGGCGCTGCAAGACCAGAACGCCGCGCAGGCGCTCACGGACCAGGCCAATGTGGCCAAGAAGATCCGCGACGAGCTGCGTATCGAAGCCCAGGCCGCCTATGAAGAGGCGCAAGCTGCGGCGCTCGAAGCGCAGACCGCGCTCATCGCGCAGCAAGAGAATCAGGCCCGCCTCGAGGCTCAGCTCGCGGTGCTCGTCGAGAACCGTGCGGCGACCGAGGCCGACTACGCGGCGGGTATCGCGGCGCAGTATGGCTCGGGCTCGAGTCTCGACGCCGGCCAGATCGTGAACGGTTGGGCCGTGCCCACCTCGGGCTACGTCACCTCACCGTATGGCTACCGCGTGCACCCCGTATACGGGTATGTCGCTCTCCACACCGGCGTAGATATCTCCGCGTCGTGTGGTCAGCCGACCTACGCAGCGTCGGGCGGCACCATCGAGTACGCGGGCTGGAATGGTACGTACGGATATTTCATCAGAATCAACCACGGGGGCGGCGTGACGACGGCTTACGCACACATTCAACAGGGTGGAATTCTCGTGCAGACGGGGCAGCCGGTTGCGGTCGGCCAGCAAATTGCCCGCGCTGGCACGACTGGTGCTTCCACAGGCTGTCACACGCACCTCGAAGTTCGGATCAACGGATCGTCGACTGATCCGATCGCATTTCTGCGAAACAAAGGGCTCTCTGTTGGGTAGGCGGCTCTGACGCGGTGCCCCGGGCGCCGTGAGATCGGAGCCGTGACCCTCGTGACGGCTCTGGTTCTTGCGCTCGGGGTCACGAGCACCACCGCTGCGACCGCGGCTCCCACCGCACCCTCGTGGGACGACGTCCAGTCGGCCAAGGGCGACGTAGAGGCGACCCAGATCGCCGTGTCGCGCATCCTCGAGTCGGTCGCGACCATGAACGCTGAATCCGAGCAGCGCTCGTACCGAACATAGTCTTGAACTCCAAAGGGGTCAAAGGCTTCAACGCTGCCTGACGCCGTTGCCGGCGATACTTTCGCGCGGTCCAAGCAAAGATCCCCATTGGTAGCTCCATGCGAGAAGCTGAGAAGCGTCGGCCAAGGAAGTTCTTTTGTGGCAGTGCGACGAAACTTTCGATCGCCGCGTTATCCACGGCCGCAACGACCTCACCCATTGATCGGAACAGTGTGCGGCGCTCCAGCGTGCGCAAGACCTTCCGACTTCGAGGTTGACTGCCTGGATCCGAATGGATGAAGCAGCCAGCAACATCGCCGCGTCTGGCGATGACGTTCTCCAATGCGTGGACGACCAGGCGAGCTTGCATGCGGACGGAGAGGGAATGGCCCACGATCCGTCAGGAGAAAACAGTGGAGTCCCGCATAGTGGTGTAACCCACGGTGGTCGCGCACGTCGTTGCTGACGTGAACGCGGTCACCGTGTGATCCTTCGAGAAGTCTCTTACCCCAACTCGAAAGGCATCAACA
>NZ_VIKT02000045.1 GCF_009371975.2 Microcella pacifica
CAGGAGAAGTCATCCGCGAACTCGTCATCGACCTCGAGAAGAACTATCAGCCCCTAGAAAAGGCAAACGGCCGAACCCAAAAATAGGTTCGGCCGTTGCAGATGTCGTGAGACATCACACGAGCGGTGACGGTGGGATTTGAACCCACGGTAGGGGGTTACCCTACACAACTTTTCGAGAGTTGCACCTTCGGCCGCTCGGACACGTCACCGCGGGAGAGTGTAGTACAGCGGCCTGCGCGGGTCGAACTGAGCGCGGGGTGCGGGCGAGCATCCGGGGATCGATACGATGCGAGTCGTGACCGCCTCTCTGCGCACGCCGTGGCTCGAATCGCGCCGTGCCGCGTGGCGGCGCCGCGCGCAGCAGCTGGGTGAGCTGCTGTACGTGGCGCTCGGCGACTCTGCCGCGCAGGGGGTGGGCACGAGCGATCTCGACGCGAGCTACGTGGGACTGCTCGCGGCCCGGCTGCAGCGCACCACGGGCCGCAGCGTGCGGGTCGTCAACCTCAGCCGCTACGGCGCACGCGTGAAGGACGTTATCGACGAGCAGCTACCCCAGCTCGCCGGTCTCACCCCCGACCTGCTGACCGTCACCGCGGGGGCGAACGACATGCGCCGCTTCGACCGCGACGAGTTCGGCGCCGAGGTCGAGCTGCTGCTGGGCGCCTTGCCGTCGCACGCGATCGTGGCCGACCTGCCGTGCTTCCACTTCGGTCCGCGAGAGTTGGATGCCGTCATCGCGTCCCGCATGATCGCCGACCGGGTGCGCGCGCACCGGCTGGCGCTCGCGCCGCTGCACCGGGTGACCGAGTTTCGGCGGGGGTGGGGCAGCTTTCCGGACTTCGCGTGGGATCAGTTCCACCCGAGCGCGCGCGGCTACCGCGTGTGGGAGTCGGCGTTCGCGGGCGCGGTCACGCGGCGGGCGCGTGCCCTGAGCTGAGGCGCTGTGTTCTCGCCGCACCGTCGAGCGCCAGGTGGGTGGAGGCAGCACAATAACGTCGGTGGCCGCCCGTACTCTGGTGGCATGGCCCGACCGACCGCGAACTTCGTCTGCACGGAGTGCGGCTGGACGACCCTCAAGTGGGCGGGGCGCTGCGGTGAGTGCCAGCAGTGGGGCACCGTGATCGAGAAGGATGCGCCGACGCGGCACACCGCGCCGGCCCGGGTCGCCGAGGGCCGGGCTGCCCGCCCCATCACCGACATCGCCCCTCGAGACGAGAGCCACACGCCCACGGGCATCGTCGAGTTCGACCGCGTGCTCGGCGGCGGTATCGTGCCGGGCGCCGCGATCCTGCTCTCGGGCGAGCCGGGCGTGGGCAAGTCGACGCTGCTGCTCGAGGTCGCCGCTCGCGCGGCGAAGCGCGGCCAGCGGGTGCTCTACGTGAGCGCGGAAGAGTCGGTGGCCCAGGTGCGCTTGCGGGCGGGCCGCACGGGCGCCCTCAGCTCCGAGCTCTTCCTGGCCGCGGAGACCGACCTGGCCACGATCCTCGGCCAGCTCGACGAGGTACGGCCCGAGCTGCTCATCGTCGACTCCGTGCAGACGGTCGCGTCCTCCCTCGTCGACGGTCTCGCGGGCGGCGTCTCGCAGGTGCGAGAGGTCGCGGCGACGCTCATCCGCGTCGCGAAGGACCGCGACCTGCCCGTCGTGCTCGTCGGCCACGTGACGAAGGACGGCACGATCGCCGGGCCGCGCTTGCTCGAGCACCTCGTCGACGTCGTGTGCCAGTTCGAGGGCGACCGCCAGACGGCGCTGCGCTTCGTGCGCGCGCTCAAGAACCGCTACGGCCCCACCGACGAGGTCGGCTGCTTCGAGATGACGGGGGACGGCATCGCGGAGGTCGCCGACCCGTCGATCCTGTTCCGCTCGGGGTCGACCACACCGGTGAGCGGCACGTGCGTCGCCATCGCGATGGAGGGGCGCCGCGCCCTGCCCGTCGAAGTGCAGGCGCTCATCGTCGCCTCGAATGCTCCGCAGCCGCGGCGGGTCGTCAACGGCGTCGACTCCTCGCGCGTCGCCATGCTGCTCGCCGTGCTCGAGCGCCGCTGCGGCATGCCGCTCAGTGGCTTCGACGTGTACGTCTCGACGGTCGGCGGCATTCGCCTCACCGAGCCCGGCGCCGACCTCGCCATCGCTCTCGCCATCGCGAGCGCCCGCCGCGAGAAGGCGCTCGACCCGCACCTCGCCGCAATCGGCGAGATCAGCCTCGCGGGCGAGATCCGCGCCGTCGCCGGGGCACCGCAGCGCGCCGCCGAAGGTGCACGGCTCGGCTACACGAGCATCGTCGACGCGAGCGCCGTGCACGTGCGCGAAGCCGTGCGGCTCGCGTTCGCGAGCGCCGCCGACGAGCCCGCGGGCATCCCCGAGTTCTGAGGGTCCGCTCAGTCCTGCTCGGCTCAGTCCTCGTAGGCTCAGACGCGCAGCGCGTCGAGCACGTCCTGCGGCTCAGCCTGCATGGCGTGCGGGCCGGCCACGTCGAACCACACCGCTTCGAGCACGCCGAGGTTCTGCTCGAGAAACTCGAGCAGCGTCGCCGCGTCGTAGGGCAGCACTCGGTGGTCGGTCTCCTGCGGCACCATCGCCACGTAGGCCTCGGGGCTCGAGAACAGCAGCAGCATGTACTTGTCGCTCTCCCCTCGCCGAAAGACGCGCACCTGCGGCGGCCCGTCGACGGGCAGCAGCGGCACGATGACGTGGTCGTTGCGCAGCGCGAAGGCGACGGCCGCGGCATCCTGCTTCTCAAGGGCGGCAGCGAGCTGCTGCTCGGGCGGCAGGCTCGAGGGCGGCAGGGCTGGCTGAGCGGGGCGCTTCTTCTTCGACATCGCTACCAGCCTACGCAGGGCCCGACCCGACGACGACTCCGGATGCTCCGCTCTAGACGATATGGGTCTTCGGTCCGGTTCTTGAGGCTGGGGCCTCGATTCGCGTAATCGTGGGTTGCCAGCCTGTGGGGGCTGGCCTATCCACCAGGCGA
>NZ_VIKT02000046.1 GCF_009371975.2 Microcella pacifica
CGCACCTCGGCGACCATACGGACTGCGCGCTCACGAAGCTCGCGCGGATACTTGTTGGGTCGTGCCATGAGACTGATCCTTCCAAGGAATCGAGTCTCCGAACACGCCGGGGGGATTCAATCCGCCGCCGCACCGACTCCGTCGGCATCTTCCCCAACCGCGACAGCGTCATCCGCCTCGTCGGCGGCGTTCTGGCCGAGCAGACCGACGAGTGGGCAGAAGGCCGCCGCTACCTCGGCTTGGAGGTTCTGGCCCGCTCCCGCATGCGCGTCCTGCCCGACACCGAAAGCGAGGTGGTCGCCGACACCTTCATCGCACTCAGCGCATAAACGAAGGATCAGCCGTTACACCACTTCCAGGGACTTGACCTTCGACAATCACACGATCTTGAAGGGGCTGCGAAGCCGCGGCGTCAGGATCAGGCTGGCGGCCGCTCAAAGGCGAGAGGGTGATTCAGGAAGCGTCTCCTAAAGGGTCAGCCTCCCGCCGAGACGATGACGCTGCAGACGCCCCCCGGTTCGCAGTCGGTCGGGTCGAGGTCTCGACCCGCCGCGATCAATTGATTCAATTCAGCTTCCAAGACAGCAAGCTCACGTTGCCGCCGCTGCACCTCATCGAGCTTTTCCTCGAGCAGAGTTGAGACATGAGCGCAGGGCGCTTCGCCCGCGTCGCGGATGTTGATCACACTGGCGATCTCAGCAAGGGTGAGACCCGCCGATTGCGCGGATCGAATGAAGTTCAGTCGCGATACGGCCGCGTGGTCATAGCGGCGATAGCCATTTCCTTCACGCGCAGAGGGCGAGAGAAGTCCTCGTCGCTCATAGAAACGGATTGTCTGTGAGGGAACACCGCTGACGTTGGATAGGTCGCCGATCTTCATGGGCTCCATTTCACCACTTGACCTTGCATCGCGCTACAAGGTTTATTCTCCGAGAATGGAGATCACGCTGCAGTACTTCACTGGTTGCCCGAATTGGTCGATTGCCGCCGAGCGCTTGGCGACGATCGCCTCCGAACGCCCCGACATCACCGTTCTTCACCGGCTCGTCGATACGTTCGATGACGCGGAGAAGCTCGGCTTCCGCGGCTCGCCCAGCATTCTCGTCGACGGAGTGGACCCGTTCGCCGACTCGTCGGCACCCGTCGGCCTGGCCTGCCGTGTGTACAGCACACCCGCAGGTCGCGCTGGCGCCCCCACTCTAGAACAACTGCGCATGGCGATCACCGCACAGCACGATGGAGTCGCACTGTGAACGCGGAGTACGACCTGTTCGTCATCGGTGCCGGGATGGCAGGGATCACTGCGGCCAACCGCTGCGCGTCCCAAGGCTGGAAAGTCGGCATCGTCGACACCCTTCCCTACGGAGGCACCTGCGCTCTTCGCGGCTGCGACCCCAAGAAAATTCTCCGCCGAGGCGCCGAAATCATCGACGATGCACGCCTCATGCACGGCAAAGGCGTTAACCAGAATGGCCTCACACTCGATTGGCCCGCCCTCATGCGGCATAAGCACGGCTTCACCGACGATATTCCAGGAGCCATGGAGTCCACGTTGAAACGGAACGGTGTGTCCACGTTCCACGGCGATGCCCGATTCGTCAGCCGCCATCACGTCGACATCAACGGCGAACAGCATTCCGCAGCACGATTTCTCATCGCCACCGGAGCCCGCCCTCGGCCGCTCGAGTTCTCCGGCCAGGAGCTTCTGGTCGACAGCACCGAATTCCTGAACCTCGAAGCGCTGCCCAGAAGAATCGTGTTCGTCGGCGGCGGGTTTGTTTCCTTCGAGTTGGCGCACATCGCAGCGCGCGCTGGCGTGGAGTGCGTGATCATCGACCACGGCACAAAGCCGCTGCGCGCATTCGACCCGGACCTCGTAGATCTGCTTGTGCGCCGCAGCGAACAGGCTGGAATACGAGTGCACCACAGCACCTCCGTGAGCGCAGTCACGCACACCTCCACGGGCTTTCACGTTGCAATCGAGCGGGACCGCGCGACCTCCAACATCGACGCCGACCTTGTGGTGCACGGAGCGGGCCGCGTACCCAACTTCGACGGCCTCGATCTGGAGGCAGCCGATATCGCGCACGGGCCACATGGCATTGACGTCTTCGGGCACTTGCAGAGCCGTAGCAATCCGTACGTCTATGCAGCAGGTGACGCGGCGGGCACCCCGGGCGAACGCCTGACGCCGGTGGCCGTCTTCGAAGGTAAGGTCGCCGCATCCAACATGCTCAAAGGCATCGAGACCGTGCCCGACTACGCCGGCGTGCCCTCGACGGTGTTTACGATTCCAGAACTAAACCGGGTCGGGATGCTCGAACAAGAAGCTGCACGCGATGGTCGAGAGATTTCTGTGCGCTACCACGACACCAGCGGCTGGTACAGCAATTACCGAATCGGTGAGACTACCGCCGCCACGAAGGTGATCGTAGATCCAGCGACCGACTTGATTCTCGGGGCGCACCTACTCGGCCCAGGCTATTCAGAAGTGATCAACACGTTTGGCCTCGCCATCAAGCTCGGACTCACCACCCGACAGCTGAAGTCCGTGACGGCCACCTATCCTTCCGTCGGCTCCGACCTCGGCTCCATGTTCTGACAAATGCGATCCCGAGCGGCGCCGAAAGGCGTACAACACTGCTGATGAAAACCCGTTCAGATATTCCGGTCGGATATTCCGGTCGGTGCCCCTGGAGGTGTCCGAGTTCATGACATAGGTCCCACTTGATAGGTCCCTGCTGAGTCGCGACATAGGTCACAGTCGGCCTCATGTCGAAGAACCGGGTCGTGGTCCTGAAGATCGTCGCGAACGAGCTCACTATCAGCGCCGCCGCTGAACGCTTTGGGCTATCCCGACGCCACATACACCGCCTCCTGGCCCGCTACCGCGACAACGGGTTGGACGCCGTCGACCCACGGCCGCGGCGACC
>NZ_VIKT02000047.1 GCF_009371975.2 Microcella pacifica
TCCAGAACCAGACCCGACACGTCAGCCGCCGCCGCATGCGCGTACCGCGTCGCCGACAGCTCGACACCATCGACAGTGACCGTGCGGGCCACGATGCGGTTGGTCACATCGCGGGTGTAGGACACCTTCGTGGCCACCCCCGTATCAGTGACCGTGGTCGACAGGTGCCGGTTCGCCAGATCGAACTCCAGCGACTGGTCGGCCAGAGTCGTCGTATTGCCGTGCGCGTCATACGCCAACTCAGCCGGAGCGAGGCCGTCGGCGACCGGGTTCGCCTCCGGAATCGCATCACCAGTCACCGTGGACGCCAGCAGACGGTCAGCCTGGTCGTAGCAGTACGACGTGGTCGTCGTGGACGTCGTCGGGACGCCGTCGACGTCGATGTAGTGGGCGTCGGTGTAGTGGGCGTCGGTGTAGTGGGCGTCGGTGTAGGAGGTGCGGTTGCCGTTCAGGCCCGCGTTCGCCACCGCACCCGTGATGCCGGCCGTCGCGCACGCGGCGAGGTTGTCGTCAAAGGAGTAGCTCAAGACGTGATCGGTGTCACCGTTGACCTGCAGGGTCGCTTGCGTGAGACGGGCCGCGGCATCGAACTGGTACGCACTGCGATACGCGGTGCCGCCCGCCTGGGACTCACCATCGGCGAGAGTGTTGGCGATGATCCGGCCCGACTGAGATCGCACGACGCTGTCGGTCACAGACGGCTGCGACACGGGCTGCTCCTCACCCACAGCGGGCAAGTCGGGGAAGGCCCAGGTCATCGACAGCGGAGCCCCAGCGCCCGACCGGGAAAGTCCGGTCAAGGCAGAATCGTTGCCGTAGGTGACACCCTCGAGTTCGCCAGTGGTGGCGTTGTAGGTCGCGGTCGCCAAGAGCACGTCCGGGTCACTCGTGGTGTCAGTGACCGTGAGGACCTTGCCGTCGGCGTCGTACGTGAACTGCTGCGTGACGTCGTCGCCAGCTGGCGGGTCGATAGTGGTCGACAGGACTCGGCCGGTGACTGGCGCGTAGGTGGGTGCGGTGGTGACGCCCCACACGTCGGTGTAGGCGACGGTGCGGCCTAGTAGGTCGGTCTCCACACGGATCGCGCCCTGACCGTCAGCGGCATCCGTGACCGTGCTGACTCGAGGATCATCGCCCACCTCGTAGTCGTTGGTGATCGTGCGCATGCTGGTGCCAAGGTCGGGAACTGTGGTGGATTCTGGTCGATTGCGCCCGTCGTAGGTGATGCACGACCAATCCTCCGCGTCCTGGTCGGTGATAACGCGGGTACCCGCGACGCGGCCGAGCGCGTCATACACGGTCTCGCTCATCACCCACGAATCGTCTGCGGCAGTCGGGCCCTTGCTGGTGCGCTGCATGCCCCACTGCTTCACCGTGTTCGCGACACTGCAGACCTCTGCGCCCCAGCCGGTGGGGAACGTTTCGGTGTCACCCCAATAGTCGAACGTCAGCCCAGCATCATCAGCAGTAGCACCGTTGGCGACAGCGGTCGGCAGGCGCTTCTCGATACGACGCAGCCAACCAGAAGTGGCCGACTCCGGCTCGAATGCTGTCTTCGTCGTCAGGTTCAACCCCGACGGATCGACGCTGACCTCTGTCGCAGCGCCCAGCCAAGGGTGCGAGTAGCCCGTCTGTGTTGTCAGCGACGGCAAAGTGCTGTTGGTGTCGGGCTCGCTGGGGGTCTCAGACTCGTCGACGACTGAGCTCGTGGTGAGTCCGTAGTTTGGCGTCAGGGCCGACAGCGGCACTGCAATTGGCGTGTCGCCGCCGTCTGTGGACCAGTGCAACTTCAGTCTCGCACTGCCGTTGTCCTCGTAGTGGTCGATGCGGATTGAACGAGATCGGTCTTCTGCGGAATCGACCGAGACAGTCAGGAACGAATCCGTGGTCTTCCTGGTCGAACCCGTCGTGTGCCAGTCGTCAAAGACGAGAATGACCTGCCCTGGGTTTCTCGGACAGTTCTCTAGTGTTTGATCATGCCGCCTTTTCGAGCTGCTTGTGAAGGCTCTCGAACTCGATCGGGCTGCGATAGCCCAACGCGGAGTGTCGCCTGGTCGGGTTGTAGAACCCCTCGATCCACTCGAAGATCGCCTGCCCAAGCTCGGCGCGGCTAACCCATTGGCGGCGGTCCAGCAGCTCGATCTGCATCGATCCAAAGAACGACTCCATCAACGCGTTGTCATACGCCGAGGCAACTTTCCCCATCGAGCCCATGAGGCCCGCCTGGCGAAGGCGTGAATCCCCCCGGCGTGTTCGGAGAGCGTATTGCTGGTGTCAGCCCGCTTGTTCGAGGGGCTCGGTCAGAGCATATTCGAGCTGCTCCAGTTCGATCGGGGTGAGGTCATCGATCGA
>NZ_VIKT02000048.1 GCF_009371975.2 Microcella pacifica
GCACGTGCGCGGGCACGTGCGCGGCGCGGGTGCGCGGCGCGGGTGCGCGGCGCGGGTGCGCGGCGCGGGTGCGCGGCGCGGGTGCGCGGCGCTCGCGCTACGCGCCGTTCTGCAGGTAGGCGACGACGGCGAGCACGCGGCGGTGGTCCTCCCCCGTGTCGTCGAGCCCGAGCTTGGCGAAGATCGCCGAGACGTTCTTCTCGACGGCACCGACCCCGATGTGCAGGGCCTGCGCGATCGCCGCGTTCGTGCGGCCCTGCGCCATGAGCTCGAGCACGTCGCGCTCACGCGGTGTGAGCGCCTCGAGCGGGTCGTGCCGTCGGGCCATGAGCTGACTCACCACCTCGGGGTCGAGTACGGTGCCGCCGGCGACGATGCGGTGCAGGGCATCCCGCACATCGTCGAGGCTGACGACGCGGTCTTTGAGCAGATAGCCGAGCCCCGCACTGCCGGCCGCGAGCAGCTCGTGCGCGTAGGTGAGCTCGACGTACTGCGACAGCAGCAGGATCGCGAGGCGCGGGTACCGATTCCGCAGCTCGAGCGCCGCCCGCACCCCTTCGTCGCGGAAGGTCGGCGGCATGCGCACATCGAGCACGACGGCGTCGAGCTCGAGCCCCGCGACCTCGGCGAGCAGCGCCTCGGCGTCGCCGTAGGCACCGACGACGTCGAGACCCGCGTCACGCAGCACGCGCACCAGCCCTTCGCGCAGCAGCACCGAGTCATCGGCGACGGCTACGCGAAGGGCTGGCATAGGGGCAAGCCTAGGCACGCGGCTCGCGGTCAGCGGTGCGGTCGGCGGCGGGGGCGGATGCTCCGCTCACGCCCACGAGGGGCAGCGTCGCCCGCACGACGGTCGGGCCGCCGTCGGGGCTGTCGATCGCGAGCTCGCCACCGAGCCCGTGGGTGCGGTCGCGCAGCCCTTCGAGGCCGTGGCCCGTGCGCTCGATTGCGCCGCCCGTGCCGTCGTCGCTCACCGTGATCGTGAGCGCGCCATCCTCGGCGACGACCGCGAGGGTGATGCGTGTCGCCTGCGAGTGCTTGGCGGCGTTGGCAATGAGCTCGCTCGCCACGAAGTAGGCGTTGCGCGCGACCTCGTCGGGCAGGTTCGCGGTCGCGCCCAGCTGCGACTCGAGCGCCACCGGGATGCTCGAGCGGCTCGCGAGCGACTCGAGCGCGGCGAAGAGTCCGCGGTCGAGCAGCAGAGGCGGCGCGAAACCGCGCGACAGGTTGCGCAGCTCGTCGAGCGCGTCCTGCGCCTGGCGCCGGGCATCCGCGACGAGGCCGCGGGCCTCCTCGGGGTTCTCGGCGATGCGGCGCTCGGCCGCGGCGAGGTCCATCTGCAGCCGGATGAGGCGCTGCTGCGGGCCGTCGTGGATGTCGCGCTCGATGCGGCGCAGGGCGCTGCCCTCGGCGGCGACAGCCGCCTGGCGGGAAGTGAACAGGCTCGATACCTGGCGCTCGAGCTGCTCGTTGCTGAAGCGGCCGAGGAACGGGCGCGCGATCGCGGCGTGCAGCCACGTGAAGCCGCGCAGCACGTAGGGCAGGGTGAGGAGGGCGACGACGCCGAGCACGATGGCGGTGACCGCGATGGCCGGCGCGAGGCTCTCCAGCCGCCCCTCGGCGACCACCCAGTCGGCCGTGGTGTAACCCTCGACCGAGAACTGCAACCCCCTCGTCGCGAGGGCGATGGGCACGGCGATGGCCACGACGGTCAGGCTCAGCCAGACGGTGAGCACGACGAAACTCACCGTCGCGATGATCGGCGCGATGACGGCTCCGTGGAGCAGGGCGAGCCAGTACCGGCCGTTCGCGAGGGGGCGCAACCAGCGCTTCCACCACACGGCGGTCGGGTCGCTCTGCCACTCGGGCGGTGTGATGGGCGCCTCACCCGAGAAGCGCAAGCGCGCAATCTCGAACGCGCCCGCGTACCGCGATAGCAAGAGGGTGAGGGAGAGCACGAAGATGCCGACGACGAAGACGAGCAGGCTTGCTGCGCCCGAGACGAGCGACGTGAGAATCGCGCTCACCGCGATCGCAATGAGGAACGTGGGAACGAGGTAGCCGAGAGCGCGCGGCACCCGGCGCCACACGGCGCCGTAGCTCCAGCTGTCGGGCACGGCCGGCGCCGTGGGGGCGGGGGCCGCCGGCGCGGGGGTCGGGGATGCGGTGGTCATGGGTTTCTCCTGGGGTCAGACTGCCACGGCGCGGGGTGCGGCGCGGTGACTCCAGCCTCCTGACTCGCCTTGGCCTGGGC
>NZ_VIKT02000049.1 GCF_009371975.2 Microcella pacifica
CGAGGCATCGACAGTCTCCCCAGCAGCCGCACCACGACCGACAACACCGCTGGCTAGACTGCCCGCAACCGTTCACTTTTCCAGCGTCGGAACCGTCCAGAACTCAAGCGTCGTCGACAATTGAGGGCTGACCCGCGAGGTAGAGGCCGATGCCGGCAACGACCAGCATGACCGCGCCGAGGTAATAGTCGATCGTGCGTCCAAAGATCGCCGGCATCGGGAAGAAGTGGACGGCCACGATCAGCGCGACGACGGGCAGGATCCACACGTACCGGCCGAGCACGACAAATACGACGATGGACGCGAGGATGAGCCCGCCCTGAATGCTGCTGACGATCGCCATGCCTCGCGAGATCCGAGCGTCGTATCCGTTGGTTTCCCGAGGCAATGGTCGCGCCAAGCGAAGCAGCGAGCCTGCACGGAACGCAAGGAAGGCCGACCATGCCACCGCGGCGATGAAGAACGTCGTGCCCGGAATCGGCCAGGCGAAGATCGCCCACACCGCGTAGACGGGAGTGAATATCGCCATCGGGATCAACCCGGCAGCCACTCCCCCAAGGATCGTGCCGATCCGAGTGCTGAGCTGATCCATCGGCAAGCCTCCTAACGCGCTGCCCACCAGCGTCGCACGCTCGCACAGCCCGCCTCTAGTGGGCTAACCCCCAGAGCCGCCCCCTTCAGTGTGAAAACGGATAACGGTCTTCACCAGTAGACCGACCATTATTGCATCAGATGAAAGCAGGCTTCCCTCTCCTGAGTGAAGTCATTCAGCGGACGGCTGCGTAACACGAACGGCCCTGTGGGCTGGGCTTTCCCTGGAAGTGCGCGCCCAGCTCGTTCACATAATCTCACAGGCCACGACTTGCGTATCAGCACCGGAAAGAGCCGCGGATCCCAGTTGTTGCAGGGATCTCCTGTTAGATGCGAGAATCATGCATCTGATGAAAGGGTTTATGGTGGCCGTAGATGATGCTGGCAGGTTCCGACCTTCGGCGCAGCCACTGCCTCTTCTGCACCCCCATGAACAAACCTTCGGGGAAATGCTCGATGGCTGGCGGGCACAGCAGGTCAGCCGCGGGCTCAGCGTTGGGACGATTGAAGTTCGGGTGGCAGTGGTCGAACGGCTCATGCTGGCTGCAGGTGAGTACCCGTGGCGTTGGAGCGTCGAGATGGTCGACGAGTTCTTCGCCGAACGGCGAACGATTCATCGAAACGCCCGGTCGACTATTCGTAGTTATCAGAACTCGTTGGGGCTTTTCAACTCCTACATTTGCGATTCGGCCTATGGCTGGGTTGCTCGCTGCATCGAGCTGTTCAACGATCACCCGTCTCCTGTTTTCCATCAATGGAATACTCAACGACACATTTTGGAGGCGGAGCATGGTGGACGAGTTCGCCCGTTCACCCGGGTCGAGCTCCAGGCGCTTTTCGATCGCGCCGACGACGAGGTTGACACCGCTGCTCTGCGGAAGACCAAAGGATGGGCAGCTGCTTTCCGGGACAGCACGTTATTGAAAGTTGGCTACCTGTTCGGGCTGAGGCGGAACGAGGTTCGTCACTTGCAGGATCTTGATTTCACTCGCAACCCGCACGCCGGTGAATTCGGTCGTTATGGTCACCTCAACGTTCGTTTCGGAAAGGCGTCGGCGGGCACTGACTTCAAGCAGAGGAACGTCCTGGCCGTTTTTCCGTGGGGCAGCGGAATCATCGAAGATTGGGTGGAGCGTGGACGTCCACTACTCCCGCATAGTCGGGACCTCTTTCCGTCGGAGCGTGGCACTCTCGTCGCGGAGAGTTCGTTGAACGCCCGCTTTCGTCAATATCGGTCGGACATTGGTCTCGATCGAGAAGTCACTTTTCACTCCCTTCGCAGGTCCTATGTCACTCATCTGATCGAAGATGGGCTAGACCCGCTCTTTGTCCAGCAACAGGTTGGACATGACTATGGCTCTACCACCGCGATCTACACGGCAGTCTCCAGCGACTACCGAACCAAGACGCTACGGAAGGCACTTGACGGCACCATCGCGGCCGCATTGCGCCTCGGATCCGAAGGGTGATCATGCGACGCAACGTCTCTTACGAGTGGCACCTGGCGGAGCTAATGGCAGTGGAGTCCCGCATAGTGGTGTAACCCACGGTGGTCGCGCACGTCGTTGCTGACGTGAACGCGGTCACCGTGTGATCCTTCGAGAAGTCTCTTACCCCAACTCGAAAGGCATCAACA
>NZ_VIKT02000005.1 GCF_009371975.2 Microcella pacifica
CGCACCTCGGCGACCATACGGACTGCGCGCTCACGAAGCTCGCGCGGATACTTGTTGGGTCGTGCCATGAGACTGATCCTTCCAAGGAATCGAGTCTCCGAACACGCCGGGGGGATTCAGGTCTCCTCCGGGATCTTCTTGGGCATGATGAACATTTTCCTTCCAGACTCGAAAGGAAACGGCATCAAACCGGGGACGGTTCAGCCCTCGAACCCACAGGTTCGGGGGCTTCTGTCCTCGGGGCGTGCTCACGTCGACGATTTTTGGCGCTGATGTCTCTCTCCTGCACGAGCTCCTGCACGAGGCAGGCATCCGCGGGCCGAATCAGATCGCCCTACAGTATGAGTACTGTCCTCCGCGCCAGGAGGCCGCCGAGTCGGTGAAGGGGTCGCAGTGTGAGCACGGAGTCGAGCGAGAAGCCGAATATTCGGCAGGTTGCCTCGATCGCGGGCGTTTCGCACATGACCGTCTCGCGCGTTATCAACGGTCACCCCAGCGTCCGGGAAGAGACGCGCCAGCGCGTGCTCGACGTGATCGGCAAGCTCAACTACCGCCCGAACAGCGCCGCTCGCGCGTTGACGACGAACCGGACCCGCCGGATCGGGGTGGTGATGGAGAGCGCGGTCGAGTTCGGTCCGACGAGTACTCTGCGCGCCGTCGAGCTCGCGGCGCGCCGCGCGGACTACTCGGTGACCTCGATCGCGATCTCCGATGACGAGACGCTCTCCTCGGCAGAGGCAGTCGACACCCTCATCGGCCAGGGGGTGGATGCGCTGTGTATCATCGCGCCCCGGTCGTCGTCGGTGTCGGCGATCCGCAAGATCTCCATATGCATCCCCGTGCTCGTGGTCAAGGCGGAGCGCGACGCCACATTCCTCACCGTCTCGGTCGATCAGAAGCTCGGGACAGAGTTGATGGTGGATCACCTCGCGGGCCTGGGCCACCGCGACGTGCTCCACATCGCCGGCCCGCTCGACTGGCTGGATGCGCGGAGCAGGGAGAGGAGCTTCCATGTTCGCGCGGCGTCGTGGGGCATGCGCGAGCGACCGATCGTGGTCGGCGATTGGACCGGAGACTTCGGGTACCACTTCGCTCGTGGCTTGAGAACCACGCCCGAGTACACGGCAATCTTCGCGGCGAACGACGAAATGGCGCTCGGCGTCATCCACGGACTCCGTGAGCGGGGAATCCGCGTGCCCGAGGACATGAGTGTCGTCGGATTCGACGACCTGCCCGTCACCCGTCACTTCTCGCCACCGCTGACGACGATCCGGCAGGACTTCCACGCGCTCGGGCTGAGCGCGATGGATGTTCTGCACGCCGCTCTCGACGGTCGAGAGATTCCCCGCCGGACCAGGATTCCCGTCGAGCTCGTCGTGCGCGAGTCGTCGGCACCACCGCGGGAGGGGCGTCATGGTTGAGGCTGTCGCGCCGGCGGTCGAGATGGTGGGCATGTCGTTGCGCTTCCCGGGGGTCCATGCTCTCGACCACGTCGATTTCACGCTGCGCAGCGGCGAGGTGCACGCACTGATGGGCGAGAACGGCGCGGGGAAGTCGACCCTCATCAAGGTCCTCACGGGGGCATACCCAGCGGACGACGGCGAGCTGCGCGTGCAAGGCGCGCGCAGGGACTTCTCCAGCATTGCGGAGGCGCAGGCGGCAGGCATCTCGGCGGTGTATCAGGACGTCGATCTGTGCGGGAACCTGAGCATCGCGGAGAACGTGATGCTGGGCAACGAGGTGCGCAGCTGGCGCGGTATCGATTGGCGACGAACCCGGGAGCGGGCGCATGCAACGCTGTCGGAGCTCGGTCTCTCGTCGCTGGACCTGCGGACACGCCTCTCCGACCTCTCTCCGGCCGTGCAGCAGCTCGTGGCCATCGGCAGGGCGACGGTCGTGCATCCGCGGGTTCTCGTGCTCGATGAGCCGACGTCGAGTCTCGATGATCGCGAGGTCGCGATGCTCTTCGCGGTGATCCGGCGACTCCGTGACTCTGGGGTGGCCATCCTGTTCGTCTCGCACTTCCTCGAGCAAGTCTTTGCGATCAGCGACCGCATGACGATCCTCCGCAACGGTCGCAACGTCGGCGTGCACCCCACGCACGCGCTCGATCGCGCCGAGGTCATCTCCATCATGATGGGCAAGGATCTCTCCACGCTTCGCAGGCTCGGCTCAGAACGCGTCGTGCATCGACGGGAGCCGGCGGGCCTCCCCGTTCTTCGTGCCGAGGATCTCGGCCGACGCGGCGTGTTCGAGCCGACCAAGCTGGAGCTGCACCGCGGCGAGGTAGTCGGGTTCGCCGGGCTCCGGGGGTCGGGCCGCACCGAGCTCGCTCGCTTGCTGACGGGAGTCGATCGGGCGGACTCTGGTGAGACTTGGATCCGCGACGAGCCGGTGGTCATCTCCACGCCCCGTACGGCGCTGCGCCACCGCATCGCGTTCACCGCAGAGAACCGTCGTGAGGAGGGCGTCATCGGAGAGCTGAGCGTCCGAAAAAACATCACTCTCTCGCTGCAGGCTCTGCGTGGCTGGACACGCCCGCTCTCACGGCGCGAGCGCGACGACATCGTCGAGCGCTTCATCGAGGAGCTCGGAATCGTGCCCGCGGACCCCTCGGTCCTCGTGAAGAACCTCTCGGGCGGCAATCAGCAGAAAGTCCTCCTCGCCCGCTGGCTCGCCGTCCGCCCGAGGGTCCTGGTGCTCGACGAGCCGACACGAGGCATGGACATCTCCGCCAAGGTCGACATTCAGGCGCACGTCGCACAGCTCGCGGCGGAGGGGGTCTCCATCGTCTTCATCTCGTCGGAGTTCGAGGAGGTCTTGCGCCTGAGCGACCGCATCGTCGTGGTCAAGGATCGCCGCAAGATCGGTGAGATCAGCAACGGTCCGGGTCTCAGCGTGGATTCGATCGTCGAACTCATCGCGGCCGACGCGGGCGAGGACTGATCGGACGAGCGCGTCAGAGGGGCCATCGCGCGGGATCAACCGGCTTCTTGCGTCGCTGCCGTGTTACCGGTAACATTTCGGCCAGCACCACAAGGCGGTGCCCGCTCGGGCGCTGCCTGGACCGGATCGATGGACGCTCCGGGCTCTCAAGGAGGAGATCACATGCTTAGCAATAAGAGGCTCGCCCCAGCACTCGCTCTCGTGGCCGCAGGCGCTTTGACGATGGGCCTCGCGGCCTGCTCGTCCGACGCGGAGGCGCCCGGTGGGGGAGACGAACTGGTCACTGTCGGCTTCGTGGCAGTCGGACCCGAAGGTGCCTGGCGTGAGGCCAACGAGGCCAACGTTCAGGACACGTTCACGGAAGAGGCCGGCTACGAACTCAAGTACGCGCCGGCTGCCAACCTCGACCAGAAGTCGCAGATCGACGCCTTCACGGCGTTCGTCGACGAGGGTGTGGACGTCATCCTGCTCTCCGCGACGGAGGGCTCCGGCTGGGAGGACTCGCTCGCGCGGGCCCAGGAAGCCGAGATCCCCGTCGTGCTCGTCGATCGCGGAATCGAGCCAGACGACTCCAGCCTGTACGTCTCGCGAATCGCGCCCGACAACGTCGTCGTTGCGGCGTCGATCGCGGAGTGGGCGAACGCCGAGTGGCCGGAAGGGGCCAATTACGTCACGCTCGAGGGTCCTGCGGGGGTCGGTGTCGTGAACGAGCGCAACCGCGGGTTCGACGAAGCGATCAACGACAACTTCACCAAGCTCGAGGCACAGACGGCGAACTGGTCGGCTGACGAGGCCAAGGGCGTGTTCGAGACCATGCTGAAGTCGTATGACAACGACATCCAGTTCGTCTTCGCTCAGAACGACGAGATGGGCCTCGGCGCGGCGCTCGCCGTGGAGGAGGCCGGTCTGACGCTCGGCGAGGACGTCAAGATCGCGACGATCGACGGAACGCGCGGCGCCATCGAGGCCCTCGCCGACGGCCGACTCAGCTTCGTCGCCGAATACAACCCCCTGTTCGGCGAGACGCTCGTCGACGTGGTCGAGGCCGCCTTGGCCGGCGACACCGTCGAGTCCTACATCATTGTTCCGAGCCTGACGTTCGACTCGCCCGAGGCTGCCGCCGAAGCGCTTCCCGACCGCCAGTTCTAGAGGACCGATCGGCTCACCTCACGCGGGTGAGCCGATCGCCCTCGCCCCGTCGCACGGGTGCGAGGCCCCGCCTCGGCAGGGGCCTCGCACCCGATTCGTCGCACAGCGGTGCGATACTGCGATGCGGCAGCACGTTCCGTCTTCATGCACCTACAACGCCGTTGGGACCCCTGATGAGTGAGCCATTGCCGATCGTCGAGATGGAATCGATATCGATCTCGTTTCCCGGCGTGAAGGCCCTCGACAAAGTGGACTTCCGACTCTTCCCGGGCGAGGTCCACACCCTCATGGGTGAGAACGGCGCGGGGAAGTCGACCCTCATCAAGGCGCTCACGGGCGTCTACAAGATCGACAGCGGCGACATCGTCATCGCGGGTCAGTCGCGGCGGCTCACCGGCACCGCCGATGCGCAGGCCGCCGGGATCGCGACCGTCTATCAAGAGGTCAACCTGTGCGCCAATCTCAGCATCGGCGAGAACGTGATGCTGGGCCATGAGGTGCGCGGGCCTCTCGGCATCAACTGGAGTGCGACCCATCGTGCGGCGCAGGCCGCACTCGACGGCATGGGACTCGGGCATCTGGACCCGCGGCAGCCTCTCGCGACTCTGTCACTCGCCGTGCAGCAGCTCGTCGCGATCAGCCGAGCCATGGTGACGAAGACGAAGGTGCTCATCCTGGACGAGCCGACGTCGAGCCTCGACGCCCATGAGGTCGCCGGTCTCTTCACCGTGATCCGCCGGCTGCGCGACCAGGGCGTCGCGATCCTATTCGTCTCGCACTTTCTCGACCAGGTCTACGCCATCAGCGACCGCCTCACGGTGCTCCGCAATGGTCAGTACGTGGGCGAGTACTCCACGCGTGAACTGGATCGCTCGATGCTCATCTCGAAGATGATCGGCAAGGACGTCGAGACGCTCAGGGGGATCGGCTCCGAGCGCCGCGCGAATCATCGCTCGCCGGGCGACGAGCCCCTCCTGCGTGCTGAGAAGATCGGGCGCAAGGGCTCCATCGAGCCGACCGACGTCACCCTCCACCGTGGGGAGATACTCGGCTTCGCCGGGCTGCTCGGGTCAGGCCGTACCGAGCTCGCTCGCCTGCTGTGCGGGGCCGATCGACCCGACACCGGCAGGGTCTGGATGCGCGGCAAGCGCACAGAGGTTTCGAACCCCAAAGCCGGGCTGGACAACCGGATCGCATTCTCGAGCGAGAACCGACGTGACGAGGGGATCATCCGCGACCTGACTGTGCGTGAGAATCTGGTGCTCGCCGTCCAGGCGAAGCGAGGCTGGGCGCGACCGATCCCGCGACGCGAGCAGGATGCGCTGGTGAGCAAGTACATCACCGCGCTCAACGTTCGGCCCGCCGACCCCGAGCGCCCGATCAAGAATCTCTCCGGTGGCAACCAGCAGAAGGTGCTTCTGGGGCGGTGGCTGGCCACCCAGCCGGACCTCCTCATCCTCGACGAGCCGACCAGAGGCATCGACGTGGGAGCGAAGGCGGAGATCCAGTTGACGGTCGCCCAGCTCGCCGATGACGGCGTGAGCGTCGTCTTCATCTCATCGGAGCTGGAGGAGGTCGTGCGCCTCAGCGACCGGATCCTCGTGCTCAAGGACCATCGCAGGATCGCGGAGCTCGAGAACGGGCCCGGAGTCAACGCGGACACTATCGTCGACATCATCGCGTCCGAAGTCCAGGAAGAGGTCGGAGCATGAACGAGTCGAAGTCGAACCTCGAACGTGTTCGCGCGATCATCCGCAGTCAGTACTTCTGGGGCATCGTCGCGATCTTCCTCCTGCTGCTCATCAACCTCATCAAGGACCCGAGCTATCTGAACCTCAGCTACAACCCCACTACCGGAGCGTTCGTCGGAAATATCATCGACATCCTTCGTGCCGCCGCGCCGATCCTGATGATCGCCGTCGGCGTGTGCCTCGTCATCGCGACCGGTGGAATCGACCTCTCCGTCGGCTCGGTCATGGTGGTGTCCGGAGCCGTCACCATGGAGTTCCTCAGCGCGGCGAACCAGCCCGACTCGATCGGAGCCGCCGCACTCGCCATCCTGCTCGCACTCCTGCTGAGTACCGTGCTGGGTCTGGTCAACGGCGTGCTTGTCGCCTTCGTAGGGCTGCAGCCCTTCATCACGACCCTCGTCATGATGCTCGCCGGTCGCGGCATCGCGAAGGTCATCACCGAAGGGCAGAACACCAGCGCGACGAACGAGCCGGTGCGCTGGATCGCGAATGGCTACGCTTTCGGCCTCCCCGTGGTGTTCCTCATCGCGGTCGCCGTGATCGTCGTCGTGTCGATTGTCGTGCGCAAGAGCGCCCTCGGGCTCATGATCGAGGCCATCGGCATCGATCCGAAGGCCAGCCGTCTCGCAGGCCTCAACCGACGGGGCCTTCTGCTCACCGTCTACGCCATCAGCGGGCTGCTGGCCGGGATCGCGGGCATCTTTGCGACGGCGAGCGTCATGACCGTCGACGTGTCGCGAACCGGCTATCAACTGGAACTCGACGCCATTCTCGCGGTCGTGATCGGCGGCACGTCACTCGCCGGCGGCAAGTTCTCCATCGGCGGCGCCGTGATCGGTGCGCTGCTGATCGCGACGCTCGACAAGACGGTCCTGTTCCTCGGTGTTCCGTCGTCCGCCACACCGGCGTTCAAGGCGATCGTCATCATCGCGCTGTGCCTCTTGAGCTCAGAGCGAGTTCGCTCCCTCTTCCGTCAACGTCGCCTGACGACGCCCCTCACCCCGAAGGAGACGGTGCCGTCATGACGCAGACACCGGAACGCGCGGCCACGTCGACGTCGGGTGGCGCTCGGATCGTCGACTTCCTCGACGCCGTGCAGCGGAAGGTTCAGGAACGGGCGTCAACCCTGCCGACCGTGGCCGCCCTGATCATCTTCGTCGCGATGATCGTGTACGGAGAGATCGCCTACGGGCGCATCGTCCAGTTCAGTACCCTCTCGAACCTGCTTATCAACAACGCGCACCTGGTGATACTCGCGGTCGGGCTGACGTTCGTGATCCTGACCGGGGGCATCGACCTTTCCGTCGGCGCCATCATCGCTTTCAGCAGCGTGGCCGGTGTGATGCTGTCCAACGCGGGCTGGAACCCCTACGTCGTCATCCTGCTGATGATCCTCATCGGGTCGGCGATGGGTCTGGCCTCGGGCATACTCATCCAGTACTTCAACGTCCAGCCGTTCATCGCCACTTTGGCGATGATGTTCCTGGCACGAGGTCTCGCGTCGATGCTCAGCACCGTACCGGAGCGCCTGGGCGATGACTCGGCGATCCGCGCCTTCGCGACGCAGTGGAAGATCATCGATGGTCCGAAGGTCAACGACCTCGTGGTGACCCCCGGCGTGCTGATCGCTGCGATCGTCGTTGCCATCGGTTTCTTCGTGCTGCACCGCACCCGCACGGGTCGCACCGTGTACGCGATCGGCGGCTCGGAGCAGTCTGCCGAGCTGATGGGACTCCCGGTTCATGTCACCAAGCTGTGGATCTACGTCATCAGCGGCACTCTCGCCGGCATCGCTTCCGTCGTCTACACCTCGCGACTCGGAATTGCGCAGAACATCACCGGGATCGGATGGGAACTCGATGCGATCGCCGCTGTCGTGATCGGCGGCACTCTCCTGACGGGAGGGGCCGGATACGTGCTGGGATCCGTGGTGGGCGCTCTTGTTCTGGGGCTCATGAACGTGCTCATCACGCGTGACGGCGGCATCCGCCCCGAGATGACGACGATCATCACCGGCTCGATCCTGTTCATCTTCGTCATGTTGCAGCGCGGGGTCATCGGCCGAGGACGATAGTGGCACTATGCGCACATGCCGAGAGTGCATCGAGCTGGTGGCCTGGGTGATGTCGGACACGATGCGAACGCCGGAGAGTGTGGGCCCGCCTCCGTTTGCGACGCGGCCTTAGCGTTCACGCGTCGCGAGGTTGCGCCTCGCCGTCAGATCTGGCGCGAAAGGGCGCTTGGGTCGCGCTGACACCACACTTTGAGGCGAATCTGGGCGCGCGGGCGCAAGGGCGCGCGGTCGCGACGAAAGGGCGGGACGCGAGGTGCTGCTCGGGGCAGAGCCGGCCTCGCCACGCTTCCCGCATTCGCATTGCGCACACGAGCGCGTGGCGCGAGCCCCCAGAGATCGCCTGATCCGCCACGATAGGGGGGCCGGGGCACGAGGGCCCGCCTCCGCTGTCGACGCCCCCCTTCAGGATCCTGTGTCGCCAGCACCCCGGCCGGCCGATGTTCAGACGGATTCGGGTTCTGGCTGAACATCGGCCACCTCACGCGTGAGACCGCGGCGCTCGGCTCAACTCGCGATGGCGGGGATGATGGCGCCGGAGAACACCTGCCACGCAAGAGCCGTCTTCGCCACGAGGCTCAGCGTGATGTAGGTGCGCTCGCCCTGCAGGTAGCTCTTCCACTTGCCTACCTGCTTGTACTGCAGCCACTGGTTGACGGCGAACGTGTTGAAGAACACGAAGAGCGAGATGACGATGCCGACGACGAAGTCGGGCGCGGCGACCTCGCTCTCACTGCCGGGGCGCAAGAAGTAGATGAGCACGAGGATCCACGGCACGATGCCGACCATGGAGCCGAAGATGAAGGGCAGCATGCCACCCGACCCGGGCTGCTCGTACTTCTCCTGCAGGGCGCCGAACAGGATCATGGCTGCGTTGACGGCGAAGATCGCGAACAGGGCGCCGATGTCGGTCACACCGTTGATGGCGAGAATGAGCCAGATCATGATCGACGAGCTGAGCGAGTACTCCGTCCAGCGGAAGTAGTTGCGGTTCGCCAACAGGCCGCCCTTGTAGCGGCCGAAGAACCACGGGCTCGAGATGAGGAAGTGGAAGAAGGCGCTCAGGGCGAGGAATGCGACGACGCCGATGCCGATATTGACCTCGAACAGGGTCACGCGCTCCGGAGGCAGAGGAACACCGGGAGGGCCCGCGAGGTAGTCGGCGGTCACGGCGAACAGCACCTGGGTGCTGAGCATCGTGAGCACGATCGCGAAGCCGATCGCCTGCAGCAGGTGCAGACTGCCGGCGACGAGGTTGTAGACGCGCAGCCGGTCGATCTGCTGGTCGGGGGTGTAGGTCTTCTTCGCCATCGTGCGCTCCTTCGGGCTGGACGGGTTCGCCGCTGACGCTAGCAGGCGCCGCCCCAGCCATGGCCCGCTACGGTGAGAACGTGACAGACACGAAGCCACCCGACCGTCGACTGGTGAGCCGGCCCGCGCTCGTCTCGTCCTTCCTCGCCCCCGTGTTCTTCATCGGCGGCACGATCGTCGCCGAGCTCGCCTGGCCGGGATTCGATCCGGTCGCGATGACGATCAGTGAGCTGGCGGCGGGGGATGCCCCCACGCGAGTCTTCATGACCCTCATGTTCGTGCTCACCGGCGTCTGCCACCTCGTCACCGCGGCGTTCGCGCGAGGTCTCGCGTGGCCCGGGCGTGCGGCCCTGGCACTCGCGGGCGTGGCGCTCTTCGCGGTCGCCGCATTCCCCCTGCCCGCGGTCGGCGAGTCGAGCCCCGAGCACCGCTACTCGGCCATGGCCGGGTTCGTGCTGCTGGCCCTGTGGCCCGTGCTGAGCATGCGCTTCTCGCCCCGGTACCCGTGGCTCGTGCGCCCGCTCGGGGCGACCCTGAGCACCCTCGCGGTCGGCGCGGCCTGCGTGGCGTTCGCGTGGATCGAGGCCTCGCCCGACCCGGCTCTCCTCGGGCTCGCTGAACGGGTGGCGGCCTACCTCGAGTCGCTGTGGCCGGCCGTGGTCGTGCTCGCCCTCGCTCTGCGCGACCGCCGCGTGTCAGCGCGTGAGTCTCACCTGCGCGGCGGCTGAGCGCCGAGCCACTGCACAGCCGCGGCGCCCGCGGCGACCCCGCGCTCGACCGCGGCCTTCAGGGCAGCACCGTCTGCGAGCTCGGCGCACACCGCACCCACGAAGGCATCGCCTGCCCCCGTCGTGTCGACGACGGTCACGCGCGGTGCGGGCACGTGCCCGCTGCCGGTCGGGCTCGCGAACACGGCACCCTCCCCGCCGAGGGTGATGATGATGCTGCGGCAACGGTCAAGCAACGCGGTGGCGGCAGCGGTCGCGTCGTCGACCGAGTCGACGGTCGCCCCGGCGAGGTCGTGCGCCTCGGACTCGTTGACGACGAGCGGGTCGCAGAGCGTGAGCAGAGCATCCGGAATCTCCCGGCTGGGGGAGAGGTTGAGCACGACGCGCCCGCCCGCCGCGTCGACCGCCTCGGCGGCGGCGACCACGACCTCGAGGGGAATCTCGAGCTGGGCGAGCAGGACGGTGCGGGGGCCCGCGAGCTCGCGCACGATCGGCACGATCGACTCGACGCTGAGCCGGCCGTTGGCGCCGGGCGCCACGACGATGGTGTTCTCGCCGTCGCGCGAGACGGTGATGAGCGCCACACCGGTGGGCGCATCCTCGAGGGTGAGCGTGCGGGAGACGTCGATGCCGCCCGAGCCGAGGGCGTCGAGCATGGCGCGACCGTTCGCGTCCGCGCCGACCGCGCCGAGGAGGACGGGCAGGGCGCCCGATCGTGCGGCCGCGAGAGCCTGGTTGGCGCCCTTGCCGCCCGTCGCCGTGACGAGGTCACCGCCCATGAGCGTCTCGCCGGGCTGCGGGTGGCGATCGACGAGCACCGTGAAGTCGGTGTTCGCCGAGCCGAGAACGATGAGGGTCGCGGTCATCCCCTCATCGTGCCAGAGCGGTCGCCGCGGCGACCAGCGCGCCACGAGCGGTAGGCAGACCACGCCCCGGTCGACCACAGCGCCCAGGCGACGAGGAGCGGTTGGAACAGCAGCCGGATGCCCCGGGCCACGTCCGTCGTGAGGCCGAAGCCGTCCCGCCCCTCCGTGAACTGCGCGATGTTGCCGGGGAAGATGGCGAGAAAGAACAGGGCGACGAGCCAGCCCACGGGCACGCGCCAGCGGCCGAGCACGAGCAGCGCGAGCCCGAGGGCGATCTCGACTATGCCGGAGGCGACGACCACGACGTCGCCGTCGATCGGCAGCCACGGCGGCACCTGGTTGAGGAACTCCTCGCGACCGACCGTGAGGTGGCTGAGCCCCGCGAGCAGCAGCGCTGCGCCGAGCAGCCAGCGCGCGAAGCGCTGCGGCCACGACGTGCCGGGCGGGCGCGGCGCGGCCGGGTCGGTGGGGGCGGTGCTGGGCGGGGGAGCGGAGGGGTCGCGCATGGTGCCCAGTCTGGCACTGCGGCCCGCTGAGCGGCGGGCCGTAGGCTGGTCGCATGAGCACTCGCACCGCCGTCGCCGTCGCCGTCGCCCAGTGGGGCCCGGGAGCCGACCGGGACGTGAACCTCGCCGAGCTGCGCGAGCTCGCGCAGAAGGCCGTCGATCAGGGTGCCGGGCTCGTCGTGTTCCCCGAGTACTCGGCCTACTTCACCCCGAAGCCCGACGAAGGGTGGGTCGCGAACGCGGAGCCGCTCGACGGCCCCTTCGTCTCGGGGCTCTCGGCGATCGCCGCCGAGCTCGAGGTCATCATCGTGGCGGGGCTCCTGGAGGAGTCGTCGCAGCCCGAGAAGTGCCGCAACACGATCGTCGCCGTCGGCGCAGACGGCTCTCTGCTCGCGACCTCGCCCAAGCTGCACCTGTACGACGCGTTCGGCGCGCAGGAGTCGCGGTGGGTCGAGCCCGGCGAGATCAGCGCGCCGCAGCTGTTCGAGTTCGCGGGGCTGCGGGTGGGCATCCAGACCTGCTACGACCTCCGCTTTCCGGAGGTGACGCGCCGGCTTGCGGACGCGGGGGCGGACCTCGTGCTCGTTCCCGCCGAGTGGGTCGCGGGCCCGGGCAAGCGTCACGCATGGGTGACCCTCGCCGCGGCGCGCGCCATCGAGAATACGGTCTACCTCGCCGGCGCCGACCACCCGCCGCCCATCGGTGCGGGGGCGAGCCTCATCGTCGACCCGCTGGGCGCGCAGCTCGCCTTCCTCGACGACGAGGTGGATGTTGCGGTCGCCACGCCCGATCGGGCCCACCTCGACGAGGTGCGCCGCATCAACCCCGCCCTGCAGTTGCGCCGGTTCGGGGTCGCGCCGCTCTGACCCCCGCGAGCCCTAGCGGGCGGCGAAGGTCCGGAGGCGTTCGCTCGCATCGGCGATCGCGGCCTCGGTGCGGCAGAACGCGAAGCGCAGCGAGGAGCGCACGACGGGGTCGGTCGAGCGCGGGGCGAATGCCTGCAGAGGAATGGACGCGACGCCCGGGTCGAGCGTGAGCTCGCGCGCGGCGACGGCCCCGTCGTTGATGCCGAGCGGGGCCGCGTCGGCGACGACGAAGTAGGAGCCGCTCGAGGGGCTCACGCGGAAGCCGGCTGCCCGCAGCCCGTCGCTCAGCAGGTCGCGGCGGTTCTGCAGAGACACACGCTGCTCGTCGAAGTAGCTGTCGGGCAGTCCGAGACCGACGGCGACGGCTGGTTGGAAGGGCGCGCCGTTGACGTAGGTCGTGAACTGCTTGACGGCGAGCACGTGGTCGATGAGCTCGGCGGGGCCGGTCATCCAGCCGATCTTCCAGCCGGTGACGCGGAACGTCTTCGCGGCGCTCGAGATGGTCAGCGTGCGTTCGCGCGCGCCCGGGATGAGCGCCGCGGGCGTGAACGGCGCATCGTCGTACACGAGGTGCTCGTACACCTCGTCGCTCACGATGACCGCATCGTGCGCGGCGGCGCGCGCCACGATGCGCTCGAGCAGCTCCGGGCGGATCACCGAGCCGGTGGGGTTGTGCGGGTTGTTGAGCAGCACGACCCGCGTGCGCGGCCCGATCGCGGCGTCGATCTCGGCGGGCTCCGGCTGAAAGTCTTCGCCGCGCAACGGGATGGTGCGATGCGTGGCGCCGCTCAGCCCGATCATGGCCGCATAGGAGTCGTAGTACGGCTCGAGGGTCACGACCTCGTCGCCGGCCCCCGCGAGGGAGAGAAGGGCGACGGCGATGCCCTCGGTCGCCCCCGTCGTCGCAATGACCTCGGTGTCGGGGTCGACCGTGTCGCCCCAGAAGCGCTCGCGATGCTCGGCGATCGCCTGGCGCAGCACGGGCATGCCCCGGCCCGGAGGGTACTGGTTGACCCCGGCATTGATCGCCTCGATGGCGGCGTCGAGCACCTCGCGCGGAGCATCCTCGTCGGGGAATCCTTGCCCCAGATTCACGGCGCCGTGCTCCGTGGCGAGGGCGGAGATCTCGGCGAAGATGGTGGAGCGCACCGTGCCGGCCTCATCGACGAGGCCGGCCGCGTCGACGGTGCGCAGCCACGGCGGTGGGGTGCTCATCACTCCACCCTAACGACCGGCGCTGAGCGGGTCAGCCCGTCGACTTGGGCAGGGTGAGGCTCGTCGCCCACTCGTAGAACACGCTCTTGCCGGGGGAGGTGTCGGCGACGTCGGCGTCCACCGAGCGGTGCAGCAGGTCGGCGATGGCGCGGATCGTCGTGTCCAGGTCGTCGTGCGGTGCCGTGATGGCGAGGCCGGCCGAGCAGACGGAGAGCACGCTCGACACCATGCGCGCGTCGATATCCGGCCGCACCATGCCCGCGTTCTGCAGGTTCTCGATGAGGTCGGCCCGCACCCCGATATTCGGCAGGTAGACGAAGCCGTTGGCGTTGCGCATGATCTGATGCAGAGCATCCCGATCGATCACGAACAGGGTGCGTGCGAGGGGGCGCTCGTATACCGACGACAGGATGTAGGTGTACATGCGCGAGAGCAGGCCCCCGCGAGGGTCGCGCTCCACGTGGTCGACGATGCTCGCGTACATGAGGCTGAACTCGCGGTTCAGCATGCTCACGAGAACATCGTTGGGGGTATCGAAGAGGCTCTCGACCTCGTCGCGCGGGGCGCCGGAGCGCTCGGCGATCGCCGGGAACGTGACCGCGTTGTAGCCGTCGTGCATGATCAGGTCGGCTGCGGCGGAGAGGATCTGGTCGATATCGGTGACTGGGGGGTGGGTCATCGAGTACTCATCACGGTTCGGGGGTCAGGACGGTGATTCGGGGTGGAGCACAGTCTGAGTGTACGTCGACCGACAGACAGGTGGGTACACCCCATTCGGGTGCGGCATGTGGAGAATTCGAGGCGGGATGCTGCGCTCGCGCCTACCGTGAGCGCCATGCCGAGACGCCCCCACGCCCTGGTCGCGCCCCTGCTCGTGCTCGCGCTGGTCAGTTGCACCCCGACCACCGTCATCCCGCCCGCCAGCCCTCCGAGTGAGGAGGCTCCCCTGTTCGCGAGCGACGAGGAGGCGCTCGCCGCGGCGACCGAGGCGTACGAGGAGTTCCTCGCCGTCTCCAGCCAGATACTGCAGGACGGAGGGGAGGATCCAGAACGCGCACGCACATACTTGAGCGATTCTGTGTTCGCCGAGGAGCTGGCTGGCTACGAGCAGTTCTCCGAGAGCGGGTTTCGACTGATCGGTCAGTCGCGAATCACCAACTCGGTACTCCAACAGTGGTCTCAGTACGAAACGAAAGCGGAGATCATCGCTTACTTCTGCGTGAGCCTGGAAGGGACCGACGTAGTGAATGGTTCTGGAGAGTCAATCGTGACTGCAGATCGGCCAGAACAGAGCGTCTTTGAGATTGTGTTGACAGGATCACGAAGTGACCTCGTGATTGAAAGCAAGCAAGTTTGGTCAGACGAGTCCATATGTGGGTGAGGAACGCTACAGCCGCAATACTCCTCGGCACTATTTCGATCGTCATCATCGCCAGCCCTGTGAAGGCCAGCAGTATTTGCACTGACTCAAGTTGGTACGTCGGTGGGTGCCCGAACATCGGCGGCGAGCTCGGCGACGACGAGGCGCTTCTCACGGGAGACCTGGACGGCCCCGGCGGCGGTAACGGGGGAGGCGGCGGGAACGGCGGCGGCGGTGGCACTCCGGGCATCCACGTGCCGAGTACTCCCCGCCTCTACGAGCCCTGCATCGACATCTTTGAGGGCTTCTGTGCGGGCATTCGGCCGGGAGCCCCTGGTGAGCCCGGCGAGGATTCCGACCCGATCACGCTGAGCGACGTCGAGGCCTTCCGCCCCACGCCGCCCGTGCAGTTCATGCAGCCCGACGGCTGGATGGTCGTCGGCCTGCCGACGAACTTCTACACGACCACGTCGGCGCACACCGTGGACGGTGAGCTGCTGGGCCTCGCGGCGACCGTGCGCTTCACGCCGTTCTCCTACCGCTGGCGCTACGGCGACGGCTCGAGTGCCGTGCTCTCCACGCGGGGTGCACCGTGGAGCACTCTCGGGCTGCGGGAGTTCGACGCGACGGCGACGAGCCACATCTACCGAGCATCCGGCACCTACGTCATCGACCTCGACGTCGACTACACCGCCGAGTACCGGATTCAGGACGGTGCGTGGCTTCCCATCCCGGGCTCATTGCGGCTGCCCGCCAACCGCCTCACCGCGACGGCGGGCGACGCCGTGACCGTGCTCGTCGACCGAGACTGCGCGACCGCGCCGAGCGGCCCCGGCTGCTGAGACCGCGCCGCACCCCGCACGAGTCGCGGCGCGCTGTGGAGGCGCAGTGCGAAGCGCCGGGTCGCGTTCAGGCCGCGTAAATGCGACGCACAGGTTGGCGGAGCACGCTGGGCGCAGCTGAAAGGATCTAGCTCATGAACTCCACGCCATACGGCGCTGCACCCGGAACCCCCGACGACTCCCGCACGGCCGAACCCACGGGCGCACCGACCGCCGGCGCACCGACCGCCGGCGCCGCGCCGCAGTCCGCGCCCGCGGCCCCTGAGCACGCCGCCCCGGAGCAGACCATACCCCAGCAGCCCGCACCCCAGCACGTCGCGGCTCAGCAGCCCGCTCCCAAGCGCTCGGGCGCTCCCCTCATCGCCGCCCTCGCCGTGGGCGCCCTCATCGGCGGTGCCGCCGGGGGTGGCGTCGTCGCGGCAGTCATGTCGAACACTCCCTCGGTCGTCTCGGGCGTCACCGGCACGCCCTTGAGCATCAGCGTCAACGACCCCGGCAATGCCACGCTCGTCACGAGCGTCGCCGCGACCGCGCTGCCCTCCATCGTGACCATCCAGGTGGCCGGCGGCGGAGCGAGCGGCAGCGGCTCGGGGGTCATCCTCAGCGACGACGGCTACATCATCACCAACTCGCACGTCGCCACTCTCGACGGCGCGACCTCCGACCCCGACCTGCGGGTGACCCTGAGCGACGGCCGCATCGTCGACGCGACGCTCGTCGGCGCCGACCCGCTCGCCGACCTCGCCGTCATCCAGGTCAGCGAGACCGACGGCCTCGTGCCGATCGAGTTCGCCGACTCCGACGCCCTCAACGTCGGCGACAACGCAATCGCCATCGGCGCGCCCCTCGGGCTCTCCAACACGGTCACGAACGGCATCATCTCGGCCCTCAACCGCTCCATCACCGTGCAGTCGTCGGCTGTGCCTGAGGCGCCTGGCGACTCGCTGCCCGACGGCGAGGATGCCCCCTTCGACTTCTGGAACTTCGACAGCCCCGGTGACCCCGACGATCAGGAACTGCCGCCGCAGCGCCAATCGTCCACGATCTCGCTGCCGGTCATCCAGACCGACGCCGCCATCAACCCCGGCAACTCGGGGGGCGCACTCCTCAACGACGAAGGCCAGCTCATCGGCATCAACGTCGCCATCGCCACAGCGGGCGGTTCAGGAGGCCAGGCCGGCAGCATCGGCGTGGGCTTCTCGATTCCCGCCAACTATGCGCAGCGCATCGCCACCGAGCTCATCGCCACGGGTACCGCGAGCCACGGGCTGCTCGGGGCGACCGTGACGAGCGCGGCGACATCTTCCGACAGCGATGTCGTCGGAGCGCTCATCGACGGCGTCTCGCCAGGAGGCGCCGCCGACATCGCGGGTCTGCGCTCCGGCGACGTCATCACGGTCTTCAACGGCGTTCCGATCACCGACCAGATCGACCTCACCGCCCAGGTGCGCGTGCTCGCCGGTGGAGAGAGCACGACGCTCGTCTATGTGCGCGACGGTGTCTCCGACGAGGTGACCGTCACGCTCGGCGAGCTCGGCTGACCCGCTAGCCTCGGGAGCTATGGCGCCCTCCGAGACCGCACCCCCCGGCGTGAGCTACGTCATGCCGGTGTTCAACGAGGCCGCCTACATCGACGACGCGGTGACGAGCGTGCTCGCCCAGCAATACGAGGGAGAGCAGGAGCTCGTCATCGCGCTCGGCCCGTCGACGGACGGCACGAGCGAGCGCGTGCGCGCCCTCGCCGAGCAGGATGCGCGCATCCGCATCGTCGAGAACCCCGAGATGGCCATCCCCATCGGCCTCAATCGCGCCATCCGCGCCGCGCACCACGACGTCATCGTGCGCGTCGACGCCCACACCGAGCTCGACCCGCTCTACACCGCGGTCGGAGTGGCCACCCTCCAGCGCACGCGAGCGGCGAGCGTCGGCGGGGTCATGGTCGCCACCGGCCGCGGGCGGCTGCAGTCCGCGATCGCCCGCGCCTACAACAGCCGACTCGGCCTGGGCGGCGGTCCGTACCACGGCGGCGCCTCCGAGGGCCCGGCCGAGAGCGCGTACCTCGGGCTCATGCGCCGCGAGCCCCTCGAGGCTGTCGGGCTGTACGACGAAGGCCTCAAGCGCGGCGAGGACTGGGAGCTCAACCTGCGCCTGCGCCGAGCGGGGCACCTCGTGTGGCTCGATCCGCAGCTGCAGGTCGTCTACTGGCCCCGCGACACATGGGCGAAGCTCGCCCGGCAGTTCACCGCCACCGGCATCTGGCGCGGCGAGCTCGTGCGTCGCGCGGGAGGCCGTCACCCGCTGCGGTACTTCGCACCGCCGGCCCTCCTCGTGGCGAGCGCGCTGAGCCTCGTGCTGCTCGTGCTCGAACTGACCAGAATCGTGACGGGCCCGCTCGCCCTCGTACTCTCCCTCGTCTACCTCGCGCCCGTGCTCTACGCTGCCCTGCTCCTGGCTCTGCTACTCCTGCGCTCGAGCGGCGAACGGCTGCGCGACCGCGCGACCTTCGCCATGGTCATCGCCGTCATGCACTACAGCTGGGGTGCGGGCTTCCTGCGCGGCGTGCTCCTCGGGGCGCGCGACGCCGTCGACCGCTCCCGCATCGAGTCGTAGGGCGCGCGTCGCCGAGCTGTGCGCGCTCAGTCGAGCAGGCCTTCGGCGAGGATGCGCGCCACGACCCGCTCGCCCGCGCGGCCGTCGTCGAGGGGCGTGAAGCGCTCGCGCCACGCGGCGCGCTGCGACGGCAGCGTGCCAGAGCTGCTCGCGTCGATCGCGTCGAGCAGAGCATCCCGTGACGCGACGACGGGGCCGGGAGCGTCCGTCGTGACGTCGAAGTAGAAGCCGCGAAGCTCGTCGGCGTAGCGGTCGAGGTCGGGGGTGAAGAGGATGACCGGGGTGTCGGTGGCCGCGAGGTCGAACATGATCGAGGAGTAGTCGGTCACGACGACGTCGGCGGCGAGCAGCAGATCCGCCACATCGGGGTAGGTCGTCGCGTCGATGATGCCCGGCCCGTCGAGGTCGCGGCCGAACCGGAGTGTGCGACTGTGGCCGCGCACGACGAGCACCGCACGCGGGTCGCGCTCGCGCAGCTCGGCGGCGAAGCTCGGCAGGTCGAGGTAGTCGACGAGCTCGGTGCGGTCGTCGCGCCAGGTGGGCGCGTAGAGCACGGCGCGGTCCTGCGCCTGCAGTCCCAGGCGGGCGCGCACCCCCGCGCGGTCGCCGGCGATGAGTGTGTCGCTGCGCGGGTAGCCCTCCACCCACAGCGGGCCGCGGAACGCGTACGCCCGACGCAGGATGCTCGCCGCGTACTCGTTCTGGGCGAGCAGAATGCTCCACCGAGCGCTCTCGCGCCGCACGGCGATGCGCGTGCGCAGGCCCACGCGGTCCCGATCGAGGGCGAGGCGCTTGAGCATCGTGCCGTGCCACGTCTGCAGTACGGTCTGGTGCGGCCGGGGCATCCACCGCTTGCGCAGCCAGTCGTTGACGACGAGCACGCGCGCGTCGGCGCGCACGCGCCACCACTCGGCCGAGCCCTCGACGATCGGCACCGCCCCTCCGGGTACGGCGATCGAGCGGTCGACGACCGACCAGTAGCGCGTCACGTCGGGCCTGATGCGGGCGAGCTCGCGGTCGATCGCGAGCGGATTGCACGCGACCGTCTGGCTGTAGAAGCTCTCGAAGAACACGGCGGTCTCAGGGCGAGCGGCGCGGCGGCGGTAGTCGCGCTCGAGGCGCTTCTGGGCGGATGCTCCGCGCTCGTCCTCCCGCAGCGGAGGCTCGACGCGCAGCAGCAGGGTGCCGTCCTCGGCGAGCAGCCGTGCGCGCAGAAGCTCCTGGTCGAGCGGCGGCGGCACCTCGGCGTGCACCGCCGCGCGGGCCGTGCGCGGCGATCCCTCGAGCACGGTCTCGAGCCGGTAGTCGCCCGACCGCGGCGGCAGGCACGCCGCACCCCAGCGCTCCCCGAGCAGCGGGAAGGTCGCCGTGAACGACTCGCCGTCCTGCTCCACGACCCCCGCGATCGTGTGGCGGGAGCCGGCGAGCGCGAGGTCGAGCATCCTCGTCGCGGAGCGTCCCCGCACGCGCAGGCACGGTGCACCCTGGGCGGGGGGGGGGCCCCCCGCGGGCCCCCCACGGCGGGGGTCGCGGTGTCGGTGGCGTGCTCGCCGAGCAGGGTGAGCACCGCGTCGAGCACGCGCCCGGTGGCCCGACCGTCGAGCAGATCGACGTGCTCGTCGCGCAACCAGGCCGCGTGCGCGAGCGCTGCGGCCCGACCCTCCCCGAGCGCGGCGTCGAGACGCTCGAGCGCCTCCGCCCACGTCGTGGCCGGGTCGCCCCCGCTGAACTCGCGGTACGGCGTGTACAGCCCGCGCGTCGCCAGGTACCGTGCGAGGTCCGGCGCGAAGAACACCGTCGGCACACCGCCGATCGCCGCATCGAAGGCGATCGACGAGTAGTCGGTCACGACCACATCGGCGGCGGGCAGCACCGGCGTCACATCGGTGAGCACGTCGCTGCCGAGCAGGCGGATGCGCGGCGACTGCTGCGCCCCCGCCGCGTACGAGCCCGCCCCGAGCGGGTGGGAGCGGATGAGCAGCACAGCGCCGGCGCGGTCGGCCCAGGCCGCGATGGCCTGCCACTCGTCGCGGGTGGGGATCGCGGCATCCTCATCGCCGTCCCGCCACGTCGGCGCGTACAGCACGACCGGGCCCTCCTCGGGCAGTGCACCGCAGGCGTCGGCGACCGTCGCGCGGGCGCGCACGCGGCGCTCGTCGGTCGTGCCGCGCAGCAGCACGTCGTCACGGGGGTCGCCCGAGACGAGGATGCGCGCCGCATCGAGCCCGAACGCGCTGCGGATGCGGCCCGCCACGAGCGCCGACGCGACCGGGAAGAGCGCGATCTGCGCCCCGGCCCGGCGGTACAGCGCGCGCATGAGGCGGCCGACCCCGGGCAGGGACCCGATGAGAGGCAAGCGCAGAGCGGCCGCCGAATCGAGGTGGAGCCTCTTGAGCGGGATGCCGTGCCACAGCTGCACGACGCGCGCGCCGCTCACCCCGAAGCGGTTGACGTCTCCGAAGCCGTGGGTCACGACAGCGACACCCGCGCGCAGCGTCGCCCACAGGCCGCGCGGCCCCCGCTTGGGCAGGGCGCGCATGCCGCGCGCCCGCGCCGCGTCGAGCTCAGCGCGACTCGACGCGAGCCACGTGAGCCGCCGCTCGGGCTGGCGCTCGCGCGCGAGGTCGTGCAGCGCGAGCGCACCCTCGCCGAGACCGGCTCCCGAGCCGAGCACCCACTGGCGGGGGCTGCGCGGCACGAGGACAGCGACGAGCGCCCCGAGCGCGTAGAGCGGGGCGCGGGCGAGCACGCGCGCGTTGCCGGCGCTGAACGTGAAGCGGGCCATCCCGAGAGATTCTGTCACCTCGCGCCTGCGCCGCACACAGTTGCGAACAAGTCGGTAACGGTGTGGCCGAATCGTCAGGGGCGCTGCAGAGGCGCTGGGAGGATGGACTCATGGGGCTCTGGGGGCAGGCAAAGGCAGCGCGGCGCATCGCGCGCAACCTTCTGCGCTCGCGCCGCAACCGCGCCCTGCTCGCCGAGCGGCTCGAGGGCGTGACGCCTCCCGACCCCGGGTCGATCGAGATCGCCGTGTACTTCGCCGACACGCGCGTGAACCTGTACCAGATCAGGCAGTGGTACGCGCCGCTCGCCGAGCTCGCGCGCGAGCATCCGGTCGCCATCATCAGTCGCAGCCCCGGCACGATGATGACGCTCCTCGATGAGGCGCCCGTGCCTGCCGTCTACCTGCGCAGGGTGACCGACCTCGAGCGCTTCGTCGCCGAGCAGCCCCTGCGCCTCGTGCTCTACGTGAACCAGAACACCAAGAACTTCCAGATGTTCCGGTACGGCCGCATGTGGCACGTGTTCGTCAACCACGGCGAGTCAGACAAGATGTACATGACGACCAACCAGTACAAGGCCTACGACTACGCCTTCGTCGCCGGTCAGGCCGCCAAGGATCGCCTCGCGCGCAAGCTGTGGAACTACGACCTCGATCGCCGCGTGCTCGAGATCGGGCGACCGCAGGCCGACCACTTCGCCGGCCAGCTGCCGTTCACCCCCGACGACCGCACGGTCGTGCTCTACGCGCCGACCTGGGAGGGCGACCGCCCGGCCGCCGCGTACGGCTCGATCGCGAGCCACGGGGAGAGGCTCGTGGATGCTCTGCTCGCGACCGGCCGCCACCGCGTCATCTACCGGCCGCACCCGCGCAGCGGTGTCGTCGACCGCGGGTATCGCGCGGCGCACCAGCGCATCGTCGCGGCCCTCGCACAGGCGAACGCCGCCGACCCTTCCGCCCACCACCTCTACGACTCGGGCTCGTCGCTCGGCTGGCAGCTCGTCGCAGCCGATGTCGCCATCACCGACATCTCGGCGATGGTCTACGACCGACTCGCGACCGGCAAGCCGCTCATCGTCGCGCGACCGGCCTCGGCTGCCGCCGAGATCGACGAGTCGGGCTACCTGAGCGCGTGCGAGTGGCTGAGCGCCGAGCAGGCCGATCAGATCGTGCCGCTCGTCGACCACGTGCTCACGAGCCCGGAGGCGCACGATGCACTCACCGCCTGGGTCACGCGGTACTTCGGTGACACGACGCCGGGTGCGGCGACGGCGCGGTTCCATGCCGCCGTGGAGACCCTCATCGATGAGTGGGAGCGTGCGGCGGCGGCGCACGCCGCCGACCCCATCACGAGCGAGTCTGACCCCCTCGATGACCTGGAAGACGAAGACGCCGTTCCGGGCGAGGACTGATCGCCTCGAGCTCGGCCACCCAGGCGAGCGGTGCCGGCCCGAACGCCTGACGTGCGGCGGTGACGACGCGACCGCCGATGATGCGGTTGCTCGTGCCGCCGATGACGGCGCCGATGCCGAACGGGATGAAGCGGCCGGCCATGCCGGCTCCCTGCGCGACGGCGAAGCGCTTGGCCAGTTGCTCGCGCAACGCCCTGTTGAGGTAGCTCGTGACCGCCTTCGGCATGGTCGCGGTGATCGTCTCTCCCCAGTACTCGACTCGGTCGCCGCTGCGCGTGCCGGCCTGTCGCAGGAACTGCTCGAGGAGCTCCTTGCCCGGCCCACCCAGCAGCAGCGCCATGACGAGGGTGTGGGCGCGCTCCTCGTCGTCGACGACGATGCCGTGAATCTCGGCGACCGATTGGGCGAACAGCGCCGTCATCTCGAAGAACAGCACCGTCTCGGCGCCGATGACGGTGAGGGTGATCGCGGTGCCGACCCCGGGAATGACCGAGGCTCCGCCGCTGCCGGCGCCGCTCAGGGTGACGCTCGTGAGGAAGCGCTTCTCGAGAATGCGCACGACCTGCTCGGGGGACGCGGCCGGGTGCTGACGGCGGATGCTGCGGATGTGCGCGAGCACGGCAGGGCGCTGCGCCGACATGGCGGCGCGCAGACCGCGGATGAGCGCGGGATCGGCGTGAGCCCGGGGCTCGTCGTCGTGCGGTACCAGGCTCACGTCACGCTCCCATAGTCGGCGTCGTATGCGGCGAGAACCTCGCCGATCGGACCGTCGAGCTTGAGTTCGCCCTTGTCGAGGTAGAGCCCGCGCGTGCAGAACCGCTTCAGGTCGCGCTCGTTGTGCGATACGAAGAAGAGGGTGCGGCCGGCCGAGAGCAGCTCGTCGATGCGCCGATAGCACTTGGCGCGGAAGGCCTTGTCGCCGACCGCGAGCACCTCGTCCACGAGCAGGATCGGCTCTTCAAGCCGTGAGATGACCGCGAACGCGAGCCGCACCTTCATGCCGCTCGACAGGTGCTTGTACGGGGTGCCGACGAAGTCGCGCAGCTCGGCGAAGTCGATGATCTCGTCGTAGCGCGCGACGATCTCGGCCCGGGGCATCCCGTGCAGGCCCGCCGTGAGGAATACGTTCTCGCGCACCGTCAGGTCGTCGACGAACCCGCCCGTGATCTCGATGAGGGGGGCGACGCCGCCGTGCACCTCCACGGTGCCCTCGTCGGGCAGCATGACTCCGGCCACGAGCTTGAGCAGGGTCGACTTGCCCTGGCCGTTGCGGCCCACGACGCCGATGGCCTCGCCTTCGTGCACGGTGACGTCGACGCCGCGCAGCGCCCAGAACTCCCCGGGGCGTGCGCGGCGGTCACGGCCGGCGAACAGGTCCTTGAACGATCGCCGTCCTGTGCGGTTGCGACGGAACCGGATGCCCGCTCCGCTGGCCCGGATGACGGGCGCGCTCGTCGACTCGGTCGTCTCCATCAGATCTCCTTGAGCACTGAGCGCACCATGCGCCGGAAGACGAGAATGCCCGCACCCAGGAAGAGCAGACTCATCGCCGCAGCGATGAGGACGGCCGTTGCATCGACCTGCTCGGGGAAGAAGCTCGCCCGGTACAGCGAGATGATGCCCGCCAGCGGGTTGAACGACGCCCACAGGTCGAGGCCGCCCGGTAGGTCGGAGAGGCCGTAGATGATGGGCGAGCCGTAGAACAGGAAGCGCAGGATGAGCTTGACCGCACGCTCGAGATCGCGGAAGAAGACGACGAGCGGGGCGATCATGAGGGCCAGCCCCACCGTGAGCACGGTCTGCATCAGCACCGCGAGCGGCAACCACAAGACACCCCAGGTGAGCGTCGCGCCGAAGATGATCGCGAAGACGACGATGACAGGGATGCTCGCGAGAAACTCGATGCCCTTGGCGAGCACGATGCGGGTGACCCACACCGTGTGGGGGATGCGCGTGGAGCGCACGAGCTTCGCGTCTTTGATGAAGGCGCGCGTCGCGTCGCCCACGGCGCCGTTGAACCACATCCAGGGCAGCAGGCCGGCCAGCAGGAACACGATGTACGGTTCCGCGCCGATCGAGCGCTGCACGATCTGCGTGAAGACGAACCAGTAGATGACCGCCATGACGAGCGGCTCGAGCACCGACCAGAAGTAGCCGAGGAACGATGTCGAGTACCGCACGCGCAGGTCGCGACTCGTGAGCAGCCAGAGCGACTGGCGATACGCCTCGGAGCGCGAACGCGCGCGGCGCGGAGGGAGGGCGGTGGTCACGCGGTCAACGGTAGTCGTACCACCGCGTGCCGGGGTGGAGGGGACCGCCGGCGGAGGCGGAGGGGAGGGCGGCCCCGATCGCTCAGACGAAGAGGTTGGCGCGCTCGAGGTCTTCGGCGAAGTCGACCTCGACGGCGTACAGGTCGCTGATGTCGACCGGCTCGATGCGCACGCGATCGTGCTCGATCGCGAGCTCGATGCCGCGCTCGAAGTAGTCCTGGTCGGCGCAGCGGGTGAGGTGGTGCACGAGCGCAGCCTTGTCGCGGCTCGAGACGTAGTTGATGCCCACAGCCTCGCCGAGCCCGCCGACGACGGTCTTGGAGAGCTTCTCGATGAAGCCCTCGGCATCGACCGTGTACTTGACCTCCTCGTCGCTCACCGTGGAGGTGTTGACGCTCACGAAGGAGCGGTCGGCGTGCACGAGCTCGGCGGAACGGACGAGGGCCTGCGGGTCGAAGACGACATCGCCGTTCATCCACAGCACTCCGTGCTTGCCGGTGGCCTTGAGGGCACGCAGCAGGCTCTTGGAGGTGTTGGTCTGGTCGTACTGCTCGTTGTACACGTACTCGACGTCGGGGAACGCGTCGATGATGTGCTCGAGCTTGTAGCCGACGACGGTCGTGATGGTCACATCGGTGCCGAACGCGGCACGGATGTTGTCGTGCTGCTGGCCCATGATGGTGCGGCCGTCGCTGAGCTCGGTGAGCGGCTTGGGAAGCTCGCGGCCGAGGCGGCTGCCCATGCCCGCGGCGAGGATGACGATCTGAGTGGTCATAAGAGATGCTCCTGGTGTAGTCGAAAGGGACACACCGTTGTGCACCCCTCGATTTTAGCGGCGCGACGTTGAATCGTCACGCTCTGTTCACCCTTCGTTTCCCAATCGTGACGGGATTCACGAATGAGATTCACCTGATGGGCGGGTGTGAGGGGTAGTGCCCCGCGTTGGTAGCGTTGAGCCGTGGAATCCTCGTCGTCGGCCGCTCAGGGCTCGAGCTCGTCCCGCAAGCCCGTGAAGCAGGCGAAGCCCGCCACACGGCGCACGGGCAAGCCCGAGGTCACCGCGCCCGGCGCGAAGAAGCCCGCGGGGGTCGCGCCGGGTGCGAAGAAGGCGGCCCCCTCCACGGCGAAGGCTCCCCGGGCTGCGCGCAGCCCTCGCGCGAAGCCCGAGCCGCCACCCGTCGTCGTCGAAGTCACCTCCCTGCGCAAGACATACGGCTCCACGGTCGCCGTCGACGACATCGACCTCACGGTGCGTCGCGGCTCGATGTTCGGGGTCGTCGGGCCCAACGGCGCGGGCAAGACCACGACGCTGTCGATGATCACGGGGCTCCTGCGGCCCGACTCCGGCACTGTGCTCGTCGCCGGTTCCGACGTCTGGCGCGACCCGATCGCCGCCAAGAGGGTCACCGGGGTCCTGCCCGACCGCATGCGACTCTTCGACCGGCTCACGGGCGCGCAGCTGCTGTACTACTGCGGCATGCTGCACGGTCTCGACCGTTCGACAGCGTCATCCCGCACGGAGGATCTCGGCGTTGCTCTCGGCATCGAGGGCTCGCTCAACCGACCGGTGCGCGACTACTCCATCGGCATGGTCAAGAAGATCTCGCTCGCCGCGGCGATGATCCACTCTCCGCGCGTCCTCGTGCTCGACGAGCCCTTCGAGTCGGTCGACCCCGTGTCGACCTCGCAGGCTATCGATCTGCTGCAGCGCTATACAGCCAGCGGGGGCACGGTGCTGCTGTCGAGCCACAACATGGCCCTCGTCGAGCGGGTGTGCGACAGCGTCGCCGTCATCGTCGATGGCTCCGTGCTCGCCGTCGGCACTCTCGACGAGGTGCGCGGTAAGCAGTCGCTCGAAGAGCGCTTCGTCGAGCTCGCCGGGGGTCGCGTCGCGGTGGAGGGTCTCGAGTGGTTGACCACATTCTCCGACTGAAGCTCGCACTGCTCGGCTCGGCCTTCCGGGGCGCTGCGAGCGCCGTGCGCGCTCTACTCGTGCTCGTCCTGGCGGGAGGCGTCGGCGCGGCCCTCATCCTGCTCGCGCGTGAGGTGCAGGTCGATCGCGCAGACCACCGCGCGGCGCTCATCATCGTCGCCTCGGCGATCGCGCTGGGCATCGTCGTGGCGCCGTTGAGCGCGGGGCTGGGCTCCGCACTGGAGCCGCGACGCTTCGCGGCGTTCCCCGTGCCGCGCGGGCAGCTCGCGCTCGGCCTCATGCTCGCCGGCGTCATCGGCATACCCGGCGCCCTCGCGGTCACTCTCGGCATCGCGTTCGAGATCGCCTGGGCCGACACCGACAAGGCGGGCCTCGCGATTCTCGCCGGGGTGATCGGCGCGATCGTCCTCGTCATGGTCTCCCAGTACCTGGTCGCGGTGACCGCGCAGCTCGCCGTCTCGAGCGCGGCTGTGCGCATGATCACGGCGGCGGCGCGACTCACGATCGCCCTCGCCCTCGGGGCCGCCGCGATGGCCGTCCTTCTCGTGCAGAGCGGCGACGACACCGAGGGTCTCATCGAGGTCGCCAGCGTGGTCGCGGCCACACCCCTGGGCTTCCTGTGGGCCGCACCAGGCGGTGTCGACGCCGAGATCGCATGGCGACTGTTCGGGGGTGCTGTCGCGGTCGCCGCCCTGGTCGCCGCCTGGCCGTGGGTCGTGAGCCGCATCGTGGAGGCGCCGCAGCGCATCCGGTCGGCACCCGCGATCCGCGGGCTCGGCTGGTTCGATCTCGTCCCCGCGACCGCGTCCGCCGCCATCGCCGCGCGCAGCCTGCTCTACTGGACGCGCGACGCGCGCTACCGCGCGGTCATCATCGCCTTGCCCGTCGCCCCCGCGCTCATGATGGTCGCGCTCGCCCTCGCGGGGGCTCCTGTGCCCCTGCTGTGGCTCATCCCCGTGCCGGTGTTCGCCCTCTTCCTCGGCTGGTTCAGCCACAACGACGTCGCCTACGACCACTCGGCGATGTGGATGCACGTGGCCGCACCTCTTCGCGGGTTCTCCGACCGCTGGGGGCGCGTGGTGCCGCCGCTCCTCATCGGCACGCCGCTCATCCTGCTCGCCTCGCCGCTCGCGGCGCTGTGGTCGGAGGTGCCCGACGTGTATCCCGCCGTCGTCGGCACTGGTCTCGGCCTGCTGCTCACGGGGCTCGGAGTGTCGAGCGTCTCCTCCGCGCTGACTCCCTACCCGGCCGCGCGTCCCGGCGCGGGCCCGTGGGATCAACCACCGCTTATCGGCGCCGCCGCGGGATGGGTCCAGTCGTTCACCCTGCTCGCGATCCTCGCGTTCATGTCGCCCTCCCTCACCCTCGCCGTCATGGGCCTGCTCGACGAGGACCCCGAGATGCTCGAACTGGCAGGGTGGGCCGGTGGGGCCACGGGGTTCGGGATGCTCGTGCTGGGCATCCTCATCGGGGGCTTCGTCTTCCGCCGCCGCGCACCGGAGCTCCTCGGCCTCCTCATGCGCACCTGAGCGCAGCCCGCCCCGCCGTCGTAGACTGACCCTCATGGCGACACTCGACGAGCCCGGCCAGGGTGGCGGCACCGACGTTCTCGACCGCGAGCTCGAGAAGCTGCTGGAGGACCGGCAGCTCGACGACGGCGACCACGAGCGGTTCTCGCACTACGTGCCGAAGGACAAGATTCTCGAATCGGCGCTCACCGGCAAGCCCGTGCGCGCGCTGTGCGGCAAGAAGTGGACTCCCGGGCGCGACCCCGAGAAGTTCCCGATCTGCCCCGACTGCAAGAAGATCTACGAGACGCTTCGCGACAAGTAGCCCGCCCCGCCCGCACCGCCCCGCGGTGCGGTGCAGTGCGCCAGATCTGGCGCGAAAGGGCGCTCCTCCTCCACACTCGGCCCCATTTGCGGCGAATCTGACGTGAATGCGCGCGGGTCGTGCGCGAGCATCCCTGTCCTGCACCCTCTCGTGCATGACCCGACCCGCACGGCCCCTTCCCGATCACCTCCGCGACGAGACGATGTCCACGGCAGAGGCGCTTGCCCGCGGTGTGGCCGCCGATCGGCTGCGCCGCGCCGATGTTGTTCACCCCTTCCACGGTGTCGTCATGACGGGAGGTCGACCTCGGTCGATCGCCGACCGCGCGTGGGCCTTCGCTCAGGTGATGCCCGCCAGCGGGTGGTTCTCGCACACGACCTCTGCCCGGCTTCTGGGGCTTCCTCTTCCTCGATCCCACGAGAAGGGGCCGCTGCACGTCACGGTCAATCGGGGCACACGCGCTCCGCGAGGAGCGGGCGTTGTCGGTCATCAGCGCGAGTTGCCGCCGCCCTCGTGGTCGACTCTCCTCGTGCCCACGAGCACTCGCGAGCTCGTTCCGCTTCGAGTCGCGACCCCCGGCGCGGCGGCACTCACGACCGCCTCATTGCTCTCGCTTCCCGACCTTGTCGCCCTCCTTGACGCTCTGCGGCTGGTCGACGACTCCACGGCCCTTCGAGACATCGACCGGATGCTCGACCACAGTGCCCGCCGCGCAGGCGCCGCGGCATTGCGTCGGGCCCTCGCACTGTCGGAGCCCGGTGTGCGGTCGAGAGCCGAGACGCATCTACGGTTGACGCTCGCCGCCGCTGGATTGCCGCGCGCCCACGTCGCCCCCGCCGTCGCGACGCCACTCGGCGAGCTGCACCCGGATCTCGCCTGGCCGGAGTTCCGTGTGCTCGTGGAGTACGAGGGCGACCACCATCGAACGGATGCACGCCAGTTCGCCTCCGATCTTGCGCGGTTCGACGCGTTCGCCGACGCGGGCTGGTATCCCGTGCGTGCGACGAGGGACGACGTGTATTCGAGTTCACATCGGGTGGTCTCGACGGTGGCACGTCGGTTGCGAGGTGCCGGCTGGCCATCGAGAAGGCCAGTGCGTCACCTCCCCACCCCGATCGCCACGCCGTAGCTCGCAAGGCGTCCCACGACGACGCGAACCATCCCAGATTTGTCCCAAACTGGGTCCCGCCGTGTGCTCAAGCGCCCATGTGCGCCAGATCTGGCACCGCTAAGGGCCTGCGGGGAGCCCGCATGCCCCGGTAGCCTGGGGGCATGGCGGAGAGTGCGGGGGGCTGGCGGCTCGGGGGAGCGATGCGCGGTCTGTTTACGCGCCCGACGATCGACGAAGGCACGTGGGATGACCTCGAGACGGCGCTCATCGGCGCCGACTTCGGCCCCGACGTCACGGACGAGATCCTCGATCAGCTGCAGGAGCAGGTGAATCGGTTCCGCACGACCGACCCGGCCGACCTGAAGCGGATGCTGCGCGAGGCTCTCGAGGAGCGTCTCGCCGCCTTCGACCCGACTCTGACACTCAGCGATCGCCCCGCGGTCGTTCTGGTGGTCGGCGTCAACGGCGTTGGCAAGACGACGACGATCGGCAAGTTCGCCCAGTTCCTCACCAGCCGAGGTCGCAGTGTCGTCGTCGGTGCGGCCGACACCTTCCGCGCCGCGGCCGTCGACCAGCTCGCCACGTGGGCCGAGCGCGCGGGAGCCGACGTCGTGCGCCCCCAGCAGCAGGGCCAGGACCCGGCGAGCGTCGCCTACCAGACGGTCGATCACGCCACCCGTACGGGCACCGACATCGCGATCATCGACACGGCGGGCAGGCTGCAGACCAAATCCGGCCTCATGGATGAACTGGCCAAAGTGCGCCGCGTGGTCGAGAAGCTCGGCCCCATCGCCGAGGTGCTCCTCGTGCTCGACGGCACGACCGGGCAGAACGGAGTCGCCCAGGCGGAGGCGTTCATCGAGCACGCGGGCGTCACCGGGCTCGTCGTGACGAAACTCGACGGCTCGGCCAAGGGCGGCTTCGTGCTGCGCGTGCAGCAGCAGACGGGCATCCCCATCAAGCTCATCGGCCAGGGAGAGGGCATCGGCGACCTCACGGGCTTCACGCCGCACGTCTTCGCGGCCAGCCTCGTCCCCTAAGCCCGCGCCTCTTTGCGCCAGATCTGGCGCGAAAGGGCGCTCACGTCCAGACTCAAGCGCCCATTCGTGCCAGATCTGGCGCAAAACGGGCGCGGCTTACTCGGCGTCGCGGGCGGCGGCGTGCTCGGTGCCGAGCATCCGGTACGTGTCGGCGTTGGCGCGGATCGCCGCCACCTCGTCGTCCGTCAGCTCGCGACGAACCTTGCCGGGCACGCCGGCGACGAGTGAGCGAGGCGGCACGATCGTGCCCTCGAGCACGACGGTGCCGGCGGCGACGAGCGACTCGCGGCCGATGACGGCGCCGTTGAGCACGGTCGCGCTCATCCCGATGAGACAGTCGTCCTCGATCGTGCACCCGTGCAGCATCGCTGCGTGACCCACGCTCACGCCGCGACCGACGATCGTGGGCTTGCCGGGATCGCCGTGCACCGACACGTTGTCCTGCAGGTTGGAGCCCTCGCCGAGCTCGATGCGGTCGCGGTCGGCGCGCAGCACGGCGCCGTACATGATGACGGCGTGCCCGTGCACGTGCACATCGCCGATGAGGGTCGCGTTGTCGGCGATGAAAGCGGTGGGGGCCACCTCGGGCGTGTGGCCGAAGATCGTGCGGCGCATGGGTGCTCCTCGACTGCTCGGCGGCCGATGCCGGGTTCGGCCCGACCGCACCCCAGTCAAGCAGAGTCGTCGCACCTACAATGGGGGCACCATGGCAACTTTCGGCACGCTCTCCGACCGGCTCACCTCGACCTTCAGCGCTTTGCGCACGAAGGGCAAGCTCAGCCCGGCCGACGTCGACGGCACTGTGCGCGAGATCCGTCGAGCTCTGCTCGATGCCGATGTCGCTCTCCCGGTCGTCAAGGACTTCACCGCCGCGGTGCGCGAGCGCGCTCTCGGCGACGAGGTCAACAAGGCGCTCAACCCCGCGCAGCAGGTCGTGCAGATCGTCAATGACGAGCTCGTCGGCATCCTCGGCGGCGAGCAGCGCCGCCTGCAGTTCGCGAAGACCCCGCCGACGGTGATCATGCTCGCGGGCCTCCAGGGTGCGGGCAAGACGACGCTCGCGGGCAAGCTCGCCAAGTGGCTCAAGGCCGACGGCCACACGCCGATCCTCGTCGCGGCCGACCTGCAGCGCCCGAACGCCGTGCAGCAGCTGCAGGTCGTGGGCGAGCAGGCTGGTGTCGCGGTCTACGCCCCCGAGCCCGGCAACGGGGTCGGCGACCCCGTGAAGGTCGCCAAGAACGCGATCAAGCACGCTCGAGACAAGCAGCACGACGTCGTCATCGTCGACACGGCCGGCCGCCTCGGCGTCGACGCCGAGCTCATGAAGCAGGCCGCGAACATCCGCAAGGCTGTCGACCCCGACGAGGTGCTGTTCGTCATCGACGCCATGATCGGTCAGGACGCGGTGAGCACCGCGAAGGCCTTCCAGGAGGGCGTCGACTTCACGGGCGTCGTGCTGTCGAAGCTGGATGGCGACGCGCGCGGCGGCGCCGCGCTGAGCGTCGCGAGCATCACGGGCCGCCCGATCATGTTCGCCTCGACCGGCGAGGGTCTCGACGACTTCGAGCCGTTCCACCCGGATCGCATGGCGAGCCGCATCCTCGACCTCGGTGACATCCTCACGCTCATCGAGCAGGCGCAGAAGTCGTTCGACGAGGAAGACGCGAAGCGCACGGCCGAGAAGTTCGCGACCGACAGCTTCACGCTCGAGGACTTCCTCGCCCAGATGCAGCAGCTCAAGTCGATGGGGTCCCTGAAGGGCATGCTCGGCATGCTGCCCGGGGCGCGCGGCATGAAGGACCAGCTCGAGAACTTCGACGAGGGCGAGCTCACGCGCACGGAGGCGATCATCCAGTCGATGACGCCCAAGGAGCGCCAGCTGCCCAAGCTGCTCAACGGTTCGCGCCGCCTGCGCATCGCCCGCGGTTCGGGCACGACGGTCACCGAGGTCAATGCGCTCGTGAACCGGTTCGAGCAGGCCGCGAAGATGATGAAGACCATGGCGAAGGGCGGCATGCCGCAGATGCCCGGCATGGGCCCCATGCCCGGCATGGGCGGCGGCGGGGGAGCGGCGACGGCCCGCAAGGCTGCGGCCAAGAAGAAGGGCAAGGGCAAGTCGCGCTCGGGCAACCCGGCGAAGCGCGCCGCCGAGGAGGCCGCTCGCGCGCAGGGACTGGGCTCCGGCGCTGGTGCGGGCGCATCCGGCAGCAGTTTCGGCCTTGGCGGCGGAGCGCCGGCCGGCGACAAGCAGCCCACCGCGGAAGAGCTCGAGGCCCTGCAGAAGTTCCTCGGTCGCTGAGAGCGGCCCGCGCGACAGTCGTAGGCTGGAGGGAATGACGACTCGACCCGTGCGCCTCGGCGTGCAGCTCGCCCCGCAGCACGCGCCCTACGAACTGATCCGCGACACGGCGACCGAGCTCGAAGAGCTCGGCGTCGACATCCTCTTCAACTGGGACCACTTCTTCCCGCTCAGCGGCGAGCGCGACGGCCTGCACTTCGAGTCGTGGACGATGCTCGCGGCCCTCGCCGAGCAGACCCACCGCGTCGAGCTCGGCGCGCTCGTCAACTGCAACAGCTACCGCAACCCGAGCCTGCAGGCCGACATGGCGCGCACGATCGACCACATCAGCGCGAAGGGCGGGGAGGGGCGCTTCCTCTTCGGCACTGGCTCGGGCTGGTTCGAGCGCGACTACGTCGAGTACGGCTACGAGTTCGGCACGGTGGGGGAGCGACTGGATGCTCTCGCGCGAGATCTGCCGATCATCCGGTCGCGCTGGCAGGCCCTGAACCCGCGGCCGACGCGCGAGATCCCCATCCTCATCGGCGGGGGTGGCGAGAAGAAGACGCTGCGCCTCGTCGCCGAGCACGCCGACATCTGGCACTCCTTCAGCGACGTGCCGACCCTCGAGCGCAAGCTCGGCATCCTCGCCGAGCACGGGCGCGCGGTCGGCCGCGACACGAGCGAGATCGAGACCTCGGTCGAGCTGCGCAACCGCACGACGGCCGAGGCCGATGAGCTGCTTGCGGCAGGCGCGACGCTCTTCACACTCGGCATCACGGGGCCGAGTTACGACCTCGCCATGGTGCGCGAGTGGCTCGCCTGGCGGGACGACCAGCGCTGAGCATCCCGTCGCGGTCACAGAGCCCGCGAAAATCTGCCAGAATAGGCGGTCGAGTGCTCGCGCGCCCGACCCTCTAATCAGGCGCTGCGAGAAACCATCACGAGCTTCCGCGCCGAGTGTGCCCCACGCAACCGGCTGCGGCTCACTTCCTTCACACATTTCGGAGAAACGTGGCTGTCAAGATTCGTCTCAAGCGCATGGGCAAGATCCGTGCACCGTTCTACCGCATCGTCGTGGCCGATTCGCGCAAGAAGCGCGACGGCCGCGTGATCGAGGAGATCGGCAAGTACCACCCCACCGAGGAGCCCTCGTTCATCGAGGTGCAGTCTGAGCGTGCCCAGTACTGGCTGAGCGTCGGCGCCCAGCCGAGCCCTCAGGTGCTCGCCATCCTCAAGCTCACGGGCGACTGGGGCACCTTCAAGGGCGAGAAGGGTGCGAAGAGCACCGTTCGCACCGCCGAGCCGAAGGAAGCCTTCAGCGTCGACGAGAAGAAGAAGCCGGTGCTCAAGCCGAAGGCCGAGAAGCCTGCGGAGAAGCCCGCCGAGGAGCCCAAGGCCGAGGACGCGCCCGCTGCCGAGGCACCTGCCGAGGAGGCGCCCGCCGCGGAGAAGCCCGCTGAGGACGCTCCCGCTGCTGAGGCGCCCGCCGAGGACGCCAAGGCTGAGGATGCTCCTGCCGAGGCCCCTGCCGCCGACGAGGCCCCCGCGGCCGAGGCCGACAAGGCCTAGTGACTCGTGCTCGCTGACACTCTCGAACACCTCGTCAAGGGGATCGTCGATCACCCGGACGACGTCGAGGTCGTCGCGCAGAGCTCTGCGCGCGGCGAGGTCCTCGAGGTGCGTGTGCACCCCGAGGACCTCGGCCGCGTCATCGGCCGCGGCGGTCGCACCGCCAAGGCCCTGCGCACGGTGATCTCGTCGCTCGCCGACGGCCGCCGAGTGCGCGTCGACGTCGTCGACACCGATCAGTGAACGCCCCCACCGCAGAGCGTCCACAACTCCGGGTCGGTCGGCTCGTCAAGGCTCACGGGCTCAAGGGCGCCCTCAAGCTCGAGCTCTACACCGACGCGCCCGAGCGGCGCTTCACGCCGGGCGCGAGCTTCTCGCTACAGGTGCCCGAGTCGTCCGAGTGGCACGGCAAGACCCTCACCCTGACCGAGCTGCGCTGGTACAACGCGCAGCCGGTCGCGTTCTTCGAGGGCGTCGACGATCGCACGGCGGCCGAGTCGCTCGTCAAGGCGATCCTGTGGATCGACCAGGTCGACGACGAGCCGGCGGAGGATGACGCCTGGTACGACTTCCAGCTCGTCGGCCTGCGCGCCCTGCGCGACGGGGTCGAGGTGGGCACGATCGTGCGCGTCGACCACCTGCCCGCGCAGGACCTCCTCGCCGTGCGCACGCCGCAGGGTGAGGTTCTCGTGCCCTTCGTCGGTGCGATCGTGCCCGTCGTCGACATCGCCGCAGGCACCGTGACCCTCACGCCGCCGCTCGGTCTCTTCGAGGAGCTGCCCGACGCGCCCGACGAAGCGTCCGCAGAAGACGAGTCGAAGGATGCGCCCGCCTAGGCTGGGGCTGTGCGCTTCGACATCGTCACGATCTTCCCCGAATTCTTCGGGGCCCTCGACGTGTCGCTGCTAGGCAAGGCTCGACAGGCGGGAGTGATCGAGGTCGGTCTGCACGACCTGCGCGACTTCACGCACGATCGGCACCGCACGGTCGACGACACCCCCTACGGCGGTGGTGCGGGCATGGTCATGAAGCCCGAACCGTGGGGCGAGGCCCTCGACAGCGTCGTGCGCGAGGACAGTGTCATCGTCGTTCCGAGCCCTGCCGGGCATCCCTTCACGCAGCGCGAGGCTCGAGAACTCTCCACACGCGAGCATCTCGTTTTCGCGTGCGGTCGCTACGAGGGCATCGACCAGCGCGTCATCGACCACTACGCTGACCGCAACGAGGTGCGCGAGATCAGTCTCGGCGACTACGTGCTCAACGGAGGGGAGGTGGCGGCGATGGCGATCATCGAAGCGGTCGGCCGCCTTGTTCCCGGCGTCGTCGGCAATCCGGCGAGTCTCACCGAGGAGAGCCACGAGGATGGCCTGCTCGAGTACCCCAGCTACACGAAGCCCGCACTCTGGCGCGAGCGGGCGGTGCCTGCCGTGCTGCTGAGCGGCCACCACGGGGCTGTCGCGCAGTGGCGCCACGAGCAGCAGCTCGAGCGCACTCGTCGCGTGCGCCCCGACCTGCTGAGCCCCGACCTGCTCAGCACCGACGGTTCCGGGGAGTCGACGTGACCACCGCGGAGCGCTGGTGGCTCTGGTCGCAGCCTCTCGTTGCCGCGATCGCCTTGCTCGCGGGAATCGCGGCCTGGATCCTTCAGGCGATCGACCAGTACGCGCTCCTGCCGTCGGTGCAGAGCGTTGTCACCGGCACGTTCGTGCTACCCGGTCTCGGGGTCTCGCTGGCCCTCAACCACGTCATCGTGCTGCGTCGTGCGGTGCCGGTTCTCACGAGCGGGGAGAAGCTCCTCCTCGTCGCCCAGTACGCGCTCGCGATCATCGTCGTCGCGACCTCACTCGACCCGGCGGCGCTCCTGCTGGGCTACCTGCTGTGGCCCCTGCTCATCGTCGCCGCCGTGTCGGCGTGCGTCGTTATGGCGCGCACGACGCGCGCAGACCGGCGCGGCGAGCCGTGGCGCTCTCCGCTCAGCACCTCGACCGACGAGGTGCCGCTCGTCGATTCGTCAGCGCACTAGCGCAGCATCTGCGGCCACGGCGTTCAGTCGCGCGCGGTGAGCACGAGCGGGCCCTCGGGCGTGATCGCGACGGTGTGCTCGGCATGCGCGGCGCGGGAGCCCGTGCGCGAGCGCAGCGTCCATCCGTCGGGGTCGGTGTAGATCTCGTCCGTATCCGGGATGAACCACGGCTCGATCGCCATCACGAGCCCCGCACGCAGCTTGAGGCCGCGTCCCGCTCGGCCATCGTTCGGCAGGTGCAGGTCTCCGTGCATCGTGCGGCCCACACTGTGGCCGCCGAAATCGAGATTGACGGGCATCCCCGCCTCGTGCGCGACGTCGCCGATCGCGCTCGAGATGTCTCCCAGACGACCACCGACGCGCGCTCGCTCGATGCCGGCGGCGAGGGCCCGCTCCGTGGTCGCGATGAGCTCGAGGTCGCCGGGGCGCGGTTCACCCACGACGAAGCTGATCGCCGAGTCGCTCACCCAGCCGCCCACGGAGGCGGCGAAGTCGAGCGTGAGCAGGTCGCCGTCCCGCAGCACGTAGTCGTGCGGAAGGCCGTGCAGCGCCGCATCGTTGACCGAGGTGCAGATGACCTTCCCGAACGGCGAGGCACCGAACGAGGGGTGGTAGTCGATGTAGCAGCTCTCCGCGCCCTCGGCGCGAATCATGTCGTGCGCGAGCGCATCCAGGTCGAGCAGATTGACCCCGACGTCGGCGGCGGCGCGCGTCGCCGTGAGCACGCTCGCCACGAAACGACCCGCCGGCCGCATCTCGTCGATCTCGGCCGGGGTGCGTAGCTCGATCATTCAGCTCCTGGGTAGGGGGACGTTGGTGCGCAGGTAATCGCCGCACAGGGTACGGGTCGCCTCGATGAAGCGCGCGTCACCATTCTTGTCCAATTGGAACGCTCGCGTGAGGAGCCCGCTCGCCATCTCGACCGCGACCTCGTAGTGGAACACGAGCTCGTCGTCGGGTTCGAAGCCGTAGGTGGCACCGGTCTGCTCGGCGAAGCGGCGCGCGAGGATCGAGTTGTTGCTCAGCTCGGGGTTGATGAACCGCTGGTCGATGACGTCGCCGAAGCGCAGAGCGCGAAAGCCCGGCTCGGTGCGGACGAGCTCCACGAACACGTCGAGCGTCGAGTCGAACGACGACCAGGGCTCGGGCCCCGAGCTCTCGATGCCGTGCCACACCTTGGCGAGGTAGCGCTCGAGGTTGCGGGCGGCGAGCGCGCGCAGCAGTGTCTGGATGTTCGGGAAGTACCGGTAGACGACGCCGACGGAGGACGCTGACCGCTTCGCGACGGCGCTCGTCGTGACGCCGTCGATGCCGTGGTCGTCGATGAGCGCGGCGGCGGCGTCCAGCAGCAGCTCGATTCTCTCCGAGCTGCGGCGCTGGATGGGCTCGGTGCGCATGACGACCTTGTCGGTCGCGAGCGCGGTGGTGGTGGTCGTAGTCATGAGTGCTCTCCCCCCCCCGAGAAGCGGTGTTGCGCGAGTGTAACGGCCGTACGATGATTCCCCGTCGGTATTCTCGCAGAAAGTTGGCTGAGCATACCCCCATATGGCATGATGAGCGATTGTGCCTCGGCACGGTTCTGCCACAGGGGAGCCGTCATCCTGCGAGGCTGCAGCACCGGTACGACTCCCTCTTACTCCCCGCATTCGACCTGTGGCGGTTGCAGAAAGCGATGCATCATGCACATTCTCGATCACGTCGACGCAGCGTCTCTTCGCTCCGACATCCCCGACTTCCGCCCCGGTGACACCATCAAGGTTCACGTCAACATCGTGGAAGGCAGCCGCTCGCGCATCCAGGTGTTCCAGGGCGTCGTCATCGGCCGCTCCAACGAGGGCATCCGCGAAACCTTCACCGTCCGCAAGGTCAGCTTCCAGGTCGGCGTCGAGCGCACCTTCCCCGTGCACTCGCCGGTCATCGACCACATCGAGGTCGTCACCCGCGGCGACGTGCGTCGCGCCAAGCTCTACTACCTGCGCGCTCTGCGCGGCAAGAAGGCCAAGATCAAGGAGAAGCGCGAGAGCTGAGCTCCCGCTCCTCACGACGAAGGCCCCGCCGATCTCTCGGCGGGGCCTTCGTCGTTCTGCGACCGGGCGATGCCTAGACTGGAGCCCGACCCTGGGGAGCAATGACCGAGCACACAGCGCCGCCGGCAGCGGCATCCGATCCTGCGCCCGAGCGCCCGCGCTCGCGCCAGCGCAGCGCGCTGCTCTTCCTGCGCGACGTCGTCGTCATCGTCGCGGCGGCGCTCATCATCTCGTTCCTCATCAAGACGTTCCTCATCCGCTCGTTCTACATTCCGAGCGAGTCTATGGAGAGCACTCTTCTCGTCAACGACCGCATCATCGTCAACCAGCTCGTGCCCGACCTCGTGGCCGTCGAGCGCGGCGACGTGATCGTGTTCCGCGACCCCGGCAGCTGGCTGACGCCGGTGCCCGAGCAGCCGCGCTCGCCTCTCGAGGAGGGTGTCGACACGATTCTCGCCCTGGTCGGCCTGAGCGCCTCCGACAGCGACGAGCACCTCGTCAAGCGCGTCATCGGCCTGCCGGGCGATCGCATCGTGTGCTGCAACGATCTGGGCCAGCTGAGCATCAACGGGGTGCCGCTCGATGAGCCCTACGTCGTGCTGCCCGAGGGGCGCGTCGACGTGAGCGGCAGCGACTTCCAGCAGGACATCCCGGCGGGGCAGCTGTGGGTCATGGGCGACAACCGCTACGACTCGAGCGACTCGCGCATCAACGGCCCCGTGCCGATCGACGACGTCGTGGGGCGCGCATTCGTCGTCAGCTGGCCGATCGAGCGCTGGGGCTGGCTCGACAACTACCCGCTCGTCTTCGACGGGGTCGACCCCCGGCCGTGACCGTCGCCGACCCCACTCTCGAGGTCGAGAGAGCGCTCTTCGCCGAGGGCGCCCCCGTCGTGATCGGCTGCGACGAGGTCGGTCGCGGTGCGATCGCGGGCGTCGTGGCCGTGGGCGTGTGCGCGATCGTCCCTGGTGGGGATGCCCCTCCCGCGGGCCTGCGCGACTCCAAGCTGCTCAGCCCCGCCAAGCGCGAGCTGATCGCACCCCTCGTGCACGAGTGGGCGGCCGCGGTCGCCGTGGGGGAGGCCGAGCCGGGAGAGGTGGACGCGCACGGCATCATCGCGGCTCTCGGGCTCGCGGCGCGCCGCGGGCTCATCGCCCTGCACGAGGCGGGCATCGACGTGGGTGCCTCGACGGTGCTGCTCGACGGCAGCCACGATTGGCTGACGCCGGCGCTCACCTCGCCTCCGAGCATCCGGGTCAGGCCGAAGGCGGATCGCGACTGCGCCTCGGTGGCGGGCGCTTCGGTCGTCGCGAAGGTGCATCGGGACGCCCTCATGGTCGCCGATGCGACGCGGTGGCCGCAGTTCGGCTGGGACGGCAACAAGGGCTACGGCAGCCCCGCGCACCTCGCCGCGGTCGCGGAGTTCGGGCCGAGCCCCCGGCATCGGGTCACGTGGCTCAAGCTCCCCGCGACGGCCGACGGCGCGCCCGACACGACGGTCTAGACTGCACCCGATGGACGACGACGATTTTGACGACTACGACCGCGAGGTCGAGCTCGCCCTGTACCGGGAGTACCGCGACGTGGTGTCGCAGTTCCAGTACGTGGTGGAGACCGAGCGACGGTTCTACCTGGCCAACGAGGTCGAGCAGGTCGTGCGCGAGGTCGCGGGAGACTTCTACTTCGAGCTGACCCTCACCGACGTGTGGGTGTGGGACGTCTACCGCGCCGACCGCTTCGTCAAGAGCGTGCGCGTGCTGACGTTCAAGGACGTCAATGTGGAGGAGCTCGGCAAGAAGGACCTCAAGCTGCCGCGTGAGCTCGCGATCGACGAGTAGCGGTATCGGGATGCGCCCCGCGCTCCCGAAAAAACAGTTAACCCGCGCGAAACAGATCCGGCGTACTGTGAGCTTGACGCTGACCCGAACGAGCGTCACCTCCGTCCTCCTACCCGAGGGGCACACCGCTGTGACCACCCGTTCCCGCGGCGCTCGCGCCGCCCTCGCCAGTGTGCTCGTGGCCGCCTTCGCGGCGGCGAGCGTCGTCGCCGTGAGTTCTGCTGCGCAGGCCGCGCCTCTCGCCCCCGTCATCTCCGCGGCCGCGACCGACATCACGGGCTCCGTATCGGTGTCGGTCGACCTCGAGGACGGCATCGAGCAGACGGTGACGGTGTGGGCCGAGTACGTCGAGACAGGCGCCGTCACCGAGGGATGCGTCTTCACCGACACGGTCGATCGCGACTGCACGGCCGTGCTGCCCGCCGGCCAGTACGGCGACTACGAGCTCTTCGCGACGTCGACCGACGTCGACGGCACGAGCCCGGAGAGCAACAGGGCCACGGTGAGTTACGGGTCACCGGCGAGCGATCTCGTACTCGCGTCGCCCTTCGACCTCGACGCCTTCACGATCCCGACCCTCTCCGCTGAGGTCACGGGCACAGGCCCCGCGCTCGGCACGGTCGAGGTCTTCGCCTACCGAGTCGATGTCGGCATCGGCAGCGAGACGTCCCTGTGCTTCACGGGTGTGCCGGCGTCTGGCGCCTTCTCGTGCACGGTGCCATTCGGCGACTACGGCGTGTGGGCCGTGCGAGTCGTGGCCACCGACCTGGAGGGCGGCACGGCAGAGCGGCCGGGCGGCGAGCCCGACGCGATCGCCGTGAACGTCGCCCCGCCGCAGAACGGAATGTCGATCGCGACGGCACCCGGGGCTCTGACGGCCACCGCGACGGGCCTGGCCGAGACCGACGTCTCCGTGAGCTTCATCGTGGACTGGTTCGGCACCGGCTCCCTCGGTGCGCGGTGCCCGGCCGGATGGACGGGCGACTACCAGGAGCCTCCGACCGACGGCCCGACGGTGGTGTGCCTCGCGGAGAGCGTGCCTGCGGGCATCCACTTGTTCTCCTCCGTGCAGTTCATCAACGAGACGTTCTCGAGCGACCGCGGCGATGCCGTGTACGTACCGGCGACACCGACGGTCGCGGTCGACGCGGTGCCCGGCGGCGCGATCTTCAGCGGCTCGGTGGACACGCTCGCGGCCGAGCTCGCCGAGTCGGGCACGCTCCTGGACTACGTCGAGGTGCTCGTCCGAGACTCCGAGTCGACGGTCGTGTGCGCCGATGACGTCGACGCCGCCACCGGGCAGTGGTCGTGCACCACGGCCCTCGCCACCGGCGAGGAGACCTTCACCGCCGTCGCGCAGAGCGTCGGGTTCTCGGACGACCCCGGGGCGCCTGGTCAGGTCGTCGACTACTGGGACGGCATCTCGGCTCTCTCGGCCCCGGTCGCCGCGACGATCCCTCCCGGAGTCGTGCCGCCGCCTCCCACCATGACGTACGAGCTCGGCGCCGCCTCCGTGGGCGTGACGGCCGAGGGACTCGAGGGCTCGAGCGTCGGGGTCGAGGTCTACGACGTCGAGCCCGACGGCGAGGGCGGGTACTCGTTCGGCTTCCCGGTGGCCTCGTGCGGAGACCTGCCGGAGGGCGAAGGCGGGGGTGAGGGCGGAGGCGGCTTCGAACCGGAGTCTGCGCCCTTGTCGCCCGCGACCGTCGAGGAGTGCGTGTTCGACGAGCTCGAGCCGGGCATCTGGAACTTCTACGCCGTCCAGTCGTACTACTTCCAGCAGAGCGAGTACCAGGACGACTACGTGCTCATCCCCGAGGTTCCGACCTTCTCGGCCGCCCCGGGCTCCAACGGCCGGGTTCTCGCGAGCGGCGAGGGCGAGCCCGGATTCCGGGTGCTCGTGCGCGAGCTCGGCGGTGCGGGAGCCTGCACCGCCATCGTCGACACCGAGGGCGCGTGGAGCTGCTCGTTCGCCGGCGCATCGGGCCCCACGCTCGTGCGCGCCCAGCAGCAGTCGCAGGGCTTCGCCGCCGACCCCGGCCTTTACTACGAAGGGCTGGGCGACTCGTTCGACGGGTTCTCGGCGTACACCGCCGCTATCGAGGTCGTCGTGGCCGGGCCGGCCGCGCCTCCCGCGCCCATTCCGACGCCGACCCCGGCGGTCACTCCCGCTCCGTTCTCGTGGACTCTCGAGGGCTTCGACGGGCAGAACCTGCGACCCGGGCAGCGGCTGTCGCTCTCCGCGCGCGGGCTGCCTCCCGGCACGTCCGTCACGATCCAGATCTTCTCGACGCCGCGCACGCTCGGCACCTCGGTGGCGGACGCGAGCGGGCTCTTCGCCCTCGACGTGGTCGTGCCGGAGGATCTCGAACCGGGTGAGCACACGCTCGTCGCGACCGCGACGCCGCCGGGGGGCAGCCCCTCGGAGATCTCGACCCCGGTCATGGTCGAGCCGGCTCTCGATCCCGCGGGGCAGCCGCTCGAGGAGGGTGTCGACGAGGAGGCGGAGGAGAACTCTGGCGTCGGCGAGGGCGCTGGCGGAGCATCCGGATCGATCGCTCGCGACGACCCCGCCGCACCGTCTGAATTGACGAATGCGATTCCCACGGCCGCCGAGATCTTCCGCAGCCCCATCATCACGGTGACCGCGGGAGGTCTCGCGCTCGCGATCCTCCTGCTCGTGGCGTTCCCGACCGAGCTGCTCAACTCGACCCTCTCGGCGAACACGCGCCGGTTCGGGCGGGGCTTCGCCGCCTTCGAGCGCGGCGTCGATCGCGTGACCGACTGGTTCGCCGCGGTCACGCGCACGCGCGCCGCGGCCGCCGCCGTGCTCATCGTGCTCACGAGCGTCATCTTCGGCTTCATGGACCCGTCCTTCGGGTTCGACGCGGTCTCTCTGCGCCTCACCCTCGCGCTCGCGATCGGCCTCTTCCTCGTCACCTACATCTCGTCGTGGATCAGCGGGGCGATCATCTGGCGCGCGTGGCGCATCGAGACGAGCATCGGGCTGCAGCCGGCGGCGCTCGTCTTCGCGCTCATCGGCGTCGTCATCGCGCGCCTGCTCGAGTTCTCGCCGGGCTTCCTCATCGGCCTCGTCATCGGCCTCGAGATCGTGACCCGCGTCGGGGCACCGCACCGCGTGCGCGCCGTGCTCACCCAGCTCGGCGTGATGGTCGGCATCTCGGTGCTCGCGTGGGTCGGCTACTCGATCCTCACCGACGCGACAGCCGGCGACCTCGACTGGGTGACGGCGCTCGCGCTCGACTCCCTTGCTGCGGCGACCGCGGAGGGCCTCACGGCGGCGGCGGTCGCGATCCTGCCCCTCGGGTTCCTCGAGGGCCGCGAGATCTTCCAGCGGTCCAAGGCGCTGTGGGTCGGCGCGTTCCTCGTGACCGCCACGCTCTTCGCACTGCTGGTTCTCCCGACCGAGGACGGGATCGACGACATCTCGAACGTGGGCACCTGGTTCGTCGTGCTCGTCGCGTTCGCGGTCGTCACGCTCGCGCTGTGGGCGGTGCTGCACTACACGAACCCCGACCGGCACGCGGACGACGACGGTGCCGAGCAGGAGGGCGCCGAGCCCGGGGGCGCGCAGATGGAGACCGCCCCGCGCTGACGCTGCGCGTCTCCCTCACAGGCGGGTGAGCGGTAGGGGATGCCCCCGGTCGTCTCGAGGACGCTCCTGGCGCCCGCGCGCTCGGCATTCTCGGGGGCATGACACGCACGCAAGCGCTCGGTCGCAGCGGGGAGGACCTCGCGGTCGACCACCTCGAGGCCCAGGGCTACACGATCCTCGACCGCAACTGGCGGTGCTCGATCGGTGAGGTCGACATCGTCGCCCGGGAGGGCGCGACGACCGTGGTCGTGGAGGTCAAGACGCGGTCGGGGGCCGGGTTCGGGCATCCGCTGGAGGCGATCACGCACGCCAAGCTCGCGCGGCTGCGTCGGCTCGCGGCGGCGTGGTGCGAGGCCCACGGGCCGGTCGACCGCCTGCGGGTCGACGCCATCTCGGTGGTCGCCGACCGCGACGGCGTCGTCATCGAGCACGTGCGGCAGGTGTGCTGATGCCCGTGGCGCGCACGCTCGCGGTCGCCCTGCACGGGGTGGACGGGGCGCTCGTGGAGATCGAGGCCGATCTCGCGAACGGCCTGCCCGCGTTCACGATCATCGGCCTGCCCGACGCGGCGCTCGGCGAGGCGAAGGATCGCGTGCGGTCGGCAGCGAGCAACTCGGGGTGCGACCTGCCGAATCGCAAGGTCACGGTCAACCTCTCGCCAGCGTCCCTGCCCAAGCACGGCTCGGGCTTCGACCTCGGCATCGCCGTCGCGGCTCTCGCGACGGCAGGCGTCGTCACAGCGGAGGCGCTCGACGGCGTCGTGCACCTCGGCGAGCTGAGTCTTGACGGGCGACTGCGACCCGTCGCCGGAGTGCTCCCCGCCGTGCTGGCCGCCCGACGCGCGGGGGCGAGAGCGGTCGTCGTGCCGAGCGGCAATGCGGTCGAGGCGGGCCTCGTCGGCGGAATCCGCATCGTCGGGGCAGCGAGCCTGCGCCACGTGCTCATCCACCACGGCGCCGAGCTGGAGCCCGTGCTCGTCGAGCCGCTCGCCGGGGCGACCGCGGAGGAGCCGGCGGGGGAGGAGGGCGATCTGAGCGACGTCGTCGGGCACCCGGAGGCCGTCGAGGCGCTGCAGGTCGCGGCCGCGGGCGGGCATCACCTCATGATGCTCGGCCCTCCCGGTGCCGGCAAGACGCTGCTCGCCACGCGCCTGGCAGGCCTCTTGCCCGACCTCGACCCCGATGCGGCCGTGGAGGTCTCCTCCGTCCGCTCGCTCGCGGGCCTGCCCGTCGGATCCACGCTCGTGACGCGGCCGCCGGTCGAGAGCCCGCACCACAGCGCGACCATGGCCTCCCTCATCGGGGGTGGCAGCGGTCTTGTGCGGCCCGGCGCTATCTCGCGTGCGGCCCACGGAGTTCTCTTCCTCGACGAGGCCCCCGAATTCAGCGCCGCGGTGCTGGATGCTCTGCGCCAGCCCCTCGAGACCGGCCAGATCACCATCCATCGCGCGCGAGCCGTGGCGCGCTTCCCCGCACGGTTCCAGCTCGTGCTCGCCGCCAACCCCTGCCCGTGCGGCCAGGCCGAGTCCCTCGACGGGGCGTGCACCTGCACCCCCATGATGCGTCGCCGCTACCTCGGGCGGCTCTCCGGTCCGCTGCTCGATCGCGTCGATCTGCGGCTCACCGTGCGTCGCGTGGGCGCGGCGCAGATGACGGCGGGAGGGGAGGGTGCGGTGACGACGGCGGAGGCGCGGGCACGCGTCGCGGGCGCGCGCGCCCGCGCCCGCGAGAGGTGGGCCAGCGACGGGTGGTCGCTCAATTCGGCGGTGCCGGGCACGGTGCTGCGGTCGCCGGCCTGGAGACTCGCGCCGCGCGATCGCGCCGCCCTCGATCGCGCCCTCGAGCGGGGAGCTCTCACCATGCGCGGCTACGACCGCGTGCTGCGCATCGCGTGGTCGATCGTCGACCTCGACGGGGCCGATCGACCGAGCGCCGACCACATCGGTCGCGCTCTCTACCTGCGACAAGGACTGTGAGGAGCACCATGATGGACGACACGACGGTCGACTGGGGTCTCGATGCCGAGCGCATCGCGGTGCTGCTGGCTCCCCTGAGACGCCGCACTGCGACAGTGCAGGAGAAGAGCGTGCAGGGAAAGAGCATGCACGCGAAGAGCGAGCAGGAGAGCGTCGAGGCTGCGCGCGCTCCCACTCAGGACGAGCTCTTCGCGCGCGTTCTGTGGAGCGTCGTCGTCGAGCCGGGCGACTCCGTCGCCGGGCTCCTCGTGCAGGCGCTCGGCGCGGTCGGGGCGGCACGGCTCCTGCTCTCGCAACCCACACCGGAGGCACTCGTGCAGGCGCTCGGCTCGGAGCTCGAGCACGCTCTCGAGCTCGATGACGCGCAGCATGCCCTCGGCCGCTGGGCCCCGCGGCTGCGCGGCGGGGACGTCGTGCGCGCGCTGGAGTCGGCGGCGCGCTGCGGCGCGCACCTTCTCGTGCCCGGCGACCCGGAGTGGCCCCTCGCCGTCGACGACCTGGGTATCCACCGCCCGCACCTGCTCTGGGTGCGCGGGACGGTCGCGCTCCTCGCCCGCCCCTCCGTCGCCGTCGTCGGCGCTCGCGCGGCGACCGGCTACGGCGAGCACGTCGCAATGGAGTTCGCCGCGGGGCTCGCGGGGCGCGACGTCGCCGTGGTTTCCGGTGGCGCCTACGGCATCGACGGCATGGCCCACCGCGCGGCCCTCGCGAGCGGGGGAGCGACCATCGCGGTGCTCGCAGGAGGCATCGACCGCCTCTACCCGAGCGGCCACGAGGCGCTCCTCACCCGTATCTCCCAGCAGGGCGCGCTCGTCTCCGAAGTGCCGTGCGGAACCTCGCCGACGAAATGGCGCTTCCTGCAGCGCAACCGGCTCATCGCGGCGCTCGCGCGCGCAACCGTCATCGTCGAAGCGGGCTATCGCTCGGGCGCGCTCAACACTGCGCGTCACGCCGACACCCTCAGCCGCGAGGTCGGCGTCATCCCCGGCCCCATCACGAGCGCCGCGAGTGCCGGCTGCCACCGCCTCCTGCGCTCCGGCGGCGCGCAGTGCGTGACCTCCGTGCCCGAGGTCATGGAGCTCGCCTTCGGCGGAGACGCCGTCCTCGACCTCGGCGATGCGGGGACTCCCGACAGCGCCCGGGAGCCCGCCGCCCACACGCGAGTCCTCGACGCGCTCCGACCCCGGCGCGCGCAGAGCATCGCCGAGCTCTCCCGAGAAGTTGGAGAGGAGGAGAGCCGCGTACGCGCCGCCCTCGGCTCGCTCGAACTCGACGGCCGCGCCGCTCTCACTCCCGGCGGAGGCTGGGTGCGCGCACGATCCTGAAGCCCGGTCACCGAGGGCCGCTACCATTCCCCCATGACGCAGTTGGGCCAGTATCCGCCACCAGGGCACGTCGTCGTGCACATCTCCGACACGCACCTCCTCGGCGAGGGCCGCGAGCTCTACGGCTCCGTGCCCGTCGAGCAGCGCCTCGCCGACGCCCTCCGCCGCCTCGAGGCGGGCCCCATCGACCCCGACGCTCTCGTCTTCACGGGCGACCTCGCCGACCTCGGTGAGCCCGACGCCTACGTGCGCCTGCGCGCCGCCGTCGAACCCGTCGCCGAGCGGCTCGACGCGCAACTCATCTGGGTCATGGGCAACCACGACGAGCGCGCCCCCTACGCGAGCCTCCTCTTCGACGAAGAACCCACCGACAAGCCCCAAGACCGCGTCTACGACGTGCGCGGCCTGCGCATCATCTCGCTCGACACCACCGTGCCCGGCTACCACCACGGCGAGATCACCGCCGAGCAGCTCGACTGGCTGCGCGGCGTCCTCGCCGAACCGGCACCGCACGGCACCCTCCTGGCCGTCCACCACCCGCCCGTGCCGACCCCCCTCGAGGTCATGGCCGTGCTCGAACTGCACGACCAGCCCGCCCTGGCCGACGTCATCGCCGGCACCGACGTGCGCGGCATCCTCGGCGGCCACCTGCACTACTCCACCCACAGCACCTTCGCCGGCGTCCCCGTCTCCGTCGCCGCAGCGACGTGCTACACCCTCGACCTCGCCGCCGACGCGCAGCGCCTGCTGAGCGGCGTCGACGGCGGGCAGTCCTTCGACTTCGTCCACGTCTACGACGACCGCATCGTGAGCTCCACCGTGCCCGTCGGCTCCTTCCCCGAAGCGACCGGGTTCGCCGCCACCTACCGGCTCATGATCGACGCCATGGCTCCGGCCGAGCGGCTCGAGAACCTCTCCAGCAAGCAGTCGCCGCTCAACCTCAACGAGGCCGCCGCGAGCGACGACTGACTACGGTACGACGCCGCGCGAGCCCCACGCGGTGTCACGGTCTGGTTCCGCCCGCTCGGTCGGCGCGGCTCCTGGGCCCGGCGCGGCTACTGGGTCCTGGGTGGCGCGGCCCTGCGCGACGCCATCGCGGGGCTCAGCGTGGTCGCGATACTGCTCGACGACGCGCTGCAGATACCGCGTGATGGCCGCCTGCTCCGCGTCGTCGAAGTCGTCGAGCACCGAATCCACGCCGGCGATCATCGGCATGATGCGCCCCATCGCGCGCGCCGTCGACGCCTCCGACGCCACCACGCGGATGCCCCTCCGATCGCTCGGGTGAGGCTCCCGCCGCACGTGCCCGAGCGCCGTGAGCCTGTCCACGACCGTCGTCGTCGCCGCCGACGTCACCCCCAGCCGGCGCGACAGCTCCGACGGCGACAGCGGCCCGCTCATGATGAGGTGCTCCATGGCGTGCAGGTCGGTCGGGTTGACCGTGAGCTCCGAGCCGAGGGCGCGCTCGAACTCCTCCGTGACGTCCAGCAGCGCGCGCAGCAGCACCGTCGGCGGCCGCACGGCGGCCAACGACGGGGCGGTGGGCTCGGACGATTGCATGACGAACAGTTTATGACTACTGTGACTCGAAGTTCTTGTAATAAGACGATCTAAGTAAACTCGCACCTGCTGATCTGAACCGCTGACCTGCACCGCCGACCCGCGCGACCGACCTGCACCACCGGTCTGCGCAGTCGCTCTGCAGCGTCGGCTCGACCGCTCGGCCCCTGCCTCCCCGCGAAGGATTCCCTCACTCATGCGCACTCTGCTCCGGTTCATCACCGCCGCCCGCACCTCGTGGATCGTCCTCGTCGTCGCCCTCGCCGCCTCCGTCGCGATCTTCGCGGCCGGTTCGGGCAACGACGAGGAGACGGCGCCGCCCGTCGGGTTGCCCGACAGTGCCGAGGCGGCCCAGGTCGAAGCGCTGCAGGAGCAGCTTCCCAGCGCGGACGGCACCTCCGCGCTGCTCGTCTTCACGCGCGAGTCCGGTGAGCTCGACGCCGACGACATCGCCGCGATCACGGAGCGCACGACAGACCTGGCCGAGCTCTCCTCCGAGGATTTCGTGCCGCCGCCCGCGGTGTCGGAGGACTCCACGGTCGCCCTCGTCGCCGTTCCCCTCGACATCGTCTCGGATGTCGGCGTGCAGGCCGAGCGCGCCGACGAGCTGCGCGCGGTCTCCGCGGAGGGGCTGTCGGGCATCGACGTCTACCTGAGCGGAGCGGAAGGCTTCGAGGTCGACATCGCCGCGGTCTTCGAGGGCGCGGACTTCACCCTGCTGCTGACGACCGTCATCGTCGTCGCCGTGCTGCTCCTCGTCACCTACCGCAGCCCCTGGCTCTGGCTCGTGCCTCTCACGGTCGTCGGCATCGCCGACGGCCTCGCGGGCATCATCGCCGCGCGCGTCGCGGCCGCCCTCGGCATCGTTCTCGATGCCTCCGTCACGGGCATCCTCTCCGTGCTCGTCTTCGGTGCCGGCACAAACTACGCCCTCCTCCTCATCGCCCGCTACCGCGACGAGCTACGTCTGCACGAAGACAGGCGCGAGGCCATGCGTCGTGCCGTCTTCGGCGCCGGGCCCGCGATCCTCGCGAGCGGCGGCACCGTCGCACTCGCCCTGGCGACTCTCGTCTTCGCCGAGCTCGCGGGAAACCGCGCCCTGGGCATCGCATGCGCCACGGGCATCATCGTCGCGATGATCTTCGCGCTCCTCGTGCTGCCGGCAGCCCTCGTGCTCTTCGGTCGCGGCCTCTTCTGGCCATACATTCCGCGCTTCGGGGCGCCCGACGCGATCTCGCGCAGCCCGTGGGGCCGCCTGGGTCGCGGCGTCAGCAAGCGCCCCGTCACCGTCGCGCTCGCCGGTTTCGTCGCGCTCGGAGCACTCGCGAGCGGGCTCTTGTTCGTGCAGGTGGGCCTCTCGCAGAACGAACGCTTCATCGAGAAGCCCGAGGCCGTCGTGGGGCAGGAGATTCTCGCGGAGGCCTTCGCCGCCGGCAGCTCCTCGCCCGCCGTGGTCATCGCGCCGGTCTCAGACGGCGATGACGTCGTCTCCGCGCTCGCTGATGTGGAGGGCGTGGACGAGGCGACGCTCGGCGAGTCCGCGGACGACATCGTGCAGGTGGACGTCGTGCTCGCGGCCGACCCGGAGAGCGCGGAGGCCTTCGCCACGATCGAGCGGATGCGCGCCGAGCTCGACACCGTGGGTGACGGCTCGGCTCTCGTCGGCGGTCTCGACGCCCGAGCCCTCGACGTCGCGAACGCGCAAGAGCGCGACCAGGCCCTGGTCATCCCGCTCATCCTGGTGCTCGTGTTCCTCGTGCTCGCGATTCTGCTGCGCTCGCTGCTCGCCCCGCTCCTGCTGCTCATCGCCGTCGTCGCGAGCTTCTTCTCCGCCGTCGGCGCAGCGTGGTTCCTGTTCCAGACCCCGCTATTCGGCTTCCCCGCGATCGACACGAACGTGCTGCTGTTCAGCTTCCTCTTCCTCGTTGCGCTCGGCGTCGACTACTCGATCTTCCTCGTCACGCGAGCGAAGGAGGAGGCCGAGCATCTCGGCGTGCGCGAGGGCATGATCCGCGGGCTCGCGGCGACGGGCGCCGTCATCACGAGCGCGGGCATCCTGCTCGCCGCGGTGTTCGCGGTGCTCGGTGTGCTGCCGCTCATCACGCTCACCCAGATCGGCATCATCGTGTGCATCGGCGTGCTCATCGACACCCTGCTCGTGCGCACGGTCATCGTGCCCGCGCTCGCGTTCATCTCGGGAGACCGCTTCTGGTGGCCTCGGCGCCCGACGCTCACGATCGCCGAGGCGGAGGCGCGGGGGGCGAACGCGCAGAGCGGCCTCCTCGAGGCCGAGCCCGAGCCTGAGTCGGTCGCCGCGCGCTAGCGAGACGTGTCGCGCCCCGGGTCCCTGGCCCGGGGCGGTCATGCTGGAGGCGTGCACGAGCCGACGACAGCACTGCGCGAGGCGATCGACGAGCATGTGCGCGCTCTCGAGCTCGAGCGCGGCGTCTCGCCGCACACGCTGCGCGCCTACCGGGGCGACCTGCTGACCCTCACCGAGTTCGTCGAGGAGTGCGGGGCCGAGCCCGACCCGGCGCTGCTCGACCTCGAGCTGCTGCGGGAGTGGGTGTGGTGGCAGAACGAGCAGGGGCTCGCCGCCTCGACTCTCGCGCGGCGCACCTCGACGGTGCGCGGCTTCACCGCCTGGCTCGCGCGCACCGGTCGTGCGCCGAGCGACGCGGGCGCGCGCCTCAAGTCGCCGCGCGCCGATCGGCACCTGCCGCGCGTGCTCAGTCGTGCGCAGGTCGACGCCGTGCTCGACGAGCTCGCGGCACGGGCATCCACCGATGACCCCCTCGCGGTGCGCGACCTCGCGATCGTCGAGCTGCTGTACGCGAGCGCTCTGCGCGTGAGCGAGCTCGTCGGTCTCGATCTCGACCGCCTCGACGCGCAGCGGCGCACCGTGCGCGTGCTCGGCAAGGGGGCGAAGGAGCGCGTCGTCCCCTATGGGCTGCCCGCCCAGCGCGCCCTCTCGGCCTACCTCGAGCGGGCCCGGCCAGCGCTCGCGACGCCTGCCTCGGGCGCCGCGCTCTTCCTCGGCCCCCGCGGTGCGCGCGAGTCGGCGCGCGGGGTCTACGCCCTCGTCTCCCGCCTGCTCGCCGACCGTGGCGGAAGCGGCCCGGCGGGCCCGCACACTTTCCGCCACACGGCGGCGACCCACTTGCTCGACGGCGGGGCCGACCTGCGGGCCGTGCAGGAGATCCTCGGCCACGCGAGCCTCGGCACGACGCAGATCTACACGCACGTGAGCGCCGAGCGACTCGCCTCGGTCTACCGCACCGCCCACCCCCGCGCCTGACTGAGCCCGCGTCGGGGCGAGCGAGGCTGTGGCCGATGCCGCAGGCTCGAGCGGCAGCAGCACGGCCCGCTGCAGCCCGCCCAGGTAGAGCAGCGGCGAGACGTACTCGCCTGCGAGCCTCACGCCGAGGTGCACGCAGGTCCGCGCGCAGTGCCCGGGCAGCAGCGTGCCGATGGTCTCGCCGGCCTCGACACGGTCGCCCTCCCTCACGACCGGGTCGACAGGCTCGACCGTCACGAGCAGCGCTCCCGACCGGATCGTGACGAGCGGCCGATCGACGACGACCCCGGCGAAGTGCACGACGCCGCTCGTCGCCGCGCGCACCGGCACCCCGCTCGCGGTCGCAGCGAGGTCGGCCCCGCGGTGGCCGGCGCCGTAGGGGGTCGGGGGAGCGAGGAAGGGCCGCAGGACGACGCGCGGCCCCTCGACGGGCCACGTCCATGCCCCGGTGCCGCCCGGCGCGTGCCCGCCCGCCACCAGGAGCACGGCGAGGACGCAGGCGAGCAGAGAGCGCATGGGGGAAGAGTGGCCCGCGAGCGGGCATCCGGGCCCCTGCATCGCGCACCGGTGGATGACCGGGCGCCGGTGCGTGCCGTGGGGGAGCGGTGATATGCTGGCCATCGCAACCGGCTCGTTCGGTTGACTTCGCGTGCCCATCCACGGCGCACACCTCCCTCAGTCCCACTCGGGCCCCGCTAGCGCGGGGCGTGAACCGTGCGGGTGGGAGGCAGCGCCGGGCACCAGGGCTCTCGCCAACCGGTCAGAGAGCAACAACTGAGATCAAAGGAGTACGGCCATGGCCGTCGTCACCATTCGCCAGCTGCTCGACAGCGGCGTGCACTTCGGGCACCAGACCCGCCGTTGGAACCCGAAAGTCAAGCGCTTCATCCTCACCGAGCGCAGCGGCATCCACATCATCGACCTGCAGCAGTCGCTCGCCTACATCGACCAGGCCTACGACTTCGCGAAGGAGACGGTCGCCCACGGCGGCACCATCCTCTTCGTCGGCACCAAGAAGCAGGCGCAGGAGTCCATCGCCGAGCAGGCGACGCGCGTGGGCCAGCCCTACGTCAACCAGCGCTGGCTCGGTGGCCTCCTCACGAACTTCCAGACGGTCTCCAAGCGCCTCTCGCGCATGAAGGAGCTCGAGGAGATCGACTTCGACGACACGACGCAGGGCTTCACCAAGAAGGAGCTGCTCATCAAGAGCCGCGAGCTCAAGAAGCTGCACAAGTCGCTCGGCGGTATCCGCAACCTCACGAAGACGCCGAGCGCCATGTGGGTCGTCGACCCCAAGCGCGAGCACCTCGCGATCGACGAGGCCCGCAAGCTGGGCATCCCCGTCATCGGCATCCTCGACACGAATGCCGACCCCGACGAGCTCGCCTACCCGATCCCCGGCAACGACGACGCGATTCGCTCGGTCTCGCTACTGACGCGCATCATCGCGGATGCTGCTGCCGAGGGTCTCATCCAGCGCCACCAGAAGCCCGAGGCCGAGGGCAACGTCTCCGCCGTCGAGCCGCTCGCCGAGTGGGAGCGCGAGCTGCTCGAGCAGGGCAAGGACGAGTCGGGCGACGCGGCGAAGGCGGAGACGCCCGCCGGTCAGACCGAGGGCGTGGGTGCGACGGTCGAGGAGAACGACGCCGACGCGGCGGTCGCCACGACCGAGCCGACGACCGACGCCGAGCCGGAGCACGCCCCCGAGGCGCCCGCCGAGGCCGAGGCGAAGATCGAGGCCGAGGCTGCGCCCGACGAGAAGGAGCCGGCGGAGAAGAAGCCGGCCGCGAAGAAGGCGCCGGCCAAGAAGGCCCCTGCTGCCCCCAAGGCCGAGGCTGCCGCGAAGGACGACGCTCCCGCGAAGGGCGACGCCGCCGCCAAGGACGACGCTCCCGCCAAGAAGGCTCCCGCCGCGAAGCCCGCGGCCAAGAAGCCGGCCGCCAAGAAGCCGGCCGCCAAGAAGCCGGCGGCCGAGAAGACCGATGCCGACGCTGCTGCGCCGGCCGACGAGAAGTAGAGGAGACCCTCCATGGCCACTGTCAGCCTGGAAGACGTCAAGACCCTGCGTGAGCGCCTCGGCACCGGCATGGTCGACACCAAGAACGCCCTCGTCGAAGCCGACGGCGACATGGAGAAGGCCGTTGAGATCCTGCGCCTGAAGGGCGCGAAGGGCAACGCGAAGCGTGCCGACCGCTCCACGAGCGAGGGCCTCATCGCCGCGCACGAGGCCGATGGCTACGCGGTGCTCATCGAGCTCGCGTGCGAGACCGACTTCGTCGCCAAGGGCGACAAGTTCGGCGCTCTAGGTGAGAAGGTTCTCGCCGCCGTGAGCGACGCTGGCGCCGCCACCCTCGAGGAGGCGCTCGCGGCCAAGGCCGGCGACCACACCGTCGCCGAGCTCATCGACGCCGAGGCCGCGATCATCGGCGAGAAGATGGAGTTGCGTCGCGTCGCCCGCGTCGACGGCTCCACGTTCGAGGTCTACCTGCACCGCACCAACAAGGACCTCCCGCCGCAGGTGGGCGTCGTCGTCTCCTACACGGGTGACGACGCGGAGACGGCGCGCGGCATCGCGCAGCACATTTCCTTCGCCGACCCGCAGTACCTCAGGCGCGACGACGTTCCGGCCGAGACGGTCGACAACGAGCGCCGCATCGTCGAGGAGATCAGCCGCAACGAGGGCAAGCCCGAGGCCGCTCTGCCGAAGATCGTCGAGGGCCGCGTCGGCGCCTTCTTCAAGCAGGTCGCCCTGCTCGAGCAGGACTACGCGCGCGACAACAAGCTGTCCGTCGCGCAGGTCGCGAAGGACGCCGGCATCACCGTGACGGGCTTCGCCCGCTTCAAGGTCGGCGCCTAGCTTCACTGAGCGTCTGAAAGGGGCTTCGTTCATCGCCGTCGCGACGAACGGGGCCCCTTCTCGTTGCCCGTCCGACCGATACTGTTGACTCGCACGACCCACGATCACCGAAGTGAGGCCCCATGACCGCCGACCGTCGCCGCGTACTGCTCAAGCTCTCGGGTGAGGCGTTCGGCGCCGGATCCCTCGGGGTCAACCCCGATGTCGTGAGCGGCATCGCGCGCGAGATCGCCGAGGCGGCGAAGGACGTCGAGGTCGCGGTCGTCGTGGGCGGCGGCAACTTCTTCCGCGGCGCCGAGCTCAGCCAGCGCGGCATGGACCGCGGCCGCGCCGACTACATGGGCATGCTCGGCACTGTCATGAACGCTCTCGCCCTGCAGGACTTCCTCGAGCAGGCCGGTGCGCCCGTGCGTGTGCAGTCGGCGATCCAGATGACGCAGGTTGCCGAGCCCTACATCCCGTTGCGTGCCGTGCGCCACCTCGAGAAGGGCCGCGTCGTCGTCTTCGGCGCGGGGGCGGGCCTGCCGTACTTCTCGACCGACACCGTGGCCGCGCAACGCGCACTCGAGATCAAGGCCGTCGAGGTGCTCGTCGCCAAGAACGGCGTCGACGGCGTCTACAGCGCTGACCCGCGCCACAACCCGGAAGCCCACAAGCTCGACAACATCACGTATCAGGACGCCCTCGTGAAGGGCCTCAAGGTCGTCGACTCGACCGCGTTCAGCCTGTGCATGGACAATGGCATGCCCATGGTCGTCTTCGGTATGGAGCCGGCGGGCAACGTCGCGCGCGCGATCCGCGGCGAGCAGATCGGCACGCGCGTCTCGACGCGGTGAGCGTCGGTCGTGTCTCGCGCGGTGAGCGTCGGTCGTGTCTCGCGCGGTGAGCGTCGGTGAAGGCTGACGCGGTGAGCGTCGACCGTGCCTGACGCGGGCATCGCAGCGCTCCTGATCGCCGGCGGCGCGGTCGCCCACGCCGCGTGGAACCTCGTCATCAAGGCGACGGGCGCATCCGGCCCCCACGTCGTGACGCTCGCGGTCGCCGTGAGTGTGATCGCGCTCGCGCCGTTCGGCGTGCCCTCGCTGCTGCAGAGCGCGCCATCCGTTCCCGCCTGGCCGGCGATCGCTGCTGGCAGCGCCGTCCTCCACGTCGCCTACTTCCTGCTCCTGCAGCGCGGATACCGGCTCGCGGATGTCGGCGTCGTCTATCCGCTCGCGCGGGGCACGGGGCCGCTCTTGAGCGTGCTGGGTGCCGTGCTCTTGCTGGCTGAGCGCCCTGGCCCCGTCGTGCTCTCCGGTGCGGCGCTCGTCGTGGCGGGCGTGGTCGTCATCGGCACGGCGGGCGCGCGGCGCCCCGCGAACGGCGAGGCGGGCGATGCGGCCGGCGCACGTCGGCGCACCGGTGTGCTCTACGGCCTCGCCGTGGGTGCCCTCATCGCCGCGTACACGCTGTGGGATGCGGCCGCCGTGACGACGCTCGCCTTCGAGCCCGTCGGCTACTTCTGGGCGAGCCTCGTCGGGCAGCTGCTCGTGTTCGCCGCGCTGTCGGCGCGGCGGCCGCGACTGCTGCTCGACGCCGCGCGGCGGCACGGGAGTGCCGCCGCTGCCATCGGCGTGCTCTCCCCGCTCGCCTATCTCGCGATCCTCGCCGCCTACGGCCTGGCGCCCGTCTCCGTCGTCGCTCCCGCGCGCGAGCTCAGCGTCGTGCTCGTGGCGTTCGCGGGGTGGCTCGTGTTCCGCGAGCCCCACCCCGTTCGCCGCGCGCTCGGCAGCGCCGTCGTGCTCGCGGGCGCGGCACTGCTCGCCGCGGGCTGACCGGGCGGGGGCCGCTCGGCGGCGCGAGCCGCGCATCCCGACCGCCAGACGCCTCGCGGCCACTAGACTGGCCCTCGACCCACCGAAGGAGCCGCCCGTGATCGCCGACGTTCTCGCCGAAGCCGCAGACAAGATGACCAAGGCCGTCGAGGTCGCCAAGGAGGACTTCTCGACCGTCCGCACCGGTCGCGCGAACCCGCAGCTGTTCCAGAAGATCCTCGTCGACTACTACGGTTCGCCGACGCCGCTCGCCCAGCTCGCGAGCCTGCAGAACCCCGAGGCGCGCACACTCATCATCACGCCGTACGACAAGACGGCGCTCAAGGAGATCGAGCGCGCGATCGTGAACTTCCCGAACCTCGGTGCGAGCCCCAACAACGACGGCGAGATCATCCGCGTGACGATGCCGGAGCTCACGGAGGAGCGCCGCAAGGAGTACGTGAAGATCGTCAAGGGCAAGGCGGAGGACTGCAAGGTCGCGATCCGCAACATCCGCCGCAAGGCGAAGGACGACCTCGACGCTCTCAAGAGCGAGGTCGGCGATGACGAGGTGGCGCGCGCCGAGAAGGATCTCGAGGCCCTCACGAAGAAGCACACCGACGCGGCCGACGAGGCTCTCAAGAAGAAGGAAGCCGAGCTCCTCGAGGTCTAGATGCCCCCGGAGCCCGTCGAACCCACCCACGAGACCCCGGTGGAGGAGTCTGCCGAGCCGCAGCCTGCCGAGCCCCGGCGGCGCTTTCCGTTCGCGCGCCGCGGTCGTACGCGCGCCGACGTCGAGGCCGCCCTCCAGGACGTCGAGACGGCCCTGCACGACCTGGAATCGCGAGCACGCGAGATGGATGCCCGGGTGGAGGCCCGCGTCGGCCGCAACCTGCCCAAGGCCATCCTGTTCGGGTTGATCCTCGGTCTCGCCCTGCTGTTCAGTCTCATCGTCGTCAAAGAGATCTTCATGCTCTTTGGGGCGGCCCTCGTGGCCTTCACCGCCTACGAGCTCGCGAGCGCGCTGCGCTTCGCGGGGCGCGATGTGCCGCGCATCCCGCTCGTGATCGCCGCGGTGGGCGTCATCGTGCCCGCGTTCTACCTCGGGGCCGAGGGCCTGTGGTGGGCGATTCTCGCCGGTGTCGCGTTCGTGAGCCTGTGGCGGCTCGCCGAGCAGCTCATCCCCGCGCGGCGCACGGGCGCCGCCTCGCTGGGAACAGACCTCGGCGCGGGCATCCTCGTGCTCGCCTACGTGGCACTTCTCGGCGGTTTCGCCGTCGTGATGGCCGGCCAGCCCGGCGGGCAGTGGTGGGTGCTCGCGTATCTCATCGTCGTCATCAGCATCGACACGGGCGCGTACGCATCAGGGCTGCTGTTCGGCAAGCACCCCATGGCGCCGCGCATCAGCCCCAAGAAGACATGGGAGGGCTTCGCCGGCTCCGTCGTCGTGGCGATCGTCGCCTCGGTTCTGCTCGCGCTCTTCATGATCGGCATCGAGTGGTGGGTCGGCGTGCTGCTCGGCCTCGCACTCGTCGGGGCGGCGACGCTCGGCGACCTGACCGAGTCGCTCATCAAGCGCGATCTCGGCATCAAGGACATCTCGACGTGGCTGCCCGGCCACGGCGGGTTCCTCGACCGGCTCGACTCGATCCTGCCGGCGACGGTCGTCGCGTACGTGTTCTTCGTCATCGTCGCCTGAGGCTCTCCGACTGGGGCAGAATGGTGACGTGACCTCCACGTTTCCCGCTCCGCGCCCGGGCAAGCCGGGCTACGACATCGACGAGGTCGAGCAGTTCCTCGAGGTGGCCCGCACCGCCTACGGGGCGGCACCGGGCACCGACGGCTCGCTCACGAGCGACGACATCCGCCACACCGCCTTTCGCGTGCGCCGCCGCGGCGGGTACTCGGCCCGTCATGTGGATGCCGCTCTCGAGCGCCTCGAAGAAGCCTTCGCCGCACGGGAGCGCGAGCGGGCGATCGCCGAGCTCGGCCAGGAGGCGTACGACGCCGAGTCGCGCACGACGGCGCAAGACATCATCGATCGGCTCGCACGGCCGGAGGGTCGGCGGTTCCGCCGCGTGAACGCCCTCTCGCGCGGCTACCGCGCGAGCGACGTGGACGCCTTCATGGACCGGGTCAGCAGATACTTCCAGGAGGGCGCCCCGCTCACGGTGGAGAACGTGCGCACGATCGCCTTCCGCCCCGCCTTCCGCGGGTACGACGAGACGCAGGTCGACCTGCTGCTCGACACGACGATCCGGCTCATGCTGGCCGTCCGCTGAGCCACCCCTCGGCTCCACGGGCTAGAATGGCGCCCCGTGGGTAGGCATGCAGCGACAAAGGCGCGCCCCACCGCGTCGAGTCGACCCGGTGAGGGCGCCGTCGACCATGCCCGAACCACGGCCCGCACTACGCCGGGAGTGCCGACGATCGAGCGCCACGTGCGCTCCTCCTGGTCGCTGCCCCTCTTCGCCTCCGTCGCGAGTCTCGCCTTCGTTCTCGCGGCCGTGACCGACCCCACTCCGAGCCTGAGCCTCGTAGCCGAGCAAACGGAGGCGCCCGCCGCGCCCGACGTTCAGACCTTCGTCGCCTCCCCCGATCACGAGATCTCGGCCGATCGCGGGGAGTGGACCACGAGCCGCGTCGTCACCTACGGCGTCGCCCCCGCTGCGGGCACGCCCGACCCCGGCACGGCGCAGGGGATCGCCGCAGACATGGTCGCGGCGCGCGGCTGGAGCAGTGCGGAGTTCGACTGCCTCGTCGCCCTCTGGAACAAGGAGTCGGGCTGGAACGTCTACGCGCACAACGCCAGCTCGGGGGCCTACGGCATTCCCCAGGCGCTCCCCGGCAACAAGATGGCGAGTGCGGGCTCCGACTGGGCGACGAACCCCCGCACGCAGATCATGTGGGGTCTCGGCTACATCGAGGCGCGCTACGGCACGCCGTGCGGTGCGTGGGCGACGAGCCAGCGCATCGGCTGGTACTAGGCTCCCTCGGTATGCCCCGCAGCAACCGATCGCGTCGCCGTCGCGCCGCGGAGGAGCCGTCGGAGCTCGATCTCGAGCGCATCCTGCTCGGCATGCGGCGCACCGAGGCGAAGCGCTCGGGCACTTGGAACGTGCAACCGGTCGGGGCCGCGGCCGCGCAGAAGGTCTACACCTGCCCGGGCTGCGGGGCCGAGGTGCCGGCGGGTGTCGCGCACGTCGTCACGTGGCGTGCCGATGGCCTCATGGGGGAGCAGGCAGACCTCGCCGCACGGCGTCACTGGCACTCCCGCTGCTGGCAGATCGAGCCGTGACCCGCACCACTGATGACGTCACGAGCACCGCTGATGACGTCACGCGCACCGCTGACGACGAGGATCGAGAGGACGCGACCGTGAGCGAACTGATTCGGGGCGGTACGGTGCTGCCCGCCCGGCGCGAGGAGATCGAGCTGCACACGGCCGACGGGCTCACGCTCGTGGGCGAGCTGGCGCTGCCGGAGGAGGCCGAGCCGGTCGCGACGCTCGTGTGCCTGCACCCGCTGCCCACGGCGGGTGGGTTCATGGATTCGCACGTGCTGCGCAAGGCGGCGGCCCGCCTGCCGGCGATGGCGGATCTCGCCGTGCTACGCTTCAACTTTCGCGGGGTGTCCTCGCCGCGCGGCACCTCGGAGGGCGACTTCGGGCACGGCGAGGCCGAAGCCGATGACCTCGCCGCCGCGATGGCCTTCGTGCGCGAGCGCGGCCTGCCCGCGCCGTGGCTGCTCGGCTGGTCGTTCGGCACCGAGGTCGCGCTCAAGCACGGTCTCGAGCACGAGATCGATGGAGCGATCCTGCTCTCGCCTCCGCTGCATCGTGCGAGCGAGGAGGAGGTCGCCGCGTGGGCCGATGCGGGCCCGCGCCTCGTCGTCGTGGTACCCGAGCTCGACGACTACCTGCGGCCGCCCGAGGCCGAGGAGAGGTTCGCCTCCGTGCCGGAGAAGGAGTTCGTCGCCGTCGAGGGCGGCAAGCACCTCTGGGTCGGCGAGGCGCAGACCGCGCGGGTGCTGAGCGAGATCGTGGCGCGGCTCAACCCCGGTGTGCTGCCGCTGCCCACCCACTGGCCGTAGGCCCCACCGCTAGAGCGCCTCCTGCTTGGGCACGACGACCTGGTCGATGATGATGAGGATCGAGGCGGCGACCGGAATGGCGATGAGGGCTCCGAGGATGCCCAGGAGCGTGCCTCCCGCGAGCGCGGCGATCACGACGACCACGCCGGGCACCCTCACGGCCCGGTTCATGATGTTCGGGCTCAGCACGTACGCCTCGATCTGCATGTAGACCAGGTAGTAGATGGCCGCGACGATGACGGTCGAGATCGATTCCGGGTTGACGAGAAGCTGCGTGAGCACGACGAGGATCGACCCGGAGAGAGTTCCCACGAGCGGCACGAGTGAGAACAGGAACGCGACGAACGCGAAGAGCGCGGGGTACTGGGCCCCGATGATCGACAGGAAGATGAAGCTCAGCACGCCGTTGCAGAGCGCGAGCGTGACCTGGCCGACGACGTAGCGCCCGACCGCCGAGGAGACCTGCTCGGCGATGCCGATGAAGCGCTCGCGCTTGGACATCGGCACGAGCTTGTAGACGGCGCCCTTGAGGTTGTGGAGCGACGCGACGAAGTAGAGCGTCAGGATGAGGATGATGAGAGCGCCGAACACGCCCGTGGCGATGCCGATGCCGACCGACAGCACGCCGCCGCCGACCTGCGTGAGGTTGTCGGGGTTCGTGATCCACTCGAGTGCTGACTCGGCCGCAAGACGCACATCGACGACCTCGACGGGGATGAACGACTGCACGTTGTCGAAGAAGTCGTCGAGTGAGTCGAGCGACCTCACGTAGTCGGAGATGCGCGCCACGAGCCGGCTCGACTGCTCGACGATCACGGGGATGATTGCGAAGACGAGCCCTGTGAAGAGGCCGAGGACTCCGACGAGGACGGTGAGGATCGCCGCCCAGCGAGGCCACTTTCGCTCCTCGAGCCACGAGACGAGCGGGTCGAGCCCGAGGGCGATGAAGAGCGCGGCACCGATGTAGGTGATGATCGTCGCGAGACTCGTGATCGCGCCGCCGATGACGAGCGCCACGAGTACCCCGAGCCCACCGAACAGGCCGAAGCGAAATGCGTTCTGAATCTTCACGTGCCGTGGCTCCTGAGGTCGAGCGGCGTCAGCCTAGTCGTCGCGCTGGGACAGCGTTTCTGCCTGCGAGAGTACTCCGCGCAGACCCTCGAAGTAGCCCGCCACGGCGTCGCGTTCGACGCGGATGCGTGCGAGCGACTCCTCCGCCTCGGCGACGAGCTTCGCACTGCGCTCCTCCGCCTCCTTCTGCAGCGCCTGCGCGCGCTGCTCGGCATTCGCGAGCACCTCGCGCGCCGTGGCGTCGGCATCGGCCCTCCGCTTCTGGGCGTCTTCGCGCGCGCTGCGGTCGAGATTCTCGGCCTCGGTGCGCACCGCGGCCGCTCGAGCCTGGGCCTCGGTGAGCTGGGCGGTCGCCTCATCGAGGTAGCGCTGCGTCTGAGCAACGGCCTCCTGCTGGCGCGCGAGGTACTCCTTCTCGGCTTCGTCCCGTCGCGCCGTGAGCTCGACCTCGAGGTCGGTGCGGGCCTGCTCGGCAGCGCGCTCCAGGCGCGCGCGGCTCTCCTCCGCATCGTGCACGAGCTGCGCCCGTGCCTTCGCGGCCTCGTCGGCGAGGGCGCCGCGCTGCCGGGCCGCCTCGCGCTCGAGCGCACTGCGGGTCTCGAGCGCCTGCTGCTCAGCTGCTTCTCGCAGTTCGGCGAGCTCGCGCTCGGTCGTCGCGCGCAGCTCCATCGTGTCCTGCTCGGCTCGCTCGCGCAGGCGCAGCGCGGCCGTCTCGGCATCCTGGCGCCGTTGCGATGCTTCGCGCTCGGTCGACGCCCGCAGCTCCGCGAGCTCGCGCTCGGTGCTCTCCCGCAACTCCGTCGTGTCGCGCTCGGCGGCGTCGCGCAGTTCGGCGGCCTCCCGCTCGGCGGTCTCCCGCAGCTCGGTGGCGTCGCGCTCGGTGATGTCGCGCAGCTCGGTGGTCTCCCGCTCGGTGGTCTCCCGCAGCAGCGTCGTCTCGCGCTCCGCGGTGAGGCGCAGAGCGGCGAGCTCGTCCGTGAGCTCCTTCCGCCGACGGGCCTCCTCGGCCGCCCAGGCCTCCCGACCCTGCGCGACCTCGCGCGCGGCCTCGTCGCGAGCCCGCCGCACCTCGTCCTCGAGGTCGGCCCGCGCGTTCGTGATGTCGGCGTCGAGCTGCGCGCGGCGCGTGGCGTCGTCGCTCTCGAACTCTGCGCGGGCCTGCTCGGTCTCACGGGCGAGCTGTGCCGCGGCATCCCGTGCGTCGGCCACCTCGCGGTCGGCGACGACACGCAGCTCGGCGAGCTGCCATTCGGTCTCGGCGCGCTGCGCCGCGATCTCGCGCTTCGCCGTCGCGCGCGACTCCGCCGCCTCCGTGGCGACGGCTCCGCGGATGGCGGCGGCCTCCCGCTGCGCCTCGGTCACGAGGGCGTCGGCATCGGCGCGCGCACGCGTCACGAGTTCCTCGGCCTCGCGCGTCGCGTCGTCGATCAGCTGTCGCGCGCGCTCCGTCGCTTCGGCGACGAGCTGCTCCGTGCGGCCCGCCGTCTCGGCCTGCAGACGCTCCGCCTCGGCCTGAGCGCTCGTGCGCAGCTTCTCCGCATCGATGTCGGCCTGGCTGATGAGCCGCGTGGACTGCTCCTCGGCGACGCGCAGGGTCTGCTCGAGCTTCGTGCCGAGGCCCGCGTAGGTCGGGCGGCCCACCTCGTCGAGCTCCGACTGCAGGTCGTCGATGACGGCGTGCAGGCGCTTGAGCTCCTTGGCGGTCTCCGCCCTCTCCGTGTTCGACTGGATGAGGTCGCGCCGGAGGTCCTGGAGGGCCTTGTCGACGTCCTCGCGCTTGTAGCCGCGCATCTCGGTGCCGAAATCGAACTCTGTGCCTGCCACGTGGGGGTCTCCATGGGTCGGTGGGGCGCGAACCCTGCGAGTCTATCGGCGCGCGCGGCCTTTGCCTCGCCTGAGTATTCGGCCTGAGGGGGCCCGCTTGGCCGCCCCGCGACGACGCGCACCCCGAGCATCCGCTAATCTGGAATGTCTGTAATCTGCTGGCCGCTGACTGCACCGAGCTGACGCTCTCGTCGCCCGATCAGTCCTGAACCGCAGCGACCTCGTCCCTCAGCGACCGCCTCCCGCGGTCGTCACGCGTGGGCGGGCGCTGAACGGGGAGTCGTGCGCCGGCACGAGAGGAGTGAATCCGTGCGATTCATCATTGCCATCGTGTTCTTCGTGGTCGCCGTCGTCGGCGTCGGCCTCGGGGTCGCCCAGCGCACCGTGCTCGCCCCGCCCGAGAGCGTCACGTCGACCGTGCAGCTCGACAGCGCCGCGACCGTCACGGTCATCGACGGGTCGGCCCTCAACGCCTACGAGGGTCGCCAGACCCTTGCCATCAGCGGCGGGGTCGTCGCCCCGCCCGAGACCGCCGCCGATGCCGAGGCCGACCCGGAGGCGGATGCCGACGCGGAGGACGGCGAGGAGCAGATCGCCCAGACCGACCGGGTCGTGGCCGCCTACGGGCGCACGGGCGACGTGCTCGCGTGGGTCGGCGACGCGCGCTACACGCTCGTGACCTTCGACGAGGAGCTCGGCGAGCTCGTGGCGCAGCCCGTGAGCGGGTCGGAGGAGTCGGTTCCCGACCCCTACGGCAGCGACCTCTGGTACGACGACTTCACGGGCGAGGGCGAGCTCGGCATCACCGTCAACGTGCCGCGCGACGTCTCGCTGCTGCTGGCCTCGGACGGCGAGCTGCCCGCGCCCCAGGAGTTCTCGGTCACCTGGCCTCTCGACAGCAGCACGCCGTACTCGACCTGGCTCATCCTCGGCGGAGTCGGATCGCTCATCCTCGGCCTCATCGCCCTGCTCTGGGCGCTCCTGCACATGCGCCGGCAGCGCGGACCGCGCCGGAAGTCGTCCAAGACGCAGAAGATGCCCAAGGTTCCGCGGCCCTCCCGCTACCGCCCGCTCTCGGGGCGACCGTCGCTCGGTCGGCCGAAGGGGCGGCGCTCAGCGTCGCGCATCGCTCTCGTGCCCGGGCTGCTCGTCACAGGCCTCGTGCTCTCGGCGTGCACGCCCAGTGCATCGATCGTTGCGACGCCGAGCCCCACGCCGACGGAGGAGCCCGAGACTCCCGCGGTCGCGGCGAGCGAGCGCCAGATCGACCGCATCGTCAGCCGCATCGGCGAGACGGTGGCACGCGCCGACGAGGAGACCGACGAGAGCCTCGCCGCCACGCGACTCGCCGGCCCCGCGCTCCAGTTCCGCGAAGCGGCCTACGCGGTGCGCGAGGAGGACTCCGAACTCGGGTCGCTGCTGTCGATCCCCTCTCGCGATGTCGCGCTCGCCCTGCCGCAGCGCCTCCCCGACGAGGGCGCCACGTGGCCGCGCGCGATCTTCGCCGTCGTCGAGGACCCGAGCGATGAGACGCGGCCCCCGCAGGCGCTCATGATGATTCAGGACGACCCGCGTAGCCCGTATCGCGTGCACTACGCCCTGACCCTCGAGCCGCAGGCGGTCGTGCCGCCGCTCGCGCCCGTGGGGCTCGGCAGCCCCCTGCTGCCCGCCGACACCCCGCAGCTGGCCGTGACGCCCGCCGAGGTCGCCGCCTCCTACTCGCAGCTGCTCCTCCGCGGCGAGGATGCCGAGAACTTCGACCTGTTCGCGGCCGAGGGCGACAGCCTGCGCACCCAGATCGGCGTCGAGGCGAAACGAGATCGTCGCTCCGCCCTGCCCGACACCGCGTCGATCGAGTTCACCAACCGCGTCGTGGAGGACGCCGACATCCTCTCCTTCGTCACGAACGACGGCGGCGCGATCATGACGGCCTACCTCACCGAGACCGAGACGGTCACGCCCACGCAGTCCGGCGCGGCCGTCAACTCGAGCGGCGCCGTCGAGGCGCTCTCCGGCAGCGCGCAGAGCACGCGCGGCATCATCGCCACCTACGGCTTGCAGATCCTGTTCTTCGTCCCGCCCCTGGACAGCACGGAACCCGTCCGCGTGCTCGGCTACACCCAGGGGCTCGTCAGTGCCAGGGAGGTACCGTGACCGACAGCCCGATGAACCCTGACGCCCTGCGGGGCGCCGTCGACCTCTCCTCGCTCGTGCGCGCGGCGCAGCAGCCGCCGGCCCAGCAGGCCTCGGCGGGCGCCGCCGGCCCCGCGCCGGCCACGGGCACCGGCACGAGCGCCGTCGTGCGCGATGTGGGCGATGCCGAGTTCGGCGAGGTCGTCGAGCTCTCGCGCAGCGTGCCCGTGATCGTCGAGTTCTATGCCGCGGGCATCGCCCCGGCCCTGCCGGGCATTGTGAGCTCCTACGGTGGCCGACTCGTCCTCGCCACGGTCGACGGCAACAGCAGCCCGCAGGTCGCGCAGGCGTTCCAGGTGCAGCAGGTTCCCGCGGTCGTCGCCCTCGTCGGCGGTCGGCCCGTGAACCTCTTCGTCGGCATGCCTGCCGAGGCGGAGGTGCGTCAGGTTCTCGACCAGGTGCTCGAGCTCGCGGCGCAGAACGGCGTGACCGGAACGGTGTCGGCCGACACGCCCGAGGAGGGCGAGGAGGAGCCCGCCGAGCAGCCCCTGCCGCCCCTCCACCAAGAGGCCTTCGACGCCATCAGCCGCGGCGATCTCGAGGCGGCGGCCACGGCCTACCGCACGGCGATCGCGCAGAGCCCCGCCGACGGCGACGCGGTGGCCGGTCTCGCGCAGGTCTCCCTGCTGCAGCGGCTCGAAGGGCGTGAGGCATCGGAGATCCGCGACGCGGCAGCGGCGGCACCCGATGATCTGGATGCTCAGCTCGCGGTCGCCGACCTCGACCTCAGCGGGGGTCACGTGGAGGACGCCTTCGCGCGCCTCCTCACGCTCTTCCCGGGCCTCGACGCCGACGGCAAGGCGGTCGTCCGCACCCGCCTGCTCGACTACTTCGAGATCGTCGGGGCGGAGGACGAGCGCACGATCACCGCGCGCCGCGCCTTCACCAACCTGCTCTACTGACGCCTCAGGCGGGGCTCAGGTAGAGCCCCGCGAGGGGCGGCAGCGTGAGCTCGACCGAGGCGGGGCGGCCCCCGTAGGCGGAGTTCTCGGCCGTCACCTGGCCGAAGTTGCCCACGCCTGAGCCGCCGAACTCCTCGGCGTCGGTGTTGACGACCTCGCGCCACACTCCCGCGCGCGGCAGGGGCAGGCGGTAGGGGCCGACCGTGTTGCCGCTGAAGTTGAAGACGCCGACCACGGGCGTGCCATCCGCCGCCCGACGCTCGAACGCGATGACGTTGTTGCCCGCGTCGCCGCCCTCGAGCCACTCGAAGCCGGCGGGAGAGTTGTCGAGCTCCCACAGGGCGGGGTTGTCGCGGTACACGCGATTGAGCTGGGCGACGAGCCGGTGCAGCCCGCGGTGCACGGGCTGGTCGAGAATCCACCAGTCGAGGCCGCGCTGCTCGCTCCACTCGCTCGGCTGCCCGAACTCCTGCCCCATGAAGAGCAGCTGCTTGCCGGGGTGCGCCCACATGAACGCGAGGTAGGCGCGCATGTTGGCGAGCTTCTGCCACTGGTCGCCCGGCATCTTGCCGAGCAGCGAGCCCTTGCCGTGCACGACCTCGTCGTGGCTGATGGGCAGCATGAAGTTCTCGCTGAACGCGTAGAGGAAGCTGAAGGTGATCTCGCCGTGGTGGTGCGAGCGCCACATCGGGTCGCGCTGGAAGTAGCTGAGGGTGTCGTGCATCCACCCCATGTTCCACTTCATGCCGAAGCCGAGCCCGCCCTCGGAGGTCGCTCGCGTGACGCCCGGCCACGAGGTCGACTCCTCGGCGATCATGACGATGCCGGGCACGCGCTTGTACGCGGTCGCGGTGGTCTCCTGCAGGAACGCGATCGCCTCGAGGTTCTCCCGGCCGCCGTGCACGTTGGGAAGCCACTCGCCTTCCGAGCGCGAGTAGTCCAGGTAGAGCATGCTCGCGACGGCGTCGACGCGCAGGCCGTCGATGTGGAACTCCTCGAGCCAGTAGAGGGCGTTGGCGACGAGGAAGTTGCGCACCTGGCTGCGGCCGAGGTCGAAGACGTAGGTGCCCCAGTCCGGCTGCTCACCGCGACGGGGGTCGGGATGCTCGTACAGGGCCTTGCCGTCGAACCGGCCGAGCGCCCACTCGTCTTTGGGGAAGTGCGCCGGAACCCAGTCCATGATGACGCCGATGCCGGCCTGGTGGAGCCGGTCGATGAGGTAGCGCAGGTCATCCGGATGCCCGAATCGCGCCGTGGGGGCGTAGTAGCCGGTCACCTGATAGCCCCAGCTGGGGCCGTAGGGGTGCTCGGAGAGCGGCATGAACTCGACGTGCGTGAACCCGAGCTCGGTGACGTACTCGATGAGCGGGTCGGCGAGCTCGCGGTAGCCGAGACCCGGGCGCCATGAGCCGAGGTGCATCTCGTAGACGCTCATCGCCTGGCCGTGCGGGTCGTGCGCGGCGCGCCGCGCCATCCAGTCGTCGTCGTTCCAGGTGTAGTCGGTGTCACCGACGATCGATGCCGTCGCCGGGGGAGTCTCGGTGTAGCGCGCCATCGGATCGGCGCGCGTGAGCCACGTGCCCTCGGCGCTCAGCAACTCGAACTTGTAGGTGGAGCCAGAGCCGAGGCCCGGCACGAAGAGCTCCCAGACGCCGTTGTCGTCGAGGCGGCGCATCGCGTGGCCGACCCCGTTCCAACTGTTGAAGTCGCCGATCACGCGGGCTGCCTGGGCGTGGGGCGCCCACACGGCGAAGCTCACACCGTCGACGCCCTCGTGCGGGCGGTGGTGGGCCCCCAGCACGTGCCAGAGCTGCTCGTGGCGCCCCTCGCCCCACAGGTGCAGGTCGACATCGCCCACCGAGGGCACGAAGCGGTAGGCGTCATCGGTGTGCCAGTCGGGCCCGCCGTCGTAGGTGCTCTCGACCGTGTACGCCTGGCCCTCACCGGGCAGGAAGCCGTGCCACAGCCCGTCGGCGACGTGCTCGAGGGGCACGCGTGTGCCGTCGGCGCGCACGACCGTCACCGTGGCGGCGAGCGGGCGCACGACCCGCACGACCCAGCCGCCGTCGAGCGCGTGCGGCCCGAGCGCGTCGTGGGGTCGCGGGTGGCGCCCCTCGACGAGCGCGCGCCGGTGGTCGTCGTGCAGCGCCGGCAGCGGTGCGGCCGCCGTCGCCGGCGTCGGGGCAGGGGTGGTCGCGGGCTTCTCTGCTGCGGGCTTCTTCGCTGCGGGCTTCTGCGCTGCGGGCTTCGCGGCGGGCTGGGCCGTGGGCTTGTCTGCGGCCTTATCTGCGGGCTTCTGCGCTGGGCGCTTGTCGGTGGCCATCAGACCCCCTTCGGGTAGTCGATGCGGAAGATGTGGACGGGGTGCACGAAGGCGTCGAGTCTGACGTAGTTCTCCGTGCCCCAGGTGTACCGCTCGCCTGAGAGCAGGTCCTTGACCTCGAAGGTCGACCCGGGCGGGAGGCCGAGCGCCTCGAGATCGAGCGACACGGTCGTCTCGCGGGCCGAGTGGGGGTCGACGTTCGCGACGACGATGATGCCGTCCGTGCGGCCGGAGCGTACGAATCGGCCGGGCAGCACCTTCGAGTAGCAGAGGATCGCATCGTCGCGCGTGACGTGGATGCGCAGGTTGCGCAGCTGGCGCAGAGCGGGGTGCTGCGCACGGATCGTGTTGAGCTGCGTGAGGTACGGCGCGATCGACCGGCGCTGCGTCTCGGGGCTCGACCAGTCGCGCTGCTTGTACTCGTACTTCTCGTTGTCGATGTTCTCCTCGCTGCCGGGGCGCGCGACGTTCTCGATGAGCTCGAAGCCCGCGTATGCGCCCCACGAGGGGCTCGCCGTCGCGGCGAGAGCTGCCCGGATCTTGTAGGCGGGCACACCGCCGAACTGCAGGTACTCGGTGAGGATGTCGGGAGTGTTGACGAAGAAGTTGGGGCGGAAGTACGCGCTCGTCTCCTGCGAGACCTCCGTGAGGTATTCCTCGAGCTCCCGCTTCGAGTTGCGCCACGTGAAGTACGTGTACGACTGCTGGAAGCCGACGGCCGCGAGGGACTGCATCATCGCGGGGCGCGTGAACGCCTCGGCGAAGAACACCACGTCGGGGTGCTCGGCGTTAATCTCGTGCAGGAGCCACTCCCAGAACGCGAGCGGCTTCGTGTGCGGATTGTCGACCCGGAAGATGCGCACGCCCAACTCGATCCAGTAGCGCACGATGCGCAGGATCTCGGTGCTCAAGCCCTCCGGGTCGTTGTCGAAGTTGAGCGGGTAGATGTCCTGGTACTTCTTCGGCGGGTTCTCCGCGTAGCGGATGGAGCCGTCGGGCAGCGTCGTGAACCACTCGGGGTGCTCGGCGACCCACGGGTGATCGGGGGCGCACTGGAGTGCGAGATCGAGAGCCACCTCAAGCCCGTTCTTCGCGGCACTCGCGAGGAACGCCTGGAAGTCCTCCACCGTGCCCAGGTCGGGGTGGATCGCATCGTGTCCGCCCTCCTTCGCGCCGATCGCCCACGGGCTTCCCGGGTCGTTCGGGCCCGCCTCGAGGGTGTTGTTGGGGCCCTTGCGGTTGAGGCGGCCGATGGGGTGGATGGGCGGCAGGTACAAAACGTCGAAGCCCATCTGCGCGACCGCCGGCAGCCGCCGCGTGGCCGTCGCGAAGGTGCCCGACTGCCAGGAGCCGTCCTTGCGGCGCTTCGCCCCCTCCGAGCGGGGGAAGAACTCGTACCAGCTGCCCACGCCGGCGCGCGTGCGCTCGACGCGCAGGGTGTGCGGGGCCGAGACGGTCTCGAGGCTCGTCAGGCGATGCTGCTGCAGTGCGGCCACGACACGGGCGTCGCTCGCGACAGCGAGACGCGCCGCCGGCGACAGCGAGGCGTTCATCATGGCGGCGCGGGCATCGGAGAAGGTCTTGCCGGCCGGGGTGTCGGCCCCGGCGAGCTCGGTCGCCCGCTCCAGCAGCTCGCCGCCGCCCATGAGCGTGACCTCGACGTCGACGCCCGCATCGATCTTGATCGTCGCGGCGTGCATCCACGTCGCCCAATCATCGGAGTAGGCCTGCACGCGCCACGTGTACAGCCCTAACTGGTCCACGAGCACCTCGGTGTGCCAGCGGTCGGTGCCGGGTGCGCCCATCGCGAGAGGGTGCGCGCTCTGTGTGCCGTCCGGCGCGCGCAACAGCAGATCAGCGCCGAGCAGATCGTGCCCCTCGCGGAACACCGTCGCGCCGAAGGGCACGACCTCGCCGAGGAAGGCCTTGCTCGGCCACCGGTCCTCCGGTTGCACAGGGCTCAGGTGCCGGATCGGGATGCGCCCGATGCGCGGGGTGAACGGGGTCGATTCGGTGACAGCCACGTCTCGACCGTACTCCGCCCGGACGGCGAGCGCTCGGGAGGCGTCCAGGCGTCCAGGGGCCTCGGAGGTGCGGGTGGGTCTCGGTGACGGGCGTGTCGGGCAAAGAGGGGACAAAATGTACCCCGGGCAGGGTACGCGAATTCCTGTCAGACTCTTGGGATCGAGCGGTTGCGTGCGTATCGTCGAAGAACGACGTCAGCACTGTCGCGAGACCCGAACGCGACAGCATGGCGTCGGAACGACAGCACGATGATGAGTCCGACCCGAACGGACTCATGAGACAGGACCGAGACTCGCACCCCCCAGCGAGGCCGGTCCTGTTCGTCGTTAACCGAGCTTCGCCCGTCGCGGCGGGAGCCCTGCAGTCGACCGCCGGGCGTTCTGGAACCGGTTCCCGATTCGGCCCCGACTCGCCTAGAGTGGCGAGTCGGGGCGTGCGCACCCTCACGACCACGCAGACGTGATCGAGTCGCGCTCCCCACGCTCGTTCGCACCGCCGCACCCATCCAGGCCCCCGAGGAGAAGCTGTGAAGGCGATCCGCCGATTCACCGTCCGCACTGTCCTGCCCGAGGCGCTCGACGCCGTCTCGGCGCTCGCCGCGAACCTGCGCTGGTCGTGGCACGAGCCGACGAGGCGACTCTTCGCCCGCATCGACCCCATCCTCTGGGACGAACTCGATCACGACCCGATCGCCCTGCTGGGGGCGGTCGACTCCGCGCGGCTCGAGGAACTGGCCGGCGACGGGCAGTTCATCGCCGACGCGCAGGCACTGCGCGCCGACCTCACCGCCTACCTGGAGGAGCCCCGCTGGTACCAGTCGCTCGAGGACGCCCCGCAGCGCATCGCCTACTTCTCGCCCGAGTTTGGCATCGCCTCGGCGATTCCCCAGTACTCGGGGGGCCTCGGCATCCTCGCCGGTGACCACCTCAAGAGCGCGAGCGACCTCGGGCTGCCGCTGCTCGGCGTGGGCCTCTTCTATCGCGCCGGCTACTTCCGGCAGGCCATCGACCGCGACGGCTGGCAGAAGGAGACCTACCCGCTCCTGGACCCCGACGGCCTGCCCATGCAGGTGCTGCGTGAGGGAGACGGCGCTCCCGTGCTCGTGACTCTGCCCCTCACCGGCGGCAGCCAGTTGCACGCGCGCGTCTGGCAGATGCACGTGGGCCGCGTGGTGCTGCTGCTGCTCGACACCGATATCGCCGAGAACGAGGAGGAGCTGCGCGGCGTCACCGACCGGCTCTACGGCGGAGGAGGAGAGCACCGTCTCCTCCAGGAGCTGCTGCTCGGCATCGGCGGCGTCCGGGCCATCAAGGCGCACGTGCGCATCACCGGTTCGCCCGCCCCCGAGGTGTTCCACACCAACGAGGGGCACGCGGGGTTTCTCGGGCTCGAGCGCATCAGCGACCTCATCGCCGAGGGCCTGACCTTCTCGGAGGCCCTGCAGGTCGTGCGGGCGGGGACGCTCTTCACCACCCACACGCCCGTGCCCGCGGGAATCGACCGCTTCGACGCCTCCCTCGTCGAGCGCTACTTCCAGACCGACCTCCTGCCCGGCGTGGATGCGCATGACGTGCTCGCGCTCGGCCGGGAGGACTACCCGGGCGGCGACCGCGGCGTGCACAACATGGCGGTCATGGGCCTGCGGCTCGCGCAGCGCGCCAACGGCGTCTCCCAATTGCACGGTGAAGTCTCGCGCGGCATGTTCGGCGAGCTCTGGCCCGGATTCGATGCTGCCGACGTGCCCATCACCTCGGTCACCAACGGCGTGCACGCGCCCACCTGGACCGACCCGCTCATGGTCACCCTCGCGAAGGACTCCCTCGGCACCTACGACACGACCCGCTGCGACTGGAGCTCGGACGCGGTCTCGGATGCTCAGTTGTGGTCGGTGCGCCGTGCCATGCGCGAGCAGCTCGTGACCGACGCGCGCGAGCGCGTCGCCGCGGCGTGGGTCGAGGAGAACCCCGGCATGGCCGCGCCGCAGTGGATGACGGGCGTGCTCGACCCCGACGTGCTCACGATCGGCTTCGCGCGGCGCGTGCCCACCTACAAGCGCCTCACGCTCATGCTGCACGACCAGGATCGCCTGCGCGCTCTCCTCACCGACCCCGAGCGGCCCGTGCAGCTCGTCATCGCGGGCAAGTCGCATCCCGCCGACGACAGCGGCAAGGCGCTCATCCAGAAGCTCGTGCAGTTCGCGGCCGAGCACGACGTGCGGGAGCGCATCGTCTTCCTGCCGAACTACGACATCGGCATGGCCCGCCTGCTCTACCCGGGCACCGACATCTGGCTCAACAACCCGCTGCGCCCCTTCGAGGCGTGCGGAACATCGGGCATGAAGGCCGCGCTCAACGGGTCGCTCAACCTCTCCATTCTCGACGGATGGTGGAACGAGTACTACGACGGCGAGAACGGCTGGGCGATCCCCAGCGCCGACGCCGCGGGGGACGGCGCCGAGCGGGATGCGCTCGAGGCCGAGGCGATGTACGACCTCATCGAGCACCAGATCGCTCCGCGGTTCTACGACCGTGACGACGAGGGCCTGCCGCGCCGCTGGCTGCGCAACATCCGCCACACCCTCGCGACGCTCTCGCCCGAGCTCTCCGCGGACCGCATGGTGAGCGAGTATGTCGAGCGCCTCTACGTGCCCGCGGCCCGCGCCCGCCGCGCGATCTCCGGCGAGTCCTACGGGCCCGCGCGCGATCTCGCGCAGTGGAAGGCGCGCGTCACGGCCGAGTGGCCGAACGTCGCCGTCGCGCACGTCGAGTCGGGAGGCGTGCAGTCACCGCAGGTCGGCGATGAGCTGACCGTCCGCGCACACGTGGAGCTCGCGGGCCTAAGCGCCGACGACGTGCTCGTCGACGTCGTCTTCGGCCGGGCGCGCGACGGCGATGAGCTCGCCGACGTACACCACATGCCGCTCACGCTCGAAGCGCACGAGCTCGGCCAGTCGGCGACGTTCACCGGCACGGTGCCGCTCGCGCGCTCCGGCTCGTTCGGGTACACCGTGCGCGTGACGCCGTGCCACGAGCTGCTCGCCCACCCGGCAGAGCTCGGCCTCGTGGCCGTCGCGGAGCACTAGCCGAGCATCCCGCTGTCGGCCGGCCTCAGCGGGCGAGGGGCGCGAGCCGACCGCCGGTGACGCGCAGGAGGTCGTCGGGGGCGAGCTCGAGGTCGACGCCGCGCCGCCCGCCCGAGACGAAGATCGTCGCCCAGGCGGCGGCCGAGTCGTCGAGGAAGGTCGGGCTCGCGGTGCGCTGCCCGAGCGGCGAGATGCCGCCCACGACATACCCGGTCTTGCGCTCGGCGAGGGCGGGGTCGGCCATCGACGCGCGCTTGGCGCCGGCGGCCGCGGCGAGCGAGCCGAGGTCGAGCATCCGCGACACGGGGACGATGCCGACGAGGAGGCGACCGTTCGCGACGGCCAGCAGCGTCTTGAACACCCGGTCGGGGTCGACGTCGAGCGCGGCCGCCGCTTCGAGCCCGTAGTTCGAGACCTGAGGGTCGTGCACGTAGGCGTGCGCCGTGTACGGGATGCCCGCCGCCGTGAGCGCGACCGTCGCGGGAGTGCCCGGCCCGGCCTGCGCACCCGTGCGCTTCTTCTTCGCCATGCGCTGCGCCGTGCCCTTCGTCGCCGTTCGCGCCGCTACTCGCCGTGCGCCCGGAACAGCAGCATCGAGGTCGGCCCGACGTCGAGCGCCGTACCGGGGGAGTGCTCAGACGCGAGGTCGGAGATGTCGTCGTGCGAGCTGTCCCACAGCAGCGTGTAGCCGGTGACCCCCTCGTGCTCGGGCAGCGTCACCTGCACCGGCTCCTCCAGGCCGTGGACGACGAGCAGGATGCGGTTGAACTCTTCGCGCTCAGGGGTCGACGCCGCGAGGTACTGGAGGGTGCGCTCGGCGGGCGAATCCCAGTCCTCCATCGTCATGGAGGCGCCCTCCTTGTTGTACCAGTCCATCTGGGTCGCGTTGGGCACCGTCTCGCCCCAGCGGCCGTATCGGCTGGGCCGCAGCGCCGGGTTCTCGCGGCGCAGCTGCGTCAGGCGCGAGGCGACCCGCAGCAGGTCCTGCTGCCAGCCCTCGTGCGCCCAGTCGAGCCAGGTGAGCTCGCTGTCGTGGCAGTACGCATTGTTGTTGCCGCGCTGCGTGCGCCCCACCTCGTCGCCCGCGGTGATCATGGGCGTGCCGGCGCTCAGCAGCAGCGTGCCCAGGAGGTTGCGCATGGCCTTGCGCCGCGCGCCGGTGATGCCGGGCTCGTCGGTGGGACCTTCCACTCCGAAGTTGTAGGAGCGGTTGTGATCGTTGCCGTCCCGGTTGTCCTCCCCGTTGGCCACGTTGTGCTTGTGGTCGTGGCTGACCAGGTCGGCGAGCGTGAAGCCGTCGTGCGCGGTGACGAAGTTGACGCTCGCGAGCGGCCCGCGCTCGGCGGCGAACACGTGCGCGCTGCCGGTGATGCGGCGGGCGAGCGACCCGATGCCCTCCGGCGCGTGCCCGTGCTCGCGCGCCGAGGCAATGTCGGTGAGCCAGAAGTGTCGCGCGCGGTCGCGGTAGCCGTCGTTCCACTCGCTGTACCCGCGGGGGAAGTTGCCGACCTGCCAGCCGCCCATCCCGACATCCCACGGCTCCGCGACCATCGTCACGTCCTGCAGGGCGGGGTCGTCGAGAATCGCCCTCAAGAGGGGATGCTCGGGGTCGAAGTGCGCCGCCGCATCCCGCCCGAGCGTGGCCATGAGGTCGAAGCGGAACCCGTCCACCTGCACCTCGCGCGCCCAGTAGCGCAGCGAGTCGAGGATGAGCCGCTGCACGACGGGCCGCGAGGCGTCGATCGTGTTGCCGCAGCCGGTGACATCCAGGTACTCGCCGCCGCCGCCGCTGCCGCTGCCACTCTCGCCCTCGCCGTCACCGGCCCCGCCCCCGATGTGCCGGTAGTAGGTCGCGTTGTCGATGCCGCGAAAGCTCGACGTCGGGCCGTCGAGCCCCTCCTCGGCGGTGTGGTTGTAGACGACGTCGAGCATGACCTCGAGGCCGGCCTCGTGCAGTAGCCGCACCATGCCCTTGACCTCGCGCAGCACGGCGTCCGGGCCGCCCTGCTGGGCCTTGCGCGTGGCGTACGCCGCGTGCGGGGCGAAGAAGTTCAGCGTGTTGTAGCCCCAGTAGTTGGTGAGGCCGAGGGCCTGCAGCCGCTGCTCGCTCACGAACTGGTGGATCGGCAGCAGCTCGACCGTCGTCACGCCGAGGTTCTTGAGGTACGCGATCGTCGTCGGGTGGGCGAGCCCCGCGTAGGTGCCGCGCAGCTCGTCCGGCAGTTCGGGTGCGAGCTTGGTGAGCCCCTTGACGTGCGCTTCGTAGATGACGCGCTGATCGTCCGGGATGCGCGGCTTGCGCACGCCGCCCCAGTCGAACGCGTCCCCGAGCACGCGGGCGCGCCACTCGCCGCGCGGGCTGCGCTCGACGCCGCGCGCGTAGGGGTCGAGCAGCAGCCGGTCGGGGTCGAAGGCGTGCCCCGTGCCGCGTTCGGCGTCGCGCGGGCCGTCGACCCGCAGTGCGTACACGGCACCGGGGGAGAGCTCGCGCGCGGCGATGTGCCACGTTCCCTTGTCCTTCTTCATGCGGTGCATGACCAGCTCGCCCGTCACCCGGTCGAGGTCGTCCGGGTCGAACAGCACGAGCCGCATGCTCGACGCGTGCTCGCTCCACACGCGCAGCTCGCCGCCCGTCGACGTCGGGTGCACGCCGAGGCGCGCGAAAGCGGGTGCGGAGGGCATGAGTCTTAGGGTAAAGGCGATGACGATCTACCTGGACCACGCGGCGACCTCGCCCATGCCGCGCGCCGTGCGCGAGCGGTACGTCGAGGCGCTCGAGGTCGTGGGCAACCCGTCGTCGATCCACTCCTCCGGCCAGTCGGCGCGCGCCCTGCTCGACGAGGCACGTGCCCGCATCGCGGCCACCCTCGGCGTCGACCCGATCGAGGTCACCTTCACGGGCGGCGGCACCGAGGCGGTCAATCTGGCCGTCAAGGGGATGCTCTGGTCGCGCCGCGCGGCCGGCCACGGCTCGCGCATCCTCGCCCCGGCAGCCGAGCACCACGCGACCCTCGATGCGGTGCAGTGGCTCGTCGACCACGAGGGCGCGACGGTCGACTGGTTGCCCGTCGACGCGAGTGGCCGGCTGCGGCTCGACGCCCTCGAGGCGGCGCTCGCGAGTGGGCCCGCCGCTCTGCTCACGATGCTGTGGGCCAACAACGAGGTCGGCACGCTGCAGCCGGTCGCCGAGGCGGCGGCGCTCGCCGCGGCTGCGGGTGTTCCCGTGCACGTCGACGCGATCGCCGCCTACGGCCAGGTGCCGCTCGCGCCCGTGCCCGTGGGGGTGAGCGCCGTCTCGATCTCGGCCCACAAGGTGGGCGGGCCCGTGGGCGTCGGCGCGCTCGTGCTGCGCCGCGGTACCGAGGTCGAGCCGCTGCTGCACGGCGGCGCCCAGCAGCGGGGCCGTTCGGGCACGATGGACGCCGCGGGGGCGGCCGCGTTCGCGCACGCTACCGAGCTCGCGCACGACGCGCTCGACGACCGGGCGGCGCACAAGCGTGCGCTGCGCGATCGGCTCGCGGAGGGCATCCGGGATCGCGTGCCGGAGGCGCGCCTCTCGACCGACCTGACCGATTCTCTGCCGGGCACGCTGCACCTGCGCGTGCCGGGGGCGGAGGGGGATTCGCTGCTGTTCCTGCTCGACCAGGCGGGGTTCGCCGTCTCGACCGGGTCGGCGTGCCAGGCGGGCGTGCCCGAGCCTTCGCACGTGCTGCTGGCCATGGGGGTCTCGCCCTCCGAGGCGAGGGGCTCGCTGCGCATCTCTCTCGGCCCCGACACGACCGCCGCCGAGATCGACGCCCTCCTGGATGCCCTGCCTCACGCCACCCGCCAGGCCCTCGCCGCGGGGCTCGCGGCGCGGCAGCCGCGCCTCGGCCGCTAGCCCCGCCGCCCCCGCTAACCGGCCCTGCGGCCCCGTCTCGCAGCCTCGCCCTGCAGTCCCGCACTGCAGCCCCGCCCAGCGCACCCGCGTACCCTGGAGGCATGAAGGTTCTCGCGGCGATGAGCGGTGGCGTCGACAGCGCCGTGGCTGCCGCGCGCGCGGTCGACGCGGGCCACGACGTCGTGGGCGTGCACCTCGCGCTGAGCCGCATGCCGGGCACCCTGCGCTCGGGTGCGCGCGGCTGCTGCACGATCGAAGACTCACTGGATGCTCGTCGCGCGGCCGAGAGGCTGGGCATCCCGTTCTATGTGTGGGATTTCAGCGAGCGGTTCCGCGACGACGTCATCGACGACTTCATCGCCGAGTATGCGGCCGGCCGCACGCCCAACCCGTGCATGCGCTGCAACGAGCGCATCAAGTTCGCGGCCGTGCTCGAGAAGGCCCTCGCGCTCGGTTTCGACGCCGTCGCGACCGGGCACTACGCGCACATCGTGACCGACGACTCCGGGCACCGTGAGCTACACCGCGCCTCCGACGAGGCGAAAGACCAGTCGTACGTGCTCGGGGTGCTCACGAGCGAGCAGCTCGCGCACGCGATGTTCCCGCTCGGGCGCACGCCGAACAAGGCCGCCGTGCGGGCGGAGGCATCCGCACGCGGGCTCACCGTCGCGCAGAAGCCCGACAGCCACGACATCTGCTTCATCCCCGACGGCGACACCCGCGGTTGGCTCGCCGACCGCATCGCTCCGGAGGCGGGCACCATCGTCGACCGCGACGGTGCGCAGGTCGGCTCGCACGACGGGGCGACGAGCTTCACGGTCGGCCAGCGCCGCGGACTCAACCTCGGCGTTCCTGCTCCCGACGGCCGCCCGCGCTTCGTTCTCGAGGTGCGCCCGCGCTCGAACGAGGTCGTCGTCGGCCCGCGCGAGGCGCTCGCGGTGCGCGAGCTCGCCGGCGCGCGCTTCACGTGGGCGGGGCTCGACCCGGTCGCATCCGGCATCGCGGTCGCCGATTCCACCGCACCGGATGCCGTGGCCGAGTTCGCGTGCGAGGTGCAGGTGCGCGCGCACGCCGACCCGGTGCCAGCGCGGGCTCGCGTGGTGCCGAGTACGGGCGCAGCGCCGGGCGCCGCCGCCGACGCGGACGACGCCGGCTCGCCCGCCGGGCTCCCGAGCGCGGGCACCCTCGAGCTCGTCGTCACGGTGCAGGAGCCCCTCCACGGCGTCGCCCCGGGCCAGACCGCCGTGATCTACGTCGGCACGCGCGTGCTCGGCCAGTGCACGATAGATCGCACGGTCAGTGCCGATGCGCACTCGGATTCGCCGAGCGACGCCGTGCCGGCCACCGCGTCTTGAGCGAGCGCGCTTCGCGCGCCTTCCACTCCGAAGTTGTGGAAGGTGCGGCGGAATGCTGGGCGAGCCGTCGCGGCGCGTGATGTCAGCGTGCGCTTCTAGACTGGCGCCGTGAGTGGCGCCGCGAGAGATGACCGCACCGATACTGCGGCCGAGTCGACGAGTTCGTCGACCCCGGTCGCGCAGTTGAGCCGCGATGCGGCCCGCGCCCAGGTCGAAGCGCTCACGAGCCGCATCCTCGAGCTGCGCGACGCCTACTACGGCCGCGACACCGTGCTGGAAGACGACGCCTCGTACGACGAGAAGCTGCAGCGGTTGGCGGAGATCGAGCGCGAGTTCCCCGAGCTGCAGAGTCAGGACAGCCCGACGCAGACGGTCGGCGGCCGCGCCGAGTCGACCCTGTTCGACCCGGTGACGCACGCCGAGCGCATGCTGAGCCTCGACAACGTGTTCACGCCGGAGGAGTTCGCGGCGTGGGCGGCCAAGGTCGAGCGCGACGCGAACCGTGCGATCCACTGGCTGTGCGAGTTGAAGATCGACGGGCTGGCCCTCAACCTGCGCTACGAGCGCGGGGTGCTCGTGAGCGCGGCGACGCGCGGCGACGGGGTCGTGGGCGAAGACGTCACGGAGAACGTGCGGCTCGTGCCGGGCATCCCGAATCGCCTCGACGATGACAGCGTGCCCGACCTCGTGGAGGTGCGCGGCGAAGTATTCATTCCGAAAGCGGCATTCGATGCGCTCAACGGCCTGCAGCGTGAGGCGGGCGAGCGCGAGTTCGCGAACCCGCGCAACGCGGCGAGCGGTTCGCTGCGGCAGAAGGCGGAGGGCAAGAACGCCGCGCAGCTGGCGCGCATGCACGATCGTCTGAGCCGATTGCGGATGCTCGTGCACGGCATCGGCGCATGGCAGAACCCGCCCGTGGCCTCGCAGAGCCAGATCTACGAGCTGCTGTCGCGCTGGGGGCTGCCGACGAGCGACCACGCGAGCGTGCGCGACTCGGCGGAGAGTGCTGCCGAGTTCATCAGGTACTTCGGCGAGCACCGCGACAGCGTCGAGCACGAGATCGACGGCGTCGTCGTCAAGGTCGACGAGCTGGCCCTGCACGACGAGCTCGGGGCCACGAGCCGTGCCCCGCGCTGGGCGATCGCCTACAAGTACCCGCCCGAGCAGGTCAACACGAAGCTGCTCGACATCGTCGTGAGCGTCGGCCGCACGGGCCGGGCCACACCGTTCGCGGTCATGCAGAAGGTACGCGTCGCCGGCAGCGAGGTGCGGCAGGCGACCCTGCACAACCAGGACGTCGTCAAGCTCAAGGGCGTGCTCATCGGCGACACCGTGGTGCTGCGCAAGGCGGGCGACGTGATTCCCGAAGTGCTCGGGCCGGTCGTCGAGCTGCGCGACGGCTCCGAGCGCGAGTTCGTCATGCCGACCCATTGCCCCGAGTGCGGCACCGAGCTGCGGCCCGCGAAGGAGGGCGACGTCGACCTGCGCTGCCCCAACGCCCGCAGCTGCCCCGCCCAGGTGCGCGGCCGCGTCGAGCACATCGGCAGCCGCGGCGCGCTCGACATCGAGGGCCTCGGCGAGATCGGCGCCGCGGCGCTCACCCAGCCGGAGGTGCCCGCGACGCCGCCGCTCGTGACCGAGGCTGGGCTCTTCGCCCTGACGCTCGAGCAGCTGCTGCCGATCGAGGTCATCGTCACCGACAGCGAGACGGGCCTTCCGAAGCTCGAGGCCGACGGCGAGGCGCGGCGGCGCAGCCCGTTTCGACGGGCACGCCGAGCTCCGCTCCCCGGCCAGGAGCCGACGAAGTCGAAGCCTGATCCGCCTTACGATCCGACGGGGCCGTTCGACGGTGACGAGCAGTTCATCGTCTCCTCCGCCGCCACGGGCTTGCTCGACGAGCTCGAGAAGGCGAAGACTAAGCCACTGTGGCGGATGCTCGTCTCCCTGTCGATCAGGCACGTAGGCCCCGTCGCCGCGCGGGCTCTCGCCGACCACTTCGGCTCGCTCGAGGCGATTCGGGCTGCGACTGCGGAGGAGCTCGCGGCCGTCGACGGCGTCGGGCCGATCATCGCGGATGCTCTCATCGACTGGTTCGCGGTCGACTGGCAGGTCGAGATCGTCGAGCGGTGGGCCGCCGCGGGCGTGCAGTGGCAGACGCCCGGCCACCCCGGCCCGGGCGCAGCGGCGGCCGCCGGGGGAGTGCTCGCGGGGCTCACGGTCGTCGCGACCGGCAGCCTCGAGGGCTTCACGCGCGAGGGCGCGCAGGAGGCGATCATCGCCGCGGGCGGCAAAGCGGCGAGCAGTGTGAGCAAGAAGACCGACTTCGTGGCGGCGGGCCCCGGCGCGGGCTCGAAGCTCGCGAAAGCGGAGGAACTGGGCCTGCGCATCATCGATGCGGCGCAGTTCGCCGTGCTCGTCACGCAGGGGCCCGAGGCGCTCGACGAACCAGCGGCCGCGGGGGAGTAGCGCGCGGCAGACTCTTGATGTCGTCCGTGTAACGACTCCGTGAATGATGAAGGTCTTTGCGGCGATACCCCCCGTTGGGGTCACTTTTCCCCTACCATGAAACCGCGCTGTCTACCCGTGTCTCGGGGACAAGGGGTCTGGCAGCGCGCGAGGGGATCGCAGTGCTCTTCGATGCGACGGCTGTACTTATTGCCTCGCTGACTGTCGCGACGGTCGGCGGGCCCGTCGTGCTGCCCGAGAACTCGGGCGTCTCCTCGAGCTTCTCCTCCGCTCACGCCGGCTACGCGTTCACGACCCCCGACGCTCACGCCGTCACCTCCCCGGCACCGCACACCCTCGCGAGCCTCACCTCCGCACCGCTCGCCCCCATGACCCCCGCCCCTGGGCGGGCCATCGACCTGCCCACCAGTCTGGATCAGCGGTCGGCCCCGACCGTCGTCGCTCCCGCGCTCCCCCTCGCGGCCGAGCAGTTGGCGACGTTCTCGGGCTCTTCGCTTCTGCATGGCCTCTCGGCGCTGCCCCCGGCTGCCGCGGCCGACTTCGTGACCACGCATCCCCATGCGGTTCACGAACTCCTGAGTTCGCCGCCTGCGGCGCACCAGGTGACCAGCTGGTGGGCAGGCCTCGATGCCACCGCGCAGCGTTCGCTCATCGCCGCGACCCCCGAGGTCGTCGGCAATCTGGACGGCGTGCCGTTCGCGGTGCGCAACCAGGCGAACCGGGCGCTGCTGCGCTCCACGATCCGCGAGCTGGAGCTGGAGGCCGATGCCGCGGTGGGGCGCGCGGTCGCCACGCAGAACCTGCACCGACTCGAGATGCTCTACGAGGTCGTGGATGCTCTGGGCCCGGCCATCGCGAACCCGCCGCGCTCGCTGCTGAACCTCGACACGCACGGGCAGGGCAAGGCCGCGGTCGTGCTCGGCGATCTCGAGACGGCCGACTACGTGAGCTACATGATCCCGGGCATGCTCGTCACGGTCGCGGGCGACATCGTGGGCTGGACGGGCTTCGGCGCGCGCTTGTACGACGACCAGACGTCGTGGCTCGCCCTGCTGGCAGAGGCGGGTGCGGCGACGCAGGAGCAGACGGTCGCGACGGTCGCGTGGATCGGCTACCAGACGCCGAGTCTCATGAACGTCGGCAGCATGGAACTGGCCTACGAGGGTCGGGATGCGATCGCTGCCGCGATCGAGGGCCTGCAGACTCTCCGGGCGGATGACCCGCCCTTCGTCTCCCTCCTGACCCACTCGTACGGCTCCACGGCGGCACTGCTGGCGCTCGAGGACGACACGACGGTCGACGCGCTCGCGATGGTCGGCTCGCCCGGCTCGCCCGCGCAGAGCGTCGACGAGCTCAACGTGCGCGGTGACGTGTTCGTGGGCGAGGCGGCGTGGGATCCGATTCCGAACAGCGCCTTCTTCGGCTCCGACCCGGGCGCCCCGTCGTACGGCGCGCGTGTCATGAGCGTGCTCGGGTCGGTCGACGTCATCACGAACGAGGTGCTCGCCGGGTCGGCCGGGCACAACGAGTACTGGGTGCCGGGCACCGAGTCGATGCGCAACCTGGCGCTCATCGCGATCGACCGGGGCGAGCTCGTGACCGACGGTTCGGCGCTCGACGCGGGGCGCACGCTCGCGATGCTGCACTGAGCAGCCTCGCGCTGGCTGCCACCCGACCGCCACCCACGCAGACCTGACAGTCTGCTGTTCCTGCGGCGCATGCCGGTGTTAGGTTGACCGCGGAGGGCCATGATCAGGCGCAGCAGGTTCGGCATCGTCGCCGTGGCGGCGGTCATCGGTGTCGCCGCTCTCAGCGGATGCACGCTGCAGGCTCCGTCGGCGGTGGAGGACGAGGAGGCGCGTGAGCGCTTCGTCGCGCTGCTCGACGACACCCAGGCGGCGGCGGGCGGCTCCTGGTCGGTGCAGGACGATCCGACGCCGCGCGAGTGCACGATTCCGCTGTGGGTGACGGGGGAGCGCTTCCCGGCGCTGCGCCTGGCCGAGGCGCCGGCGTCGCCGTCTCGCGCTGCCGATCGGGTGGAGGAGGCGTGGCGAGCCCATGATCTCGAGGTGACGCTCACCGAGGTGTCTGACGTCATCGAGCTGAAGGGCGAGAGCGCGCAGGGCGAGCTGCTGCTGTTCCGCGCGAGCGACAGCGCGATGACGCTTACGGGCGAGAGCGAGTGCCGCCCCGTCGCGTGAGCGCTGAGCCGTGAGCGCTGTCCCGTGAGCGCTGTCGCGTGGGACCCCTCGCGTGAGCCCGTCGGGGCCGAGCATCCGTCTCAGTAGGATGGGAGCATCCCGCTTGCCTGCAATTTTTCGTTTCGGAGTCCCATGTCTGAGATCACGCCCGAGCGCGTCGCGCACCTGGCGTCGCTTGCCCGCATCGCTTTGACCGACGACGAGATCGAGCAGCTCACGGGCGAGCTCGGCGCGATCGTCGACGCGGTGGCGACCGTGCAGCGCGTCGCGACGCCGGATGTGCCGGCGACGAGCCACCCGATCCCGCTGACGGGCGGCATGCGCCCCGACGAGGTGGGGCAGACACTCACGACGGAGCAGGCCCTCGCGGGCGCGCCCGACCACGACGGCAGCCGCTTCCGCGTGACCGCCATCCTGGGCGAAGAGCAGTAGGGGCCACGATCATGACCGATCTCACTCGCCTTTCTGCTGCCGACCTGTCGTCTCGCCTGACGTCGGGCGACGTCTCGAGCGTCGAGGTGACGCAGGCGCACCTGGACCGCATCGCGGCCGTCGACGGGGATGTTCACGCGTTCTTGCACGTGAGCGTCGACGCCCTCGACTCGGCGGCGGCGGTCGACGCCGACCGGGCTGCCGGCAAGACTCTGGGCGAGCTGGCCGGGGTGCCGATCGCCATCAAGGACGTGCTGTGCACGCTGGATATGCCGAGCACCTCGGGCTCGCGCATCCTCGAAGGATGGGTGCCGCCGTACGACGCGACGGTCGTCGCCCGCCTGCGCGAGGCGCGCCTGATTCCGCTCGGCAAGACGAACATGGACGAGTTCGCGATGGGCTCGTCGACGGAGCACTCGGCGTACGGGCCGACGAAGAACCCGTGGGCACTGGACCGAATTCCTGGTGGTTCGGGCGGCGGTTCGGCGGCGGCGGTGTCGGCGTTCGAGGCGCCGATCGCGCTCGGCAGTGACACGGGCGGCTCGATTCGCCAGCCGGCCGCGGTCACCGGTTCGGTGGGCGTCAAGCCGACCTACGGCGGGGTGAGCCGGTACGGCGCGATCGCGCTCGCGTCGTCGCTCGACCAGGTGGGCCCGGTGTCGCGCTCGGTCCTGGATGCGGCTCTCGTGCACGACGTGATCGGCGGGCACGACCCGCGCGATGCGACGTCGATTCCGGATGCGTGGCCGTCGATGGCGGCTGCGGCGCGCGCAGGCCAGTCGGGTGACGCTCTCAAGGGCGTGCGCGTCGGCGTGGTGAAAGAGCTCGAGGGCGAGGGCTTCCAGGCGGGCGTGAAGCAGCGCTACCACGAGACGCTCGACCTGATGGCGGCGGCGGGTGCCGAGATCGTCGAGGTCAGCGCTCCGAACTTCGAGTACGCGATCGCGGCGTACTACCTGATCCTGCCGGCGGAGGCCTCGAGCAATCTGGCGAAGTTCGACTCGGTGCGCTTCGGCATGCGCCGAGAGGTCGCGGGCGGAACGGTCGAGGATGTCATGGCGGCGACGCGCGAGGCCGGGTTCGGCCCCGAGGTGAAGCGCCGCATCATCCTGGGCACGTACGCGCTGTCGGCGGGCTACTACGACGCCTACTACGGCAGTGCGCAGAAGGTGCGCACGCTCATTCAGCGCGACTTCGCGGCGGCGTTCGAGCAGGCGGATGTTCTCGTCTCGCCGTCCGCGCCGACGACGGCCTTCAAATTCGGCGAGAAGATGTCGGACCCGCTGGCGATGTACCTCAACGACGTGACGACGATCCCGGCGAACCTGGCGGGAGTGCCCGGCATGGGCCTGCCGATCGGTCTCGCGCCGGAGGACGGTCTGCCGGTGGGTCTGCAGATCATGGCGCCCGCGCGCGAGGATGCTCGCCTGTACACGGTAGGTGCAGCGGTCGAGCAACTGCTCGAGGCGCAGTGGGGCGGCCCGCTGTGGACCCAGGCGCCCGAGCTCACCTAGCCGCGCCAACCCCGCGCTACCCTGCGCGTTCCCGCACGGCCAGCCAGCCCCGTGCAGCCAGCCGGCCCTGCCCCGCACAGCTGATATGTGACTGATTCCTGTCAAGTGGCAGGGGAAAGAGCGCCCGGAGTGATCATGCTCCGGGCGCTCTTTCGTGTGGTCGGCGCAGGTCGCGTGGGTGTCGTGCGTGTCGTGGGCGACGCGCGGTCAGACTGATATGCGCGGGTTGGATACCGCAGGACGTGCTGTTCGGCTGGAGCGGTTCCGCTTGTCTAGGATCGAGCGTCGCCTGCCCGTAGGCGGGCTGCTCATAGCTGTTCCGCGGGTCGCTCCTCGCGCTGCCGTCACCTGCCGCCTGAACCGACCGGTCAGAGGGCCCAGGTCAGTCGGGCATCACGGCCAGGGACCAGCACCAGCCGGCGAGCTCGCGGGCGATGGCGACGTTCGCGATCGTGGACCGCTTCTTGCGTGCGGTGAAGTGCTGCCATTTGTGATGCAGGCGCCGGTTGCCGTCGTCGCCGCGGGATACGGCAAGGCTGGGCGCGGCAGCCCACCGGGCCTGCATCACCGCTCCGGGCCGATAGGGCTTGCGGTGATGCCAAGCCGCCTCGACCAGCAGGCGTCGGGCGTGAGTGTTGCCGGTCTTGGTGATCGAGCCCTGGGAGCGTGACTGTCCGGAGGAGTGCTCTGAGGGCACCAGTCCGACGAACGCTCCGATGCTGGATCCCGTGAAGCGCTCCCAGTTGCCGATCTCCACCGCGAGGCCGAACCCGGTCAAGGTCGAGATCCCGCGCAGGCACCCCAGTCGTCGCACCACGGGCGCGTAGTCACTGGTGGTGGCCATCTGCTGAATGATCGCGTCGAGTCGGTCTTTGCGGGCGCGCACCTGCTGCACTGCTTCGTAGTCGGCATCGAACGCGGCCTGCAGTCCGGGATGGTCGAACCTCTGCCGGCGAAGCCAGGCATCATGCGCGCCGGTCCACGCCTGCTTGCCGTCATAGATGATCCCGTGGCGCAGCAGCAGCTTCGAGAGCCGATGCCGTGCCGCCATCAGCTCACCCCGATTGTCTTCCCGGGCTCGCACCAAGTCGCGTGCGGTTTCCTGCTCGATCGTGGGCACGGCAACCGCGACGATCTCCCCCAACCTCAGCAGCCTGGCCAAATGCAACGCGTCCCTGGCATCGGTCTTGACCCGATCCCCGACCGGGCGCTGCAACTTCGACGGCGCCGCCACGAGGCACTCGATGCCGGCGGCGGTGAATAGGCGGGCCAGAGCGAACCCGGTCGGCCCGGCCTCATAGGTCACTGCTGCCGGCTGCGGCAGGCTCCGCACCCACTCCAGCACTGCCGCAGGGTCGTAGCCGAAACGGTGACGGATCACCTCACCGGTGTCCTCATCGATCGCGCATGCCACAACGCTGCGGGCGTGCACGTCCAGACCGACGCTCGTACGCTGGATTCTCAACTGGGGCCTCCATTCGCCTGGTGGATAGGCCAGCCCTCAACAGCTGGCAACCCACGAATACGCGAATCGAGGCCCCAGCCTCAAGAACCGGACCGAAGACCCATATCGTCTAGCCCGGACCCGCCGCCCAGCCCTGCCGTGGGCAGTCCGGCCCTGCCGTGCCAGCAGGCTCGGCATGTCTGCGTTCCACGCGGCGCCGCTACCCGGCCTGGGCGCCGAGGGCGCGCTCGAGCACCCGAGTCTTGCGGGGTGCGGGGACGGGACGTTGTTCGGGGTCGAGAGACCGGGGTGGCACGACTGCGAGCTCGCCGTCGACCCGGGTGATGCCCCAGTCGTTGTTGTGCAGCAGCAGGTGGTGATGTCGGCAGAGCAGCACTCCGTTGTCGACGTCGGTGGGACCGCCCTGCTGCCAGGGGATGATGTGGTGCGCTTCTGCCCAGGAGGGTGGCCGATCGCAGCCGGGGAAGCGGCAGCCGCCGTCGCGCGCGGCGAGGACCAGGCGCTGGCGGCCTGTGAACAAGCGGGTGCGACGCCCGAGCGACAGCACCTCGCCCGCATCGGTGACGACGATGGGCGTGACGCCCGCCTCGCACGCGTGCCGCTCGGCGGTGGTGATGCTGATGGGCTCTGTCTGGCCTTCGAGGCGGGCGATACCGCGGCCCTCGCGGAGGTCCCGCTCGGCGACGATGACCTGGACGGCGGGAGGTCGGGCTCCGAGCAGGTCGGTGGGCGCGACGCCTCCGCCCAGTCGAAGCAACTCGACGAGCGTGTCGGCGGCGATCTGCTCGGTCGTGCGGGTGTCATCGACGAGCCGCTCCGCTCGTTCCACGTCGGCGGTGCTCACGAAGCGCGGCCCGCCCCGCCGCGGTGAGGTCGCGGCGTCGATCGCGGACGTGACGAGTGCCGCGGACTCTGGGTCGAGCAGCCCGGAGAGTCGGGTCATGCCGTCGGGCTGCCGCGAGAGGTAGAGGTAGCGCCGGTCGCGCAGGGCCTGCTCGCGCTCGGCGACGCGACTCGCGTCTGCCTCTGCATCGAGCTCGGCGCGGGCGTATCGTGCTCGGGCGGCGAGCTGCTCGACCGTGCAGGTCGGGGCTTCGGCCACGAGCCGCTCGGCGGCCACGGCCAGTTGTTCCGCGGTCACGCCGCCGCTGTCGCCCTCATCAGGGCTCTCGCCGGCGCGCGACTGCACCGAGCCGTCTCCCGAGGCGTCGCCCGAGGCGTCGGGCGCGCTCGGCTCGCCGAGCCCGGCGCGGATGGCGTCGGCGGCGGCGAGCGACAGTCGCGCTGCGGCGACGGCCGCTGAGACCGACGCGAGCCACGGCTTGCCCAGACGCGCATCACCTGGGTCGGCAGCGCTCGAGTCGTCGGGGGAGGGGAGCGGAGCATCCTGATCAGAGGCGGGAGGCGGAGGCGTCGCCATGAGGGTGCCGACGCGCACCATGGCGGTCGCGTCACGGGCGGTCGCGCCGGTGAGGCGTTGGACGAGGCGTTCGGGGGTGCGGACTCCGAGACGGTGGGCGAGGCCCTCGCCGCCCAGGTCGCGGCGCGAGCGGTGGGCGATCTCGGCGGCGACCGTGGCGGCGGCGGTATCGACGCGGCGCCCGATCTCGGCGAGTGTGCGCTGCTGGGCGATGAGGTCGTCATCGGTCAGGTCTGACACGGTCGGGGGCGCGAACGCGCGCGACACATCGATGAGCGATGTGTGCAGTGCGTTCGAATCTGACATGTCAATAGTCTCCAGCAGTATCGAACACCAGTCCAGAGGGCGAGCAATACTCGTGGATAGGTTTTCGCAAGCGGCGCCTATGGAGGAGCGGCGGGACGGTGGAGCGGTACGAGAGGGCGGGCGGCGAGGGCCCGGTGCCGGGTGGGGCGCGAGTGCGCGGAGCGGGCGAGAGGGAGACCCAGACGAACGAGAGTGGGGCCGACAAGAGCGGGAGAGAGCGACACGAATCAGAACGGAGCCGAGGCCAAAGAAAGGACACCCGCCTCGCTCCGCTCACCCCTGCCAGAATCTCCTCATGGCCCCGACCTCCGCGCCGACACACGCCCTCGCGCGCCTGCTCGCGATCGCCGCCTACACCCTCCTACCCCTCGCCAGCGTGCTCGCCCTCGGCTGGGACTGGCGCGAGGTGATCATCCTGTACTGGCTGGAGAACCTGACGCTCGGCGCCGCGATGGTGATCCGCCTGCTGCGCACGCGCGGCGACCCCGGCCCCGAGCCGATGATCATCAACGACCGCCGCGTCGCCCAGACTCCAAAGACGATCGGCTGGCTCGCGCGCTTCTTCGTCCTCCACTACGGCCTGTTCACCCTCGTGCACGGCGTTTTCGTGTTCCTCATCGCGGCAGGCGTCTTCAGCGGCATTGCGACGACGACCAGCGCCACCAGCATGGCAGCCACCGCAGCCGCCGAGACCGGACTGGCCGGGGTCGATGGGCCGGGCATCCTCATCATCTGGATCATCGCCGGCATCGCCCAGCTGCTGATCGCCGCCCGCGGCCCCCTGCCCGCCCGCCGCGGCACCGCCCTCATGATGAGCGCCTACCCGCGCATCATCGTGCTGCATCTGGGCGTCATCGGCGGTGCGATTCTCATCGCCGAATCCGGATGGCCCCCCATCGCGGCCGTCCTCCTGATCGCGCTGCATGGCATCGTCGATGCATTCGGGTGGATGCTCAGCGCACGCCGCGCGAACCGCCCGGGCTCGGGGCCCACCGTGTCGATACGCCTCGGCTGAGAGTCGCGCACACCGCCCCGCACACTGCCCCCCTCCCCGCACCGCAGCGAACCCTGCCCCGCACCCGACCCCCGCCGACCCCGAATAGGATTGACCCCATGGCGCGCGCAGAACTCATGGACTTCGACAAGGCACTCGAGATGTTCGAGCCGGTGCTCGGCTTCGAGGTGCACGTCGAGCTGAGCACCCGCACGAAGATGTTCTCCGACGCCCCCAACCCGGCGCTGAGCGACAACACCATTACTGAGCCCAACACCGCGATCACCCCCGTGTGCCTCGGCCTGCCCGGCAGCCTCCCGGTCGTCAACGAGCAGGCGGTGCGCTTCGCGATCTCGCTCGGCCTCGCGCTGGGCTGCCAGATCGCCCCGAGCAGCACGTTCAGCCGCAAGAACTACTTCTACCCGGATCTGGCGAAGAACTACCAGATCAGCCAGTACGACGAGCCGATCGCCTTCGAGGGCTCCGTCGAGGTCGAGCTGGAGGACGGCACGCTCGTGCAGGTGCCCATCGAGCGCGCCCACATGGAGGAGGATGCCGGCAAGCTCACGCACGTCGGCGGCTCGACGGGCCGCATCCAGGGCGCCGAGTCTTCGCTCGTCGACTACAACCGCGCCGGCGTGCCGCTCGTGGAGATCGTGACGAAGCCGATCTACGGGGCCGAGCACGGCGCGCCCGAGATCGCGAAGGCGTACGTGAGCACGATCCGCGACATGGTGCGCGCGCTGGGCATCAGCGAGGCGCGCATGGAGCGGGGCAACCTGCGCTGCGATGCGAATGTGTCGCTGCGGCCGCGCGGGCAGGTTGAGCTGGGCATCCGCACGGAGACCAAGAACGTCAACTCGTTCCGCTCTGTGGAGCGGGCGGTGCGCTACGAGATTCAGCGCCAGGCGGCGATTCTGGCGAAGGGCGGCTCGATTCAACAGGAGACCCGCCACTGGCATGAGGATACGGGCGTGACGTCGGCGGGCCGCGTGAAGAGCGACGCCGACGACTACCGCTACTTCCCGGAGCCGGACCTGCTGCCGGTCGTGCCGACGCAGGCCCTGATCGATTCTTTGCGGGATGCCCTGCCGGAGCCCCCCGCGGCCCGACGCCGCCGCCTGCGCGAGGAGTGGGGTTTCACCGATCTGGAGTTTCGCGACGTCGTCAACAGCGGCCTGCTCGTGGAGGTCACCGACACGGTCGCGGCGGGCGCGTCACCGCAGCAGGCCCGCAAGTGGTGGACGGGCGAGATCGCCCGCATCGCGAACGCTCGGGATGCTGAACCGGCGTCGCTCATCACCGCGGCCCACGTGGCGGAGATCGTGCAGCTCGTCGAGTCGGGTGCGCTCACCGACCGGCTTGCCCGGCAGGCGCTGGAGGGTGTCATCGAGGGGGAGGGCACCCCCGCCGAGGTCGTGGAGTCGCGCGGGCTCACGGTCGTCTCGGACGACGGTGCTCTCATCGCCGCGGTCGATGCGGCGCTCGCGCAGCAGCCCGACGTGCTGGAGAAGATCCGCGACGGCAAGGTGCAGGCCGCCGGCGCCGTCATCGGTGCGGTGATGAAGTCGATGGGCGGGAAAGCGGATGCGGCGCGCGTGCGCGAGCTCGTGCTGGAGCGAGCTCAGGCGTAGCGCACACCATGTCTGCCCTGGACTCGCTCCCGACCTTCGTCGTAACGACGCTCGTGGCGGGGACGGGTGTGGGGGCGGCGGTGCCGCTGGTCCACCGCGTCGTGACGTCTGGCCCGGCCAGTGTGCTCGACGGGTGGGCCATGACAATGGCAGGCCTCCTACTCTTGTACGGCGCCATGCTCGGACTGTTTCTCGCAGGAAGCGCAGCGGCCGGAGCTGTAACTCTCGGCCTCCTCGCCGGACGGCCGCGATGGTCCTGGATGCGTCCGATCGCTCCTTTCGTGGGTGCCAATGTGGCGTTGATGTGGGTGCCCTTCTTGACGTTCATGTGGTGGGAGTCTCTCCTCTTCATGCTCATTCCGTCGGTGACCGTCGGGGTCACGGCGTGGCTACCGTGGCGGGGTGGTTTCATGAGTGCTCGTGCCGTCGCGAGCGTTCGGCAGGATCAGGACGCCACGCGCCTCGTCGGGACGGTGCGGGCGGAGTGATCATCTGCGGCGGCTTCAGCGACAGCGATCAGGCCGGGTTCGTCTACCCGGCGACAGTGCTCGCCGACCTCGGTGGGCTGGGCTGTGACCTGCTGGGAACGGCGTACCTCGGCTCTGACGTCGGTTCGCGCCCGTGACTCAGAAGCAGGACGGGAAGCGGCCCGTCTCGCTACCGCTCCTTCTCTTCTCCGTCGTGTTCTTGGTTGGCATGAGCGCGATCTTCCTGTGGGGACCTCTCTCGCCGAGGTTCGACGACTCCAGAGTCTTCATGGGCGTGTTCTTCGCTATCGCGGCGCTCGTCGTCGTGGTGGTGTCTGTGCGCGGCGTCAACCCGGAGGGCGCGTATGCGCAGAGGCACGCTGACCTGCAGGCCGCACTGGCGCTGGGTGTCGGCGAACCGGCTGTGCTCTTCGCTGGCATTCTCACGACGAAAGACTCTGCGGAGCGCACTGTCGAGGGTCTGCGGGCTCTGCGCCGCCCGTGGCCAGCCAGCGTCTTGTGTGCTGTGGGGCCCTCGGGAGTGATGCTCGGGCGCCCTGGTCGTCGTGGCCCGCGGACGGTGACTCTCGCCAAGACCGGAGACGTTGTTCGGTTCAGGCGGGGCGGAGCCGGAGGCTTCTTCCTCCGGCCTCGAAGCGACTCCACTCCGCGGCTGCGCATCGACATCGAGCGCGCGGGAGGTACCGACACTGTCGTGCTCGACCAACTCGTCAGTCCCACGCGCCCGCTTGAGGTGCGCGACGAGTCAGAGGTCGCGATGCTGCTCGACCAGATCGCGCAGGCGCAGTCTCGGGATTGAGCGCTCTTCGATTTGACGTGTAGCCCGCATCACCGAGGCGGGCCCGGCCGTAGTGGAGGAGCGTGGACGCCCGCATCGCGAACGCGCGGGATGCTGAACCGGCGTCGCTCATCACGCCCGCCCACGTGGCCGAGATGGCGCAGCTCGTCGAGTCGGGTGCGCTCACCGACCGGCTGGCGCGGCGGTCAAGTCCCTGGTAGTGGTGTAACGGCTGATCCTTCGCTTTATGCGCTGAGCGCGATGAAGGTATCGGCGACCACCTCGCTTTCGATGTCGGGCACCACGCGCATGCGGGAGCGGGCCAGAACCTCCAGTCCCAGGTAGCGGCGCCCCTCGGCCCACTCGTCGGTCTGCTCGGCCAGGACGCCGCCGACCAGGCGGATGATCGCGTCGCGGTTGGGGAAGATGCCGACGGAGTCGGTGCGGCGGCGGATCTCGCGGTTGAGGCGCTCGTTGGGATTGTTCGACCAGATCTGTGACCAGACGTCTTTGGGGAAGTCGGTGAAGGCGAGGATGTCGGCCCTGGCGGTATCGAGGTGCTCGGCGACCGCGGGTAGCTTCTCGGTCACGTAGTCCAGGGTGCGATCGAACTGAGCGTGGACGTCTGAGGCGGTGGGTTGGTCATAGACGGAGTGCAGCATCGCTTTCACCGCCGGCCACATGCTCTTCGGGCTCACGCTCATCAGGTTCGCCGCGTAGTGGGTGCGGCAGCGTTGCCAGGTCGCACCGGGCAGGTTCGCCGCGATCGCGTCTTTCAGCCCGGCGTGAGCGTCACTGGTGACCAGCTGGACCCCGGTCAGGCCGCGGGCGACCAGGTCGGCGAAGAACGCATTCCACGCCGACCCGGTCTCAGCTGTCGCTGTCTGCACCCCCAGGACTTCGCGGCGGCCGTCGCCGTTGACGCCGGTGGCGATCAGCACGACCGTGTTCACCACCCGGCCGCCCTCGCGAACCTTCATCGTGAGAGCGTCGGCTGCGACGAAGGTGAACGGGCCTGCCTCCAAAAGCGATCGGTGCCGGAACTGGTTCACGTGCTCGTCGAGCTCGGCCGCCATCCGGGAGACCTGCGACTTCGACAGGGCGTGAATGCCGAGCGTCTTCACGAGTTTGTCCATCCGACGAGTGGACACCCCGGCGAGGTAGCAGTCGGCGATCACGGTGATCAGAGCCGCCTCGGACCGTTTGCGGCGCTCCAGCAACCACTCGGGGAAGTAGGTGCCCGATCGTAGTTTCGGGATCGCGACATCGATCGTGCCAGCCCGAGTATCGAGGTCTCGGTGGCGGTAGCCGTTGCGGTGAGTGACACGGTCAAGGCTCGGCTGACCCCATTCGGCGCCGACCACGGCGTCGGCGTCGGCGGACAGGAGGGCGTTGATTATGGTTTGCAGCAGGTGTCGCATCAAATCGGGCGACGCGTCGCTGAGGGCTTCACCGAGCACCGTTGCAGGGTCGACAATGTGGGGAGCGGTCATCGTGTTGATGCCTTTCGAGTTGGGGTAAGAGACTTCTCGAAGGATCACACGGTGACCGCGTTCACGTCGTCACCGACGCGGTGGGCCACCGGGCGTTACACCACTATGCGGGACTCCACCGGCGCGGCAGGCGCTGGAGGGTGTCATCGAGGGGGAGGGCGCTCCCGCCGAGGTCATTGCGGCTCGCGGCCTGGAGGTCGTCTCGGACGACGGTGCTCTCATCGCCGCGGTCGATGCGGCGCTCGCCCAGCAGCCCGACGTGCTGGAGAAGATCCGCGACGGCAAGGTGCAGGCAGCCGGCGCCGTCATCGGTGCGGTGATGAAGTCGATGGGCGGCAAGGCCGATGCGGCTCGGGTGCGCGAATTCGTGCTGGAGCCCGAGCAGGTGGGAAAACTCCAGACCGCTTGCCCGGAGGGCGAGTCCGGAGCCTACCAATGCTGGATTCGGGACACTCTGAGCTTGGCATCGTCACTGGCGTCCGTAATGAGCAGAGTCCTGATCAAGACGATGCCAGGCCAAAGCAGTCCGACTCACCGAGGATCCGTGGACTACGAATGGATCGCGAACAGTCGAACGTACTCCTCTAGTGCGTCTGCGGGTAAAGGGTCCAATCTGAGGGATCGAAAACCGACCATTCGTGATCTGTCTTCGACCGTTCGATAGCCCACCTCGTCCTCCACCAGGCGGCGATCTCATCCACTTCGAGTGTCTGCCAGTCCAATTCGGCGTCGTCCCCGCGAAGCCAAGCCAGGGAGTTGCTGGCTAGTTCAGATACGAACACTTGGCGGTGAACACCGTGGACTCGCATGCCATGTGAGTTTAGGCCAAGCGACGACATGGCTTTTTGGATCACTTCCCGACGATTCCTGAAGCCACGACCCCATTTCTCGTGTCTTTGAGACTCTCCCAGCTCGGTGTCGGACATCGCGAAAGCGGCAAGTCGGTCATATATTGCTCCCGAGAGATGGAAGTCCCCGCTCCCCTTGGTGAATCCGACCGGCCGTAGGACCAGCGATCCGTCCATGCGCCTCACTCTGTTGTAGACCGAAGAGCGCCCAAGAGCAGAGGTGGTTGTGATCAGTGCGAGGTGAGCATCAGGATCTCGTTCGCTAATCAGTGTGGTTCGGTGGCCATACCGTTCTCGGAACGCATCGCTTAGAGTCCTCGACTGGAGAAGCGAAGCAAGTAGTTTCCCTCCGAGCAGGTGAGAGTAAGGAGGCACCGCTCCCAGGACGAAAGCGTCCATGACACTCGCTAGCTTTGTCATTCGTTGATCCCTGGACCAACCAATTTCCTTGTCTCGAACCCCTAGCGCGAACACGGGATCCGCCAGTCCGATTAGTCCAATGACTGCGTCTCCGTGTGCTTCATCAACAACCAGGGCCCTGATTCGACGACCGTAGCCCGACGAAACTGGAATCGTCCAATGGAGTGAGCACCACCTCCAGAGAAGAGCGTTCTCAGAGCGCCCGGTCGGAAGAATCTCCAATCGCGGCTTGATATCAGCCGGATTCAAGTCTGAACCCGCGCGTAGCCTCCTGGCGAAGCGAGTGTCTAGTTTGGCGAGTGCGCCATGAGCACGATCTCTTTGTGCTGCTACCGACTCTGCGTGGAGGTTGCGTACTGAGTCCTTGTCGGTGGAAACCGGCACGATCAGGCCACGATCGGTCAGCTTGAAGCCTTGATCCCGAAGATGCTGAAACAACGCCGAACGAAGCTCGTTGGCAACTTTCTCTCGACCGGCGACTACATTCTGAGCTATTGGGACGGCTTCCGCTGCATCCATCGGCCCTCCTTCTCGTCCTAGTCGCTATGCGATCAAGCTACTGGCCACCTTGGGGACGTCTACGCCCGCAGCGCGGTCAACTGCAGGTTGCGACCTCACTGCACCTCCGTGAGCTGACCCACACTAGACAGAAGGCTCGAAATGTCCTGCAAGCTACCGAGATGTAGCAAGTATATTTGGCCGACCCCGTGGGAGTAGCTCCTGCCGGCATACCGGGCAGGACCAAGAAGTTGAGCCTTCACATCCGACCGCATCTCGCAGAACAACGCGGTCGCCACGGTCTGCATCTTCGATCCGAATGGCAACACCGTCAGACGCTCGTGCCCGAAAGCATCCTGGTAGCATGACTCGAGACGTTGAAGTGTTTCTGCATAGTTCAAGGTTGACGTGACGTGGAAGTCCATCTCCGAGTTGCCTTCCACCGATGAGTGGATGTCCATCATCGCTGTCAGCCTCCACTCATCCTTCTTGCGCGGTGGTCGACCAGCGATGTAGGTGACCCGAGAGTGCGGAACATCAATATTGAACGCCGTGTCGATGTGGTCTAGTGCTGCTCTAGCGCGGTCCGCATTGAAACCGCAGACGACTACCGCTCGGTCTGGAACATGCTCGATGTGCTGCCCCGGGTACTCAACGGAGGGACTCACTTCCTCAGCGTCGAAGTCGAGACCTAGAGTCGATTCGCCTGGCTTTCGTGAGGCCTCGATGAGGGCTCGCGCCTCGCGATGAGTGGGGGCGTATTCGCCTGCCTCGGCATACGCGATCGTCAAGATCACCTGCAGCCGAGACGATCTCTGCAACTCGAACAGTGAGCGAAGGACGCGGAGGATGATGCGCCCAGATGCTCCGCTTATGTCGAGCAGGATTCTGACCACATCGTCCGCCGCACACGCCTCCGCGATCTCTTGCAGCTCGTTCCGAAGCTTCGGAGCGGCTATGCCGAACTCAACATGAATGACACGCTCTGAACACACTGACAGAGCTTCTTCAAGATCGTCGACCGTGCGGCGATTGTCTTCAATGTTGCTGGGGTAGTGAAGGAGCAACGTAGTTGCCACCCGAATGTGGCGCTGGGCAAGCCACTTAGGCACGGCCGCGGTGCGATCTTCGAAACCATTGACTGCGACACAAAGATCAAACTGCGGCAAGCCAGACTTCTCGACAGACTCGGCCGTAGCCAAGGGGGGCAGTTGGCCGATGACATCCGAGAGAGTGGTCTTATGAAAGCGCATCGAAGTCGCCTTCCCACAGGCCGGTATCCGGCTTCTTTCTGCGCTGAGCTTCCTGGACAGCGAGCATCTCGACAGGGCTCTGCAGGAACCACTGGAACTGGCCGGGTGCGATCTTCACTGCGTCGTTCTTGCCAAGGCCGGCACGAAACGCGGGCAGGTAGATCCGTCGAAAGTGCCAGCGCAACGACGTCACGTTGTCATGCCGACTTCGCCCAACGTCCATTTCAATGAACACTGCCCGCCTCAGCAGTTCCTGACTTAGTTCAAGCTCTTTTTCGCTAAGCTTTATGGTCGCATTCGAAGCGCTGTCGACTTCAATTCTGGGGACTTGAATCGGAACGATCTTGCCATGCTCTTTGATTCCCTTCCCCTTTCGGTACGCATTGCCAACAAACTTGCCATATGCGTTCGCGATTTCATACATCGACTTCCCCAACGGACGGTGGTAGACGACCGCGTGAAGAAGCTGCCGGCTCGTCTCACGGACTGCCTTGTCTTGGAGCGAAGAGGAAACGGTTGCGACGGTGTAGGGGCCGCTCATCGCGAGCATGCGCCTGTATAGAAACAGAAGAGTCGAAACATCGCCGGAACACAATTGTGATATGACGTCGACTCCGAAGTAGGCAGCGTTCTGTGAGCCTGCCTTTGTGAGAGCCGTATTCATCTCCTCGGTCGACGGGGAATTGCCGAGTAGATCTGCCGCAGTGCCCTGCCATTGTGCGGCTCGCAGCCGATTATTGAGAAAGTCCAGAGCAAACTGGCGGTTCGGCACCGTCGACTCACGCTTGAGATACTCGGCGCCACAATCGATTTCAATACGTTCTCGTGCTGGGTCTGCGGTTAGCTTGTTCCAAGTCGCTATGGCGCCGTACTTCTCGCTGCTCACCTTGAAGATGTGGCTCGAGCGGCGTTCCCAGACAATAGGCGAGAGGATCAGCTGAACTGCCTCCGTTATCCGATGTGTACTGAAGTCGTCGAGCAAGAACGCAATCGGGTGCGCGGAGAAGAACGGCAGAATCTTCTCGACCCGCGACGTTACGTCTGCGATAAGGGTTGCCGGTGCAATCGGCGCGGAAGTCGCGTTGTGCAGTCTCTGTTGCGATGCGAAAATCTCTTGCTCTACTCGTTCCCGCGCGGCGACCAAGGGTGAAGGGCTGAAGCGGACGGTGTGTTCGGACGGCAGGAACCGAACAACCATCTCGTGGATTTCTATCGCCTGGTCTTCTCCAAGTCCGAAGACTGACTCTGAGTCATGCCGCGCGGCAATCGCAATGAGGGTATTCAGCAATTCGAGCACATGGAGGAGGTTGAAATAGTGGACGATCTCGCCTTCGTGGCCGAGCGTATCCTCCGGCGTCCGAAAGTGACTAAATCGCGTTTGCAAGTCAGAGGTGCACGACACGTAGACGCCACTGATTCTCAAGGTATCGAGTGGGACTGGTGCTTGTTCTTGGCTGGCGTGCGCGCGCAGCGACAGCCACCTGAAGACCATACTCTTTCCGCACCCGCGAGGTCCAGTCAGCAAGATGGGGTCAGCACTCGCAACTGCGTCGACCCATGTCGTACGCGCAAAGAGCGTTAGGAGCAGTTCATCGCTGCTAATTTGCTCCGCACTGATGTATTCGAATGGGTTGGAGAGTCGTTGCCCCCGGTTCGTTGGCATCTGGGCTGCGGACATCGCGTCAAGGATTGCGCGTCGGATAGCCTCCCCGCTTCGCAGAGCTCGGTTGGCATCGTCTTCGACCATCATCTGGACAACGGGAAGCAGGGCGGCCAAGAAGCGCCTATCAGAAAGGCTGATGTCCCTTCGCCTTGCAACAATGTTGTGAAGACGAACTAAATGGCGTGCAACGTGGTCTACGTCGCTCACGCCTTTCGATGTTCGTTCGGCATGCTTGAGGCTTCCCGTATCCACAACCACGAGTTGGAATCGATCTTGGCCTGCCTGGCTGTATCCGGCTTCACCGGCTCGCGCCGGACGGAGCATCAGGTTTTTGGCATGCAGATCGTCGTGCGCCAGGTTGTTGCCCTCGAGTGCCTCCAGCGCGCTCGAGATTTGCCGTGCAAAGCTGACGATCGTACTTACAGATATCTGGCCGGCGTGCTCATTGCATAACTCGTCTAGTGTGATGGCATCATCGACCCATTCCTCAATGGAGACGATGAATCGTCGATCGGTCCCAGAAGGAACCCACTCGCCAGCGTCGGCCCACCTCGTAAACAGTGGTGACGGAAGTCTGCCTCTTCGCGCGGCCTCGGCGAAGACCGACTTGTCGACGTAGTCCTCTACCAGAGTCAGCTTCGCGGCATATTCTTGGCCGTATTCGTCTTTGACCTTCCAGACAACACCCTTGAAGCCGTGAGTGATGTACTCAACAGGGAGGTAGTCACGTCCGACGTGGAGTTTGCCGTCCTCAAATATTGCGGCCTTGCTGAGCAACTGGACAAGCTCGTCGTCGAGGTCGCCGATGCCTAGTTCACGAGGGGCACTCATTAGTCCTGTATACCGCATCACGGTAGGTGTCGCGTTTTGTGAAGGAACGAGACAGACCGCGCCTTGTCTAGCGCGGCTCAGCTCCTATGGTTCGCCAAGCGAACCTGGGCTCGAGTGCGAAGAGATCACCATTCCCGCTGCTCGCTCGAGTGACCATGAGTCCCTCCACAAGAGCAGCGAAACCATTTAGTTCCGCAAGCGCGCCCTCGAGACGCGTCAACTCTGTGCTCGTCGCGTGGGACTCGGAGAGCGCCTGTGCGGCGGCACTTCGGCGCCGAAGTACTTCTGACGCAAAGATCTCCAAAGCGGCGAAATCGAGGTGGTCCGGCTCGCGACGAAGGCCAAGCGATCGCACCTCTGACGCCTGATGCTCCGCGAGCAGAGTGTCCCTACTCTGGCATCGATCGGTACGGGTGTCGACGATGAGGGTCTCGCCGCAGGAGCACTCGTATTCGATAACGCCTCGTGCTCGAGACCAGCCTTGCGGTTCGATCAACTGATGACGCGCCAAGGTTTGTGCGATCTCGCCATCAAGAAGTTCATTCATTTGGCTGTTGTCCATCCATATTGATGTGATTCTGGTCGATGGCCAGACGCGCGGCGATTTCTGCGGGTAGGACACGCTGGCAGACTAGACGCCCAAGAAACAAGTCTTATGCTATCGGCTCTCGCTGGGCCCAGCAGTCACCCTTTTGGGGGACCAAAGGCAGGGTGATTCTCCTCTCCCCATGACCCGCTGGAGTTCTGTGTGCGTGGATTGGCCGATACGCGTCACGGAGAATTCCTCGAGAAGAATGAAGTGATCATTCCATTGCTGTATCAAGCCCGAAGCCCGAAGCCCGACGGGCAAGATCCAGTCCCTTGGGATATGCGCATTCCCGCGCGAGAAGCTCATTGTGTTGGCGGCTGCCTGCGGAGGCCGATCTCAATGAGTCGATGACTTGACGCCCTCAACCAACGAATTGCTCACGGTGTAGTTGCGGCAACCAACCCACAACCCATCGCGGGCGCGGGTCATGCCGACGTACAGCTCCCGCCGCTCGATCTCGCGACGCTCCCGGGCTCCATCGTCGAGCCCCTCGACCGTGAGTGCGAGCAACTCCTCGGCCACGCGCCCGAGCAGCACGTGCTTGAACTCGAGACCCTTCGCGCGCTTAATCGTTCCGACCTTCACGAGCGAGGCAGTCGACCCCGTGTAGCTCGTCAACTCGACCACGCCGAACCCGGCTGCGCGCAGCGCGGTGGCGAGAGCCTGGGCATCCCGATTCGTCGCTGCCAGCACACCGATGTCGCCGGCATCGACACTCGAGGCGACGAGCGACCGCACGTGCGCCACGAGAGCGGCATCGTGCTGGGCGTGCGACGCGAACGACGACAGCACGGGGGAGGGGCCGGTGCGGGGGACGGCGAGCGCGGCATCCGCCCGGCCCGGCCCGCCCTCGATGTCGACGAACTCGTCACCCTCGACAATCGAAGACGCGAACGACGCGATCTCGCGGGTGTTGCGGTAGTTCGTCGACATGACGACTCCGCGGCCGGCGACCGAGATGCCCGACTCGGAGAGCGAGTAGCCGCCCGTGTAGATGGTCTGCTGGCCGTCGCCGATCAGCGTCAGGCCGTCGGGGCGGTCGCCGACGATCGCGTGCAGCATGCGCAGCATGACGCACGACAGGTCTTGCGCCTCGTCGATCACGACGGCGCTGATGCCCTCGAGTGGGCGCTCGCGCAGGGATGCCTCAGCGTGCAAGATCACATCCTCGAAGTCGACCACCCCCGCGGTGCGCAGGTTCTGCTCGTACTGCAGGTACAGCCGCCACACCTCGCGACGCTGGTCGACGCCCAGTCGTCGGCGCCGGCCGCTACGCGCCAGATCGGCGTACTGCTCGAAGCTGGTCAACCCTCGGCCCTTGATGACCTTGAGCAGCTCGTCCTGCCAGTACTTGCTGTTGGCGTCGACCGACCCGAGCAGGCCGTTGCGGCCGACGACCGCCCACGCGCGGTTGAACGCCTGCGTCGCCTCCGGCAGCTTGAGCTCGACACGGTGCCCGCGCTCGCGCAGCACCCGCAGGGCGAACTGGTGGATGCCCGTGAACTCGACCCGGTCGGCGACCTCCGGTGCGAGCCGCTGCAGCAGCGTCGAGAGCACGTCGGGCAGCGTGCGCACATACGTTGTCACGATGACGCGCCCCGTCGTGCCGCGCGCCAGGTACGCCGCCCGGTGCAGCCCGACAACCGTCTTGCCCGTGCCGGCGGCCCCGCGAATCCTCGCCGGGCCTGAGAAGCTGCGTCGCACGAGCTTCGCCTGATCGGGGTGCAGAAAGGCCATCCACTCCTCGATGGGGGCGGCGAGCATCCCCGCCAGGAACGTGTCGGCCACCTCGTCGACCGTCAGCAGCGCAGGCCCCTCGATCACCGGGTCGGGAACGCTCAGATCGCGCGGCACGGCCTCCTCGCCGAGCGGCGGAAAGTGCGCCATGACCGCGCCCAGCACGGCATGCTGCTGGCGCTCCGTCAGGCGGCGCCCGAACCCGTTGATGAACGCGGATGCTCGCCTCTCGCCGACCACCACCAGGCCGCCCAGGCTCGAGAGCGCTACCGCATCCATCGCGGAACCGGCGAGCACCACGACCACGCGCACCTCACCCGGAGCGAGCCCCAGCTCGGCGAGCACCGCCTCGGTGCCCACACCGACGTCGGCGAGCCCGGCCAGGTCGTCGGTCACGTCGGCCTGGCCACGGAAGAGCCGCCCGCCCGCGACCGACACGTCGCGCCACCCCTTCGTGTCGACGACGAAGACGCCGCCCGGCCCGACGAGCACGTGGTCGATCTGCGCGCGGCTGCCACGGCGGGCGCCCGGCCAGCCGCGGTCGTGCAAGAACGTGAAGCCGCACGCGCTCAACGGCGCGAGCGTGCCGGCCACCTGCCGCTCGGTGCGGTGGGCGATCATCCAGCGCTGGGCAGCCTCGCGGGCCGCGGCCGCGCGCTCATCGTGCGCATCGGCGAGCGCGACGAGGCGGTGTGCCTCGACCCCCGCCGACCTGCCTGCCTCGCTCATGGTGCCCCCAGTTGCCGCTCGGGGCGACACCGCGCTGAACCCGAGCCTCGCTCTAGTCTGTCGCCTCAAGCTCGGCAGCGGCACCCCCTGAGGTGGGGGCGCTTAGTGCTCGCGCGGCACTCCGAGCAGCTGCCGCGCCCGCGCGAGCGCATCCTGCCGCTCCCCACCGCTCAGGACCGCGAGCGGGTGCCGTAGGAGCCCGAGTGGCACGCCGACGGGCCCCGACGCGGAGTCAACCGCGAGGTTGAGGGTGGGGATGCGCAGCATGCCATCGGTGATGGCGCCGAGCGCGGCATCCTCGATCGCGGAGGCGGCGAAGAAGCGTGCTTCGTCGCGGTGCTTGGGGTGGCTGTGCACGTGCACGCCCTGCGGGGTGATCTCGACGAGCTTCCAGCCCCAGAGTCCGCGCGGCGTGGCCTGCGCACCCTCGATCGCCATGAGCCGCAGGCCGGTGGTGCCGAAGCCGAAGGTGGGGAAGAGCATCCGGTCAGGGCCCTCCGGCGGCACGGTCGCCTCGAGGGCACGCAGACTGCGCACCGCGTGCGCCGTGAAGGCGAGCACCACGAGCAGGATCACCACCGCCCCGATACCCACCATGTAGACGAGGGCGGCGACGCCGCCGTCGGTGAGCGTGCGGCCGAGCCGATTCAGCACCGAGATGATCGCGTAGGCGATACCGGCCGCCGCCAAGATGCGCAGCCACGGCCACTGCGGCGCGTTGATCTTCGGGTCGGAGAGCGCGGGGTGCACGCTTCAGGATGGCACGCCTCGCGCGCACGGCGAGGCCATAGGGGTGCGCAGTAGCATGGCCGCATGATCGAGCAGCTGCAGCGTCTCGCCCTCGCGGGCGGTGGCGCGCTGCTCGTCGCCCTCGCGCTCGGGCACGCCTCGCCGCTCGACACAGCCTCGGCGCTCGCCACGGGTGTGCTGCTCGCCGCGAGCCTCACCCTGCTCGCCCGTGCGGCGGTGCGGCCCGCCGCACGCGTCGAGCTCGCCGTGGGCAGCCGCGCGCGGGCTCACCGCGAGTCGCTCGGCGAGCAGGCGCAGCCTGCGCATCCTCTCACCGCGGGGCGGCCCCTCGCGCGCGCTCCCGGCGCGGCCCTCTCGGCCGCCTGAGCGCAGCACACCTGCACTCACCACGCACCCCCGCTCGAGCTCTCTGAGCTCGAGGGATGCGGCGGCCCCACGCCCCCGCACACCCTCGACCGTTTTGGAGATCCCTCATGGACATCACCACCTGGCCCCTCATCGGGCCCCTCGTGCAGCTCGGCGCGGCAGGCCTGCACGAGTTCGTCGACCTGCTCGAACCCCTCGCCGCGGCGGGTGCAGCGGCCCTCGCCGTGGCGCTCATCACGCTCGTCGTGCGTGCGCTGCTCATCCCGCTCGACGTGCGGATGGTGCGCGCCGAGGGCGCCCGTCGACGACTCGCCCCCGCCCTCGCCGCGCTGCGCACGCGGTGGAAGAAGAAGCCCGAAGAGCTGCAGCGCCGCACCATGGAGCTCTATCGCGACGCAGGCGTCTCGCCCGTTGCCGGCTTCGGGTCGATGCTCGCGCAAGCGCCGATCGTCTCGCTGCTCTACCTCGTGCTCGCGAGCCCGGCCATCGCGGCCGAGCCCAACCCGCTACGGGTCGAAGAGCTGCTCGGCGTCGGATTCGGCGAGGCTCTCGGTCTCGCCGTCGTCACCGGCGGGGCGGGCGCGATCGTTCTCACGGCATCTGTCGTCGTGCTGCTGACCCTCTCGGGGCTGCTGCAACGGCGCGCCATGCGGATGCTCCAGCAGGGTCTGCCCACCCCCGAGATTCCCGCCGCCATCGCGCCGATGCTCGGCATCCTGCCGTTCATCGCCATCATCCCGGCCCTCATCGTGCCGTTCGGGGCCGCGATCTACCTCGCAGTGAGCAGCCTGTGGAGCGCGATCGAGCGGCCCGTGCTGCGCCGCGTGCTGTGGGGCGAGACGGAGTGGCGGCCGGGGGAGGGGGACGAGTGAGGGCTCCTGAGCTGTTCGCGTGGCGGCTCGATTCCTCGTGAGAGAAGGTCGGCGACATCAGGAGTCAACGAGCGCTTAACTCACAAAACTACGCAAAAAATTACTCTTGAGGTAATGTTAAGCGTATTGGAGGTCGTCCATGCGAGAAATAGCGGTGCCCATCGTGATTGCACGCGCTCCGATGCGCACTGTGCGACCAAGCGGATTGACGCAGCGTTGGGCGCAACCGGCGAAAGAACTCAAGCGTCTTCGAGACAACGGAGTGATCCGACGGCTCGCGCATGGCCATTACATTGCGCCGCCGGACGGTGCCGTCGCGCGCGACTGGCGTCCTGATCTCGAAACCGCGGCGATGGCGCTGGCCACGGCACGCTATGGCGACCGGGTTCCAGTCCTCATGGGGATGGGCGCCGCGCGATTTCATCGAGCTGTGCCGCGCGCGTTCGACCGTACTGTGGTGGCCGTGCCAGAACAGGCGCACAGGGTTGATCTCGATGACGAACTGGGCCGAGTTGTCTTCGCCACTCGAGATACCGCGCTCCTCGATGCGCGGCTCGAAGAGTTCGGCATCGGGCGCGCACTCGTGGCGACACCGGAACAGACCGTGCTCGACGTTGCTCATCGCCCGGAGTGGGGTGGAGGCGATGATGTGGCCGCAGAGACGATTCGGGCACTGTGGCCGCGCGTGGATCGAGTGCGCCTCGATCGACTCGCCGTGCGTCAGGGGCGTGTGGCAGCACGAGATCGGGCCATACGCGTGGCGACGAGAGAACCGGTGACTAAGGAATCACAGCAGTGAGCACGCCACAACCGGGGGTACTTGCCGAGACCGAGCTGCGCGCCGTTGCGAAGAAGTTCGGTGTCGCCGATGAACAGGTTCGCCGCGATCACCTGATCTCGCATGTGCTCGCCTCGATCCAGTTTGTGCCTGGAGTGGTGTTCTACGGCGGCACCGCACTGACCCGAACGGTACTGCCTGATCTTCGACTGAGCGAAGACGTCGATTTGCTCGTCTCCCGATCCCGACGAGAGGTCGCCCGCGAGTTGTCGGACGCAATCGACGATGGGCTCGCGCGATCATTCGGTGAAGTGAACTGGGTTCCCGCACTTGACGCCACCCACGACGCGCAGCCGGCCACGCTCGAGGTGCTCGGGCGCATGAGCGTGCAAGTTCAGATCGTCGATCAGATCGGTCGTGCGGTATGGCCCACCGAACGTCGCGCGATCGATCAGCGGTACAGCGATGCGCCACCGGCGGAGCTTGAGTCGCTGACGAATGCAGGCTTCGCCGCCGCCAAGATCTCGGCATGGCTCGAACGACGTGAGTGCCGGGATCTCTTCGACCTGTGGGCACTGGCCAGCGCTGGGCTGCTCGATTCTGGTGCGAAACACCTGGTGCGTCGTTCGACCATCTGGAGTCGATTCCCGCAGAACGTCGTGTGGCCGACGCAGCCGGATGAGTCCACGTGGCAGTCCCGGCTCAGCCACCAGACTCGGCTCAGGGTGGCGGCTGCAGATGCGTACGCCGTTGTGCGGTCGACGCTGGAAAGGTGGGCCACTGAAACGGCAGAGCGTCACAACCCCACGGCAGACTGAACGCATGGCCATCGCGTACGACTTCACCGCCGAGCTCTGGGAGTGGGAGGGCAAGGCGGCCTGGCACTTCGTGACCGTGCCGGTCGACGTGAGCGACGAGATCGCCGCGCGCATGGAGGGCTTCACGCGCGGCTTCGGCAGCGTGCGCGTGCGGGTGACGGTCGGTGGCAGTCATTGGGCGACGAGCGTCTTTCCCGACTCGAGCCGCGAGGCATACATCCTGCCGATGAAGAAGGCCGTGCGCGAGGCCGAGAACCTCAGGGTCGGCACGGCGACGCGCGTGCACCTCGAGCTCGTCGACCTGCGCCCATGAAGCCGCCGAGAATCGCCGCCTACCCGTTGCTCGTGGCCGATCGTTCGGCCATCCACCAGCTCGCGCTCACGCTGGCAGACTGGGCGCCGTGACCGACGTCTACCTCTTTCGAGCCGTCAACGTCGGCGGTATTGCGAAGCTGCCGATGGCCGACCTGCGCGCTCTCGCGACCGAGCTGGGTGCCACCGACGTGCGCACCTACATCGCCTCCGGCAACCTGCTGTGCACGCCGCCGGGCGACCCGGCTGCCTTCGCCGACGAGCTGCGCTCCGCCGTGCGGCAGAGGTACGGCTTCGACCGGGAGGTTCTGCACCGCACGCCCGCCCAGCTGCGGGATGCCCTGCGCGAGCATCCCCTCGATGTCGACGACCCCGCCCGCTCGTATGTGACGTTCCTCGACGCGGTGCCCGCCGCTGCGGCCGTCGATGCGGCGCAGGCCGTCGAGTCGGGCGACGACGAGTGGGCCGTCGTCGGCGACCACCTGCACGTGCGTTTCGTGCACGGCGCCGGTCGGGCCACGCTCAGCACCGACCGGCTTCTTCGGGCCCTCGAGGTCGTCGGCACCGCGCGCAACCTGCGCACCGTCGCGCTGCTGGAGACCCGCGCGGGCGAGTCGCCGTAGCTCGTCGCCCCTAGCCCTTCGCGGCCCTGCGCCGCAGCGGCTTCGGCTGCTCGAGCTGCCAGTCGCGCTTGTCCCAGGTCTTGACGATCGCCCACGCGGTCGCCGCGATCGGCACGGAGAGCACGGCGCCGACGATGCCGCCGAGAATCGTTCCGGCGCTCAAGGCGAGCAGGATCACGAGCGGGTGCAGCTTGAGCGACTGCGCCATGACGACCGGCTGCAGCAGGTTGCCCTCGAGCTGGTTGACAGCGATGACGACGATGACGACGACGAGAGCCACGAACGGGCTCACCGCAACGAGCGCGACGAGAGCCGCGAGGGCTCCCGCGACCGTCGCACCCACGATGGGGATGAACGCAGCGACAAACACGATGACGGCGAGGGGGAGCGCGAGCGGAACACCGAGGATCCACAGCGCGATGCCGATGCCGACCGCGTCGACAAGGGCGATGATCGACGTGCCACGGATATAGCCGCCGAGCGTGCTGACCGCCGTGCGACCGACGCGCTGACCGCGAGCCTGCTGCTTCGCCTTGAGCGGCTGCAGGAAGAACGCCCAGATCTTGTCGCCGTCCTTGAGGAAGAAGAACAGGATGACGAGGAAGAGCAGGAAACCGGTGACGAACTCGCCGACGGCGACGGCGCCCGAGAGCGCGCCGGAGCCGAACTGAGCGCTCGTGACGAAGTCGATCGCCTGGTCGCGCAGCTCGTCGAAGTCGATCGTGTCGAGCGGCAGCGGCAGGCCCTGCACCCACTCGACGAGCTGGTCGAAGCCGGTCTACGCCTGCTCCCAGAGCTCGGCCCACTGGCTGCGCACGGCGAACACGATGGCGGTGACGATGCCACCGAGGATGAGCACGGAGCCCAGCAGCGTGATCCACGCTGCGGCGAGGGCGGGCAGACCACGGACGCGCATCCAGCGGATGACGGGGCTGAACGCCGCCGCGATGATGACCGCCAGTAGCAGCGGGATGACAGCGATGCGCAGTTGCACCATCGCGAACACGATGAGCGCCGTGAGCGTGATGACGAGGAGGATCTGCAGGCTGCGCGTGCTGAGCGCACCCAGCCGGTCGGTCCACATCTCGCGCAGCGACGTGCGGGGAGTCTCCTCCTCGGCGGTGGCGGTCTCGAACATGCGGCGGAAGATCATGCGGTGCGGTCCTTCCCGTGGAGATCTCTCGGACGCGTCGCACCCCCGGCATGCGGAGGTGCCCACCCAGCCTAGGGGGCGGTCTGGCCGGCGTGCTCGCCCTCGTCGACCTCTTCCACTAGCTTCGCGCAGAACGCGGGCAGGTCGTCGGGGGTGCGGCTCGAGACGAGCCCCGCGTCGACGACGACCTCCTCGTCGACCCACTCGGCGCCGGCGTTGAGGAGGTCGGTGCGCAGGCTCGGGTAGCTGGTCAGCTCGCGGCCCTTCACGACGTCGGCCTCGATGAGAATCCAGGCGCCGTGGCAGATGACGCCCACGGGCTTGTGCTGCTCGAAGAAGGCGCGCGTGAACGCGACGGCGTCGGTATCCATGCGCAGGTGGTCGGCGTTGACGACGCCGCCGGGCAGCATGAGCGCGTCGAAGTCATCGGCGTCGGCCTGGCTGACGGGCTGGTCGACCGACTGGCTGTGGCCCTTCTTGCCCTCCACGGAGGCGCCGGCGGGCGAGACGAGCACGGCAGTGCCGCCTGCCTCGGTGACGGCCTTCCACGGCTCGGTCAGCTCGCTGTCTTCGTAACCGTCGGTGAGCAGAAAGGCGACGGTCTTGCCGGTGATGTCATGGGCGCTGATGTCATGAGCCATGGTGGTTCCCCCTGGTGATCAGAATGGACGCAGTGGTCGACAGAGACGCAGAAGTCGGTCGTGCTGTCGGACGCCTCCACGCTAGGCAGGGGAGCGTGCCTATGGGGCGTGTACTCAGCCCGCGTCCAGCCCCGCGGTCGGCGGATGCTCAGGAACCGGGCCGCGCTAGGCTCACGGCATGCCTTCGCCCTCGTCGCCGCGTCGCTCCGCCCTCATCGTCGTCGACGTGCAGACCGGCTTCGACGACCCGCGCTGGGGTGCGCGCGACAACCCCGACTGCGAGGCGAACATCCTCGCCCTGCTGCGGTCGTGGCGCGACGCGGGCGACCCCGTCGTGCTCGTGCGCCACGACTCGGTGAGCGAGGGCTCGCCCCTGCGCCCGGGACAGCCGGGCAACGCCCTCAAGCCCGGCGTGGACGGCGCGCACGACCTGCTCGTGAGCAAGAACGTCAACTCGGCCTTTTACGGCGACCCCGACCTGCACGCCTGGTTGCAGGCGCAGGGCGTCGGCAGCGTCGTGGTGTGCGGCATCCAGACCAACAAGTGTTGCGAGACGACGGCGCGCATGGCGGGCAACCTCGGCTACGATACGACGTTCGTGCTCGACGCCACCCACACCTTCGACGCGCCCGACCTCGACGGTGCGACGATCCCCGCCGCCGAGCTCGCGCGCGTCACGGCGGCGAACCTGCACGGCGAGTTCGCGACCGTGCGTTCGACCGCCGAAGTGCTCGGCGCCCGCGACGCCTGACCGTCAGTCCCGCAGCCGCACGCGACGGTTCTGCGAGCTCTCGTCGAGCTCGGCGACCTCCTCGCGCGACTTGACGAACGCGCTGAACGACGAGAAGCCGAGCACCTTCTCGTTGAAGGCGGGGTCGAGGCGCACCATCTGCTTCTTCACCTCAGAGTTGTGCAGCCAGTCGCTATCGTCCTTCTCGTGGGCGAGGCGCAACGCGCGCACGAGCAGACCGGTCGCCTCGTCCTGCGTCGTGCGGGGCGACGTGGTCGCGGCCTTCGTCGCCCGGCGGCGGCGGGGCTTGGTGCCGGCGGAATCGTCGGCGCCGTCGGCCTCGGCCGCATCCTTCGCACCGTCCTCCGCCTCGACCGCGCTGCTGAGGTCGGCGGCGATGCGGGATGCAGGCCGGATGCCCGGCAGACCGTCGTAGTCGGCGAATTCGTTGCACGCCGCCTTGAGGCTCTTGCTCGTGCCGCCCGCTACCCCGATGCCGACCACGTAGCGGCCGAGTCGCTTGGAGCGCTGCGCGAGGGCGATGTAGTCGCTGTCGCCCGCCGCGATGACGACGTGCGTGATGTCGGGCAGGCGGAAGAGGTCTTCGACGACGTCGACCGAGAGTCGGATGTCGGCGCCGTTCTTCATCTGCTGCGTGGCCGGGAAGAGCTGCGTGAGGTCGACGGCGCGCTCCATGAGCTGGCCCTGGTAGGCGGCGTTCACTCCGATCGACCAGTCGGCGTAGGCGCGCGAGAGCACGATCGTGCCGAAGCTCGAGGCGAAGTCGAGGATGGCGCTGATGTCGACCTCGGCGTGCCGCAGCTTGTCCTTGATCTCGTCCGTCGCGCCCGTGAGGCCCGCCGGCAGCCGGTAGACGTTGTCTTTGCGCCACGCGCCGCGACCGTGCACCTGGTCGTAGCGGGAGATCACGATGTTGTCGAAGTCGATGTAGACCGCGACACGACCCTCGAACGGTTCAGCCATGGGGCCAGTCTGTCAGGCCCGCGGCGGGCACGGTCAGACTGCGGGCACCTGCTCGACGAAGCGCACACCGGTGAGGCGCTCCGACACCGCCCACAGGCGGGCCTCGGCCGCACGATCGCGAGCGGCGCGGGGGATGCGCGCGGGCGCGGGCTCGCCGCGCACCTCGAGGAAGCCTTTCGGGCCGTAGTAGCCGCCCGGCTCGGCGTCGGGGCTCGTCGCCGCATACAGGGACGGCAGCATGCCGACATCGACTGTCTGCATGATGCGGGCGGAGAGGCGCTGGCGGCGCTTGCTCGGCGCGACCCCGCGCCGCGGGCCCGTCGTCTGCAGGTTCGTGAGGGTGCCGCCGGGGTGCGCCGCGGTGCTCACGAGCCCCCAGCCGTGGGCGTCGCTGCGGCGCTGCAGCTCCCGTGCGAAGGAGAGGTTCGCGAGCTTCGACAGGCCGTAGGCGCCCCAGGCACTGTAGCCCTGCTCGGCGTTCAGGTTCTCCCACTGCCAGCGGCCGGCGTTCGCCGCGAGGCTGCTCGTCGAGACGACGCGCGGGGCCTCGGCGCGCACGAGGGCGGGCAGCAGATGGCCGGTGAGCGCGAACGGGCCGAGGTGGTTGCTGCCGAACTGCAGCTCGAAGCCCTCCTCGGTGCGCTCGAGCTCGGGCACAGCCATGATGCCGGCGTTGTTGAGGAGCAGGTCGATGGGGCGGTCCTCGTCGAGGAGCGACTGCGCCGCGGCGCGCACGCTGTCGAGCGAGGCGAGATCGAGGTCGAGCAGGCGCAGCGTCGCGGCGGGGTGCTGCTCGAGCAACCGCGTGCGAGCATCCTCGCCCTTCTCCCGGTTGCGCACGGCCATGACGACCTCGGCGCCCGCTTCGGCGAGCCTGCTGGTGAGGCCGAAGCCGAGTCCGCTGTTGGCGCCGGTGACGACGGCGAGGCGTCCGGTGAGGTCGGGCACGGTCGTGTCGAGGGCGCGGCGGGGCATGAGGCTCCTAGGTTGTGGGATGTGCGGGTGGTGTCATCCCATCATTCGGAGCGCGAGACGCGCTGGACGGGAGCCCGGTGCAGGCTGGGAGCGCTGTGTCGGCCGGAAGCGCGGCGGCTGCGGAAAACGCGCTCAGGCCCCGAGCGCGCGATCCTCGGCGGCGTAGTCGAACCAGTTCTCGGCGCCGTACCGCGCGAGCCCGGGGAAGAGCTCGCGCCAGTCGCCCTCCGCCACCCGCGCGAGCATCCAGTCGAGTGCTGAGCCGATCGTCGACCGGTGCGTGCCGAGCGGCTCGTAGCCGAGCTGCTCGCGCGCCGCCTGCATTGACAGCACCATGGGGTTCGGCGCCGCCCACGGGTGAGCGCCAACGCCGTCGACGGGCGGCCCCGCGAGCAGGTCGAATTCGGCGGTATGGCCGACGTGGGCGAAGACGTCCTGCCCGATCTCGAGCGCCGTGGGCACCGGGTCGTCGACGGCGTTGAGAACCCTCCGGCCCGGATGCTCGGCCGCGAGCCGCACGAGCTCGGCGATGTTCACCGTCGCCGATGTCGAGAACCTGCTCTCCCCGCGGTAGGCGAGCGGCACGCGGTCGCGACCATCGAGCGCGCGCTGGAGGAAGTACCACTCGCGCAGCGCCGGCGACTCGGGGCCGTGGATCGCGCCGGGGCGCAGGATCGTCACGGGCAGGTCGTCGAACTCGAGCAGGGCGCGCTCGAGCGCCGCCTTGCCCGCCGAGTAGCTCGTGCGCGCGCCGGGCCCCGCGTCGCCGACGGTGGGGTGATCCTCGGTGATGGGCACGGGGTACGTGGGGAAGTCGTCGACCCCGGTCGCGTCGTCGGGCGAGGAGCCGTCGAGCCCCGCGTATACGGACGCCGTGGAGATGACGACGAGCGAGCCCACGTCGCCCGCGAGGGGCGCGTACGTCTCCGCGTGCTCGGCGGTGTAGGCGACGGAGTCGAGAACGAGGTCGGCACCGGATGCCGCTGCCCGCACGGCCGTCGCATCCTCTCGGTCGAGGGTGAGCGTGCGCACGCCCTCGACGACGCTCGACCGCGCGCCGCGGTGCGCGACCGTGACGTCCCAGCCGTGGGAGAGGAGGGTGCGGGCGGTGGCTGTGCCGATCTGACCGGATCCGCCGAGAAGAATCGCCCGCTTCTGCATAGGCTGAACTCTAGAGCGCACGGGTTGCGCTTCGACACCCCTCTCCCCACCCTCAGGAGCACTCATGGCGAACTCGCCGATGACCCGCACCCAGTTCTCCAGCAGCCTCATCGCCGGCGCTGTGGCGCACACGATGTTCCAGACCGGCTGGTTCGGCTTCGGCATGTCGCTCGCGGGTCTCGCGGCAGCGGCGCTGTTCGGCAACCTCGTCGACGTCATCGGCGACGCGATCGGCAGCGAGGCCCTGCCGAGCCTGTTCAACTCGCTCGGCGTGGGCGCCGATATCCTCTTCTGGGTGCTCATCGCGATGCTCATCGGCAGCCTCGTGCTCGTGCTGCTCGCCGTCATCGTGAGCGTCTGGTTGCTGCGCCTGACCGGTCAGCGCAAGCCGTGGGCGGTCACGTGGGCCTCGCTCGGCATCACCGCCGTGCTCGACATCGGCCTGTTCTGGCTGTACGTGTGGCTCGCCACGGTTGTGACCGACTCGCCCGTCGCCGGCCCCGTGCTGCTGACACCGGTGTTCGCGCTCGTGGGGGGCATCCTGCTCGGAGCCCTCGTGTGGTGGGCGATCGCGCACGCATTCCGCGACAAGTCGGCCGAGCAGCAACACAGCGACGGGGAGAAGGGCGACGGGGATGCGGCCACCGCCGCACCCGCCCCGGTTACACCCGCCGAAGCCTGAGGCCTGAATCGCCTGCGACCTGGCAGAATGGGGACACCATGAAAATCACCGTCGTGATCGCTTCCCTCGCGCTCTTCTTCGCCTCCTTCCTGCTGTTCGCCTACGCCTTCGCGGTGCCGGACGAGTTCAAGGCGATCATGTTCTTCACGGGCATCCTGTCGATCGCGCTCTCGCTCGCGATCCCGTTCCACATTCTCGGTAGCCGCGAGTAGCGCGAGCGCGCGCTAGCGCAGAAGCTCGACGAGCAGTGCGGTGAGCTGCTCGCGCATCTGCTCGCTCGTGATCGAGCGCTCCCCGTCGCCGGACTGCGGCCCGTAGTCACCGAACGCGGCATGGTTGGCGCCCTCGATGATCTCGAACCGCGCGGTGTCGGGCAGCAGCGCGGCAGACTCGGCGATGGTGTCGAGCTCGGTGAGGCCGTCGTTCTCGGCAGCGATGCTCAGCACCGTGAGCCCGCTCTCGCTCAGGTCGTTGGCGCAGTAGCTGCCGAGCAGCACGAGACCCTCCGCCTCGGAGTCGGCCGCCATCATGCAGGCACGCACGCCCCCGAGTGAGTGGCCCCCGACGAACCAGCGCTCCACGTCGGGCGCGGCTGTCGTGAGGTCGTCGAGTTCGCGCGTGTCGAAGAACGCGAGGTTGAGCGCCGGCTCGGTGATGAGCACCGTGACGCCCTGCTCCTCCACGATGCCGCTGAGCTGGTAGAGGTACGCGTAGGCGTCGACGCGGGCGCCGGGGATGAAGACGAGGCCGGCGGGGCTCTCGGGGAGGGCGATCGAGTCGGCGATCGGAGTCATGAGGATGCCCTCGTCGACGGCGGCGACCTGAATACCGCCGTTGCGGAACACCTCGAGCGTCGCCTCGCGCTCTGCCTGGTACGGGCTGTTGGCCCAGAGGAGGAAGCCGACGATGACGAGGAGCAGTGCTCCGAGGGCGCCGACTCCGACGGCCCGAACGCGGCGGGTGCGGCGGCTGGCGGGGCGACGGCGAGAGGAAGCGTCAGAGGTCATGCCTCATTATCGGCGCAGAGCGCCGGGAGTGCGGTCAGGCCGTCTTGAGCAGGTTCGTCGTGAAGCGCTGCAGGCGCTCGGTGAGACCGGCGCTGCGGCGCGCGACGACCTCACTGCGGCTGAGGGTGAGCTCGCTCGTGGCGGCCAGCATCCTGATCATCATCGAGCACGCCAGATCGGCGCACAGGTAGGTGCCGATGGTGTTGCCGTCGCGGCCCGCGGCACCGCCCTTGGGCGCGCTGAACATGAGCACCTGCGTCGAGGGCTGCGGCGTGTGGCAGAACGAGCACATGGCCCCGATGCCGGGGCGCAGGGTCGACGAAGCGGCGCGCACCATGAACCCGACCGGGCGGTCGTCGACCCAGTGCACGATGTAGCCGCGCGGCGAGCCGTCGGGGTCGCGCCAGCCGAGGTACTCCCGCTCGTCCCACAGGGTCTCGTACAGACCGGGCAGCGGCATTCTCGCGATCTCGGCCTCGGTCGCGTTCACAATCGAGCCGCGAATCTGCTCGGCAGTCAGTTCTCTCATCATTCGACAGCGTACGACACGCGGTCGACGGTACCTGAACGCAGAACGGGGCGGCCCCCGGTGGGGCCGCCCCGTTCTGCAGGGCGAGGTGTCGGGGCGCTCAGCGCCCCGCATCCCGCTCGATCAGGACTGCAGCTGGAACTGCGCGTCGATCGTGATCGTGACCTCGTCGCCGAGGAGGAAGCCGCCGGCCTCGAGGGGAGCGTTCCAGCTCACGCCGAAGTCGTGGCGGTTGATGACCGCGTGACCGTTCGCGGCGGCGACGATGTTGCCCCACGGGTCCTTCGCGATGCCGCCGAACTCGCCCGTGAACGTGACGGGCTTGGTCACGCCGCGCAGGGTGAGCTCGCCGTCGAGCTTGAGCTCGTCGCCCTCCGTGCGGATGCCCGTCGAGCGGAACTCCATGGTCGGGTACTGCTCGGGCGCGAAGAAGTCGTTGCTGCGCAGGTGGCCGTCGCGGTCGGCGTTCTTGGTGTTGATCGACGCGATGTCGACGGAGACGACGACGCTCGACTCGAGGGGGTTCTCGGCCGCGGTGACCGTGGCGTCGAACTGCTCGAAGGTGCCGCGCACCTTGCTGATCGCGAGGTGGCGCACGCTGAAGCCGATCTCGGAGTGCGAGGCGTCGATGGTCCAGGTTCCTGCGACGTAGCCGGGGATGGTGTCGGCGGTGAGAGTAGTCATGCGGTGGGGTTCTCCTTGAGTGTCGTGTCGTGTGGTCGTTCCGTCGTTCCGTCGAACGTGCTGTCGACGGAGCAACGGTCTATGCAATCGCATGGATGCTCGGACTATTCCCGTACGGAGGACATTCCCTTCTCGTCCCGATCGGGGCGCCGTTCACGGTTGGATGGTGTCGTGGAATCCGACCTCCTGACCCGCCTGCGCGCCGACCTTGCGGACGCCGCCTACACCGTCGACCGGTTGCAGCAGCTGTGGGGCGCCGACGCCGACGCCGCGCTGCACCGCGGCGATCGCGTGCTCGCGCTACGCACGGCGCGGGCGGCGGGCCTCGCGCCGGTCGTCCTGCTCGCGCGGCTGTTCCGCCTGCACGACACGCTCACCGGCCCGGAGCTCGCCGCGGCGTTCCCGGCGCTCGGGGTCGAGGGGGCTCGCGCTCTGGGCCTCGTCGGGGAGGCCGGGCGCGCGCTCATCGACGTGGGCCCGCTCACCGCGATCGACGGCGCAGGCGCCGCCGAGTGGTGGATCGTCTCCGACCTGGATGAGCAGGCGCTCGGCGGTGCGCTGCCGCCCGACCACGTGCTCGGCGTGGGTGGGGCGTCGCTCACGCTCGCGGGCCTGCAGCCCACGACGCCCGTCGGGTCGGTGCTCGACCTCGGCATGGGCTGCGGCGTGCAAAGCCTCTTCGCGGCGCGCCGAGCCACGCGGGTCGTCGCTACGGATGTCTCGACCCGTGCGCTCGAGCTGGCGGGGGCGACGTTCGCGCTTTCCGGCGTCGACACGGTCGAGCTGCGTCACGGCGATCTCTATGCGCCGGCGGCGGGGGAGCGCTTCGACCGCATCGTCAGCAACCCGCCGTTCGTCATCACGCCCCGCCGCGAGGGCGTGCCCCTTTACGAGTACCGAGACGGCGGCCGCGTGGGCGACGGCATCGTGGAAGAGGTCGTGCGCGGCGCCCGGGACCACCTCGTGCCCGGCGGCACGGCGCACCTTCTCGGAAATTGGGAGTATCGCGATGACGAGGATGGCCTGTCTCGCGTCACGCGCTGGCTAGAGCAGGCCGGGCTCGACGGCTGGGTCATCGAGCGGGAGCGCCAGTCGCCCGCCGAGTATGCCGCCACGTGGATCCGCGACGGCGGCACGCGCGCGGGTACGCCCGAGTTCGAGCGCTTGGTGGGGCAGTGGCTCGACGACTTCGCCGACCGCGGTGTCGTGGGTGTGGGGTTCGGGTACCTCGTGCTGCGGCATCCTGCTCCCGGCACGGCGACCCTGCGACGCACAGAGGTCGTGACGTCGCCCCGCCCCGACGCTGCAGCGGGTCTCGGCGACACCCTGCTCGCGGGCTTCGCCATGCACGACCGCCTCGCACCTCTCGACGATGCGGCGCTCGCCGAGCTGCGCTGCGCTGTCGCGGGCGACGTCACGGAGGAGCGCCACTACTGGCCGGGCGCCGACGGCCCGACGGTCATACGGCTGCGGCAGGGCGGCGGGCTGGCGCGCCAGATCGAGGCGGATGCTGCGCTCGCCGGCTTCGTCGGTGCGAGCGATGGCGGCCTCACCGTCGGCGAGATCGCGAGCGCCCTCGCCCACCTGCTCGAGGTGGAGGAGGGCGCTCTGCTCGCGCAACTGCTGCCGCAGGTGCGCGAGCTGCTCGTGACGGGCCTGCTGACGCTCAGCGAGTAGCCGATCCGACTACGTGTTGGTGGGCGTGGCCTTTCGCAGGATGAGGTAGGCGGCGCTCGCGGCGATGGCCGAGATCACGAGGCTCCAGGCAAGGGTGCCGAGCACGCCGGCCGTGGCGAAGAACTCGCCCACGGCGCCCCACGACTCCGTCCAGGTGAGGAGGAAGCCCACCGCGACGAGTAGGACGACGAGGCCCGCCCAGAAGACGTACATGCCCGAGGCCTTCCAGCGCACGTACACGGCGGCGGTCGCACCACCGACGGAGGCGAAGAGCAGCAGAAGGAGGAACGTGCCGAGGAAGAGCTCGAACCAGCTGAAGTCGGGCGACGAATCGAAGAATCGCAGGCCGATGCCCCAGTAGTCGACGGCGCGCTCCGCCATGGCGAGCGTCGCGATGAGCGCCGCGTAGCCGGCGGAGAGCAGCGTGAAGAGCGCACCGGTTCCGAGGAGGTAGTCGCGCCGGGTGGCGCCGAACCCGAGGGCGAGGGGGAACGTCTGGTTGACGCTCTGCACGGCCATGACGAGCGTGTAGACCCAGATGAACCCGACACCGCCGTTGACGCCGACCGCGGTGGCACCCTCGGTCGCCGTCGAGATGAGGCTGTAGATGGCGAGGTTGAGTACATAGATGAACCCCAGGATCATGAGCGGCCACCCGATGAGGGTCATGGGGTTGGTGAGCTGCAGGAGCATGATCGTCGAGATGCGGCGCCCGAGCGGGCGCGCCGTCGTGGGCAGGCTGTCTGCGGTGAACGCGGTCATGCCGTCGCCTCCTCGTACGTGGTGGTGGATGGGGTGGTGAAGCCGCCCGTGCGTCGCACGATGAGCTGCTGCAGCGAGACGGGCCCGACCTCGAGGCCGGCGGTGCGGGCCGCGGCACGATCGGCGTCGTCCATGGCCGCGACGGTGGCGCTCAGGAGCCCGCCGAGCTGCTCGCGGTGAGCGACCTCGCGGCCCGTGATGAAGCGCTCGACGGCCTCGGTCGTGCCGCTCACGGTCGCGGCGCTCGAGCGCAGCTCCTCGACGGGGGCGTCGATGACGATGCGCCCCTGGTCGATGACGAGCGCATGCTCGAGCAGTTGGCTGACCTCGTCGATCAGGTGGGTCGAGAGGATCACGGTGCGGGGGTGCTCGCTGTAGTCGGCGAGCAACCGGTCGTAGAAGATCTGCCGAGCCACAGCATCCAGACCGAGGTAGGGCTCATCGAAGATCGTGAGCGGCGCGCGCGAGGCGAGCCCGACGATGACGCCGATGGCGGAGCGCTGCCCGCGGGAGAGCTTCTTGATGCGCTGCTTCGGCGTGAGGCGGAACTCGTCGACGAGCTGGGCGGCGAAGTCGGCGTCCCAGTTCGCGAAGAAGCGGGGGGCGCCGGCGAGCACGTGCTTGATGCGGAACTCGTCGGGGTAGCGCTGCGCCTCCGAGATGAAGCAGGTGTGCTGCAGCACGGCCGCGTTCTCGACCGGCTTGGCACCGAAGAGCCGCACCGTGCCGCTCGTGGGGAACTCCTGGCCGGTGATGAGGCGCATGAGCGTCGTCTTGCCCGCGCCGTTGCGGCCGAGAAGGCCCGTGATGGTGTTCTGGGGCGTCGTGAACGTCGCGTCGTCGACGGCGGCGAGCGAGCCGAAGCGCTTGGTGAGACCGCGGGCCTCCAACGCGAGGGACTCAGGGGCGGGTGTCATGGGGTGGTGTCCTTTCGAATCATGTCTGCGAGCTCCTCGGCGCTGAAGCCGAGGGCTCGGGCCTCGGCGAGCAGGGGGCGCAGGAAGTCGTCGCGGAACGTCGTGCGTCGCTCGGCGATGAGGGCGGCGCGGGCGCCGTCGGCCACGAACATGCCGATGCCGCGGCGCTTGTAGAGCACGCCGGCGTCGACGAGCAGGGTGATGCCCTTGAGCGCGGTGGCGGGGTTGATGCGGTGGAAGGCGGCGTACTCGTTGATCGAGGGAACTTGCGCGCCCTCGGTGAGCGAGCCGTCGATGATCTGGTTCTCGATCTGCTCGGCGAGCTGCCGGAAGATCGGGCGGCTGTCGTCCATGGGCACCTCCCCTCTGTCGCGGAGCCTTCGCGGCTCGTGTGCTGGTTACTTACTCAAGTAACTAACCAGACAACCGGGCGCGTGTCAAGCCCGGCCGCCATGCGTGCGGGCGAGAGGGCAGAGTGTGCCGGGCGTTAGGGGGTGCGCGAGCGCCACGACGGCACGGTGAGCAGGATCGCGGTCGCGCTGAGGGCGAAGCCGAGAGCGCCGAACACGATCGAGCCGAGGCTCTGGGTGCCGAACGCGGGGAACGGCAGATCGTCGGGCAGGCTGATGCCGACGCCGATGTAGGGCGCGAAGGCCGCGGTGACGATGACGCTGCCGACGATCGCCGCGAGCGCGAGGAACCGCCGCGGGGCGAGGACGCGCTCGAGGGTAGGCCCATCGAGGCGGCCGAGCACGGCGAGGCAGCCCGCGAGAAAGAGCCCCAGCAGTACCCAGATCGTCAGGGCCACGAAGAATCCGGTCTGCGACACGTCACCCCACGCCGCATAGGTCTCCTCGAGGGTGAGCTGGCCTTGCGCGATCGCGAGCGGCTGCTCGACCGCGAGCGTCCACGCGCCGAAGGCGATGAGGCCGAGCAGCGCGAGCGCGGCGCCGGCCCCGATGCGACGGCGTACGGCGGGGTCGGGCAGCGGTTCTGGCTCGAAGGGGTACAGGATGCGCTGCCGCGGTTCGAGCGGTGTACTCGCCGCACCACCCGCGCCGTCGAGCTCGCGAGGGCTCAGGCCGCGCAGTCCGCGGGCGACGGCCGCGAGGTTGAGCGCACCGCCGAGCAGGATGAGCGCGAGCGCGACCCAGCCGAGCGCGGCGCCGACGGGCAGCACCCACCAGGCGAGGAGCGTGAACGGCACGAGCAGGAGGCAGGTGAGCCCCCAGCGGAACAGTGCGGCAGCGCGCATCCGTCATCTCCCCTCGACGAGCCCACTGTAGCGATATCGGCGTGGAGCGGTCCTGCCGCCTGCGACGCCCCGTACAGTCGCGTCGTGACTCACGGCGATCGATACGGCAATGACGTGCTCTCCGGCGACTGGCGCTCGGTCGGGCGCCGTGTCGTGCCCGAGGTGCCGGCCGAGCGCGACCTCGTGGTCGAGCTGCCCGCTGCTGGTCTCGACGGAGACGGTCTGGAGGGCAGCGGATTCGTCGGAGCCATCGTGCTCGTCGACGCCGGCAACGTGCACCTCGAGGATCGCCGGGGGAGGGTTCGCGCGTTTCCGCTGGGCGGCGGCTTCCTCGTCGAGGGCGAGCCGGTCATCCTTGTACCGCCGGTGGTGCGCACCGCCCCGGCCGCCCGCCGGCGCACCGCGAGCGGCTCCTTCGCCGTGGAGGATGCACCCGCGCGCGTGGCGCGCGCGAGCCGCATCTGGGTCGAGGGGCGCCACGACGCGGAGCTCGTCGAGCAGGTGTGGGGCGACGACCTGCGGGTGGAGGGCGTCGTCGTCGAGTACCTCGAGGGCGTCGACCACCTCGGTGACCGGCTGCGCGAGTTCGCGCCGGGCCCCGGGCGCCGGGTGGGGGTGCTCGTCGACCACTGGGTGCCCGGCTCGAAGGAGGAGCGGCTCGCGCGCGAGGCGCTCGCGAGCCTGGACCGGGCGGCGGCGCGCGGTGTGCTCGTCGTCGGCCACCCGTTCATCGACGTGTGGCAGGCGGTGAAGCCTGAGCGAGTGGGTATCGCCGCGTGGCCGGACGTGCCGCGCGGCGTCGACTGGAAGACGGGCATGTGCCGCGCGCTCGGCTGGCCGCACGACTCGGCGGCGGATCGCGCGGCGGCCTGGCGGCGCATCCGCGGCAGCGTGCGCGGGTTCGCCGACCTCGAGCCGGCACTGCTGGGCCGCGTCGAGGAGCTCATCGACTTCGTCGCAGGCGAGTAAGGCCCGAGGACGCCCGAGAGGCGCGGGCGGCCCATCAGCGGCACAGACGACGAAAGCCGCCCCACATCGTCGGGAGGCGGCTGTCGTTCAGTCATCGGCGGGCGAGCCCACCGAGACGCAAGGGTGAGACTAGATGGGGCGAATGTTCTCCGCCTGCAGGCCCTTGGGGCCCTGCGCGACATCGAATTCGACCTTCTGGTTCTCGTCGAGCGAGCGGTATCCGCTCGACTGGATGGCGGAGAAGTGCGCGAACACGTCGGCGCTTCCGTCATCGGGGGTGATGAAGCCGAAACCCTTTTCGGCGTTGAACCACTTAACAGTGCCTGTCGTCATTTACTGACTCCTTGTTACTCACGGAGTTTCGACTGTCGAAACCACCAGTCGAACCACTCATGAATCCTGCTCTATACGAGAGCAACGTGCTGCTGTGACACCGCATGTTTCGGATCGCCGAGGCGTATCAACTTCACCGCTCACAGTAGTGCACAAAGGTGCACGCGAGAACATCCTTCACCGAGTTGTTACCGGGCTGTCACTCAGCCCCTCCCTATCGTCGCGCCGTAGCGTGGGGCTCATCGCACCCTCGGGAGGACCCATGAGCTTCTTCGACCGACTGTTCGGCGCCCCCACGCCGGAACCGCAGGCCCGCGACGACGCCCCGCGCGGCGTTCGCGGCGACGATGAGCGCGCCGTCGAGCGCTATCGCTACCTGCTCGAGACGGCGCCTCCCGAGGCGATCGAGCAGGTGCACGCCGAGGCCTTCGCGAAGCTCACCCCCGAGCAGCGCCGCCTCGTCTTCGCGCAGCTCACCGAGAACGCGCCGGCGGGGGATGCGCCTCGCGCCGACGACCCCCAGTCGCTCGCGCAGTCGGCCACCCGATCTGAGCTGCGGCAGCCTGGCACGATGGAACGCTCGCTCGCCGGCCCAGGGTTCGGCCAGATGCTCGGGGCCTCGCTGCTCGGCACGGTCGCGGGCTATGTCATCGGCTCGGCGATCGTGAGCGCCTTCCTGCCGCCGGTCGACGCAGGGCTCACCGATGCTGGTGCAGATGCGGGTGCAGGCGCCGACGCCGACCCGGGTGCCGATGCGTTCGGTGATGCGGGCGGCGGGTTCGGCGACTTCGGCGATTTCGGGTTCTGACATGCCTCGACCTCAGCGCCAGAAGCCCGGGCCCGGCCAGGAGTCCGTCTGGGACTACCCGCGCCCACCCCGCGTCGAACCCGTGCACGCCCGCGTGACCGTCGAATTCGGCGGCCGCACTATTGCCGAGTCGACGCGAGCGGTGCGCGTGCTCGAGACGAGCCATCCGCCCGCGTTCTACCTGCCGCCGGGGGACTTCGTCGAAGGTTCTCTCGTGCCGGCCGAGGGCACCTCGTTCTGCGAGTTCAAGGGCCGCGCGCAGTACTACGACGTCGTGAGCGGCACGGAGTCTGCGCCGCGCAGCGCCTGGTACTACGCGAGCCCGAGCCCTGGCTTCGAGTCGATCGGGGGCTTCGTCTCGGTGTACCCGGGCCGCATGGACCGCTGCACCGTCGACGGCGAGGTCGTGCAGGCGCAGGAGGGCGACTTCTACGGCGGCTGGATCACGGCGAGCATCGTCGGGCCGTTCAAGGGCGCGCCCGGCACGTGGGGCTGGTAGCCGCCCTCGCGTGATCTACCTCGTGATGGGGCTTTCGGGCCGCCGAACTGCGGAGCGAGGGAGGCCGCTGGCAGGATGACCGGATGACCGACCCTGCGCCGCGCCCCGCCGAGATCCGCCGGTGGCGACGCTATCTGGCCGATGAGCGCGCCGAAGCCGCCGTCTACCGCGACCTCGCGGTACGTCGTGAGGGGGAGGAGCGCGCTATTCTTCTGGCGCTCGCCGACGCCGAGGGTCGCCATGAGGCGCACTGGCTCGAGCTCTTGGGCCCGCATGCCGCGCGCGTGCCCGCAGTCTCGGTGCGCACGCGCATCCTCGCCTTCTTCGCGCGCCGATTCGGCAGCGTCTTCGTGCTCGCCCTCGCTCAGCGTGCCGAGTCGCGGTCGCCCTATGAGCGGGATGCCGATGCCACGCCCGCGATGGCCGCCGACGAGCGCATCCACGGCGAGGTGGTGCGCGGGCTCGCGGCGCGCGGGCGGCAACGGCTGGCCGGTTCCTTCCGGGCAGCGGTGTTCGGCGCGAACGACGGCCTCGTGAGCAACCTGGCACTCGTGCTCGGCATCGGAGCGACGGGCGTGGCGACCGGGACGGTACTGTTCACGGGCCTCGCGGGGCTCCTGGCGGGTGCACTCTCCATGGCGGCGGGCGAGTTCGTGTCGGTGCGCTCGCAGCGCGAACTGCTCGCGGCCTCCACCCCCGACCCTGATGCGCACACGGCGGTCGCCGATCTCGACGTCGACGCGAACGAGCTGGCGCTCGTCTATCGAGCGCGCGGCATGAGCGAAGCGGATGCCGAAGCGCGGGCGGCGGCCGTCATCGGCGCGACGGGCGCAGGCCGGCGTGAGCGGCTCGGCCCCGCGGCGCCTGTCGACGAGCACGAGGCAGTGGGGTCGGCGTGGGGTGCTGCCGGGTCGAGCTTCGCGTTTTTCGCGTCTGGGGCGGTCATCCCCGTCATCCCGTATCTCGTGGGCCTGGAGGGCATCATCGCGGTTCTCACCGCGGCGGTCCTCGTCGGCGCCGCGCTCCTGCTCACCGGTGGGATCGTCGGGGTGCTCTCGGGCGCCTCGCCCGGCAAGCGCGCCTTGCGGCAGCTCGCGATCGGCTACGGCGCGGCGGCCGTGACCTATCTTCTCGGCCTCCTCTTCGGCGCGGCATTCGTCTAGCGAACACTGTCTGGGTGCCCCGATCAGGGGTTTCCCATGTTCGCGTCGTACCGTGGAGGGTCGACCAGATGGGTCGGCGAGGAGCGAGTGCTCCCGGTGTGAATGATCCGCCGGGCCCGTCACGATGACCTCCGGCTCCCTACCGAGGAGCAGTTGCGCAACGACGTGCACCGACCGTGTCCCCGGCCCCGATGGCCGCCACCAAGATTGCCGATACCTCTTATGCTCCACTCGCTCTACGTCTCTGCCGTGCGCACTGCGCACCTCGACCCCTATCGCTTTCGGCACCGGCTGCTGGCCGCCGCCGCCGTGATCGTCGCCACCGCGGCCGTCCTGCCGACCGGCATGACGGCGATCGCCGCGACCTCGAGCGAGGAGAGGGCTGCCGCTGCGCCTCCCGAGCAGACCTTCGAGCCGAGCGAGCTGGCGACGATGCCCCTGCTCGAGCGGGAGGAGATCACGATGGATGTTCGGCCGCCGATCATGTACCCCGTGGGTGACTTTGCTGTGTCGAGTGGGTTCGGCCTCCGTGAGGCAGCCTGCGGGGCGTGCTCGACGAATCACCGCGGAGTGGACTGGGCTCTGTCCTATGGAACGGAGATTCGAGCCATGGCAGACGGCGTGGTGACAGAGGTCGGTACTCCCGCAGGCATCGCCGGTAGCCTGGGGTATTGGATGACGATCGAGCATGTCGTCAATGGGCAGCGCGTCGTGAGCCTCTACGCTCACCTGATCGAGGATTCGAATCCCTATCAAGTCGGCGACGACGTACGGGGCGGAGACGTGATCGGCCTGCTGGGTTCCACGGGTGTGACGACCGCACCGAACTTGCATTTCGAGCTAGAACTCGACGGAGTCAAAATCAGTCCGCTCCCGTGGTTGCGCGCCAATCGGGCGGCTGGATAGCAGGCGTCTCACCAGATCTCGTGCGGTACCAACCTGCGGAAGGGACCGCTCCGAATACCCCGTGCATAGACTGGCGCGAGCGCGTCACAGTCAGGCCACCGCCGACCGATTGCACGAGGAGCCCCCATGTCACTGGTTTCATTCGCCCGTCGCATCGAGCTGGAGACGCGCCCGATCCACCCGGACACTCGGCGGGCCCTCGACAAGCGCTGGGCAGAGCTGCCGGAGCACGCCCGCACGCCGGAGCAACTTCTCGGCAAGTGCGCCGTCGGCTGCGAGGGCACGCACGGCGTCTTCCCCAAGTGCAACCTGACGTGCTCGCCGTGCTACCACTCGGCCGACGCGAACAAGGTGCGCATCGACGGCAATCACACCGTTACCGAGGTCACGAAGCAGATGAACTACCTGCGCGAGATCCGCGGCCCCCGCGCGCACGCCCAGCTCATCGGCGGCGAGGTGAGCCTGCTCGCGCCCGAGGACCACCGTGCGGCGCTGCAGGCCATGCGCGCCGTCGGCCGCGAGCCCATGTCGATGACGCACGGCGACTTCGACTACCAGTACCTGCTCGACGTCGTCCTCGACGAGACCGGAAAGCCCGCCTTCAAGAAGGTGTCGTTCGCCGCGCACTTCGACTCGCTCATGCGCGGACGCACCGGCGCCGTGCGCCCCAAGAACGAGGCCGAGCTGAACCCGTTCCGCGAGAAGTTCGCGCAGATGTTCCTCGACCTCAAGAAGCAGCACAAGGTCGACTCCTACCTCGCGCACAACATGACCGTGACGCCGACCAACCTCGACGAGGTCGAGGAGGTCACGCGCGACGTGCTCCAGATGCCCTACGACATGATGTCGTTCCAGCCGGCGGCCTTCATCGGCGACGACCGCCGCTGGAAGGAGAACTTCGAGGAGGTCACGATCGATGCGGTCTGGACCCGCATCGAGGCCGGTGTCGGGCAGGAGCTGCCGCACAAGGCCGTGCAGTTCGGCGACCCGCGCTGCAACCGCCACACGGTCGGCGTCATGGTCGAGAACCGGTTCGCGAGCGTGCTCGACGCCGATGAGCCCAAGGACATCGCGGCGCGCGATCGCTTCCTGAAGCACTACGGCGGCATGATCTTCGGCGACATCCCCCGCTGGGCGCTCACCGTCAAAGTCATGCGTGCGGTTCTGAGCCACCCGCAAGACCTCCCCCCGCTCGTCGGTCTCATGACGCGCATCCTGCGCCGCGCCGGTGGCCTGCGCGCCGTCCTGCGCGCCGCGCGCAAGGGCAAGGTGAGCTTCAAGACCTTCGTCGTGCACAACTTCATGGACGCCGAGCAGGTCAAGCCGGCGTGGGAGATGATGAAGAAGGGCATTGTGGCGGAGGACCCGAAGCTGCTCGAGACTCAGGAGCGCCTCGGCTCGTGCATGTACGCCATGAGCCACCCCGAGACGGGCGAGCTCGTGCCGGCGTGCACGCAGCACTCGGTTCTCGACCCGATCGAGAACATCGGCCTGCGCAAGCTGCTGCCTCTCGAGCCCAAGGACAAGGCGGCGAAGAACAACGCCGCGACCGGCATCTCGAACGGCCGCGTCGACGAGCTCATGAAGGAGCCGGCCTCGCGCTGGTAGCGCAGCTGCCGGTCTCCCGCTACCCGGGTACCGGCGTTACCACCGTGCATGCTGAGCGCGGAATGTGCGCGGCGACCTCCTGGCCGATGGTGAGAGGCCGACTCGCGGGCACCTCGGCGGCGAGCGTCGCTGAGCCCACCGCGAGCTCGATCGCCGCGCGCGGCCCCCGGGCGTGCCGCGCCGTCACGACAGCCGTGACCCCGGTCATGCCCTGCGGCGCAGGCACCGGGGGCGAGGCGAGGTGCACCGCCTCGTGCCGTACGACGAGCACACTCTCGCCCTCGGGCCACGACTCCCCAGCGGGTGCCTCGATGCTGCCGAGCGGCGAGCGATGCACGCCCTCCCGCACGACACCCGCCACCTCGATACGACCGCCCATGAGGCGCGCGACGTCGAGGGATGCCGGCCGCGTGTAGAGCCGCTCGACGGTGTCGTGCTGCAGGAGCCGCCCCGTGCGCAGGAGCGCGACGCGGTCGGCGACGATCGCAGCTTCGTCCCGATCGTGCGTGACCATGACGACGGTGGGCTTGAGGCGCTCGCGCAGCTGACCCAGCAGCTCGTGCATGTCGGCCCGCAGCTCGGGGTCGAGAGCGCTGAAAGGCTCATCGAGCAGCAGCACGCGGGGCCGTGCGGCGAGGGCTCGTGCGAGCGCGACGCGCTGCTCCTGCCCACCGCTGAGAGCCGTGACGGGTCGGCTTCCGAAGCCCTCGAGCTGCACGAGCGCCAGGAACTGGCGCGCATCCTCTCTCGCCTCGCCCCGCGGAGTGCCCGCGACGGTCGCGGCGAACGCGACATTGTCGAGCACGCTCAAGTGCGGAAAGAGCAGGGGACGCTGGAAGACCATGGCCATGCCGCGGCGCTCCGGCGCGACACCCGCGACATCGGTGCCGTCGACGAGGATGCGCCCGCTCGTCGGCGAGTCGAGACCCGCGATGGCCCGCAGCACGCTGCTCTTGCCCGAGCCGGAGGGGCCGAGAATGGCGAGGCACTCGCCGGGTTCCACCGTCAGGGACACCGCGTCGACGGCGTTGGCGCGGCCGTCGAAGCTCTTGGTCAGCGCATCGAGGCGCAGAGTGGCGCTCACAGGAAGCCCTTCTCTGATCGGGCGAGCGGCGAGGCGCTCGGAGTGCGGGTGCCGCCGGCGTAGCGGCGGCCGAAGCGGCCCAGGGCGAGCAGCAGCAGGAGCGGCGGCACGATTGCGCTGAGAGAGAGCACCGCGACGATCGCGTCGTTGCCGACCCCCGCGGCGAACGACCCCACGAGGAAGGGCAGGGTCACGATCGTGCCGCCGCCGACGAGCACGGTGATGACGTAGTCGCTCCACCCGACGAGGAAGGAGAGGAAGGCGGCGCGCGCGAGGCCGGGCGCGACGAGCGGCAGGTGCACGCGCCACAGCACCTGCAGGCGTGAGGCGCCGAGCGTGCGGGCCTCCTCCTCGAAGGCGAGGTCATGGGCCGCGTAGGTGACGCGCATCGTGTAGACCGTGTAGGGCAGGGCGGCGGCGACGAGCAGCAGCAGTACGCCCACGATGGCGGGCACGCGCAGGCGCAGCAGGACGACGGTCAGGCCCATGACGGCCACGAAGGCGGGCAGGGCGAGGGGGGCGAGAAGGATGCCGCTCACGAGTCGCGGCGCCGGCACCGACCCCACGGCGAGCGCGCGGGCGGCCATGGCACCCAGGGGTGTCGCGATGGCCGCTACCGCGAGGCTCAGCAGCAGCGAGCGCCCGAAGGCCTCGACCCCGCCCTGTGCGAGCGCCGTACCGAGGCCGTCGAAGCCCCATTCGGTCGGCAGGGGAGCGGGGAACGACCAGCGGTTCGCGACCGACCACAGCAGCAGGGGCACGAGGGGCAGCGCGAACCAGAGGGCGAGCATCCCGCTCAGGATGATGCGTGCCGCGCGGCCGACGGGGCGCGGGCGCATGAGACTGCGCGAGGTCGCCTGGCGGTCGGGGGTGACGCGCTGGCCGTAGGGGATCATCATCGTCATCGCTCGGCCCTACTTCCACAGGGGCGTGCGCCGCAGCGCCGCCATGCCGAGCGCCACGACGGCGAGGGAGATGAGCGTCGTCACGACCGCGACGGCGGCCGCCTCGGGGCGCGCGGTGAGCGTGATCGAGGTGAAGAGGCGGAAGGCGAGCACGGGCAGCGGCTCGGGGTACGGGCGGCCGAGCAGCCACGCGACCTCGTAGGAGCCGAGCGTGTAGACGAAGATGATGATCGCGCTCACGATGACGGCGGGGCGTGCGAGCGGGATGACGACGTGGCGCAGGCGGCGAGCACGGGATGCGCCCAGCAGCGCCGCGGTCTCGTCGTACCGCGCGACGCGGCTCGCGAGCACCCCGGCGACGACGAGCGCGACGAACGCCGACTCCTTCCAGGTGTACTCGAGCACGACCGCGATCCACCAGGATCCCCCCACGATGTCGGGCCACTCGGTTCCCGGTATGCCGAGGATGCGGGGGATGATGCCGGCGTCACTCAGCAGGAGGCCGACGGATGCGGCGCCGACGAGGTGAGGAATGGGGATCGTGAAGGCGCTGAGCCCCGCCACGAGCCGGCCAGTGCTGCGGCCCTGCGTGATGACGAGCGCGGCGGTGAGGCCGATGATGCACGACAGCGCGGTCGACGCGGTCGCGATCGCGAGCGAGAGGCCGATGCCGCGCACGAGATCGTCCCCGTTGGCGAGGTAGGCGTCGAGGCTCAGCGATGCCTCGCCGACGAGGGGGAGCAGGCCGAGGCTCTGCACGAGGGAGAAGCCGATGCCGCCGCCCACGACGAACAGCGCGATGAGCACCGCGGGGGCGACGAGCGCGATCGACGACCAGCGGCGGGAGCCTCTCGGGGAGACTCCCGCCGCCTGCCTGTCGAGCGCGGTGATGGTGGTTCCTACCGCGCGAGCACCTGAGCGCGCCACGCCTCGTCGATCGGCGTGACCCACGCGGCGGCGAGCTCGGGGTTCGCGTTCTCGCTCAGCACGTCGTAGCTCGGCACGACGGGCGAGGTGGGCAGAGCCTCGAACAGCGCACGCTCCTCGTCGCTGAGCTGGTCGAGGTCGAGCACGGTGAACTGGCCCCACACATCCGGCTCGGCCTTGGCGACCTGCTGCTCGACCGAGAGCGCCAGGTTCGCGACGACCATCGCACCCGCCTTGCTGCCCGAGGTCGAGGCGAGGCCGAGGAAGCTCGCGTTGCCGACGGTGCCCTCGTCGAGCGTGAGCACCTGGGTTCCGGCGGGGTAGATGCCGTCGGCGACAAGCTCGGTGAGCGTCGCCGGGCCGTACGTCATCGTGACGTCGACTTCTCCGTTCGCGAAGAGCTCGTTGAGCTCGTTCGAGTTCTGCGGGTAGGTCTCGCCTCCCCTCCACAGGGAGGGGGCGAGGTCGGTGAGCTCGTCGTAGAGCGCCGGCGTGAGCTCCTCGAACGCCTCCTCGCTGTAGGCGAGGGGCACATTCTCGTAGCCGCCGCTCACGCTGTAGAGAACCTCGCGCACGAAGACCGAGCCGGTGAAGTCTGGCGGCGCGGGGTAGGTGAAGCGCCCCGGGTTCGCGCGTGCCCAGTCGAGCAGCTCATCGAGAGTGCTCGGCACGTCGGTGACAGTGTCGCTGTTGTACACGAAGGTGAACTGCGCCTTGTGCCACGGAGCCTCGCAGCCGTCGACGGGCGTGCCGAAGTCGTCGAGCAGCAGCGGATCGGCGGGGTCGGTAAGCGCCATGTTGGGCAGAAGGTCGGTCCAGCCGCACTCCCACGCTCCCGCCTCCTTGCCCGTGCCGAAGTTGTTGCCGTTGACCCACACGAGGTCCACTTCGCCGTCGGTCTCGCCAGCCTGCACCTCGCTGAGTATGCGGTTGAGCGCGTCGGGCGTGTCGGCGATCGGCACCTGCTCGAGCGTCACGCCCTGCTCGGCGGCGGCCAGCACGAGCACATCGTTGACATAGGCGTTGCCCTGCTCGTCGCCGCCGTACATCCATAGCTTCACGGTCTGGCCCTCGGCCGCGGCGACGACCTCGTCCCAGCTCTCGTAGCTCTGCTCGCTCGAGGCGCCGGCCTCGGCCGAGCAGGCCGCGAGCGTGGCGACGAGGCCGAGCGTCAGGCTCGCGGCGAGACCGGCGCGAGCGGGGTGGTGACCGTTCACGATTCTCCTTGGAGGTGGGGGAGGGTGCGGCGGGGTCGATGGAGACGGCACTCTCCTCGCCTGCTCCTACACTGACTGATGATGAGCGGTTTGCCGGTATTGCGCGACTCTGACGACGGTAGTGCTCGTCGAGGTGCCGTCCTGGTGCGCGCGATCACTCTCGGGGTATTCGTCGCCATCGCCATAGCGGTTGGGGTATTCGTCCCCCTGCCGGGGCTCGAGGCCCTGCGCGCGTGGACGGCCGATCTCGGCTTGGCGGGCGGTGTCGGCTTCGCGCTGCTCTACGCGGCGATCACCCTCACTCCGGCACCGAAGAACGTGCTCTCCGTCGCGGCGGGGCTTGCCTTCGGGTTCGGCTGGGCGCTCGCGGCGGTGTACGCGGGCGCGCTCCTCGGCGCGGCGGCGGCCTTCGCCCTCGGTCGCGGTCTCGGCCGCGACGCTGTCGAGCGCTTCACCGGTGCCCGCGTCGCGCGGCTCGATGACCTTCTGCGCCGCCGAGGGCTCCTGGCTGTCATCGGGGTGCGGCTCATCCCCGTTCTGCCCTTCACCGCGATCAACTACGGCGCGGGCCTCACGGCGGTGCGGCGCCGCGACTACGCGCTCGGCACCGCCGTGGGCATCATCCCCGGCACCGTCGCCTACGTCGCGCTCGGCGCCTACGGACTCGAGTTCGGCTGGCCCGCGTGGACGGCGATCGGCGTGCTCGGCGCGCTGACTCTGGCCGGCGCGGTGTTCGCGGGCGTGCGACGTCGTCGCGAAGTCGAGCAGCCCGTCGCCCCGGAACCCGCAGCACCAGCATCCGCCCCGCAGTCGCCCTCGCGGTCGACGTCTGCCGAGAACGAGGAGGGCGACTGATGCTCGATCGACCCCTGCGCGCCGTGCTCGCTCGCCCCGTCGACGCGATCGCGCGGGTTCTCGACCGGCGCTGGATCTCACCGAATGGCCTCACCATGACGGGCCTCGCGCTCGGCGTCGCGGCGGCGGTCGCGGCCGGTCTGCAGTGGTGGTGGGCGGCTCTCGCGCTGTGGCTCGTCTCGCGCGTCGTCGACGGACTCGACGGGGCGCTCGCCCGCCTGCGCAAGGCTGACGGCCGTGCGGGCGAGAGCGAGGCGGGCGGCTTCCTCGACATCACCGCCGACTTCGTGGCCTACGGCGCAACGGTCGTCGGCGTCGCCGTAGGGGCGACGGCGGGGTTCGCGGCGCTGTGGTGGCCGTTCCTGCTCGTCCTGTTCGCGTACTACATCAACGGCACGGCGTTCCTCGCGTTCTCGTCTATCGCCGAGCGCACGGGCCGCACGATCGACGACGGCCGCTCGCTCTCCTTCCTCGGCCGGATCGCCGAAGGCACCGAGACGATCGTGGTGCACAGCCTGTGGTTCATCATGCCGTTCTGGGCGGCCCCGATCGCGGTCGTCTGGGCGGCCCTCGTGGCGGTGAGTGCCGTGCAGCGCATGATCGCGGGCTACCGCGCCCTGCGCTGAGGCGGGATGCCCGGCTCGGGCTCCCGCTCTCAGCGGGTCACGAGGCGGCGCACGCGCGCGAGCACCCCGATGACGGTCGCGAGGGCGCCCGACTCGAGCCGCGATCGCACGTCGGCGATCGCGGCGTTCCACAGGGCGTCGCTGTAGGTCGGGTAGGGGTGGGTGGCGCTCGAGATCGCGCTCGTGCGAAGGCCCGCACTCACGGCGAGGCAGGCTTCGCCGATCGACTCGCCCGCACGGGGGCCGACGATCGTGGCGCCGCGCACACGACCTCGGCGGTCGATGACGAGCCGCGTGAATCCGACCGTCTCGCCTTCGGCGATGGCGCGGTCGGTATGCGCGTGCTGGACCTCGCTCACGGTGCACGTGTGCGCCGCGGCATCGTCGGGCAGCACGCCGACGGCGGCGACCTCGGGGTGGGTGAAGGTCACGCGCGGCACGGCATCCCGGTCGATGCGCCGGCGCAGACCGAGCACGGCGTTGGTCGCGGCGGTGCTGCCGCCGCCGCCGGCGAGGTGGGTGAAGGCGGGCAGCCCGGTCACGTCGCCGGCTGCCCAGATGCGCCGATTGCTCGAACGCAGCGCATCGTTGACCTCGACATAGCCGCGATCGTCGAGGCGCACGCCCGCGGCGGCGACGTCGAGGTCGTCAACGCGGGGGCTGCGCCCGAGGGCGACGAGGATGCGGTCGAACCGCACCGCGTCGCCCGTCGAGAGGGCCGCGGTGCCGCCTCCTCCCGTCGCGGCGGTGATCGACTCGAGCTCGGTGCCGGTGAGCACGTCCACGCCGTCGGCGCGCAGCGCCTCCGCGACGATCGCCGACGCGGCTTCGTCCTCCTTGGGCAGGAGGCGGGCGTTGCGCTGCACGAGGGTCACGTGCGACCCCAGCCGGGCGAAGGCCTGCGCGAGCTCGCAGCCGATCGCCCCGCCGCCGAGCACGAGGAGCCGCGAGGGCAACTCATCGATATCCCACACCGTCTCGCTCGTGAGAGCGTCGACACGGTCGAGACCCTCGATGCCCGGCATGACGGGCGCGGAGCCGGTCGCGATGATCGCCTGACGGAAGCGGATGCGCTCGCCGTTCACCTCCGCCTCGCGGGGGCCGAGAAAGTGCGCCGAGCCGAGCGTGACGCGGGCGCCCACGGCGTGGAGAGCTTCGGGGGAGTCCTCCGGCTCGATCGTGCTGATGGCGGCGTGCACGTGCCGCATGACCGCGGCGAAGTCGACGGCGACCTCGCTCGCCCGCACACCGAGCTCGGCGCTCGAGCGTGCGCAGGTCGCCGCATCGGCGGCGGCGATGAGCGACTTGGAAGGAACGCAGCCGGTCCACAGGCAGTCCCCGCCCATGCGGTCGCGCTCGACGAGCAGTACGTCGGCGCCGAAGCGCGCCGCAGTCTTGGCCGCGACGATTCCCGCTGTGCCTCCCCCGATCACGAGCAGGTCGACAGCGGAGCCGGAGTGAGTCTCAGTCATGGGGCGAGAGTAGCGCCCCGCCCTGCCCCGCGAGTGTGCTCCAGCGCGCACGACACGCTCGTCAGCACCCGCGATTGCTACGCTGACCGATCGTGACCACTCTTCGCACCGGCGACGCTTCCACGGAATACCGGGTACGGCCGCTCGTCGCTGCGGACGCCGCCCGGCTGCAGCCCCTCAACAACGCCGCGGCACCCGCGGTGCCGATCACGTCTGCGCACGAGCTGGCGGCTCTCATCGCCTTCTCCGCTCTCGCGCTCGGCGTCGAGCGCGACGACGCAGAGGGCGAGGACGCGCTCGTGGGCTTCGTGCTCGCCCTCGCACCGGGTGCCGCCTACGAGAGCGAGAACTACCGCTTCTTCGAGTCGCGTGACGTCGACCACCTCTACGTGGACCGCATCGTCATCGCGGAGTCGGAGCGCGGTCGCGGGCTCGGCGCGATCCTCTACGACGCCGTCTTCGAGGCCGCTCGAGAGCAGGGCCGCGCCGAGGTCACGTGCGAGGTCAACCTCGACCCGCCCAACCCGGGCAGCATGGCCTTCCATCGTCGGCGCGGCTTCCGCGAGCTGGGCAGCCAGCCGACGAAGGGCGGCACCGTGACGGTGGCCCTTCTGAGCGCACCGCTGTGACGACACCAGCGCCGGCGCCCGGATCGGGCGTGGCGCCGCTCACCGTCTCGATCGTCATCCCCGCCTTCAACGAGGAGCTCACGATCGGGCCGTGCGTGCTCGCCGCGCTCGCGCAGACCGTACCCGCCCACGAGATCATCGTGGTCGACAACCGGTCGACGGATCGCACGGCGGAGATCGTCGCCGAGCTGCAGGCCGAGCATCCGGATGCCCCGCTGCAGTATCTTCGCCAGTTCGACGAGCAGGGCCTCGTGCCCACGCGCAATCTCGGCCTCGACGCCGCGACCGGTCAGGTGATCGGCCGCATCGACGCCGACTCGGTGCTCGAGCCGACCTGGGTCGAGGAGGTGCAGAAGGCGTTCGTCGACGAGACCGTGGCGGCGGCCACGGGACCGGTCGTGTACTACGACATGCCGCTGCGACGCTTCGGGCTCAAGGCCGACGACACCCTGCGGCGGGCGATGCTCATGCTCGCGCGGGAATACCACTTCGTGTTCGGCAGCAATATGGCGCTGCGCGACACGGCGTGGCAGCGGATCCGCGGGGAGGTCTGCCGAGACGAGGAGGACCTCTTCCACGAGGACATCGACATCTCGGTGCACCTGCACGACTGCGGTCTGAAGGCGGTCTACGTGCCGACGATGGTCACCGGCATGTCGGCGCGGCGCATCGACGACAGCCCGCGCGACTACTACTCGTACGTGGGCCGCTTCGACCGCACCTACACCCACCACCAGGTGCGCAACCGGGCCCTGCGCGTGCCAGCGTGGGTGTTCCTCGCCGTGTATCCGGCGCTCAAGGGAATCCGCTGGGGCCAGAACGAGATCGCCGCACGCCGCGGGCCGGCCGCACCGCCCTCGCTCGCACCTGCCGGCTAGCTTGCGACCTCGGTCAGGGGGCGGGGCGCTCGCGCGGCAGCCACTCCGCGGCGAGGACCGCCGCTTGCGTGCGGCGCTGCATGCCGAGCTTCGCGAAGATCGCGCTCACATTGTTCTTCACCGTCTTCTCGGCGAGGAAGAGCCTGGCGCCGATCTCGCGGTTCGACAGGCCCTCGGCGATGAGACCCAGAACGTCTTTCTCGCGCGGTGTCAGCGCATCGAGGGGCGAGGGCCCGTCGACGGACTGCGTGAGGCGCGCGGTGACGCGCTCGGTCACGCCGGGCTCGAGCAGCGACTCACCCGCCGCGACGCGTCGAATCGCGTCGACGAGGGCCGTGGCCCGCAGCTCCTTGAGCAGGTAGCCGTTGGCCCCCGCGAGCACGGCGGCGAGCACGGCCTTGTCGTCGTCGTAGGAGGTGAGGATGAGGCAGCCGATGCCGGGGTCGAGCGACTTGACGTCGCGGCACACATCGATGCCGCTGCCGTCGGGCAGGCGACCGTCGAGCACGGCGACGCGGGCGCCCGAGGCGAGAATGGCGTCGGCGGCACCGTGCGCGAGGCCCGCCTCGCCGACGACGGTGATGCCGTCCTCGTGCTCGAGCAGGTCGCTGAGCCCACGACGCACGATCTCGTGGTCGTCGAGCAGGAAGACGGTGACGGGCTCGCTCATCGTGCCTCCCACGGTACCGTCCAGCTCAGCACGGTGCCGTGCGGGTCGGCGCTCGCCACCGAGAACTCTCCCGCCCGCTGCCGGGCACGAGCGGCCAGGTTGTCGAGGCCGCTGCGACGCGAGTGCGGGCCGATGCCGACGCCGTCGTCGGACACGGTCACGGTGACGTGGGCTCCGCGCACGGCGATCGAGACGGCGACGCTCGACGCCCGGGCGTGCCGCACCGCATTGGAGAGGCTCTCGCGCACGACTGCGGCCACCTCGTCGCCGAGCTCGGTGTCGACGAGTGTGTCGACGGGGCCCGAGAACTCGAGCCTCGAATCGAGATCCTCACCCTCGAGGGTCTGCCGCACGAGCGTGTTGATGCGGGCGCGCAGGCTGTAGTCGCTCGCGCCCGCCGGCGATTCCAGCCGATAGATCGCGTGGCGGATCTGCCGGATGGTCGCGTCGATCGCCTCGACCTGAGCGGCGATGCGGCTGCCGACGGGTGTGCGGGGGTCGCCGACGACGCTCTGCAGCGAGAGCCCGACGGCGAAGAGGCTCTGGATCACGTGGTCGTGCAGGTCGCGCGCAATGCGGTCGCGCTCGTCGGCGAGGGCGATGCGCTCCTCATCGCTGCGCGTGCGGGCGAGGTCGCGAGCAATCGCGACAGAGCGCGCGAACCGCGTGATGGTCTCGCGCTCCGCGGTCGTGAAGGGGTGCCCGCGCTCGCCGCGCGCGATGCCGAGGGCGCCGGACTCCCGATCGGGGCCGCCCTCGAGAGGCACGAGCAGCACGGGCCCGAGCGGGGCGCCGTCGGCGCGACGGTCGAGCTCCTGCCGGGCGTGCGCGAGAGCGTCGCCCGCCGAGCCGCCGGCCGAGTCGACGGCGACGACAACGTCGGCACCGGAGAGCTCTGAGGCCACGTCGGCGACGACGGTCAGGTCGTCGGGGTCGAGCTCGCCCGCCAGCAGGCGCTGGTTGAGGCGCTCGGAGGCGGCGAGCCAGCGCCGGTCATCCCGTGACTGCTCGTAGCGGCGGGAGTTCGCGATCGCCGTGCCCGCCATGGCGGCGAGGGCGGCGATGACCTCTTCATCGACCTCGTCGAAGGGGCCGTCGGCGCGCTCGGTGAGGTAGAGGTTGCCGAAGACGGCGTCGCCGACCGGAATCGGCACGCCGAGGAAGGACCCCATGGGCGGATGATGGGCGGGGAACCCCACCGACCGCGCATCATCCGCCAGCGTGTCGAGACGGATGCTCTGCCCTTCGGTGATGACGGCGCCGAGAATTCCGCGGCCGCTCGGCGGGGGCCCGAGAGCCTCTACCTGCTCGGCCGTGAAGCCGTCGTGCAGAAAGCGCTCCAAGCCGCCGTCGGGGGAGATGACGCCGAGCGCACCGTAGCGCGCCCCGACGAGTTCGCGCGCGACCTCGACGATGCGCTGCAGAGCGGCCGTGAGGTCGAGCTCCTGCGTGACCGATCCTGCCGCACTCAGCAGCACCGCGAGTCGGCGGTGCCCCTCCTCGGGGCTCGCCGCGTGATCGAGCACGCGCGTGATGAGCGACTCGATGTTCGGGCTCGTCGGTGCGCCCGACGAGCGGTCGGCGGGCGGGTTGCGGGAGGAACTGGGGCTCACGGGGCCCCGTCGGGGTGGTTCATCGAGTCGGCGACGGCCCGGCGCTCGGCGCCGACCGGGACGGGCGTGATGCGGCCCTCGGGGGCGTCCTTGATGATGAACGGCCGCAGGGTGACGGGCTGCGGCTCAGCCGCGCGCCGCTTCGCCTGGCGCCCGCGGTAGATCAGGTTGAGTACCTCGACGCCGATCGCGAAGGCGATGGGGCCGTAGATGAGCGCCTTGTCGATGTGCACGTCGACGCCCTCGGCGATGAGCGTCGCGCCGATGAGGACGAGGAAGGCGAGCGCGAGCATCTTGACGGTCGGGTGCTTCGCGACGAAGTCGCTGATCGCCTTCGCCGTGAAGAGCATGAGGGCGATCGCGATGACGACGGCCGCGATCATGATCCACAGCTCGTCGACCATGCCGACGGCGGTGATGACCGAGTCGAGCGAGAAGACGATGTCGATGAGCAGAATCTGCACGATGACGCCGCCGAAGGTCGCGGCCTTGCCGCCGCGCGCGTGCTCCTCCTCGCCCTCGAGCTTCTCGTGGATCTCGATGACCGCCTTGTAGACGAGGAAGAGCCCGCCGAGGATGAGGATGAGGTCGCGGCCCGAGATGCCCATGCCGAGCACGGTGAACAGGTCGGCGGTGAGCCCGATGATCCAGCTCGCGGCGAACAGCAGACCGATGCGCATGAGCATCGCGAGGCTCAGCCCGACGATGCGCGCCCGGTTCTGCTGCTCGGCGGGGAGTTTGGCGGCGAGGATCGAGATGAAGACGACGTTGTCGATGCCGAGCACGATCTCCAGCACGAGCAGCGTGGCGAAGGCGATGAGCAGCTCGGGGCTGAAGGCGAGTTCCATGGTCGCGATCCTACTGACTGCGCATAGACTGGGCTCGTACACGGGAGTCCGGTGAACCGGGCTGAGAGGAAGCGCAACTCACGCTTCGACCGTCGAACCTGATCCGGATCATGCCGGCGCAGGGAGGACTACATCTCACATCACCCGTGCCATACCGATTCGCGGGCCGTGCGAGCGTGCCCGCGCAGAGCGAAAGGCACACCATGGTCACCACCGCACCTTCCCCCACCACCCGCCCCAGCATGCGCTGGCGCGTGGTCGACATCGTCGTCGCGAGCGTCCTGGGCGTCGCTGGCGGCCTCGTCTTCACCCTGTGGAACCTCGTCTACTCGCCGCTCACCGCGCCCATTGAGGCCGTGCTGCCGGGTCTGCAGGCGCTCGTCTACGCCGTCTGGTTGTTTCCTGCTGTGCTCGTCGGCCTCATCGTGCGCAAGCCGGGGGCGGCCCTGTACGGCGAACTCGTCGCGGCCGCGGTCTCGGCGCTGCTCGGCGGCTTCTGGGGTTGGACGGCGCTCGCCTGGGGTCTCGTGCAGGGCCTGGGGGCCGAGATCGTCTTCGCCATTCTGCTCTACCGCGCCTGGGGTCTCGTGCCCGCGATCGTCGCGGGAGTGGGCGCCGGAGTCGGCCTCACCATCATGGACCTCACGTTCTACTACGCCGCAGCACGCCCCGAGTTCATGGTCGTCTATGCCGTGAGCGCGATGCTCTCGGGCGCCGTGATCGCGGGCCTCGGCAGCTGGCTCATCGTGCGCGGACTCGCGCGCACGGGCGCCCTCTCGCGCTTCGCGGCCGGTCGCGAATTCGCTCTGCAGTCAGAGCGCGAGGCCACGTCGGCAGATGAAGCCGTGGAGCACCGATCGACCTCGTGACGACCGCCGCCGCCTCGCTCGGGGCGCACGACTGGGGCTGGACTCCCGCGGGCCGCTCGACGCCCGTGCTCGACGGGGTCGACCTCAGCATCGCTCCTGGAGAGCGGGTGCTGCTGCTCGGCGCGTCGGGAAGCGGCAAGTCGACGTTGCTGCAGGCCTGGGCGGGCGTGCTGGGCGGGTCTGACGAGGGCGATCAGCGCGGCAACCTGACGGTCGACGACCGCCCGGTGGCCGAGTCGCGCGGGCGGGTCGGGCTCCTTCTGCAAGATCCGGATGCTCAACTGGTGCTCGCTCGCGCCCGAGACGACGTGGCCTTCGGGCCGGAGAACCTCGGGGTGCCGGCCGCGCAGATCGCCGAGCGCGTCGACTCGGCGCCGCAGGCCGTCGGGCTCGACCTGCCTGCCGACGCCGAGGGCGCCCGGCTCTCGGGCGGGCAGCGTCAACGGCTCGCCCTCGCCGGAGTGCTCGCGCTCGAGCCCGCAGCCCTGCTGCTCGACGAACCGACCGCGCAGCTCGACCCCGCCGGCGTCGTCGACGTGGCGCGCGCCGTCGACGGGCTCGTGCGCGAGCGCGCACTCACCCTCGTGGTCGTCGAGCACCGCGTCGAGGTGTGGGCCGCGCTCGTCGACCGCGTCGTCGTGCTCGACGATGGCCGCGTCGTGGCTGACGGGCCCGTCGAGGAGGTGCTGGCCGAGCAGGGTGCAGAGCTCTCGGCGCGCGGCGTCTGGGTTCCCGGGCGCGAGCCTGAGCATCCAGCGGCCGCCTCGGCACTGCGGGGTGATGTGCTCGTGGAAGCAGCCCGGCTCGACGTGCAACCGGCCGGGGGCGAGCCGATTCCGCTCGGGCTCGATCTCGAGGTGCGCGCCGGCGAGATCGTCGCGCTCACCGGGCCGAACGGCAGCGGCAAGAGCACGCTGTTGCTCACCCTCGCGGGGCTCCTGCCACCCGCTGCCGGGTCGATCGAGGCGCTCGCGGCTGGCGCACCCGAGCGCTGGAGCTCGGCCGACCTCGCGGCGCGCTTCGGCGTCGTGTTCCAGAACCCCGAGCATCAGTTCGTCGCGGGCACGGTTCGCGACGAGCTCGCCGTGGGGCAGCGCGCGTACGCCGGCGCCCGCGGTGACCGTGCGCACGGGCTCGTCGCGTCGCGCGCGGGGTCACTCGACGGCTCGCCTGCGCCCGCTGATGCGCTGATCGCTCGGCTCGGGCTGCGGCGGCTCGGTGGAGTGAGCCCGTTCTCGCTCAGCGGTGGCGAGCAACGCCGTCTCTCGGTGGGCACCGCCCTTGCGGCGGCCCCGCCCGTGCTGCTGCTCGACGAGCCCACGTTCGGGCAGGACTCGCGAACGTGGGCCGAGCTCGCCGCCCTGCTCGCCGAGCACCGCGACGCCGGCGGTGCTGTCGTCATGGCGACGCACGACCGCGCCCTCGTCGAGGCGCTGGGCGCACGCGAGGTCGCCCTGCCCGCCCCGGGCGCCCCCGAGCTCGTGTCTGCCAGACCGACACAACTCGCCAACACGCCGCAGCCGAACCCCGACACGCCGAGCCACGCATCGACAGCGTCGGTCTCGCAGACACCGTCTCGGTCGGCGACGCTCGGCGATCGGCTCAACCCGGTCGCGTCGATCGCGGCCTCGCTCGTGCCAGCCCTGCTGCTCGTCACGACGATCGACGTCGTGTCGGCCGCGGTCGCGCTCGTGCTGCAGCTGTTGCTGATACCCCTGCTGGGCATCCCGGCCCGACTGCTGCTGCACCGCATCGCTCCGATTCTCATCGCGGCTCCGTTCGCCGCCCTCACGATCGTCTTCTACGGCCAGCCGAGCGGCACGGTCTACGCCGAGTTCTGGCTCGTGAGCATCAGCGACGGCTCACTCGAGCTCGCGCTCGCCACCCTGCTGCGCATTCTCGCTATCGCTGTACCCGCGATCGCTCTGTTCTCGCGGCCCGATGCGACGCGGCTGGGGGATGCTCTCGGCCAGAACCTCCGCCTGCCCAGTCGCTTCGTGCTCGGGGGAGTCGCGGCCCTGCGACTGCTGACCGTGCTGCGCGACGACGCGCGGCTGCTCGAGCGGGCGCGCCGCGCGCGCGGCCTCGGCGATCACGGCCGGGTGCGGCGTGCCGCGAGTCTGGTGTTCGCGCTGCTCGTGCTGTCGATACGCCGCGGGTCGGCGCTCGCGATCGGCATGGAGGCGCGAGGGTTCGGAGCTCCGGGGCCGCGCACGTGGATTCGGCCGTCGCCGTGGCGAGCATCCGACACGGCTGTCGTTGCGACCGCCGTGCTCGTCTCGGCTGCTGCGGTAACGACGGCGGTGCTGGTCGGAACGTTCAACCCCGTGATCGGAGTGGTCGGTGGTTAGAGATCGCATCACCCTCATCGACGGGCGGTCGGGCTCGGGCAAGACAACCTTCGCGACCGAGCTCGCGCGGTCGACCGGCGCGCAGCTGCTGAGCCTCGACGATGTCTATCCGGGCTGGGGCGGCCTTGAGGCTGCGGAAGCGCATGTGCTCCACCATGTGCTGCGGGCGATCGCGGAGGGGCGACCGCCCCGCTGGCGGTCGTGGAACTGGCCGGATGCCCGCCCCGGCACCTGGCACGACCTCGACCCGCAGCGACCCCTCGTGATCGAGGGCTGCGGGGCGATCAGCCCGACCGCGCGTGCCCTCGCCGATCACGCCCTCTGGATCGAGCTGACCGACGACGTCGAGCGGCGGCGCCGCGCGATCGCGCGGGACGGCGAGGTCTTCGCCCGCAACTGGCAGCGCTGGGCGCGGCAGGAGGAGTGGCACGCCTACCGGCACGACCCGCGCGGCACCGCCGACGAGGTCGTGCCGGGCTGAGCGAGGCCGGGCTGACCCGGGTGCCCGTGCTCGTCGCGTTCAGCCCGTCCAGCGACCGATGACGGTCGCGGGGTCGGCGAAGCGCCAGGCGACGCCCGGTTGCGCGATCGTGCCGTCGGCGACGAGGTTCGAGACCTGCTCGCCGTCGGGCGACGAGACGACGAGCTGCCCGATGGTCGTGCCCTCGAGCACGGTCTGGCGCGCGGGAATGTTCAGGCGCACCTCGATCGTGCTGCCGTCGAATTGAGTGACCGCGACCGCGTCGCGGGCGAGGATGCTCGTGCTCTGGCCCCACGCCGACCGCAGCTCGCCGACCGTCGCGCCGGCCTCCACGAGGGTGGTGGGGGCGACGACGTCGGCGAGGGAGGCGATGAGCGCCCGTACCGCGACCTCGGCCTGGGCGTACCCCGGCTGGCCGAGCAGCGCGAGAGCGACGGGAGTGGCCGACTCGCCCCCCGCGCCGGCGGCCACGACGGGCACGGCCAGGAGCAGTACGACTCCGGCCGCATCCGTATAGGTGCGCGTGAGGCCGATCGCGCCGGTGTCGACCACGTACGCGGCCTCATCGCCCCACGAGGCCCCCGAGGTCGCGGTGCGCGGCCGGTCGGTCATGAGCTCGCCGAGCACCGGGTCGGCGAGCGTGAGCTGGGCGAGTCGCGCGAGGTCGCCCGCGGTCGAGATGTTGCCCGAGTCCAGGCCCGTCGCGTCGACGACCGCGGTGTCGGCGAGCCCGACCGAGTCGAGCCACGACGAGGCCGCTGCGGTATAGGCGTCGAGGCCGCCGAAGACCTCGAGCATGAGTAACTCGGCGATGTTGTTGCCCGAGCCGATGACGGTCGCCGCGAGCAGATCGCGGCGCGTCCAGACCTGACCCTGCTGTACAGGCACGGTGCGCGCCCTCGCCGTCGTGAGCTCTCGGTAGCGGGATGCTGTCGCCGCATCGATCTGAACGGTCTCGCCCGTGCGCCCCACCTCGAGGGGCTCTGCGTCGAGGGCGACGTGCGCGAGCACGAGCTTGGCGACGCCCGCCATGGGGCGGGGCTCCTCTTCGCCGGCGAGAACCGGCTCGCCCGAGGGCAGGGCAACGGCTGTCGCCCCGGCATCAGGCAGTACGAGCTCGTCGAGCGAGGCGCCCACAGCGCTCGTGTCGAGCTCGCGCGGCTGCACCTCGAGTGCGGGCAGCGGGCTCAGGAGCGCCGCCGCGGCGTACGCCGCGGCGGCGACGATCACGAGGGCGACGACGCCGCTCACGACTGCCCGCGCGCGGCGCGCACCCCGGCTCACGCCCACCCCAGTCGGTGCAGCTCGTCGTCGTCGATACCGTAGAAGTGGGCGATCTCGTGCACGAGCGTGATGTGGATCTGCTCCTGCAGCTCCTCGAGGTCGCCCTCGGCGGCGGCGAGCAGCGGCTCGCGGTAAAGGATGATGCGGTCGGGCAGCTCGCCGAAGCCGTACTGGCCGCGGTCGGTGAGGGCGACCCCCTCGTAGAGGCCCAGCAGGTCGAGGGAGCCGTCCTCGGGCCTCGCCTCGGTCACGAAGACGACATTGTCGAGCCCCTCGACCATCTCGTCGGGCAGCGCGTCGAGCTCCTCCACGACGAGCCGCTCGAACGCGGCCTCGTCGAGGTCTAGTTCTGCAGGCTCACTCGTCACCGTCGGCACCGCCCTCACCCGACTCGAACACGCGCACGAGGTCGTCCTGAATCCACGCGAGCCAGTCGTACAGCTCTCGCAGCCCCGGTTCCGCCGTCGTGCCCTCGTCACCGTCGACGACGATGCCGATGCGGTCGGCGAGGACGAGCCGCAGGTCGCCGACAGCGCGCACCCAGTCGAGGGCGTCGTCGGCGTCGAGCGTGATCGTCGTCGGCTCCGAGGCGATGGCGGGGGCCGCGAGCGCGCGGCTCAGGGTCGCGGCATGCGCGACCTTGCGCTCGACGAGGCCGCGTCGGCTCAAGCGGCGCCACTCCTCGGCGGCCTCGGGGTCATCGCGATAGGCATCGGGCAGCAGGCGACGCACGGCGCCGTCGGCGAGAGCATCCGGTTCGAGGCTGTCGGCGAGCAGCGACTGCAGCTGACGGCTCAGCGAGAGCAGAATGCGCGCCTCCTCCGGTTCGAGGATGGCCTGCCAGCCAGCCTCCGTCGCCTGGAAGCCCCTCATCGGGGAGCCTTCTCGACGGTCGCCCACAGTCCGTACTCGTGCATCGCCTCGACGTGGCGCTCCATCGCCTCGCGATTGCCCTCCGCGACCGTTGCGCGACCGTCGTGGTGCACGGCGAGCATCGCGCGCTCAGCGTCCTCTCGCGTCATGCCGAAGTGGCGGCGGAACACCCACGAGACGTAGCTCATGAGGTTCACCGGGTCGTTCCAGATGACCGTCGACCACGGCACCTGCGAGGCGTGCAGGGTCTGCTCGTCGAGCCTCTCGGCCACGGACGAGGAGGTGCCGGCGGGGGGAGTCACGCTCCTAGTCTCGCGCAGCCGACTGAACATGCGGGGAGGACGCGGGGGCGGAGCGGCACGAAGCTACTCCAGAAAAGGCGAATCGGGCCCGGGAAGAACCCGAGCCCGATCAGCCAGTGGGGTGAGTAACGGGGCTTGAACCCGCGGCCTCCTCGACCACAACGAGGCGCTCTACCAGCTGAGCTATACCCACCGTGTCACCGTGCTCGCGCACGCTGCCGCCCCAGTGTATTACAGCCGGGGCTCCCACTTCTGCACGATGTCGGCCGCGACCGCCTGAGCGTCGTCAGAGCTGGGCCCCGGCTCGGCGACGAACCCCGCCCTGCGGTAGTAGTCGAGTTCGCGAATCGACTCGAGAATGTCGGCCATGGCCCGGTGCCCGCCGTCCTTCGCGGGCGCGTTGAAGTAGATGCGGGGGAACCACCGACGCACGAGCTCCTTGATGGAGGAGACGTCGACGCTGCGGTAGTGCAGGTGCGCGTCGACCTGCGGCAGCGAGCGCGCGATGAACGCTCGGTCGGTGCCGATCGTGTTGCCCGCGAGGGGAGACTGCCCAGCGGTCGGAACGTGCTCGGTGAGGTACGCCATGATCTGCGCCTGGGCATCCTCGAGCGGCACGCCCTGCGGCAGCTCGTCGAGCAGGCCGCTTGAGGCGTGCATCTCGCGCACGAAGTCGCTCATGTTCGCCATACCCCGCTCGGTGGGCGCGATGACGATCGAGAAGCCGTCGTGCACGGGCTCCAGGTCGTAGTTCGTGATGACCACGGCGACCTCGATGAGGTCGTCCAACGCGAGGTCGAGACCCGTCATCTCGCAGTCGATCCAGACGAGACGATCAGTAGCGGCACTCACTCCGGCAGTCTAGCCGCCGGCCGCCGACGCTCGAGGGCGGCCGCCCAGCTCGACGAACGGCAGCCCCAGCACGTGCACGGCCCGCGTGCCCAGCTGGCGGTGGCCCTCCTCGCCGAGATGCACGCGATCACCCGTGCCGAGCGGGCGCAGGCGCGCATCGCGCAACGACCAGGCATCCACGACCGAGGCGTCGTGCGTGCGGGCGATCGACCACAGCTCTGCCGTGAACTCGGCCGTGCGCACGCGCCGCCGTCGCGGCACGATCGCCGTCGGCGGGTTGAGGCACGTCGCGAGCACGACGTCCACGCCGGCTGCGGTGAGCGTGCGCACGCCCGACTCCAGACGGCGGGCGAGCGAGGCGGGGCGTGCGGAGCCGTCGAGCAGCTCCGAGGTGCCGATGAGGATCGTCACGAGGTCGGCGCCCGCCTCGAGCGCCCGCGGCACCTGGTCGTGCACGAGCTGCTCGACGGTCGCGCCGGGGCTCGCGAGCGAGCATCCTTGGGCCGCCTCCCCGCGCAGTCGGGCCACGCTCTCGACCGCGAGAGCGACCCGATCCGTCCACGACCAGGTCGGCGAATCGAAGGTGAGGTCGCTCGCGTCGCGGCGCATCATGCTCACCGAGTCGCCGAGCGCGCGATAATTCCCCCACCGTGCCATTGCAGGAGTCTCGCCCGACTCGGTGAACACGCGGCGACGCGCGCGCGGCCGTGGGGCAGACGTCACGCAGTGTTCACCCGGCGTTGGCCGGCACACGACGATGTGGCCGTTCGCGCCGCGAGGCCGCCATCAGGGGGCACGGATGCTCCGCCTCTAGGCTTCCCGCATGCGCCTCGAGCTCTACACCTCAGCCTTCTGCGAGCCCTGCCATCGGGCTCGCGAGGTCGTCGCCGAAGCCGCCCGGCTCGTGCCGAGTCTGCGCTGGGACGAGCTCGACGTGGCCCACCACCCCGAGCGAGCCGAAGCGCGCGGCGTCACTCGCACCCCCACCGTCGTTGTCCTCGACGACGGGGGTGCCGTCGTCGTTCAGGCCGAGGGCGTTCCCCCGCTGCCGCGGCTGCTCGCCGCGCTCGCCTCCGCCGCCGACTGAGGTGCGTTCCCGGCCTCCTGGTCGGGCTCGTCGCCACGCGCCACTGCCGCGGTCGCCGGCTCCGAGGTCGCGGGCCTCGCGACGCGCTCGACGAACCACGAGGCGAACGTCGCCGTCACCGAGCCCAGCAGCGCGATGCCCGCCACCATGAGCCCCGCGGCCACCAGCCGCCCCGCCGTGGTCACCGGGAACAGGTCGCCGTAGCCGACCGTCGTGATCGTCACGAACGCCCACCAGATGGCGTCGCCGAACGACGTGATGAGCGCCCCGGGAGCATCCTGCTCCACATCGAGGATCGCGACCGACGCGATGAGGATGAGCATGCTCGACGCCGTCACCAAGTACATCGTCACCTGGCCGCGGAACGCGCTCGCCTTGCTCAGCAGCCCCACGAGGCTCACGAGGCGAATCAGGTACAACGGGCGGAAGAACGGCAGGATCACGATCGCCAGCAGATGCAGGTGACGCACGAACCACTGCAGCCGATTCGTGGTCAGCACGAGGCGCATCACGTAGTCGACGACGAAGATCACCCAGATGACCACGAGGAGCACCTCGATCGTGATCTCCAGAGCGGTGGGGGGCTCGCCGATCACGAGCCAGGCGTAGATGCCGAAGAAGACGAGTGCGGCGGCCGCGAGAGGCCACTCCGAGACGCGGGTCCAGTGTGCGTAGGTCATGAGTCGAGGCTACGGAATCGGTTCGCGGCTCCGCCAGAGGCACTGCCCGACCGGTATCCTGGGGGAGCTGGATGCCCCCGTAGCTCAGCGGATAGAGCAGGAGCCTTCTAATCTCTTGGTCGCAGGTTCGACTCCTGCCGGGGGCGCGTAGAGCAGATCTCGCGGTGCCTTCTCATCTCTTGGTCGCAGGTTCGACTCCTGCCGGGGGCGCGTAGAGCAGATCTCGCGG